>CAWHHB010000001.1:0-19492 GCA_963828995.1 uncultured Actinomycetota bacterium
ACTAAACGGAGACATCATGGAATCCACCTCCTCGTCCCGGACTCCTGAGGTGCTGGCTGCGACTCCGAGCCGTCGTACGGTGCTGGCCGCCGGCGGCGGGGTCGGCCTCGCAGGGCTGCTCTCCGCGTGCGGTATCGGCGGCGGCAGGACGGCGCAGGCGCGGCGGGCAGCGGCAAGGGCACCATCCACGCGCTGTTCATGAAGCAGGCCGGCTACTCCGAGGCCGACATCCGCGCGATGATCGCCTCCTTCGAGAAGGCCAACCCCAAGCATCAAGGTCAAGCCGACCTTCGTCTCCTACGACGCCCTGCACGACAAGATCGTCGCGTCGGCGCCGGCCGGCACCTACGACGTCGTGCTCGGCGACTGCATCTGGCCGGCCGAGTTCGGCTCGAAGGGCATCGTCCAGGACATCACCAGCGACGCTGACCAGCCTCGCTGGAAGCAGAGATCTTCCCGGGCGCGATCGCGACGCCCGCAGTACCACGGCAAGTACTACGGCCTGCCGTGGATCCTGGACACGAAGTACTTCTACTACAACACGCGCATGCTGAAGCAGGCCGGGCGTCGACCCGGCCGACCTGAAGACCTGGGACGGGTCCTCGTCGCGGCGCTCAAGAAGATGAAGCAGCCGGGCGTCGTCGAAGTACCCGTGGTCGTGGTCCTGGGCGCAGGCCGAGGCGGTGATCTGCGACTACGCCCAGTTCCTCGGCGCCTTCGGCGGCAAGTTCCTCGACACGCCGGGCAAGCCCGCCTTCAACACCGGCGGGCGGCGTCAAGGCGCTCGAGTTCATGAAGAAGACGCTCGACGACGGCCTGACCAACCCGGCCTCGACGCATCCCTCGAGGACGACGTCCTGAAGTCGTTCAGCGCAGGGCAGAGCGCAGCCTGGCGCTCAACTGGACCTCCATGTTCGCGACGGCGAACGACCCGAAGCAGAGCAAGGTCGCCGGCGAGTGACGGTGTCTCCACACCCCCGCGGGCCCGAGCGGCAAGGCCCGGGTGCAACGGCGGCAGCCCGTGTGATCTGCGCGCAGGCGCAAGCACCAGGCCGCGGCCTGGACGTTCATCAAGTTCATCACCAGCCAGCCGGTCGCAGGACCAGTACGCGACGAGCTCGCTGCCGATCTGGAAGGCCGTCCTACGACGACCCGCAGGTCGTGGACCAACAGGCCGGCCGTGGTCGCCGTCGCCAAGACGCAGCTCGCCGACATGATCCTGCGCCCGCAGGTCCCCAACTACAACGCCATCTCCCAGGCGCTCCAGGTCGAGATCCAGAACGCGCTGCTCGGCAAGAAGAGCGCCGCAGCAGGCGCTCGAACGACGCGGCGCTCGCAGGCCGCGACCGCTGCTCGGCCAGGTGAGCGGCCGCACAGCCGAGACGCCCGCCGGCGCGGCCGGCGGGCGCCCGGCCCGACGGCTCAGCGGCGCGCCGCGGCGAGGGCCGGTTCGCGTCGCTGCTGCTGCTCCCCGGCGTCATCGTCGTCTTCGGGATCGTCATCTACCCGATCCTGCGGACGCTTCTTCATCTCGTTCTACGACGTCAACTCGCCCGTTGCCGGGCGACTACCCGTTCGTCGGGCTGCAACAACTACACGCACGTGCTGGCACGACCGCGGCGTTCTGGCCGCGCGGTCGGCGCACACGCTGTACTTCACCGTCGTCTCGACGGGCCTCGAGCTGGTGCTCGGCATCGCGATCGCGCTGCTGCTCAACGCGCCGCTGCGGGCGCGCTGGCTGTTTCGCGCGATCGTCGTCCTGCCCTGGGCGCTGCCGACGATCGTCAACGGCGCGATGTGGCGCTACATCTTCAACGCCCAGTACGGCGTCCTCAACGCCCTGCTCACCCAGCTGGCGGCTCTCCGACGCGCACACACGCCTGGCTCGGCTCGCCGTTCCTCGCGCTCAACGTGGTGATCGTCGCCGACGTCTGGAAGAACACCTCGCTGGTCGCGTTCTTCCTGCTCGCCGGCCTGACGACGATCCCGCGCGAGCTCTACGAGGCGGCCCGAATCGACGGCGCCGGGCGCCTGGCAGGCCTTCCTGCGGATCACGCTGCCGCTGCTGATGCCGGCGATCGCGGTCGTGCTCGTGCTGCGCACGATCGAGGCCTTCAAGGTCTTCGACATCATCTACGTGATGACGCGCGGCGGCCCGGCCAACGGGACGCAGACCGTCGCCTTCTACACCTACCAGCAGGCCTTCTCCAACCAGCTGTTCGGCTACGGCGCCGCGCTCGCCTACCTGATCGTCCTGGTCATCCTCGCCCTCGCGATCGTCTACCTGCAGGCTGCTGCGGCAGGACACGAGATGGCGGTGTCGAGTGAGGCCGAGCACGCCGATACCGGATCTTCATCCACGTCGCCGCCGTGCGTGATGCGCTCGTCTTCCTGGCTGCCCTTCGCGTGGCTGCTGATCTCCAGCATCTCCCCGCCAGACGGAGCTGCTCGCCGCGCTCCCGCACTGGAGGCCGCACCACCCGACCTTCGAGCGCTACCGCGCAGATCTTCACCTCCTCGACGGCGAGCGGCACGACGTCGCCGCCAACTTCCGCAGGGCCATGCTCAACAGCCTCATCGTCGCCACGCTGCACGAGCGGCGATCTCGATGGTCCGTCGGGATCTTCGGCGCCTACGCGTTCGCCCGGCTGCGCTTCCGGCGCGGCGCACGACGCTGCTGGTCGTTCCTGGCCGACCTACATGCTGCCGCCGATCGCGCTGGTGATCCCGCTGTACCTGATCCTGGTCAGCCTGGGGCTCCTCGACACGCGACTCGGGCTGATCATCGTCTACTGCTCGATCGTCGACCCCGTTCGTGCTGTGGATCATGGCGAACTACTTCCTGCACGCTGCCCGCCGACCTCGAGGACGCCGCCCGGGTGGACGGCTGCACCCGGGTGGGCGCCCTGTTCCGGGTGATCCTGCCGCTGGCGCGGCCCGGCCTCCTGGCCACCGGCATGTTCGCCTTCCTGCTGGCCTGGGACGAGTTCCTGTACGCCCTGATCTTCACCTCGACGACGAACGCGAAGACCATCCCGGTGGCGATCGCCGAGTTCGCCGGCCGCTACACCACGGACTTCGGCCTGAAGGCGGCCGGCGGCATCCTCGCGACCCTGCCGCCCCTTGTCGCGCTGGTCTTCCAGCGCTACATCGTCAGCGGCCTCTCCTCCGGCGCAGTGAAGGGTTGAGCATCCGATGAGATTCGTCGAGGGCATCGCCGTCCAGCCCCAGTCGCTGGTCCGAGCGCCGCGAGCGTTCGCCGAGCCCTGGGTCGATCGCCCCGCTCGAGCCGGGTGCCCTGGTGGCGCTCGTGGGCATCGGCGCCAGCGAGCACGTCGCCCGCAGCGCCGCACCGATCTGGCGCGCGCTCGGCATCCGTGGGGTCGCCGTGTCGGCCGCCGAGCTGCAGGCTCGGACCTGCCGCTCGCCGACGTCTGCGTCGCGATGAGCGAGTCCGGCCGCAGCGCCGAGACGGTGGCCGCGCCTCCGGGGGGCACCAGGTCGCCGGGTCGGCGTCACCAACGATCCCGAGGCCCCGCTGTCGGAGGTGGTCGACGAGGTGGTCGCGCTCGCCAGCGGACCGGACAGCCCCATCTACACCACCGGCTACACCGCCACGCTGCAGGCGGTCGGCATGCTGGGCGAGCACTGGGCCGGCACGACCAGCGACTGGGCCGCGCTTCCGGAGCAGGTCGCCTAGGTGATCGAGGAGAGCCGAGCAGGTCGTCGGCCGGCTCGGCGACGCCTTCAAGGCACGCTCGGATCGTCGACGTGGTGGCGACCGGCACGTCCTCGGCCACCGCCGGGGAAGGGGCCCTCATGATGCGCGAGTCCGCGCGACTGCACACCGCCAGCCACGAGACCTTCAACTACCTGCACGGCCCGATGGAAGCGCTCGACGCCGAGGCCGCGGCCGTGGTCATCGGTGGCGGTCGTGAGCTCAGGCTCGCCCGGGAGCTGGCGGGGTTGGGCTGCCCGACCCTGCTGGTCACCGTCGGGCAAGGAAGTCGAGGACGCCGACGCACCTGACCGTCCTGCGCCTGCCGGAGCCCCCGTCACCGCTGGCCGGCGCCGTCCTGGAGATCCTGCCGCTGCAGCTGCTCGCCGCGGAGCTCGTCACGCGCCGGGGGCTGGCCGGGACGGCTTCCGGTACCACCAAGACGACATCAAGCTGGCCTCGCCCGATGACGCGGTCCTCTGCACATCGTCGGCAACGTCCAGCTCGACGTCCTGGCGAGTCCCGTCACCGCGATGCCGAGGCCCGGCGGGGACGACGTCATCGACCACATCGCGGTGCGGCCCGCCGGTGCGGCCGGCAACGTCTCGCTCGCGCTGGCGGCGCTGGGCGTCGAGCACCGGCTCTTCGGCGCGGTCGGGACGACGACGCCGGCCGGTGGGTCGCCGCCGAGCTCGAGCGCCTGGGGCTGGCGCGGCGACCTGCTCGTGGTCGCCGGGCAGGCGACCGGCATCTCGATCGCGCTCGAGGCGCCCCAGCGCGAGCGGGCGTTCCTGACCGCACACGGCGTCCTCACCGACTACGGGATGTGCGACATCCCGCCCGAGCGCCGTGGCCGCCGACTTCGTGCTGCTCACCGGCTACTTCTCGCTGCCCGGACTTCCGCGGCGACGGCACGCGGCAGCTGCTCCGGCGGGCCCGTGCCGCCGGCGCGCAGACGTTCTTCGACACCGGCTGGGACCCGCGAGGACTGGAGGGGGACGCCGCACGCGGAGGTCCTCGACCTGCTGCCCCTGGTCGACGTCTTCCTGCCGAACGAGCCGGAGGCCCTCGCCCTGACCGGGGAGCGGACGGCACAGGCGGCTCTGACCGCCCTGTCCCGTCACTGCCCCGGCTGGGTGGTCCTCAAGCGGGGACCCGCGGGTCCTGCTCGGGGTCGGACCCGGCGGCCGGACCGTCGAGCTCGAGCGCCCCCGCGGTGCGAGCCATCGACACGACCGGCGCCGGCGACAGCCTGGCCGCCGGGCTGCTGGCCGAGCTGGCCACGGGAGTCGACATGGAGGCGGCCCTGCGCACGGGCGTGCGGGTGGCGTCGACCGTCGTCGGACGTGACTCCCACCAGCGCTACCCCAGTCGCAACGATCTCCTGCCGGCCTGATCCGTCATCGGCTCGGACCGAGCCCTGCCACGTTGTCCGCAGGTCGTCCTCAGAGACCCGGCCGCCGGGCTCAGTCCTGCTCGGGAGGGGTGGCCGGCTTCGGCACCGCGATCATCCACCGCGGTGGCGGCTTGAAGTCCTTCGCGGACTTCTCGCCGGCCTCGTAGCCACCGTGCCGGCCCAGATGCGTGAGCTTCTCGATCCGTGGCCCCTTGTTCGGCATAGGCATCCTCCTATCCTGCAATGTACTCGGCGTACGCAACCTCGTCCCACCTGATCAGGAGCGCCGCCCCGGTGTAGACCGGCCTGTCGTGCTCGTCCAGGAGCAGGTTGCCGTCCTCGTCGATCAGGGCCGTGTCCGACAGCAGCAGGTCCTGCGGCTCGGGGTACCCCGCTGCGAAGCTCTTCAGCCCGGTGGTCGGCGAGATGCCCCACACCCCGACGACCCACCGGTCGCCGTCCTTCAGCCGCAGCCGCAACCACCCGTTCGTGTTGGGGCTGGTGAACAGGAAGTCCCAGGCTCGCGGCGCCCGCGACGTCCCGATGAACACCGAGGCCCACTTCTTCTTCTGGAAGACGGCCCGCCCCAGGTACCGCCCCACCAGCACCGGTACGACGACGAAGAGGACCGGCACCAACCAGATCTCGGGCGGCAGTGGCTGGCCGGACTGCACCACGCCGGTCACGACGTACCGGCGGTAGAACTCGTAGAGGAACCACAGCTGCAGGGCGATGAAGAACGCCGACGCGCCCAGGAACCGCTGGAGCCGGTCGGTGGCGGTCGCGCCCCACCGGCCCGCCTGCTGCTCGTAGCTCCACGTGTACAAGCCACCGGGCACCGTCGCCAGGAACGCGGCGAGCAGGGCGTTCAACGTGTCGGGCATGGGCGCATTGTGCCCCCGGGCACGCCGGCAACGGCAGGGCTCTGTGGTGGGTCAGTCCTAGATCTCCACGTCGGTTCCCATGAGCACGGTGCGGTCCCTGGGGAGGGCGAAGTAGGCAGCGGGGTCGGCGGCGTTGTGCGCGAGGACGAGGAACAGCGTCTTGCGCCACCGGGCCAGCCCCGGTGCCGACGTCCGGCGGATGGCCCCTCGCGACAGGAAGTACGACGCGTCGTCGACGTCGGTGACGTGGAGCCCCAGGACACCCTGGGCGCACGCCTGCCGCAGTGCCCGGGGGATGTCGGGCTCGTCGGAGAACCCGTAGCGGACCGACAGGTGCTGGATGCCGTCGTCGTCGTACCCCAGGTCGTCCAGGGTGAAGGCCTCGGAGGCCGGCACGTGGGGCACGTTGGCCGTGCTGGCCGACACGATGATGACGCTCTCGTGCAGGACGTGGTTGTGCTCGACGTTGGCACGCAGGGCCAGGGGAGTGGTGTCCTTCCCCGGGTGGGGGAAGACGGCGGTGCCGGGCACCCGCGGCGACCGCCTGCTCTCGCACGTCCTCGACGAACGTCTGCAGCGGGCCCTCCTTCTCGCGCCGGTTCGAGGACACGATGGCCCGTCCGCGTTGCCAGGTGGCCATGACGGTGAACACGCCCAGCGCGACGAGCAGGGGCAGCCACCCGCCGCGGGCCACCTTGGACAGGTTGGCCGCGAGGAAGGTGACCTCGACACCGCCGAAGGCCACGGCCGCGAGCAGCACCTTCCAGAGCGGCCACTTCCACAGCACCCGACCGACCAGCAGCAGCAGCAGCGTGTCGACCACGAGCGCCCCGGTGACGGACACGCCGTACGCCGTCGCGAGCCGTGCCGACGAACGGAACGTGAGTGTGACCGCCAGCACTCCGACGAACAGGACGGCGTTGACCCCCGGCAGGTAGATCTGTCCGCCGGAGTGCTCGGAGGTCTGGCGGACGGTCACCGGGGGCAGCAGCCCGAGCTGCATCGCCTGTCGGGACAGGGAGAAGGCGCCGGAGATCACCGCCTGGCTGGCGATGACGGTTGCCGCGGTCGCCAGGACCACCATCGGCAGCCGGGCCCAGCTCGGCAGCAGCAGGAAGAACGGGTTCACCGCGCTGCCCGGGTGGTGCAGGATCAGTGCCGCCTGCCCCAGGTAGTTCAGGGTCAGCGCCGGGAACACGATGAACAGCCAGGCGCGCTGGATCGGGGAGCGCCCGAAGTGGCCCATGTCGGCGTACAGCGCCTCGGCCCCGGTGATGACCAGCACGATGGCGCCCATCGCCACGAACGTGAGGAACGGGTGGGCGACCACGAACATCAGCCCGTAGGTCGGCGAGAGCCCCTTGACGACCTCGGGGTGCACCACGATCTGGCTCAGCCCGGCCGCCGCCATCGCCGCGAACCAGAGCACCGTGACGGGACCGAAGAGCTTGCCCACCTTGCCGGTCCCGAAGCGCTGCGCGGCGAAGAGGCCGCACAGGATGACCGCCGCCAGGGGGACGACGACGTGGGCCAGCCCGGGTGCGGCGACCTGCAGGCCCTCGACCGCGGACAGCACGCTGATGGCCGGGGTGATCAGCGAGTCGCCGTAGAAGAGGGACACGCCCACGATGCCCAGCCCGAGGAGGAGGCCGGTGCGGTGGGACCGGCCCGAGTACAGGCGCTGCGCCAGCGCGGCGAGCGCCATGACGCCGCCCTCGCCGTCGTTGTCGGCGCGCATCAGCACGCGGACGTACTTCACGGTGACGATGAGGGTGACCGACCAGAACATCAGGGAGATGACACCGTAGACATCCGCCACGGTCGGCCGGACCGCGCCGTGGTCGATCGAGAACACGGTCTGCAGCGCGTACAGCGGGCTGGTGCCGATGTCGCCGAACACCACGCCCAGCGCGGCGAGCACCAGGCCCGCACCTGCGGCGTGGCGCAGCTGGTCGCCCGGTTCGGCGGGATGGTCCGCCGGCGCCGAGGGGGTCGGCGAGACGGTGGAGCTGCTCATGGACTGCCTTCCGTGGACGGACGCGCCTGCAGCGGACCACCGCGGAGCAGATCCTCCACGACGCCCGCTGCGGGTGCCTTGCCACAAGACTGCCCGTCAGGGCGCACCCTCAACCCCGTCGGGGTCGGGACACGCCGTACCGGCGAGGATCCGGCTAGACCTGCTGCCCGGCGGGGAGGTGGCCCGCGGCCGCCGGCCAGTCACGCCTCAGCGCTGCCCGCCGGCGCCTCAGCTGCCGGATGACGGCGGCCTGGCGGCGGCGGAGCGGCAGCGTGCGCTGTGCCGCTCCGCTGCTCGCGCCGCCGAGGCGGTCAGCCCTGAGGTCGTCTTGAACGTCGCCTGTGAACTCGCCTGGGCGTGCGCTGTGAATCGGACCGGAGGGGTCGCCAGGGCGGAAAACAGTTAGTACGGTTGAAACACATGAATGGGACCACCGCTCCGGGCTACAAGTGGGTCGTGCTGTCGAACACGACGCTGGGCGTGCTGATCGCCACGATCAACTCCTCGATCCTGCTCATCGCGCTGCCGGACATCTTCCGCGGACTGCAGATCAACCCGCTGGCCGCCGGGAACTCCGGCTACCTGCTGTGGCTGATCATGGGATACCTCGTCGTGACCGCGGTGCTGGTGGTCAGCTTCGGGCGCCTCGGCGACATGTACGGCCGGGTGCGGATGTACAACGCCGGGTTCGCGATCTTCACGGTCTTCTCGATCCTGCTGGCGGCGACCTGGCTGACGGGCCCGGCCGGCGCCCTGTGGCTGATCGTCATGCGGGTGCTCCAGGGCGTCGGCGGCGCCCTGCTCATGGCCAACTCCAGCGCGATCATCACCGACGCCTTCCCCGTCGACCAGCGCGGCCTCGCCCTCGGGCTCAACATGGTGGCGGGCATCGCGGGATCCTTCCTCGGCCTCGTGATCGGCGGGATCCTCGCCCCGATCGACTGGCGGCTGGTCTTCCTCGTGTCCGTGCCGGTCAGCCTCTTCGGCACGCTGTGGGCCTACCTCAGGCTCCGCGACACCGGGGTGCGCCACCACGGCAGCATCGACTGGTGGGGCAACCTCACCTTCGGGGTGGGTCTCGTCGCGATCCTCGTCGGCATCACCTACGGCATCCAGCCGTACGCCGGGCACGTCATGGGCTGGACCAACCCGTGGGTGCTCGCGAGCGCTCATCGGCGGCACGGCGGTGCTCGCCGATCTTCTGCGTCGTCGAGACGCACGTCGCCCACCCGATGTTCCAGCTCGACCTGTTCCGGATCCGGGCGTTCACCGCCGGCAACCTGGCCAGCCTGCTGTCCGGCCTCGGCCGGGGCGGCCTGATGTTCATCCTCATCATCTGGCTGCAGGGCATCTGGTTGCCGCGGCACGGCTACTCCTTCGAGTCCACGCCGCTGTGGGCCGGCATCTTCATGCTGCCGATGACGGTCGGCTTCCTCATCGCCGGGCCGGTCTCGGGCTACCTCTCCGACCGGTTCGGTGCCCGCCCCTTCGCCACCGGGGGCATGCTCGTCGCCGCGCTGAGCTTCGTGTGGCTGCTGCTCCTGCCGGTCGACTTCACCTACTCGCAGTTCGCCGCTGCGCTCCTGGTCAACGGGCTCGGCATGGGCCTGTTCGCCTCACCGAACCGGGCGGGCATCATGAACGCCCTCCCGCCGCACCGTCGTGGCGTCGGGGGCGGGATGAGCACGACGTTCCAGAACGCGGCCATGGTGCTCTCGATCGGGATCTTCTTCTCCCTCATGGTCACCGGGCTCTCGGCGTCGCTTCCGCAGGCGATGGCCAGTGGCCTCACCGCTCACGGCGTGACCCAGGCGCAGGCGCAGCAGGTCGCCGGGCTGCCGCCGGTGGCAGTCCTGTTCGCCTCGCTGCTCGGCTACAACCCGATCCGGTCCCTGCTCGGCCCCACGGCGATCCACCACCTGCCGTCGGGCGACGCTGCCTACCTGACCGGCCGCGGCTTCTTCCCGTCGCTGATCTCCCAGCCGTTCCACCACGGGCTCGTCGTCGCGTTCGGGTTCGCCATCGCGGCCTGCCTCGTCGCGGCGGCGGCGTCGTGGCTGCGCGGCGGGAAGTACGTCCACACCGACGGCGGTGGCCAGGAGGCACGACGGGCGGACGACGTCGGGGCGACGGTCCGATGACGGCGACGCCACCGGTCCGTACCACCGTCGGCGGGGGCGCCGGCTGTGCCGACGAGCTCGCGGGGTCGTTGCGCACCGAGGTCAACCGCCTCGCCTACCACCTGCGGGTACCGGCGACGAAGTCCGGCATCACGCCCACCCGGCTCGCGGCCCTTGCGGCGCTCGCCCGTCACGGCCAGGGGTGCCGGCAGGGCGACCTCGCTGCGCAGATGGGTGTCTCACCGGCCAGCATGACGCGGCTCGTCGACATCATGGCCGAGGCGGGTTGGGTTCTGCGTGAACGAGACCCGAGCGACGCCCGGGCGTTCCTGCTGCGGCTGTCCGCCCACGGCCAGCACACCCTGGACAGCCTGCGCAGCGAGAGCACGAGCCGGCTGTCCGACGACATCCAGACGCTCACCGACGACGAGCGCCGGACCCTCGCGGCGGCCATCCCCATCCTCCGTGGCATCGCCGACCGCCGGCTCGCCACGGAGTCCACCGACGCAGGACCAGGGGGCACAGGGTGACCGACACGGTCAGCTCGCGTCGATCGTGACGTCGGTGCTGGGGCGCACCACGTCCACCAGGTGCTCCCCGGCCTCAACCGTCGCCCCCGGCCAGACCACCGACCGGGTCAGGCGCCCGCGGACGACCGCGCCGGCGCCGACCACGCTGACTCCGCCGCTGGCCGCGAGGTTGGCCGCGAGGTAGTCCTGGGGCGTGCCGCAGTCGAAGACCGGGCCGGCCACGTCGACGAGCTCGAGGCGCCCCGCGGCCCATGCCGCCGCCCAGACGGTCTCGTACAACCCGGACGGCGTCGGGGCCAACGACTGCGCGAGATGCGCCGGGAGCAGGCTCACCCCGACGAAGCGCCGGTCGGCGAAGTCGGCTCGGCGGTCCTCGGCCGGGGCGACCAGCAGCCGGGGCACCTGGCCCGACCAGCCGTCCAGCAGGGTGTCCAGGGAGTCGGTCATCCAGGCGTCGGCGTTGTGCACCAGGACGTGCCGGCCGCCCAGCCACCCGCGCAGGTGCCCGATCGCCCCGGCGGTGCCGAGCGCGACGGGGTCCTCCACCGAGAGGTGCACGGCCGGCCGGCCACGGAGGTGGGCCCGGACCTGCTCGGCCAGGTGGTGGGCGTTGACGGCGACGTGATCGCTGTGGTGTCCCACCCGGTCCAGGGCGCCATCCAGGAGCGGCACGTTGTCCACCGGGCAGAGGGCCTTGGGGCGCAGCGTGGTCAGTGGGCGGAGTCGGCGGCCTTCGCCCGCGGCCAGGACGACTGCGGCCAGGTCGGCGCGTCTCACCGCTGTGCCGGCAGCGCCGCCAGGGCCTGGGCGGCCGGCGTGTCGCTCGGAACGTCCTCCGGCGCCAGCCAGAGCCCGGCCAGGACCTCCCCGTCGGGGCTCGGCACGACGTCAGGATGCGCGACGGCGGTGAAGACCAGGTCGATGCGCCGTACCGCGCCGTAGACCAGGACCGCGTCCGGCTGCGGGCCGAAGGCCAGGTCCACCCCGAGCTCCTCGGCGACCTCGCGGTGCACGCACTCGGTCGGTGACTCCCCGCGGCGCAGCAGACCCCCGGGCAGCGACAGGTCCCCTCGGTGGGACTGCCGCAGGAGCAGCACCCGGCCCCGGTCGGTGATGACGGCGACGCACCCGACCGTGTAGGACGTGCTGCCCAGGCGCACCAGCCTTCGGCGTACCCGACCCGGCAGGTGGGCGAACAGCCGCAGGCCGGTCGCGCGCAGCTCGCGTTCGATCGTCACCTGCGCATCGTAGGGCGGCGCTGCCCCCGGACACGTCCCGGCGCAGCGGGTCGCGATGACGCCGGCGCGGCGGCGGCCGTGTCGAGAACGACACGCCAGCTTCGACCTTGGGGTGAAGCGCGGCCACGAGGGCCCGTTCCACGAGAGGATGAAGCCATGCGATACATGCTCCTGCAGGCCTACGGAGGCGTCGAGCTCGAGGGCTGCGTGCCCATGTCCGAGTGGGCGCCCGGGGACGTCCGGGCCCACATCGACTTCCAGCACGCCCTCAACACCGAGCTGCTGGACAGCGGCGAGCTGGTCGACGCGCAGGGCCTCGCCGGCCCCGACGTCGCGAAGTTCGTCGTGTCCGACGGCGTCAACCCGCCCAAGATCGTCGACGGGCCCTACCCGGAGTCCAAGGAGCTGCTCGCGGGCTACCGCCTGGTCGACGTCGACAGCCTCGACCGCGCTCTCGAGATCGCCGCGCGCTCCTCGGCCGCGCCCGGCCCCGGCGGTGCGCCGATCCAGCAGCAGATCGAGGTGCGCCAGGTGCTGGGCGCGCCCGACCCCGAGGTGTGACCCGTCCCGACGTCGAGGGCCTGCTGCGCGAGCTCGCCCCGCAGGCCCTCGGCGCGGTCGCGCGCAGGTACGGCGAGTTCGCGGACGCCGAGGACGCGGTGCAGGAAGCGCTCGTCACCGCCGCCGCGCAGTGGCCGGCGGGCCTGCCCGACAGGCCACTGTCCTGGCTGATCACGGTGGCCTCCCGCCGACTGGTCGACGAGTACCGCCGCACGGACGCCCGCCGGCGGCGCGAGGAGCTCGCCGCCTCGCTCTCGATCCACCAGGAAGCGACAGCACCCTCGGCAGACGACTCGCTCGTCATGCTGTTCCTCTGCTGCGACGACACGCTCTCGTCGACGCTGTCGATCCCGCTGACGCTGCGTGCCGTCGCGGGTCTGACGACGCGGGAGATCGCCGCCGCCTACCTCGTCCCCGAGGCGACCATGGCGCAGCGGATCAGCCGGGCGAAGGCCAAGCTGCGAGGCCGCCGCTTCGAGCTCCCTGCCGACCCGGCCGCGCGCCTTCGCTCGGTGTGCGAGGTCCTGTACCTGCTCTTCAACGAGGGCTACACCTCCTCGAGCGGACCGGACCTGTCGCGCGTCGACCTCTCGGGCGAGGCGATCCGGCTGGCCCGGATGCTGCACGGCCAAGCCGCGGACGACCCCGAGGTCGCCGGTCTGCTCGCCCTGATGCTCCTCACCGAGGCCCGTCGGCCGGCCCGGACGTCCGCGGACGGAGCCCTCGTGCCGCTGGCCCGGCAGGACCGCTCGCTCTGGGACCGAACGCTGATCAGTGAGGGCCTGCAGCTGCTCAACGCGACCCTGGCCGCCCGCCGCGTCGGCGAGTACCAGCTGCTCGCCTCGATCGCCGCGCTCCATGACGAGGCTGCGTCGCACGCCTCAGACCCGCTGGGCGCAGATCGCGAAGGCGTACGCGAGGCTGGAGTCCTTGACGGGCAACCCGATGGTGCGTCTCAACCGTGCCGTCGCGGTCGCGATGGTGGACGGGCCCGCCTCGGGCCTCTCGCTCCTCGAGGGGCTCGAGCTGCGCGACTCCCACCGGCTGTACGCCGTCCGCGCGCATCTGCTCGAGAACACCGGTGACCTGGCTGCGGCGGCCCGGTGCTACGCCGCGGCTGCGGCCCGCACCGACAACGCGCGTGAGCGCGAGTACCTCGTCGAGCAGGCGGCGCGCGTCAGCTCGAGGGCTGGGGCAGCGTGCACGTGATCCTGGGATTGACGCCGGTGTAGTTCAGCGGTCCGACGAGCACGGTTGCCGCGACGGTGCCGGCCTTGGCGCACGTCTGGTTCGACCCTTTGAAGTAGCCGCGCTGGTAGGTGGCGAACACTCCCACCGCCAACCACACGATGAGGACGAGGCTGACGAGACCACGGATCATGATGAGCCCTCCCGTTCGGGCCTGCCGTCTCAGTGCGAGGACCAGATCACGCTCAGAGGGACAAGCGTCCTGTGTGATTGCAGGGTAGATCTCGGGAGCGGCGCCCGGCAGGCGTGAGGGTCAGTCAGTGGCCCGACGGGATCCTGGCGACGAGCCGAGTCGCCAAGGCGGTGTGCTGCCTCAGGCTCTGATCACCTGTACGCCGACCGCCTCCAGGGCCCGGACGTCCTTGGTGGTCATCCCCTTGTCGGTGATCAACACGTCGATGGCGGACATCTCGGCGTACTTGAAGACCGCTACCCGCCCGAGCTTGGTGTGATCGGACAGCAGGACGGTGCGTCGCGCTGCCGTGATCATGGCTCGTTTGACGGCGGCCTCGGAGTCGTCCGGTGTCGAGAGCCCGTGCTCGACCGAGAACGCGTTGGCGCCCAGAAAGGCCACGTCCACCCGCGTCTCACCGAGGGCGCGCAGCGCCCAGTGGTCGACCTCGGCCAGGGTCGTCGGCCGTACCCGTCCTCCGACGGTGTGGACGGTCACGTTGGGGTAGGCCATGAGGGTCAGCGCGATCGGCAGCGTGTTCGTGACCACGGTCAGCGTGGGGGCGGTCGGAAAGTTCTCGGCGAGGGCTGCCGTGGTCGAACCGGCATCGATGAGGATCGCTCCCTCGGCCGGCACGAGATCGGCAGCCGCGGCAGCGATCCGCCGCTTCTCCGCGGCCTGCGTGGTTCTGGCTGCCACGCTCGGTTCGTAGGACAGGGTCTCGATCGGGAGCGCGCCACCGTGGACCCTCTTGAGCAGCCCCCTGCCTTCGAGCTGCAGCAGGTCCTTACGAACCGTCTCGTGCGTCACCCCCAGCTCGTGGGCCACGTCCAGGGCGCGGAGCTGGCCCTCGCTGCGCAGCTTCCGCAGGATGATCTGGTGGCGTTGGCTCGCGTGCTGGACCTCGGGACCGCTACTTCCAGTTCTGGCCACGTCTTGCTCCGCTCTCCTGTCACCGTCGTGAGCGGCCGCAGCAGGGACACCCGGACGCACTCTACTTCCGCCGGGGTCCGGTCCCAGGAGGCGAGAGGGGCCGGTCGCGCACGGTGTCAGACCCTGACCAGAACCTTGATGTGGTCCCCGCCGATCGACGCATCGAAGGCTTCGGAGGCCCGGTCCAGGGGGAACTGGCCGGTGACGATGTCCTCGGCGGTGACGGCCCCGGAGCGGAGCAGCTCGATGGACGTGGCGAAGTCCTCGGGCGTGTACGTGGCACTGCCCTGGACCCGGACCTGCTGGTCCTGCATCACGACCAAGGGCATGGTCACGTCGCGGGACGGGACCCCGACGACGACCACCGTGCCGCCCTTGAGCGCCATGCCCACGGCCTGGGTGACCGTCGACTGGATTGCCACGCAGTCGAACACGACGTCCGCGCTCTCTCCCAGGGCGGCGCGGACCTGCTCCACGACGTCATCGGCTGCCGCGTCGACGACCGCGTCGGCGCCCTGGGCCAGCGCCAGCGCCCGCTTGTTCTCCAGCACGTCGGAGACGACCACGCGGGAGGCACCCCGGGCCCTGACCACCGCGAGCATGAGCAGCCCGATGGTCCCCGCCCCGAGAATGGCGACGGCCTTGCCCTCGAGGGCGCCAGCCAGGCGCGCCGCGTGCACCGGGGTCGACAGCGGTTCGATGAGCGTGGCCGTGAGGTCGCTGAGGTCGTCCGGCACCCGGTGCAGCCGGTTGGCGGGGATGGTGAACAGGTCGGCCATCCCGCCCTGCGGGTGCCCGCAGCCGAAGAAGTCGAGGTTCTCGCAGAGATTCTCCCGACCGGCGCGGCACTGCTTGCAGGACCAGCAGGGGAGGGTGGGCTCGACGGTGACGCGGTCGCCGGGCGCCAGGTCGCTCACCTCTTTGCCGACCTGCTCCACCACGCCGACCACCTCGTGGCCGACGGCGTACGGCAGCGTGATGTGAGGGTGCCGGCCGTGCTGCGCGTGGGTGTCGGAGCCGCACACGCCTGCATAGACGGCG
Source organism: uncultured Actinomycetota bacterium (assembly GCA_963828995.1). Taxonomy (GTDB): domain Bacteria; phylum Actinomycetota; class Actinomycetes; order Actinomycetales; family Dermatophilaceae; genus CAVRTM01. The sequence continues at coordinate 15,859 of CAWHHB010000001.1, forward strand.
CGCACGAGCGCGTCATCGGGACCTGGGGTGGGGGCTGCTGTGCGCTCGACGACGACCTTGTGGTCGGCGGTCACGATGACGCGGCGGGTGTCTGACACGGTGGTTCGTCTCCTCTCGGGTGGGCAGATGGCGCTGTCCGGCTGTCCGGCTGTCCGGGTGGCACGCGTCGGTCAGGCGGAGCGGGCCGTGGTGACGTCGAGAATCGTGATCTGGGCCGTGTCGCCCTGGCCCGGGTCGGGATCGACGGTGGTGGCGGCCAGGCAGGCGGACCGGCCCCAGGTGATGGCCCGTTCGAGACGCGTCCTCGCCGGCGCGTCGGCGGACAGCCATCCCGCGAGAAGCGCGTCCCCCGCGCCCGCGGTGTTGACCGGTGTCAGGGCAGGCCCGAAGCCGTGCAGGACCTGCCGACCGTCGGTGTAGAGGGCACCGTCCCGTCCCAGGCTGATCAGCAGCTCTGCCTTGGTCTGCAGCGACAACGCCCTCGCTGCGTCCGCAAGCTCCTCGATCGAACCGGTGGTCTGCGCGTGGGGGCTGACCTCGGCCAGCTCCTGGCGGTTCGGTGCCAGCAGGTCGGCGCCGGCGCCGAGCGCCGCGGTCAAGGCGTCGCCGGAGGCATCGACAGCGCACCTGGCGCCGTGTCGGTGGGCGAGGTCGACCAGGTCGACCACCAGCTGGGTTCCCACGCCGGGGGGAAGCGAGCCGCAGATCGCCAGCCAGACGTTGCCCTCGACGCTCTCCCTCGCTCCTACCAGCGCGAGCGTGGTCTCGTTCAGGAGGCTGTCCTGCTCCGCGGAGCTGAGCTCGCCGCCCGGACCGTTGAGCTTGACGGTCACACCGCCGGGGCGCAGAGCGGTGGTGTTGACCCGTGTCTCGCCTGCCTGCCGGGTGATCCGGTGAGAGACACCCTCGTCATCGAGCAGCTCAGCGAGGTAGCGACCGGTGGGTCCGCCCGCCGGAAGGACGGCGCAGGTCGGTACGCCGACCTTCGCGAGCGCCCGTGAGACGTTGACTCCCTTGCCGCTGGCCTCGAGCGTGGAGCTGGTCGCGCGGTGCACGTCCACCTCGGCGTCGGAGGCCGCGGGAAGCGAGTAGGTCAGGTCCAGTCCGGGATTGGGCGTCACGGTGATGATCACGTCCGCTCCTTCGGTGGGGGAGAGGGCTCACCCGTCGAAGGTGAGCTCGATGACCGGGCCGTGCTGATGACGCTCAGGATCCGGGCGACCTCATCGCAGACGGCATCCCGGGCGGGGGAGAGGTACTTGCGGGGGTCCACGACGTTCTCGTCGGTGGCCAGGTGTTCCCGCACGGCGCGCGTGAACACCACGTTGAGGATCGTGCCCACGTTGATCTTGACCATGCCCGCACGGACCGCGGCGGCGAGGGCGGCGTCAGGCACACCGGAGGATCCGTGCAGCACCAGCGGGACCGCCAGCCTCCGCGCGAGATCGTGGATCAGGGGGATGTCCAGGGCCGCCGTGCGGTCAACCATGGCGTGGGAGCTGCCCACGGCGACGGCGAGCCCGTCGACCAGGGTGGCTGCCACGAACTCGTGTGCGTCGCCGGGGTCGGTGCGCACCCCAGGAGCGTGAGCCCCGTCCTTGCCCCCGATCTCGCCGAGCTCGGCTTCGAGCCAGATCTCGTGCTCGTGGGCCCACTGTGCCGCTTCGCGCGTCGCGGCCACATTCGCCTGGTAGTCGAGCTTTGACGCGTCGAACATGACCGAGCTGATGCCGGTGCCGGCCACCTGACGGAGGAGGGCCGCGTCCTCGACGTGGTCGAGGTGAACGGCCAGGGGCGCAGGGGACTCGCTCGCGACGGCGACGACCGCGGCGGCGAGCGGCCTGAGCCGGCCCCGGTGGAACCTGACGGCGTTCTCGCTGATCTGCAGGATGGCGGGCTGCCCGGCGCGCTCGGCGCCGGCGGCGATGGCCTCAGCGTGCTCGAGCGTGATGACGTTGAACGCTGCCACGCCCTGACCGTTGCGGTGGGCGGGATCGACGATGCTGGCGGTGCTGACGAGGGGCATGTCTACGCTTCTCCCTTGACTGGCGGGTCGATCCGGCCCTCGTCCATCACGCTGGGACCGCCTTCGGTGAAGGCTGTGCGGGCAGGTTGGGGCATGTCGTCGTACGACCGGTACGTGCCGGCTGCGAGTCCACCGAGCAGCGCCGCGCCGCGCGCCCCGGCCTCGCCCGCGTCCGTCCGCCAGAGCGGGCCCAGGGCGGCCGCCTTGGCGGACATGAGCGCGGCGCTGTGGGACCAGCCGCCCGTGACGACCAGCTCGCCGCGCGGCCCGGTGGCATCACTGATCGCTTCGCTGAGTGCGTGGACCTGTTCGGTGACCATCTCGGTCGCGGCCCGCCATACGTCGCCGGGCGCGGCCGACCCGCTGTAGGTGGGGTCCGTGCTCTCCCCGCCCACGCTGACGGTCGCTGCTCCGGGCGACGCTGCCAGAGCCGCCTGGTCCAGGGCTGGAAGTCCGTCTCGTTCCGCGCCGAGGTGGGACATGCACCTTCTGCAGGATGAGTCCGCCCTGGGTCGCGCCGAGAACGCACCAACGGTCCTTGACCGCGTGCCAGCCGATGGTCACCCCGGCCCTGGTCAGCGTCGTGATGGCGTCGTCGGGCAGCTGGGGGACGACAGTGCGCAGGAGCGCCTCGGCGGTGCCGCACGAGTCGAGCTCGTCGTGGTCGCCGAAAGCGCCGGCACCGATGACGGCCGCCTGGTGGTCATGTCCGGCCACGGTGAGCGTGGCTTCGCGCAGCTGCACCAACGGGTGGTCCGAGCGCACGCTCCCGAGGGGAGTTCCTGCGGCGACGAGGTCGCTCAGCATGCTGCGCGGGGCTCTGGCCCAGGCGAGGGACTCGTCCCAGGGTTGTCCGGTCTTCAGGTCCAACCAGCCGGTCCGGGAGGCCAGGGAGAGCTCGCTCGCGGGCTGGCCCCCCAGCTGGCGGACCACCCACTCGGCAATGCTGTACCGCCGGACCGCCGCGCGAGTCTGCGGAGCGTTCTCGTGCAGCCAGCGGTGCTTGGTCAGGCTCCACTGGGTCCACAGTGGAAGTCCGGTTCGCAGCGAGAACCGGGCGCCGCCCAGCTGCTGGTCGAGGTCTGCCAGCTGACCGGTGTCGCGGCTGTCATGCCACGCGATCACCGGCGCCAGCGGCGCGTCGTCTGCTGCGGCCAGGACCCCCGACTCCGCCATGCTGGCCACCCCCAGGGCGGACACTGTGCTGCCCGGGACGGCGGAGAGCGCATCGGCCAGCGCCTGCATCGCGGCGTCGACGATGGCGTACGGGTCGGCCTCGACGCCGTCGCGGCTCCGGGTCCACACCGTGGGAGCGCGCCCGTGGGCGACGTCAACACCGTCATGGGTCATCAGGACGGCCTTCACCGACGTGGTCCCGACATCCAGGCCGCCGAGCAGGCTGGTCTGGTCCACTGCGCCTCCCTTGGAAATGGTTTGATTTCTCTGGAAAAGATTGCGCATGGGTGATGCCCTGTCAAGAGTCCGCGCACACCGGGGTGACGGGGATGTCTCCGTGGCCGCGTTGGCTGTCGGTGATCGGAGCGCCCGGGCGCGGGTCAGACCAGCCGCCACCTGCCCGGCGCGCAGCCCGACCTGCCTGAGGTGCTA
>CAWHHB010000002.1:0-31291 GCA_963828995.1 uncultured Actinomycetota bacterium
CCCGCGTACCGGTAGGCCAGGTCGTCGACCACGCGGTCGTAGTCGGTGGCGCGGCGGGCGGGCCGTTCAGGGGTGCCGGTGCTCATGGACGGCCTCCGGAAGGTCAAGCGGCTCGGGCAGTCCCGGCCGTGGGAAGAGGAACCCAGCCAGCAGGGCGCCGATGGCGCCGCCGACCAGCTCGGCGACGACGAAGGCAGGCACGCTGGCGGGGGCGATGCCGGCGAACGTGTCCGAGGTCGACCGGGCCAGCGCCACGGCAGGGTTCGCGAACGAGGTGGAGGAGGTGAAGAAGTACGCGGCGCCGATCCATGCCGGCACCAGTGCCGGGCCGAGGTGACCGCGCCCGGTGCGGGTCAGGGCGCCGATGGTCAGCAGCAGACCGGCGGTGGCCACGACCTCGCCCAGCCACAGCGTCGGGCCCGACCGCTGGTGGGTGGAGGCCTGCCACTCCGGAAGGCCGAACATGACGTTCGCCAGCCCCGCTCCGGCCAGGCCGCCGGCGCACTGGACCACGACGTAGCCGCCGGCCTCCCGGGCGCGCATGTCCCGTCGCAGCGCCTCGGCCAGGGTGACCACCGGGTTGAAGTGCGCCCCGCTGACCGGGCCCAGGGTCGCGATGAGCACCCCGAGCGCGGCCACGGTGGCCAGGGCGTTGATCAACAGCTGGAGGGCGGTGTCGCTGGTCAGATTCGTGGCCATGATCCCGGAGCCGATGACCGTGGCGACCAGGACCCCGGTCCCGAGGGCCTCGGCGGCCAGGCGCCGGGCCAGTGTGGGCGACATCGGCCACGAACCTCCTGCATCGACGGACCTCTATGCCAGGAGCGTGACAGTCGCATTTGCGGGTGTCAATATTGGGATCTGTCGATGAGGGGTGGCGTATGAGCGTGCGAGACGTGCTGCTGGAACAGCCCGAGGGGGACATGCCGGCTGGGGCGTGCGGGGCTGACCCGGCGCCGCCCTGCCCGCTGGCCCGGGACGAGGCGGAGCGTCGGGCCGCGCTGCTCAAGGCGGTGGCCGACCCCGTCCGGCTGCAGCTGCTGGCCATCATCACCGCCGCCCCGGCCGAGGAGGCGTGCGTCTGCGACATGACCGACGCGGTCGGGCTCTCCCAGCCCACGGTCTCTCACCATCTGAAGGTTCTGGTCGAGGCGGGCATCCTGACCCGCGAGCGGCGCGGCAGCGGGCCTGGTTCGCGCTGGTGCCCGGGCGCCTCACCGAGATCGCCGGCGTCTTCGGCTCAGCGCCCGCGTCCAGGTGCTGGGCCTTCTCGGGGTGTCGGCTCGTTCGGGCCGGACGTCGACCGTCCCGAACCGGCGGACGGCCTCGTGCCCTCAGCAGCACCCCGTGTCGAGCACCCGGGACAGAGCGTCCAGGGCCTGCGGAGCGAGCTGGTAGTACACGTTCATCCCATCGCGGCGCTTGGTGACCAGTCCGGCACCGAGCAGCTGCTTGAGGTGGTGGCTGGTCGTCGGCTCGGACAGCCCCACCACGGGCGCGAGGTCGCAGGTGCACGCCTCATGCCCCTCCTGGGCCAGCAGGTGGTCCACGATCTGCAGCCGCGCCGGGTCCGCCAGCGCCTTCAGCCGGACGGCCAGGCCCACGGCCTCCTCCGTGCTCAGGCGGCCAGCCGGTGAGCCCAGCGGTGGGCAGCACACGGGCGAGGAGTCAAGGAGAACGGGCAGCGGCTTCGGCATGAGAAAGATTGTGCCACCTTCTTGACGAACGTCAAATAGGCAGTACTGTGACGTTCATCGAATCACTGGAGGAGGAGCCGTGAACCCCGTTTCCCTGACCCACCTGCTGGCCCAGGCCCGCGCCGCGGAGATCGCCCGAGCGGCCGAGCACGCGGCAATGTTCGAGCTGTCGGCCACGCCCGCGCGCCGGTCGCGCTGGGTCAGCCTGACCCACTGGTCGGGACGGGCGACTCGACCGACCACTGCGCCGGCCCCGCCGCTTCCCCCTGCTTCCCCGTCCCCTGCTGCGCCTGAGCGCGGCAACCCACCAAGGAGGTTCTGCCATGTCCCGCATCCAGCTCGCCCTCAACGTCGCCGACATCGACGCCGCCGTGGAGTTCTACTCCACCCTGTTCGCCACCGAGCCGGCCAAGCGCCGCCCCGGTTACGCCAACTTCGCCGTGGCGGACCCGCCGCTGAAGCTCGTGCTGTTCGAGAACCCCGAGGCCACCGGCACGCTCAACCACCTCGGCGTCGAGCGGGAGTCCATGGACGAGGTCGCCGAGCAGGCCAACCGCCTCGAGGCGGCCGGGCTGACACTGGACGTCGAGGGCGACGTCGTCTGTTGCTACGCCCGTCAGGACAAGCACTGGGTCACCGGCCCCGACGGGCAGCGGTGGGAGAACTACGTGGTCCTGGCCGACGCCGGCGCCGAACTCGAGGGCAGGACCACAGTCGACGTCCAGGCGAACCCGGCCATCGACCTGGGACCTGCCTCTGGTGGGGGCTGCTGCGGTACGAGTGCCTCCGAAGACCAGAGTGATGACCAGGCCCGCGTCGGCGTCTGCTGCAGCTGATCCGGTGTACCGGAGCCCGGAGCCCCACGTGGCGCTGCGGGCTCCGGCGGCGGGACGGGACCGCGCTGGCATCACCCGCGGGCTCATCCCCCTTGGATGATGGCCGCCCGTCAGCGGCGTACATAGCATCACAAAACGTCAGCCTGTCGATGCAGCGGCACGACCATCGCAACGCGGGCTCGACACCGAGCCCGCAGGGAAACCCCCTGCCCGACCCGCAGTCAGGGGGGCCGAATGCCAGGGCCTCCCGGCTCGTCCGCCATGGCGAATGCGCGTCCGGAGTTCACCGCCAGTACCCGCCAGCGGAGTTCTCGACGCCGAACGTTGGAGCAGCGAACAGAACCGGAGTGAGAGCGATGACCGAGAACCCGGAACAGGCACACCCACAGATTCCCAGCCCGCAGGACACCGGCGACAAGACTCGCAGCAGCGCCGCCGGACACGTGGGCCGCCGCGCCGTCTTAGGGGGCGGCCTGGCCGTGGCGGGGATTGGCCCGCTGACGGCGTTCGCCGCGTCCACTGCCGAGGCCGCGCCCACGTCGCCCGGGCACGACAGCAGCAGGCACGTCGGTCCGCTCCAGAGAGTCACCGGCCATGCCCTGTACCTCTTGCCGCAGGACCACAAGTGGCACACGGGTGGAATCTTCGACAGCGGCCAGATCCAGGAGTGGCACTACTGGACCGGCTTCTTCACCGATGACGACACAGGGGAACAGTTCGGCATTTTCTACAACATCACGAACAACCCGAGTGCTCCCGGGGGTCCCTCGCTGTGGCAGCAAGGCGTCAGCTTCTCGTTCGGGGACTTCGCCAAGCAGAAGCTGATCTGGTCGCACCAGCCAACTGCTGTTGGCTCGTTGCAGGCGAAACGGCCGCTGCACTCGACCTCGCCGCACGACTTCCAGTACCACGCCAAAGGCGAGAACGTGGAATTCACGACGGTGTACCGTGCCGAACCTGACACGTGGCACTTCCACTTCAGGGGTGTCGCCGCAAACAACGGGAACTCACCCATCGCCATGGACATGGTGAACACGACCCAGACACCGTACGGCTACATGCCGGTGGCGCTTGGCGGCTTTGAGAATGAGAACATCCCCTGGAACGGGCAGAACCTGGATCCCACCAACCTGTACTCGCTGTCCTACTACTACACAGGTCCGATTTCGAGCAGCAAGGGCACCGTCACCATCGGCGGTAAGACCCGCCATCTCACCGGCAAGATCTGGTTCGAGCACCAGTGGGGGAACTTCAACTCCGGGCAGGAGCCGTGGACGACTGCGTATACCTGGGGGGCGCTGACGTTCAACAATGGCAACGTCTTCACCTGGCGCCAGTGGTACGGCGCGCCAAACGGATCGGCTCCCCTCCAACCGATTCTGGATATCGGCCGCAACTCGTTCGGGACGCGCAATGGCACACCGAGCGGCAGCCTTACCTTCCACGTGGGGAACAACGCGGAGTGGAAAGCGTTGAAGACCTGGAGATCACCGGTGAGCGGGCGCAACATCGCCACTCAGGTAAAACTGACCAGCTCCTTCGGGACCTGGTACCTCACGAACGTCTTCGACAACTACGAGATGCCCTGGGGCTACCCGCCCTACGGGACCAATCCATACAGCTTTGTCGAAGCCGCGATGTGGATCCGAACTGGCTCGGTCGACGGGCCGATCGTCGGCCACGCTTTCGCGGAGCAGGGCAACCAGCTCACGCTCTACCAGGCGGAAGTTCCCGGGTAGCGACTGCCGCCGCGCGGGCGCCTCGCTCGTGGCGGTGTCCTTGCTGCGGCCAAGGATGCCAAGCAGAGATCGCCCGGAGCCCCATGGATGCGTGGTCGTCTGGAACCAGGCCGCTGCCCGACGAGCCGAGCTTCTTCACCTCCGTCGCCCGGAATCGGCTGCTCTATGCCGTGGTCTCCCAGACCTTCCGCTCCGCGGACGCCGAACCGAACCGTCAGGAAGTTGGGGACGTGCCCACGCCCTCGCACTCCTCTCGGACGCCCCTGCTTGCGAAGGAATAGATCGACGAGCCCGCCGACCCGACGCCGCAGCATCCGGCCGACGCTCCGAGCCGTCGTCCACTGCTGCGCCATCGGGTCGATGGCTCTCCCTGCCCGTTGCTAACGCCTCTGCCAACCAACGGCTGCACTGCGCCGGACGCCCGTGGACAGCCGGGCGGTGGTCTGAGCACGAACCCGAGCACTCGGGACGTTCGTGGACGGATCCCCTCGATCTTTGAATCAGGACAAGCGACGTAGGTTCGATTCCTCCCCGGGGAGCACAGACCCGCAGGTCAACCGCCTGATCGCTGCCTGCGGCTTCCTCGTCCTCCGGGGCCTTTGCTCACGGCATCGCTGACACCAGGGGTCCTCCGGGTCGGGTTCTTCACCGCAGAGGGGAGCCTTGGGCGACCTCACCCGTCTGATCTCTCACCACGTGGGCATGCACCCGCAGTGTGCTGGCGGCTGCCCGAGCCGGGTGACCGATCAGGGCGTAGCCGCCGACGGCGCAGGCGGCCGCGACGAGGGCGACCCCGCCGAGGGGAACGGCGGTTCCGGCGCCTGCTACGCCGACCAGCGGGGCGGCCACTGCTCCGAACCCGAAGCGGGCCAGGCCCAGGAGGGACGAGGCGGACCCCGCGACGTCGGGGTGGTTCTCCAGTGCCAGGGACGTCGCCGGGGGTGTCGTGACGGCCACCCCGCTGACCATGACGAACAGGGAGATCACGATCGCTGGAAGCGGCAGCTGGGCCGCACCGGTGACGAGTACGCCGGCAGCTCCGGCGAGGACCATCGCGAGGCCGGTGGCGAGGACGCCGTGGGGCGACCAGCGCTCCGAGGTGCGGCCGGCGATGAACCCGAACACCATGAACCCCAGCGAGTTCAGCCCGAACGCGAAGGAGTAGCCCTGCGGGGAGAGCCCGTACACGCCTTGGAGGACGAAGGTGGCTCCGCTGAGGTAGGCGAAGATGGCGGCGTTGGCGAAGCCGGTCACGAGGACCGCGCCCAGAAAGCCTGGGTCGGCGAGGAGTCGGCGGAACACGCGCCCGCTGTCGGCGAGCCCGCCAGTGTGTCGTCGGGCAGGTGGCAGCGTTTCCCGCAGCACACCAGCGCTGGCCGCGAGGATGAGGACGCCGACGGCGGCGAGGAACACGAACGTCCCGCGCCAGTCGGTGATCTTCGCGAGCTGGCCGCCGATCACGGGGCCGATGATGGCGGCCAGACCGGCCAGGACGGTGAGGCGGCCGTAGTAGCGCAGGAGCCGGCCACCGGTGAACAGGTCGCGACCGGCGGCCTGGGCGATGACGATGCCGACCGCGCCGGCCAGCCCCTGGACGAGACGGGCTGCGATCAGGGTCTCGATGGTCGGCGCGACCGCGCACAGCACGGAGGCAGCGATGTAGGCGGCTACCCCGACCAGGAGCGGCCGCCGTCGTCCGAACCGGTCGGACAGCGGCCCGGCAACGACCTGCCCGAACGCGAGCCCGAGCAGACACGCGGTCACCGTCAGCTGTGCAGCCGACGTGCTCGCGCCGAGGTCGGTCGCGAGGGCGGGTAGGACCGGCAGGTAGAGGTCCATCGAGATGGGCCCGAAGACCGTCAGCAGGCACAGGACGACTCCCAGGGCCCGGCCGTGTGGTGCCTCGCCGGGGCTTGGACGGGGCGGCGGGGTCGGAGCTGGTGGACCAGTGCCGGCCGTGAGGCGTCTCCGCCAGGCGTGCAGACATGCTGAGTTCCTTTCGGACAAGGCGACGCCGGCCCAGCAGCGCTGTCAGGTTGCGGTGGCCGGGTCGGCGTCGATCGGGTCGTCGGTGGGTGTGCGACCCCGGGGGCAAGGACGGGGCGTCAGACGGTGAGCAGGACCTTGGTGGCGGTGCGCCGGTCCATGGCCTGGTAGCCCTCGGCCGCCCGGTCGAGCGGCAGCGTGAGGTCGAAGACCTTGCCGGGGTCGATCTTGCGGTCCCAGATGAGCTGGATCAGGTCGGGCAGGTACTGCCGGACGGGAGCGGGGCCGCCGTGGATGTGGACGCCGGCCATGAAGAGCTCGTCACCGGGGATCGCGACGTCGTGGGAGACGCCGACGAACCCGACGTGGCCGCCGGGGCGGGTGGAGCGGATGGCCTGCATCATGGCTTCCTGGGTGCCGACGGCCTCGATGACCGAGTGGGCGCCGAGCCCACCGGTGAGGTCCTTGATCCGGGCGACACCTTCGTCGCCGCGCTCCTCGACGATGTCGGTGGCGCCGAACTCGCGGGCGAGCGCCTGCCGGTCGGCGTGACGGCTGAAGGCGATGATCCGTTCGGCGCCGAGCTGCTTGGCGGCGAGCACGCCCATGAGCCCGACGGCGCCGTCGCCGACGACCGCCACGGTCTTCCCGGGACCCGCCTCGGCAGCGACCGCGGCGAACCAGCCGGTGCCGAGCACGTCGGAGGCGGCCATCAGGGAGGGGATCAGGTCGGCATCGGGCTGTCCCGGGGTGGCCACCAGCGTGCCGTCGGCCAGCGGGACGCGAGCGAGCTCGGACTGGGTGCCGATGAGTGCCCATCAGCGACGCGGTGCACGCAGTACGCCTGGTAGCCGGCCCGGCAGATCTCGCAGGTGTTGTCGGAGGCCCAGAAGGAGCCGACGACGAAGTCGCCGACCTTGACGTTGCGGACCTCGGAGCCGATCTCCTCGACGACGCCGACGTACTCGTGCCCCATCACCTGGTGGTCGACCGGCTCGGCTCCGCGGTAGGGCCACAGGTCGCTGCCGCAGATACAGGTCGCGGACAGCCGAATGACCGCGTCGGTCGGCTCGATGATCTTCGGGTCCTCGCGATCCTCCACCCGCACGTCACCGGGTCCGTACATCACCACTCCACGCATCGCGCGCGCTCCTCTTCACAGCTCTCGACAGGCTGGTTCCTTTCCCAGCCGCAGGGGCCAACGGCCCCACGACAGCGAGTGAACCCGCTGCTGCGGTGGGCTGGAAGTCCCTGTCGATGGGTGTACCGACAGGGCACCCTTCGTGGGGCCGGCCGGGGGTCGGGGCGGCTTACGCTCGGTGGTGTGGACAACCGTTCCGAGGTGCGCGAGTTCCTCACCACTCGCCGCGCCCGCCTCACCCCCGACCAGGTGGGCCTCCCGCCCACGGGGACCCGACGCGTTCCGGGGCTGCGGCGCAGCGAGGTCGCCGCGGTCGCCGGTCTCAGCGTCGAGTACTACGCGCGGCTCGAGCGCGGCCAGATCGCGGGCGCCTCGTCTGGCGTCCTCGACGCGCTCGCGCGGGCCCTGCAGCTCGACGAGGCCGAACGAGCCCACCTGTTCGACCTCGCCCGGGCCGCCGACGGCATCCCCACCTCGGGTCGTCCCCGTCGCCGTACGCCGAGCAAGGCCGCATCGCGGCTGAGCCTGCAGTGGGCGCTCGAGGCGATCACCGACGGTGTCGCGTTCGTCCGTGACCCACGCCAGAACCTGCTCGCCACCAACGCCCTCGGCCGCGCGTTCTACTCCCCGGTGATCGGCGACGGGGGCCGCACCCCGAACCTCGCCCGCTTCCAGTTCCTCGACCCCGCCTCCCGCGACTTCTACCCCGACTGGGACCTGTTCGCCGAGATGTGCGTCGGGATCATGCGCGCCGAGGCCGGCCGCGACCCTCACGACCGCGGACTCCAGGAACTGGTCGGCGAGCTCTCCACCCAGAGCGAGACCTTCCGCCGACTCTGGGCAGACCACAACGTCCGCACCCACGGCGCCGGCACCAAGCGCTTCCGCCACCCCGTCGTCGGCGAGCTGACCCTCGCCTACGAGGAGCTCGCCATCACCGCCGAACCAGGGCTCGTGCTCATGGTCTACACCGCCGAACCCGGTTCCCCCTCCGCCGAACGCCTCCGGCTGCTCGCCTCCTGGGCGGCGACCACCGAGGCCGCAGACAGCGTCCCGGCCGACCCGGTCGGTCGCAACACCCGAGACACAGAAGGAACCTGATGCAGATCACCCGCAGCTCGATCGACACCGCCAAGGGCCCCAGCGACTGGTTCACCGGCGACGTCTACATCGACTCCGTCGCCGCAGCACCCGCCGCCGTCCCGGCTGACGGCGAACCTGGTGCACTTCATGCCCGGCGCACGCACCCACTGGCACCGCCACCCGTTGAGCCAGACCGTGTTCGTCACCGAAGGCGTCGGCCTCTGCCAGCGCCGCGGCGGACCCGTCGAGATCATCCGCCCCGGCGACCGCGTGCTCTTCGAGGCCGACGAGGAGCACTGGCACGGCGCCGCACCCAACCGGCTCATGGTCCACCTCGCCATCAACGAAGGCGACGCCGACCACGACGTCGTCCACTGGCTCGACTCCCGTCACCGACGAGGAGTACGCCGCCGCCCCGGCTCTCGACTGACAGCGTCCCCACTCACCTCACCACACGACCACACACAAGGAGCACACCTCCGCATGCGCGTCAATGCCTACGCAGCCCCCGCCGCCGGCCAGCCGCTGGCCCCCACTGTCATCGAGCGGCGCGACGTCGGAGCCAACGACGTCCTCATCGACATCCAGTACGCCGGCATCTGCCACTCCGACATCCACACCGTCAACGGCGACTGGGGACCTCAGCCCTTCCCGGTCGTGCCCGGCCACGAGATCGTCGGGGTCGTCGCCGCCGTCGGCGCCGACGTCACCAAGCACAAGCTCGGCGACCGGGTCGGCGTCGGCTGCATGGTGAACTCCTGCGGCGAGTGCACCAACTGCCGCAACGGCGACGAGCAGTACTGCCTCGACGGGATGGTCCCCACCTACGCCGGCACCGACCGCGACGGCACCACCACCCAGGGCGGATACTCCACCCACGTCGTCGTCGACGCCGACTTCGTCCTCTCCGTCCCCGACGGCATCGACCCCGCCGCTGCTGCGCCGCTGCTGTGCGCCGGCATCACCACCTACTCGCCGCTGCGGCGATGGGGCGCCGGCCCCGGCAAGAAGGTCGCCATCGTCGGCCTTGGCGGGCTGGGGCACATGGCGGTCAAGCTCGCCCACGCCCTCGGCGCCGACGTCACGGTGCTCTCGCAGTCGCTGAAGAAGCAGGAGGACGGTCTCCGGCTCGGCGCGAACCACTACTACGCCACGTCGGACCCCGACACCTTCGAGCGAGCTTGCCGGGCGGTTCGACCTCATCGTCAACACGGTCAGCGCGAAGATCGACGTCGACGCCTACCTGGGCCTCCTGGCCGTCGACGGGACCTTGGTCAACGTCGGCGCTCCGGCCGAGCCGCTGAGCCTCAACGTGTTCTCACTCATCGGCGCGCGGCGGTCCTTCGCCGGCTCGATGATCGGCGGCATCGCCCTGACCCAGGAGATGCTCGACTTCTGCGCCGAGCACCACATCGGCGCCGAGGTCGAGGTCATCGGCGCCGACCGCATCAATGAGGCCTACGAGCGCGTCCTCGCCTCCGACGTCCGCTACCGGTTCGTCATCGACACCGCCAGCCTCGCCTGACGCAACATGCAGCGGCCCGCCGGCACAGCACGTGCCGGCGGGCCGCTGTCGCGTATGCCATCCGCGCGGGACCGGCATCGCGCAGCCCCACCGGTCAGCACCACCTCCCGGCTGCCAGGCACCACGGCCGCAAGCAGTAACGGGGCCATGCGCGATGCCGCCAGCTCCTGCAGTCGCGCACTCGTACCCACTGTTCGACAGGTCCATCTGACCGCCGCGACGTCGACCCTCCAGCAAGAGCGCTTGTCTCCCAGCAGGTGATCCGCGGGTCCTGCCGACGGTCCTCAGGGCATCTCGCAGGCGCACGGTTGCACCGTCTGGCGGATCTCCTGCTCGTGGGCGGCCGACGCAACTGATCCGGCCATGGCCAGCACGAACAGAAGGACCGGCATCAGCTTCCATGCTGTCGGTCTCGGCTCCCGGCGGTGGACAGCGAACAACGCCAACCCCAGGAGCGCCGTCACCGCAAGCACCAACCACCCCAGCGAGTGCAGCGGGGCACTGCGCGGGTGGACGTCGTGGTCGTAGTTGGCCGTTACCGCGTGAACGCCAACCAGGAACATGACCACCCACGGCACCCAGCTGAGCCGAAGGAAGGTGAGCAGCACGTCCCACACGGTCCAGGGCCCCTCCCGCAGAACGCCCGCCGGCGGCCGCCACGACGAACCGACAAGACGACGACGACGAACGCCCCGAAGAATCCGGCGAGGTACTCCACCGACTCCCGAACGCTGGAACAGCGCGACATACCCACCAGCGACGGCGGCACAGAGCAGGACGGCCACGAGCAGCTGCCGCAGCACCACCACACGGTCGCCGTGGGCCAGCGTTTCGCTGGCCTGACCGCCAGGTTCTGTCCCCCTCATGAGGGCCAACCGTAGGGCTCCGCACCGTCCTTCGCGGGCTTGTTCGGGGAGTCCGTCGTGTGGTTGGAACGAGGTCGACTGCTGCGGACCAGCCGGGGGTTACGTGGGTGGGCGCCGCAGCGGGGAGTCGTCCTGCGGGGGAGGTTCGGCATGCAGGCCGTTGAGGTGCACGGGTCCTGGCCGGTCGCGGAGGGGTTGTCCGTTCGAGCCGGCACGCGCCGCGAGGATCTCGGCGACGATGGACAGCGCTGTCTCCTGCGGGGTGCGGGCACCGAGATCCAGTCCCGCCGGGCCGCGGATGCGGGCGACCTGGGACGGCACGACGCCGTTGTCCTGGAGCCAGTGCGCGCGGGCGGTCTGGGTGCGTCGCGCGCCAAGTGCGCCGACGTAGCCCGCGCCACCACCGAGGGCGGCCTCGAGCGCCGGACCGGCGAGCTCCAGGTCGTGGCTGAGGACCACCGTGGCGTCTGCCCGGGTGAGCGACGTCAGCTCGCCGACGCACTGCTCGCGGTCGTTGGACACGGCCACGGACCACTCCATGTACCGCGCCAGTGCCCGCAGGGCGTCCGCGATGACACCCTCGCCCACGACGAGAAGGCGCGGGGTGGGCCAGAGGACGTCGACCAGCGCCTCGGAGCCGTTGACCAGCGCGCCGACGGCGGTCGTTGACCTTCCGCGCCCGAACAGCCTGACCATCTCCTCGGTGTGACGGGCTGCGCCAGCGCCGACGTGGTCGTCGTGACCGCTGGCGAGGGAGTCCAGCGTGAACCACGAGGTGTGACCCACCTCCGGCCCGGACAGGTCGGTCACCAGGCAGATGGGCTCGCGGTCCGCCAGGACCTGCCACGCGACGTCCGGGACCTCGGTGGTGGGCTGGACCAGGACCCGCGCCGAGCCACCACAGGCCAGCCCAGCCGCCTTGGCCTGGCGGTCCGGGACGATCACCTCCACCACCTGGGCGGGCGACCCCAGGGCCCGCCCGTTGCCCCCGCCACGGGCCTGGCCCTGGCTCAGCGCGTTGGCGATCACGGGCAGCAGCTGCGGGTCGGCGACCGAGGCCAGGATGGCGCCCACCGTGCCGTGGCGGTCCGCTGCCGCGATCGCCTGGGCGGGCCACCGCGTGCTCAACCCGTTGACGCTGACGACACGGGCCACCACGCCCGCCTCGTTGACGCCGTGCCAGCGCAGGACCTCCGGCGCAATCTCAAACATGACCGCCCACCTCCTTGGCGTCCGACCCGCAGCAACAGCGCGTCCGGCGGCCGGGTTCGCGGCGGCCGCGTGGGTGCTGTCCGCGGATACGCGCTTGCTCCAGATCCGGCCTCGATGTGGAGCAGATGCGTTCCAATGCGTTCCAGGAGCGCCGAATCTACGGCTACAGTCCTGCCTGTGCCAACGTTCCGCATCAAAGAGGCCGCCGACCTGCTCGGGGTGAGTGACGACACGGTGCGCCGCTGGGCCGACGGTGGGCGGATCGAGACCACCACGGACGACTCCGGACGCCAGGCCATCGACGGCGCGATGCTGGCCAGGTTCGCCGAGGAGCTGGCGCAGGATGCCGCGCATCTCCAGACGCGGGAGCTCTCGGCGCAGTCGGTCCGCAACCGGTTCAGCGGCCTGGTCACCCGCGTGGTCCGGGACACGGTCATGGCCCAGGTGGAGATCCAGTCCGGACCGCACCGGTTCGTCTCCCTGATGAGCCGCGAGGCCGCCGACGAGCTGGGCCTCGAGCCCGGCGTGCTCGCGGTCGCCGCGGTCAAGGCAACGAACCTGTCCGTTGAAGTCCCCCGAGTTCGCTGAGTCTCGCGACCGCGAGACCTGACTGAGGAGATGTCATGCGTCGTTTCGTCGTCACCCTGACCGCCGGTCTCGTCGGCGTCGGCCTCGCCGGCTGTGGTTCCGGCGGGTCCAGCACCGGCTCCAGCGGCACCGCGAGCACGTCAACGTCGGCCTCGGCCTCGTCCTCGCTCTCCGGGGCGATCACCGTCTTCGCCGCCGCGTCGTTGAAGGACTCCTTCACCAAGATCGGCCAGCAGTTCGAGGCGGCCCACCCGGGGGTGAAGGTCACCTTCAGCTTCGCCGCCAGCTCTGCCCTCGCCACCCAGATCACCTCCGGAGCCCCAGCCGACGTGTTCGCCTCGGCCAGCACCAAGAACATGGACCAGGTTGTCGCCGCCGGCGCCGCCTCCTCCCCGAAGGTCTTCGCCAAGAACGTCATGGAGATCGCCGTCCCCCCGGCCAACCCGGGCAAGGTCACCGGGGTGAGCTCGCTGGCGAGCTCCTCGGTCAAGTCCGCGCTGTGCCAGCCGCAGGTGCCGTGCGGCGCGACCGCTGCGAAGGTCTTCACCAACGCCAAGATCACGGTCAAGCCGGTCACGCTCGAGCCTGACGTGAAGGCGGTGCTCAGCAAGGTCGAGCTCGGCGAGGTCGACGCCGGTGTCGTGTACGTGACCGACGTCCAGGCCGCCGGGACCAAGGTCAAGGGTGTGCAGATCCCCGCCGACGTCAACGCCTCCACCAGCTACCCCATCGCTGCACTGACCAAGAGCGCGAACGCCACGACGGCGTCCGCGTTCGCCGACTACGTGCTGTCGCCGGACGGCGCGAGCGTGCTGGCGGCCGCCGGCTTCCAGAAGCCCTGACCACGCCACTGTGGCGCCGACCAGGACTCCGCTCACCGCGAGCTCGACGTTGAGCCCGCGCGAGCGCCACCGGCGGGCCAGGCGCGGTGGCGGGTCACGGTCCGTGCCGGTCCCGCTGCTCGCGCCGGCGCTGGTGGCGGTCGCGTTCCTCGTCGTCCCCCTGGCCGGCCTGGTCTTCCGGGCCCCGTGGGGCGACGCCTGGTCGATCCTGCGAGGCTCGGACGCCGCCCAGGCGCTGCAGCTGTCGCTGTGGACCTCGACGGTCGCCACCGCCATCTCGCTGCTGGTCGGGGTGCCGCTGGCCTGGGTGCTGGCCCGCACCGACTTCCCGGGGCTTCGTCTGCTGCGTGCCCTGGTGACGCTGCCGCTGGTCCTGCCGCCCGTCGTGGGCGGCGTCGCGCTGCTGCTGGCCTTTGGCCGCAACGGGTTCCTCGGCCGGTACCTGGACCAGTGGTTCGGCATCACCATCCCCTTCAGCCCCACCGCGGTGATCATGGCCGAGACGTTCGTGGCGATGCCGTTCCTGGTCGTCACCGTCGAGGGAGCACTGCGGTCGGCAGACCGGGGGTTCGAGGAGGCGGCCGCCACGCTGGGCGCCAGGCGGATGACCGTGTTCCGGCGGATCACCGTCCCGCTGGTCGCCCCCTCGCTGGGGGCGGGGGCGGTGCTGTGCTGGGCCCGTGCCCTGGGTGAGTTCGGGGCCACCATCACGTTCGCCGGCAGCTTCCCCGGCCGGACGCAGACCATGCCGATCGCCGTGTACTACGCGCTGGAGACCGACCCGGACGCGGCCATCCTGCTCAGCCTGGTGCTGCTGGTCGTGTCCGTCGTCGTGCTGGTGACCCTGCGCGACAAGTGGCTACGCGGCGGCACAGCCCAGTGATCCCCGCGGCCGGTGCAGGGCTCGTCGCGGACGCCGAGGTGACCCGTGGCGACTTCACGCTGCGCGTCGCCCTGAGGGCGGCGCCGGGGGAGGTGGTGGGCGTGCTCGGGCCCAACGGGGCCGGCAAGTCCACCCTGCTCAGCGCCGTCGCAGGACTCACGCCGGTGTCCGCCGGCCACATCCAGCTCGACGGCCGCGTCGTCGACGACGCGGACAGCGGCACCTTCCTGGAGGCAGCGGAGCGCCCGGTGGGCTTCGTCTTCCAGAACTACCGGCTCTTCCCGCACCTCAGCGTGCTGGACAACGTGGCGTTCTCCCCGCGGGCACGCGGCCTCAGCCGACCTCAGGCCCGTGCTGCCGCCGACCACTGGCTGGCCCGGCTGGGCCTGACCGAGCTCGGGGGGCGACGGCCTGCCGACCTGTCCGGTGGGCAGGCGCAACGCGTCGCGCTGGCACGTGCCCTCGCCGGCAACCCCGCGCTCCTGCTGCTCGACGAGCCGCTCGCCGCGCTCGATGCCCGCACCCGCCTGGACGTTCAGACCGAGCTCAAGCGTCACCTGTCGGACTTCGCCGGGCCCTGCCTGCTCGTCACCCATGACCCGCTGGAGGCCCTGGTTCTCGCCGACCGGCTGTTGGTTCTCGAGAACGGCCAGATCGTGCAGGAAGGCACGCCGGCCCGGGTCGCGCGCCGACCAGCCACGGAGTACGTCGCCAAGCTCGTCGGGCTGAACCTGTATGCCGGCATCGCGGACGGCGCGCACGTCGCCCTCAACGAGGGCGGCTCCTTCGTCGTCCCCGACCACCACGAGCGCGGCGAGGTCCTCGTGGCGCTGCGCCCTTCCGCGGTCGTGGTCAGCCTGCGCCAGCCCGACGTCTCCAGCGCCCGGAACTCCTGGCCGGCCACGATCGTCGGCCTGACCCTGCTCACCGACCGGGTCCGCCTCGACCTCCAGGGGCAGCCGTCCGCCCTGGTGGACGTGACCCCCGCAGCCGTCGCCGAGCTCGGGCTCGGCTCGGGCGACCAGGTCTGGCTGTCCACGAAGGCCACAGAGCTCGAGGTGTACGGCCACGCCGACCCGGCCGACCACCAGGGGCTACTCCCGGCCGATCATCACCTCGGTCGCCTTGACCAGCACGACGACCTGCTCTCCCTCGGCCAACCCCAGCTTCTCCGAGGACCCGGCGGTGATCGCCGCCACGATCTCGTTGCCACCGATGTCAACGACGACCTCGGCCATCACCGTGCCGGTCTTGACCGACTTCACCGTGCCGGCGAACTGGTTGCGAGCGGACAACTCCATGGCTGACTCCCTCTCAGAACGGGTCGGACCGACGAAGCATCTCACGGCGAGAAACGCTCCGGCCTGCCTCAACTGCTGGGCCACCGGGAGTGGCCCGCTCTATGCTCCGGGTGTCACAAGCGGCCCGGACTCCCCGCGCGCAGATCGGCTGATCAGCCGCACGGGATCCTGACAGGCGGGGGTGTGAAATGCGTTCTCATCACGGCGCGTTGGTGCCAGGGGTGGTGCTCGCTGCGGGGTTGGCGCTGGCCGGCTGCGGTCAGCGTGCCGATCACGCCCAGGGCGTCCACCACGCCACCGTCACGTACACCTGCTGCAAGCAGGCCGACATTGCGCCGGTTCGCCATCCCGGGGACGTGGTCCAGGTGCACTGGATCGTCTCCGCTGGTCCGCCCTCCGCCTCGTCCAACGCTGGCTCAGTCACGCTCTCGGCCTCACTGTCGGGCCCGTATCCCGACGTCAACAGCCTGAAGACGGCTTCCAGCCCAGTGGCCGCGGCAACCGCCACACCGGTTCGGACCACTGACAGGACCGGCGGTGCACCGACCTCCACTCTGGTCGTTCCCGCCGACGCGGCCAGCGGGTTCTACAACCTCACGTTCGCCGTCGAGTCTGAAGGCGCGACACGGTCCGGAGCGAGCATCATCCGAGTCGCCGCGCACGCCCCGTGACCGCGGCAGATCAGTCTGGTGTCACAGCCCGAACAGGAGACGGCACCCGGCAAACCCGACGGCTCTGGCGTCGGCCGGTGGCTGCGACTGCCACTTCTGACGGGTGAGGCGCAGGCGGTCGGAGACCACGACCTCGTCACCACGGGCGTCTCGGGAGATGCCATCCGGTTCGTAGCCCAGCTTGCGGGAGACACCCTGCGAGGAGTGGTTGTCCTGGAACACCTCGGTGAGTGCGGCGTCGGCGCCCAAGTGGTCGAACGCGAGCGTCAGCAGCCCGACGCGTGCCTCGGTGCCGTAGCCCCTGCCATGGTGTTCGAGTCCCAGCCACGACGACGTGGTCACCTCGCGGACCACCGGGAAGTCCCGCGCGCGCAAGGTCACGATGCCCAGCGGTCGATCGTCGAGAAACACTCCCAGCCCGAGTCGCCAGGCGCTGGTGCTCCAGGTGCCGAGCTGGCTCCAGTGCTCCTGGAGGACGAAGCGAGCCCGGTCCTGTGGGTCACCGGTCGTCCAGGGGGTGAGGAACGGCCGCTCACCCGGGTGGTGGACCCCCTTGCCGGCGACGGTCGCGAGCTCGGCGATCTCCTGCTCACGCGGGAGGCGAAGCTCCAGCCGGGAGGTCTGCACCGTCAGATCGAACAGGGGCCAGAGGTCGGAGAGCACGCCCAGATGATCCCCTGTCCGGGGGGTGGGGACCATCGCTTTCTCCGTGACCGCGAGCTCGAGAACCCCCTGGCCGACGTCCAGATGGGGCTGGTCTACGTCAATCCCTCGGTCCGGAGCTCGTGAGGATGACCAGCTGGTGGGTCGCTCGGGTCATCGCCACATAACGGTCGACCGCTGCTTCGATGCCCGTGCCGAACGCCTCGGGGTCGATGAGGAGGACCAGGTCGAACTCGAGCCCCTTGACCAGCTCCGGGGTCAGCGATCGGACCCGGGGCGTCGCCCGGAACGTGGGGTCGCCGATGACGCAGGCGACACCCTCGGCGTGCGCGGCGAGCCAGGTGTCGAGGATCCTGTCCCGGTCCGAGGCGGATCCGTGCACGACCGGCACGCCGCTCTCGCGGATGGAGGTCGGCACGTTGGCGTCCGGGAGCGCGGCCCGGATGACCGGCTCGGCTTCGGCCATGACCTCTTCCGGCGTCCGGTAGTTGATGGTCAGGGACGCGAGGTTGACCCGGTCCAGCCCGATCCGCTCGAGGCGTTCCTGCCACGACTCCGTGAACCCGTGCCTGGCCTGGGCCCGGTCCCCGACGATGGTGAAGCTCCGGGACGGACAGCGCAGCAGCAGCATCTGCCACTCCGCGTCGGTCAGCTCCTGCGCCTCGTCCACGACGATGTGCGCGAACGGACCAGCCAGCAGGTCCGGGTCGGCGCCGGGCAGGGCGGCCTCGTCGACCAGGCGGTCCTGCAGGTCCTGCCCGCGCAGCATCGACATCACCAGCATCTCGGAGTCGTCGGCCGCGACCAGGTCGTCGACCACCCGGTCCATGAGCTCCCGTTCAGCCGCGACGGTGGCCTCCTGCCGGTGCCTGCGTCGTGACGCCTCCGGGTCGCCGAGCCGCTGCCGGGCGGCGTCCAGGAGCGGCAGGTCGGAGACCGTCCAGGCCCGGGCGTCCGTGCGCTGCAGCCGGCGGACCTCGTCCCGGTCCGAGCCAGGGAGCACACCTGCGCAGGTAGGCGGGCACCTCCCACAGGTCGCCGACGAGGTCCGTCGGTTCGATCATGGGCCACGCCCTGGTGAGGGCACCGACCAGCTCGGAGTTCCGGCGGAGGGCGGCGCCGATCTGTTCCGGCGACACGTCCTCGTCGTCGTGCTTGTCGACGAGGATCGCGACCAGCGCGTCCCAGACCTGGTCGCGCGCCTCGTTGTGCGGGGTGCCGGGCTCTGGCGCGTCGAACGCCTCGGCCCAGTCGGCGGCGCTCAGCCAGACGTCGGCCCAGGGGGTCTCGACCTCCATCCCCTCGGTGGGTGGCTCCTCGTAGAGCCGGACCGCCGGCTCGATCGCCTTCACCATGTCCGCGGACGACTTCAGCCGCGCGACCTCCGGGTCGCTCTCGAGCGGCGCCGCGGCTCCCTCCGGTACGAGGTCGCGCAGGGTGCAGGTCTGGACGCCCTCCTCACCGAGGCTGGGCAGGACGTCGGCGACGTAGGCCAGGTAGGGCTGGTGCGGACCCACGAACAGCACGCCGCCCCGGCGATGCCCGAGCCGAGGGTCGGAGTAGAGGAGGTACGCCGTGCGGTGCAGCGCGACGACGGTCTTCCCCGTGCCCGGGCCACCGTCGACGACGAGGGGGCCGCGGGACCCCGCGCGGATGATCGCGTCCTGGTCGGCCTGGATGGTGCCGAGCACGTCGCGCATCCGGGGCGACCGGTGGCTGCCGAGGCTGGCGATGAAGGCGGACTGGTCGTCGAGCGCCGCGGCGTGCCCGCCGAACCCGTCCGAGGTGAAGACCTCGTCCCAGTAGTCGCTGACCCGGCCACGCGTCCAGCGGTACCGGCGGCGGCTGGCCAGCCCCATCGGGTTGGCATGGGTCGCGCCGAAGAACGGTTCGGCCGCGGGCGAGCGCCAGTCGATGAGCAGCCGACGACCCGCGGCGTCCGTGAGTCCGAGCCGGCCGACGTACACCGGCTCGGCATGGTCGGCCGCGCCGACCATGTGGCCGAGACACAGGTCCAGGCCGAAGCGACGCAGGGCGCGCAGGCGGGCGGTCAGCCGGTGGACCTCCAGGTCCCGGTCCATCGCCTCCTGGCCGGAGCCGCCGGGCGCCCTGCGTTCGGCGTCGAGTCGCTCGGAGAGGTCGGCGATCGACCGCTCGAGGCTCTCCGCGATGGCGGCGAAGTGCTGCTCGTCGCCGGCGATCAGCCTCGGGTCGGCCTTGGCGGCGAGGCGGTCGGGAAGGTCGAACGATGACAACACAAGCACTGCGCCACTCCCATGTCCGTTGGTACTGGCCCTGGTCGGCGATTCTGAGGCACGACCAGGGCCTTGCCGCAAGGCCCCAGGTGCGCTATACGTTGAGAACGGAGAGGAAGATCCTCTCCGTTCTCGTGTCGATCAGCCGTCGTCCCGGCAGAGGCAGAACGGGTGGCCGGCTGGGTCGAGGAGCACCCGGACGTTGTCCTGCGGTTGGTGGCCGGCCACGGTCGCGCCGAGGGCGAGGGCGTCACTGACCGCGGAGTCGAGGTCGCCGACCTGGAAGTCGAAGTGCATCATCGGACGCTGTTCCCCGTCTGCGGGCGGCCACGTGGGGGCCCGGTAGTCGGTGGCCTGCTGGAACACGATGTAGATCGACCCCTCAGGCGCGGCGAGGATGGCCGTCCCCGGTTCCTCGTGACCGATGGGCCAACCGAGCAGCTCGGAGTAGAAGCTCGCCAGGGCGCTGGGATCCGGTGCCTCGATCGCGGTTCCCCACCACATGCCGTCCGTTCGAGAGCGCATGCCGTCACCCTGTCGCAACTGCTCAGCCGTGTCCAAAGATGCACGGCTCAGGCCCGCGGTGCGAGCGGGTGAGGTGGCGCCGTCGTCAGCGTGGTCGACCCGGATGCGCCTCGCTGTGCGAGAGTTCGCGCCATGTCCCTGGCCCTCTTCACCCTCGGCGGCACGATCTCGATGGCCGGGGTGGACCCGGGCCGGGACGGTGGCGTCGTCACCCGCCTCACCGGCCGGGACCTGACGGCCGCGGTGCCCGGCCTCGCCGACCTCGGCGAGGAGCTCGACGTCCACGACGTCCAGGCCGTGCCGAGCGCCAGCCTGACCTTCACGCAGGTGCTCGATGTCGTGCACGAGGCGTCGCGTGCGGTCGAGGCCGGCGCGACCGGGGTCGTCCTGACCCAGGGCACGGACACCCTCGAGGAGACCGCGTTCCTGGTCGACCTGGTCTGGCCGCATCGCCAGCCGTTCGTCCTCACCGGCGCCATGCGCAACCCGACGCTCGCCGGACCGGACGGCCCGGCGAACCTGCTCGCCGCAGCCCAGGTCGCCGCGTCGCGCGGAGGCGCGTGACCTGGGGGCCCTGGTCACCTTCAACGACGAGATCCACGCTGCGCGATGGGTCCGCAAGCAGCACAGCACGAGTACGGCGACCTTCGGGTCACCCAACGTGGGCGCGATCGGTCACGTGGCCGAAGGGCGCGTCCGCGTGCTCGCGCGCCCCGAGCGGCTGCGACCGTTGCCGTGGCCCCTGACGGCACGGGTGGAGGCGACGCGCGTGGCGCTCTACACGGTCTCCCTCGACGACGACGGAGCGCTGCTGCGCGGTGTCGCCGACACCCATGACGGCCTGGTCGTCGCGGGGTTCGGTGTCGGGCACGTGCCCGCCTCGATGGCCCCGGTGCTCGGTGAGCTGGCAGGACGCATCCCCGTCGTGCTGACCTCGCGGACCGGCAGTGGGTCGGTGCTTCGACACACGTACGGGGCCATCGGGTCGGAGACGGACCTGCAGCGACGCGGACTCGTCAACGGTGGCCTGCTCGACCCGTTCAAGGCCAGGGTGCTGCTGCGGCTGCTCCTCGCGGCAGGAACGGACAAGGCCGAGCTGGCGGAGGCGTTCGCCAGCCGCGGGTGAGCCGCAGCTCAGTGGGCCGGGCCGTCCGTGGCATCGACGGACGCGCGGGGGCGCTGGTAGCGCAGGAGGACGACGCCGTTGCCGAAGGTCCGCGTCTCGGCCAGCTGCAGCTCGATCCTGGCCTCGGAGGCCGGGAACAGGGGTTTGCCCCCTCCGAGGACCACCGGGTGGACGTAGAGCCGGTACTCGTCGATCAGGTCGCGGCGCATGAAGGCCGCGGCGAGGTCGGCGCCGCCGACCACCAGGTCGCCGCCGGGCTGCGCCTTGAGCTCCATCACCTCGTCGGTGCCGAGGCGAGGGACCACGGTGGTGTTCCAGTCGGCCCGCTCCAGGGTCCGGGAGAACACGTACTTGGGCTTGTCCCGCCAGATGCGGGCGAACTCGACCATCGGCCCGGTGCTGGAGGGGTCCGCGTCCGCCGTCGGCCAGAACGCGGCCATCAGCTCGTAGGTGACGCGCCCGTTGAGGAAGGCGCCCATCGCGGCGAGCTCCTCGTTGAAGTGGGTGTGCAGCTCGTCGTCGACCAGGTGCCAGTCGAGCTCGCGGTGGAGTCCCTCCATGAAGCCGTCGAGCGACACCGACATCATCAGGATGATCTTTCTCATCACGCTTGCCTCCGCTGCGTTGGTGGGCGAGCCCCGGTCCGGCCCGGGGCTCGCCCACGACGATCGGCGCGCAGCGGGTCTCGCTACGCGGGCTGCCTCACCGGTAGCCAACCCTTGGCGCGGACGATGAGCAACCCCGTCAGCGACACCACCGCGACGGCCATGTAGTAGTAGCTCGGTGCGTAGAGGGAGCCGGTCCGGTCCACCAGCCACGCCAGGATCAGCGGCGCGAAGCCGCCGAACAGCGTGACGCCGAGGTTGTAGGAGACCGAGAGCCCGGTGCTGCGCAGGCTCACCGGGAACAGGTCGGACATCAGCGCCGGGAGCGGGCCGAAGTAGAACGCCATGAGGACGCCGAGGACGATCTGGACCACGGTGAGGGTCGCCACGCTCGGGTGGTCCAGCAGGACCTTGAACAGCGGCCAGGGCAGCACGATCGCGGCGACCGCCGTCGCGCGCATCACCGGGGCGGGGCCGACCCGGTCGGCGAGGGTGCCGACGAACGGCACCCCGACCAGGGTGACCAGCCCGCTGATCATGCCGCCGAGGTAGCCGGCGTAGCCGGGCAGGCCCAGGCTCTTCACGGCGAACGTCGGCATGAAGAGGATGAGGTAGACCGAGATGGACGCCAGCCCGACCACCGCCGCCGTGGTGAGCAGCTGTGCCGTGTGCCGCGACAGGGTCTGCCACAGCGGCGACCGCACCTTGTCGGCGCGGAGGAACTCCGGCGTCTCGTCCATCCGCATCCGGATGTAGAGGCCGACCGGCCCGACCAGCAGGCCGAAGAAGAACGGCACCCGCCAGCCCCACGACTCCAGCTGGTCCTGGGTGAGCCACGTGTTCAGGCCGAACCCGAATGCCGAGGCGAGGAACATCGCGGCACCCTGCGTGGCCACCTGCCAGCTGGCGTAGAACGCCCTGCGCCCCGGGGCGTTCTCGATGAGGAACGCTGTGGCAGTGCCGAACTCGCCTCCGGCCGAGAACCCCTGCAGCAGGCGTGAGGCGAGGAGGACGACGCCGGCCCAGGCGCCGATGGAGGCGGCCGTGGGCGCCAGCGCCATGATCCCGGTGCCGAGCATCATCGCGAAGATGGTCAGCGACAGCGCCTGCTTGCGTCCCGCCCGGTCGCCGTACGCACCGATCACCATGGCCCCGATCGGGCGGATCAGGTAGGAGATCGCGAACGTGCCGAACGTCAGCAGCAGGCCGGTGACACCCTGCTGGGTGGGGAAGAACAGCTTGCTGATGACGACCGCGAACGAGGCGTAGACGATGACGTCGAACCACTCGAGCGCGTTGCCGACCGACGAGGCCACGACGGCCCGCCTGACCCTCGCCCGCTCGTCGGCGGTGACGTCCGTCGTGCAACGATGTCGTGGTGCTCATGCGGGTGCTCCGTCCGTGGTGCCGGCGTCGAGGTGCTGCACCAGGCGGTCGAGGAGGTCCTCGCAGGCCCGGATCTGGCTCAGCTCGATGAACTCGTTGGGCGCGTGCGCCTGCTGGATGTCGCCGGGGCCGCACACCACCGTCTCGATGCCCGCCGCCTGGAACAGCCCGGCCTCGGTGCCGTAGGTGACCTTGTCGGTCGACGGCGTGCCACCGAGCAGGGCGCCGAGCGCCAGGGCCGGGCTCGACCTGCCGGTGTCCAGGCCCGGCACCATGGCCAGGGTCCGGACCTCGACGCCGGCCTCGGGGTGCTCCTGCCGCATCTGCTCCTGCAGCTCGTCGCAGTGCGCGCTGATCCGGCCCAGGACCTCGTGCGCGTCCACGCCCGGAGATGCTGCGGAACTCGAGCTGGACGGTGCACAGGTCGGGGACGGTGTTGGCGGCGATGCCGCCGTTCACGATGTTGACGCTGGCCGTGGTGAACGGCACGACGTACGCGTCGTCGTACGGCCCGGACTGCCTTGAACTCGTCGGCCAGCTGACGGATGAACACGACTGCGCGCGAGGCGTACTCGATCGCGTTGACGCCCTGGGGCGTCAGCGACGAGTGGGCGGCCTTGCCGCGGAACGTGATCTCGACCAGGTTGATCGACTTGTGGGCGGCGATGACCCGCATGCTGGTGGGTTCGCCGACGATGCAGGTGGAGGGCCGCAGCCCGCTGGCCACGAGGTCCTGGACGAGCTGCGCGCCACCGCCGCAGCCGACCTCCTCGTCGTAGGAGAGCGCGATGTGCACCGGCTCGGTGAGCCGCGCCGCGACGAGCGAGGGCAGGCGCTGCCACGATGACGCCGATGAAGCTCTTCATGTCGGCCGCGCCGCGGCCGTAGAGGCGTCCGTCACGGACCTGCGGCTCGAACGGCTCGGTCTGCCAGTCCTGTCCGTCGACCGGCACGACGTCGGTGTGCCCCGACAGGACGACGCCGCCATCGGTGCTGCCGTCCGTGGGCCGCGATCGTGGCCAGCAGGTTGGCCTTGGTCCCGTCCTCGTTGGGCAGGATCGTCGGTGCCAGGCCGTGCCGGCGCATCTCCTCGGCGACGAGGTCGATCAGCTCGAGGTTCGAGTTGCGGCTGGTGGTGTCGAGCGATATGAGCCTGGTGATCCAGTCCAGAGAACGGGATTCAGGTGGTGCGGTGGTCATGGCGAAGCCTTCCCCGTGTCGTCGTGCGGCGTCCGCCGAGTCAAGCACCGATGGCGGACTGTCTCGATTCGAGGACACGATGTGGGCGCGACAGGACGGGCTGCGCAGTCCGCTCCGGGCAGCGCGCCGGTGAATCCGGCGCGGCGGCGCGGCGGCTGAACTAGGGTCGCGAGAGAGGGCGATCCCGTCGCCCGGTCCCTTTCGGAGGTGCGCGATGTCGTTGCTGCAGGAGTCGGACTGGCAGGGCAGGATCTTCTCGGACGGCTGGACCAAGGGGTCGGGAGCGGCCTATCCGGTCGTGTCGCCCGCCACCGGCGAGACGCTGGGCGAGATGGGGATGGCGACCCCCGCCGACGTGAGCCGCGCCGCCGCCCGCGCCGCCGACGCGCAACGCGCCTGGGCCGACGCGCCGTACACCGAGCGGGCCGCGGTCCTGCGCCGGGCCGGTGACCTGTGGCACCAGCACGAGGAGGAGATCACCGGCTGGCTGATGCGCGAGACCGGGGCGATCGGCCCGTTCGGCGGCTTCCAGGTGATGACCTCCGCGCAGGAGTGCTACGAGGCGTCGGCGCTCGCCTCCGCGCCGTACGGCGAGCTGCTGCGCTCCGCCCAGCCCCGGCTCAGCCTCGCGCGGCGGCTGCCGGTCGGGGTGGTCGGGGTGATCGCGCCGTTCAACGTGCCGACCATCCTCGCCATCCGGGCGGTCGCCCCGGCCCTCGCCCTCGGCAACGCGGTGCTGCTCAAGCCGGACCCGCGCACCGCGGTCAGCGGCGGCGCCGTCATCGCGCAGATCCTCGCCGAGGCGGGCCTGCCGGACGGGGTGCTGCACGTGCTGCCCGGCGGCGCCGACGTGGGCGAGGCCCTGGTCGTCGAGCGGTCCGTGCGGGTGATCGCCTTCACCGGCTCCACCCGGGCCGGCCGCGCGGTCGGCGCGCTCGCCGCCCAGCACCTCAAGCGGGTGCACCTCGAGCTCGGCGGCAACTCGGCGCTGCTGGTGCTGGACGACGTCGACCCCGAGGCCGCGTCCTCGGTCGGGGCCTGGGGGTCCTTCGCCCACCAGGGCCAGGTCTGCATGACGGCCGGACGGCACCTGGTCCAGAGCGGGGTCGCCGACGCGTACGTCGACGCACTCGCCGCCCGGGCCGACCGGCTGCCGGTGGGCGACCCCACCACCGGCACGGTCGCGCTCGGCCCGGTCATCGACCGCGGGCAGCGCGACAAGATCCACGACCTGGTGACGGCACGCGTCGGCCGAGGGCGCCCGGCTCGCCGCCGGCGGCACCTACGAGGACCTGTACTACCGGCCGACGGTGCTGGCGGACGTGCCGACCGGCAGCCCGGCGTACCGGCAGGAGATCTTCGGACCGGTCGCGCCGGTGGTCCGCTTCGACACGGTCGAGGAGGCGGTCGCCCTCGCGAACGACAGCGACTACGGGCTCTCCCTGGGCATCCTGACCCGCGACGTCATGCGCGGCCTGGAGATCGCGGCCCGCATCCCGTCCGGCCTGGTGCACATCAACGACCAGACGGTCAACGACGAGGCGACCGTGCCGTTCGGCGGCGTCCTGGACTCCGGCACCGGCTCGCGGCAGGGCGGGGCGCAGGCCAACCTCGACGCGTTCACCGACACCCAGTGGGTCACCGTCCGCGGGTCGCTGCCCACCTACCCGATGTGAGACCGGCGGCCCGGACCCTGCTCGATCGAGCAGGGGGCCGGGGCCGGCGGCGAACGGCGTCGGGCGGGGCCTAGCCCCAGACCTCGGCCGCCGTCTCCACGACGAGCCGCAGCTTGGCCGCCTGCTCCTCGGCGGTGAGGGTGTTGCCCTCGACCGTGGAGGAGAAGCCGCACTGCGGTGACAGGCAGAGCTGCTCCAGCGGGACGTACCTGCTGGCCTCGTCGATCCGCCGCTTGAGCGTGTCCTTGTCCTCCAGCGCGCCCCGCTTGGTGGTGACCAGGCCGAGCACGACCGCCTTGCCCGGCGGCACGAAGCGCAGCGGCGCGAACGTGCCGGACCGCTCGTCGTCGTACTCCAGGAAGAAGCCGTCGACCTCGAGCTGGGAGAACAGCGCCTCGGCGACGAAGTCGTAGCCGCCCTCGGCCGCCCAGGAGGAGCGGAAGTTGCCCCGGCACAGGTGGGTGGTGACGTGCATGTCCTCCGGCCGGCCGGCGAGGGCGGCGTTGATCTGCCGGATGTAGCGCTCGTGCTGGTGCTCGGCGTCGCCGCCGCTGCTCGGCGACCATCGCCCGCTGCCTGGGGTCGTTGAGGTAGGCCAGGCTGGTGTCGTCCAGCTGCAGGTAGGTGCAGCCGAGCTCGCCCGAGGCGCCGCACCTCCTCGCGCGTACGCGGCGGCCAGGTCGTCCCAGAAGCCGTCCAGCTCGGGGTAGACGTCGGCGTTGATGGCCGCCCGGCCGCCGCGGTAGTGGACCATGTTGGGGGAGGGGATGGTGAGCTTGGGCACGGCGGTGGTCACCGTCTTGCTTCAGGAACGAGAAGGCGTCGGCGAAGATCGTGTCCTGCAGCGTGACCCGGTCGTGCACCTCGAGGGCGGCGGACTGGAAGTCGAGCTCGCCCTGCTCGTTGCGGAAGTGGACCTGCAGCTGCTCCTGCGTCGGGCGGATGCCGCCGAGCTGGTAGATGAAGTCCATGTGCCAGGAGGTGCGCCGGAACTCGCCGTCGGTCGCCGACTGCAGGCCGACCTCCTCCTGCAGGCGTACGGCGGCCTGGATGCTCTCGTCCTCGACGGCCCGCAGCTGCTCGTCGGTGACCTCGCCGAGGCTGTGCCGCCGGCGGGCCTCGAGCAGCGCGGCCGGCCGCAGCAGGCTGCCGACGTGGTCGGCGCGGAACGGTGGTGTGGTGCGTGCGGACATGCTGGTCCTCTCGCTCGACAACGTGCTGGCGACCCTAGTCCAGCGCCCTGCGCGAGGCCTGCCGGCCGCTCGCGGCGGGGTGCGCAGTCGCGGAGCACGGCCCCGCGGCGGGTAGCATGGCAAAGGCGGCGCAGCCCGGAGTCCCGGACGCGTTGCCGGTCCTGACTCCGCACTCCTTCAGGAGCTCGTCCGCGTGACTATCGCCCGTCCTGCCGCCGTCATCGTCCTCGCCGCAGGCGAGGGCACCCGCATGAAGTCGGCCGTCCCCAAGGTCCTGCACACCATCGGCGGGCGCACGCTGCTCGGCCACGCCATCGCCGCCGCCCGCGGCACCGGCGCCGAGCACCTGCTCGGTCGTCGTCCGGCACGAGCGCGACCTCGTCGCGGCGCACGTCGCCGAGGTCGACCGCCGGACGCCGTCATCGCCGACCAGGACGAGGTCAAGGGCACCGGGCGGGCCACCGAGTGCGCCCTCGACGCCCTGCCGCGGCGACCTCGACGGCACCGTGCTCGTGACGTACGGCGACGTGCCGCTGCTGTCCGCCGAGACGCTGCACGAGCTGCTCGAGGCGCACCCCGCCGAGCGGCAGCGCCGTGACGGTGCTCACCACCGACGCTGCCCGACCCGACCGGCTACGGCCGGATCCTGCGCGACGCCGACGGCTCGGTGTGCCGGGATCGTCGAGCAGAAGGACGCCACCGACGAGCAGCGGGCGATCACCGAGATCAACTCCGGCATCTACGCGTTCGACGCCGACCGTGCTGCGCGAGGCGCTGGCCAGGTCGGCACCGACAACGCGCAGGGCGAGAAGTACCTCACCGACGTGCTGGCGATCGCCCGGACCGAGGGCGCTGCGGGTGCGGCGCGCACGCTGATCGAGGACCTCGTGGCAGATCGAGGGCGTCAACGACCGGGTGCAGCTGGCCCGGCTGCGGCGCCGAGCTGAACCGCCGGATCGTCGAGGGCTGGATGCGCGAGGGCGTCACGGTGGTCGACCCGGCCACCACCTGGGTCGACGTCGACGTGAGCCTCGGCCGCGACGTGACGATCCTACCCGGCAGACCCAGCTGCACGGCGCGACCGACGATCGGCGACGGGCGTCACCGTCGGCCCGGACACCACGCTGACCGACGTCGAGGTCGGCGACGGCGCCAGCGTCGTGCGCACGCACGGCTCGCTCGCGGTCATCGGCGCCGGCGCCACGCGTCGGGCCGTTCGCCTACCTGCGCCCGGGCACCGAGCTCGGCGCCAAGGGCAAGATCGGCACGTTCGTCGAGACCAAGAACGCCGCGATCGGCGCCGGCTCCAAGGTGCCGCACCTGTCCTACGTGGGCGACGCGACGATCGGCGAGCAGTCCAACATCGGCGCGGCCAGCGTCTTCGTCAACTACGACGGCGTCAACAAGCACCGCACCACGATCGGCTCGCACTGCCCGCACCGGCGTCGGACAACATGTTCGTCGCCCCGGTCACCGTCGGCGACGGCGCCTACACCGGCGCCGGCACCGTCGTCCGCAAGGACGTGCCGCCGGGGGCGCTGGCGTCAACGTGGCGCCGCAGCGCAACCTCGAGGGCTGGGTGCAGGACAAGCGGGCCGGCACGCCGCCGCCGAGGCCGCCATGGCGCCGCCGACGCCGGCGCGCCCTCGCCCGCGCCGACGCGCCACCGTCCCCCGACGACGCGCAGGACCCCACCGAAGGGACGACCGCACCATGACCGGCCTCAAGCTCACCCCGGAGAAGAACCTCATGGTGCTTCTCCGGCCGGGCGCACCCCGAGCTCGCCGAGGAGGTCGCCTACCAGCTCGGCATCGAGCTCGTGCCGACGACGGCGTACGAGTTCGCCAACGGCGAGATCTACATGCGCTTCCAGGAGTCGGTGCGCGGCTGCCGACGCGTTCGTCATCCAGAGCCACACGCGCGCCGGTCAACGAGTGGATCATGGAGCAGCTGATCATGGTCGACGCGCTCAAGCGCGCCTCGGCCAAGCGGATCACCGTGGTCGCTGCCGTTCTACGGCTACGCCCGCCAGGACAAGAAGCACCGCGGCCGCGAGCCGATCTCGGCCCGGCTGATGGCCGACCTGTTCAAGACGGCCGGCGCCGACCGGCTGATGGCGTCGACCTGCACACCGCGCAGATCCAGGGCTTCTTCGACGGCCCGGTCGACCACCTGATGGCCCTGCCGATCCTCACCGAGCTACGTGCGCAGCCGAGTCGACACGTCGAACGCTCACCGTCGTCTCGCCCGACGCCGGCCGGATCCGGGTGGCCGAGCAGTGGTCGAGCCGTCTCGGCGGTGCGCCGCTGGCCTTCATCCACAAGACCCGCGACATCACCCGGCCCAACGAGAGCGTCGCCAACCGCGTCGTCGGTGAGGTCAAGGGCCGCGCTCGTGCATCCTGGTCGACGACATGATCGACACCGGCGGCACGATCACGCCACGCCGCCGACGCCCTGATGAAGGACGGCGCCGCCGGACGTCATCGTCGCGGCGACGCACGCGATCCTGTCCGGGCCGGCCGTCGACCGGCTGAAGAACTCGCGTGGCCCAGGAGGTCGTCGTCACCAACACGCTGCCGATCGCCGACGGAGCGCCAGTTCGACAAGCTCACCGTGCTGTCGATCGCCCCGCTGATCAGCCAGGCGATCCGCGAGGTGTTCGACGACGGCTCGGTCACCAGCCTGTTCGACGGCCACGCCTGACGCACCTCGTCGGGTGGCGCGATTTCCGCTCGCCGCGGCCGGTCGCCTAGACTCTTCTGGTTGCCTCGGCGAGGGACGATGCAGGGCTGAGCAGGACGAGCCCCAGGTCCGTGATCGACGCGGTGGCGCCCGGCTCGCGTCGGGCGGCCGCACGTGATCTGCCCGTGTCGTGCCGCGTCCCGCGCCGAGGCCCCACCGCACCATCTGCCGCTTCCGCACCGCCTGCGCGCCTCTCGGCCGCCGCGCAGGCACCGACGCGACCAGGAGAGTACACGTGTCCGAGACCAAGCTCGTCGCCCAGACCCGCACCGAGTTCGGCAAGGGTGCGGCCCGCCGCATCCGCCGCGCCCACCAGATCCCCGCCGTGATGTACGGCCACGGCACCGAGCCCGCTGCACATCACCCTCCCGGGCCACGAGACGATGCTGGCGCTGAAGGCGGCCAACGCCCTGCTGTCCATCGAGATCGACGGCAAGACCCAGCTGGCCCTGGCCAAGGACGTCCAGCGCGACGCCGATCAAGCCGGTCATCGAGCACGTCGACCTCGTCGTCGTGCGCCGCGGCGAGAAGGTCACCGTCGACGTCCAGGTCCACATCGTCGGCGAGGCCGCCATCGAGCACCGTCGTCACCGTGGAGAACCAGACCGTCGAGCTCGAGGTCGAGGCGACCCACATCCCCGAGAGCATCGAGGTCTCGATCGAGGGCCTGCGCGGCCGGCACGCAGATCCACGCCGTCCGACCTGGTCCTGCCCGAGGGTGCCGCGCTGGTCACCGACCCCGAGATCCTCGTCGTCAACATCACCGCGGCGATCACCGCCGAGGCGCTGGAGGCCGAGCTCGCCGAGGCCGAGGCCGAGGCCGGCATCGAGCACGAGGCCCCGCAGGCCGAGACCGAGGCTGCCGAGGCTCCCGCCGCTGCCGCCGAGAGCACCGACGAGGCCTGAGCCGACCGCTCCGGTCGGCTCACTCCTGCGTCCCCACCCATGGCTCCACCGACAGCCCTGGCTGATCGTCGGGCTGGGCAACCCCGGCCCGACGTACGCCGGCAACCGGCACAACGTCGGCGCCATGGTCATCGACGAGCTGGCTGCCCGCGCCAGTGCGAGCCTGCGCTCGCACAAGGCGCGGGCAGTCGTCGCCGAGGTCCGCCTCGGCGTGCTGCCCGGCGGGGCGCCCGGCCCCAGCGCGGTCATCGCGACCGCCGCTGTCGTACATGAACGAGTCCGGCGGCCCGGTCGCCGGGCTGATGAGCTTCTACAAGATCCCCGTCGAGCGGCTGATCGTCGTGCACGACGAGCTCGACATCCCCTTCGCCGTCGGTGCGGCTCAAGCGCGGCGGGGGCGAGGGCGGCCACAACGGGCTGCGCTCGATCAGCAAGTCCGCTCGGCACCCGCGACTACCTCCGGGTGCGGGTCGGCATCGGCCGCCCGCCCGGCCGGATGGACCCGGCCGCCTTCGTCCTGCAAGGACTTCTCCGCCGACCGAGCGCACCGAGCTGCCGTTCCTGCTCTCGGACGGCGCCGACGCCGCCGAGCGGCTCGTCGCCGAGGGCCTCGAGGCCGCGCAGCAGGACTTCCACTCGCGC
>CAWHHB010000003.1:0-9596 GCA_963828995.1 uncultured Actinomycetota bacterium
CGGGGGCTCAGGCAGCTGAGGTGGCGAAGGCCAGGACGTCCTCGGCGGACGGGAGGAAGTAGTACGCGCCGGTGAGGGGCCTGGCGTACCGCGTCAGCTCGTCGCGCACGCCGTACAGCCCAGCCATGCTCTCCAGCATGGCGACCAGGGGCGCCTGGTCGGCACTGATCCCGACGAACATGGTGCCGTGCTCACCCACCCAGCCGTACGGCGTGTTCCGCCGGAAGATGTGGCCGAACTCGTCCTGGTCGGTGCGCGCCACGTGCGAGGTCACGGGTCGGTCGGACAGCTCCACGCTGTCCTGCTTGGTCCGTCCGATCACCCGTTCCTGCTGCTCTCGGCTCAACGTGCTCCAGGCGGCGGCGTCGTGCACCCACTTCTGCAGCAGGAGGACGGATCCGCCGGCACCAGGCGAGCCCTGTGGCACCAGCACCTGCTGGGGGGCGACCAGCAGTGAGGGGTTCTCGGTGCCGTCGATGAACCCCGTGAGGTCGAGATCGCGATGGTAGGACCAGCTCACGGTCTCCTCGGCCAGGCCGGCCAGCTCAGCCAGGGCCGCGATCATGCCGAGGGCGGCATCGAAGACGACGTCGTTGGAGCCGCCCGCTACCCAGAGCACGAGGTCGTGCTGGGTGGCCGGCATGCTGAAGCCTTCGATCCCGACGACCGGCTCGACGAAGCCGTGGAGGTCCCGAGGCGACCGGTCCGGCGCGACCGCACGCCACAGCTCCGGGCGAAATCCGGTCACCAGGTTCACCCCGCCCATCGTCGTGCGCGGCTCGGACAGGTCGGCAACGGCGTCCACCAGGGCGGGAGCAGCTGCCGGGTCGCGAAGGTCGAGCTCGAGGTAGGTGTGAGCGAGGTTGCCGAGCGCAAAGATGCCCGTCTGTGGGACGGTCACGCCATCGTCTCCCTCTCGTCCGTGATCCGAGGCCGGATCCGACAGACAGGACAACGACAGTCTAGGGTCCGGCGTCCACGGTCCGCGAGATTCGCTGTCCAGCGCGCGAAGGGTGACCCACGCTTTCATCTCGGCGCGTGAATCGCAAGCACGGTCAGGGATATTCGCGCACCCGAGGATGGGCGTCGTTCCGTCGCCGTGGTGCTGGGTGCACACCCGCCGGTGTTGCAGACGTGCCGCGGTGTTACGCGCCTCACAGGACCTTGGTCCCGTCCCGGTGCCGTCGTGTTCCTGAGCATGGAGCCATGACTCTCATGAGCCTCGCCGTTCAGCACCAGCACGACACCGCGTCCCGATGCAGCGTCTGCCGCTCGTTGTGCTCGATGTACGGGTGCACCAGCCTCATCTGCCGGGCCCTGGACTGCGACTGAGCGGGCGGCGATGACGCTCGGCATCGGCCGTCGCCGGTGGGGGCCCGGACTCGTCCTCGGCGACCGGGCCCCCTCCGCGTCAGGCGAGGTCGAACCGGTCCAGGCTCATCACCTTGTCCCACGCCGCGACGAAGTCCTGGACGAACTTCTCCTGCGCGTCGTCACTGGCGTAGACCTCCGCGATGCCTCGGAGCTGGGAGTTCGAACCGAAGACGAGGTCGACGGTGGTGGCGGTCCACCTGACCTCGCCCGTGGCGCGATCCCGGCCGTCGAACACGGTCTCGGCCGACGCGGACGGCTTCCACTCCGTGCCCATGTCGAGCAGGTTCACGAAGAAGTCGTTGGTCAGCGTCTCCGGCCGGTCGGTGAGGACCCCGTGCCGGGTGCGCCCGACATTCGCACCGAGGGCGCGCATGCCGCCGACCAGGACCGTCATCTCGGGAGCGGTCAGCGTCAGCATGTTGGCCCGGTCCAGCAGCAGGGTCTCCGGCGGCAGCTTCTCGCCGGCACGCAGGTAGTTGCGGAACCCGTCTGCCTTGGGCTCGAGCACGGCGAACGACTCCACGTCGGTCTGCTCCTGGGAGGCGTCCGTGCGCCCCGGAACGAACGGGACCGTGACGTCGTGCCCGGCGTTCTTCGCCGCCTGCTCGACCGCCGCGCACCCGCCCAGGACGATCAGGTCGGCCAGCGAGACCTTCTTCCCGCCGGACTGTGAGCTGTTGAAGTCCTGCTGGATCTGCTCGAGGGTCTGCAGCACCGTGGCGAGCTCGGCCGGGTCGTTGACCTCCCAGCTCCTCTGCGGCTCGAGGCGGATCCGCGCCCCGTTGGCCCCACCACGCTTGTCGGTGCCGCGGAAGCTCGCCGCCGACGCCCAGGCGGTCGAGACCAGCTGCGAGATGGACAGCCCCGATCCGAGGAGCTTCTCCTTGAGGGCAGCGATGTCGCCGTCGTCGACCAGGTCGTGGTCCACGGCCGGGACGGGGTCCTGCCAGAGCTGCGGCTCCGGGACCCAGGGACCGAGGAAGCGCGAGACGGGGCCCATGTCGCGGTGCAGGAGCTTGTACCAGGCCTTGGCGAACGCCTCAGCGAGCTGGTCCGGGTTCTCCATGAAACGCCGTGAGATCGGCTCGTAGGTCGGGTCGAGGCGCAGCGCGAGGTCCGTCGTCAGCATCATCGGGGCGTGCCTGACCGAGGGGTCCTCGGGCGTCCGGGACGGCGTCCGCCCCGGCGCGGTCCTTCGGCTTCCACTGCTTGGCGCCGGCGGGGCTCTCCGTGAGCTCCCACTCGTAGCCGAACAGGGTCTCGAAGAAGCTGTTGTCCCACGTGATCGGGGTGGGCGTCCAGGCACCCTCGAGCCCGCTGGTGATCGCGTCCCTGCCCTTGCCGCTGCCGAAGGCGCTCTTCCAGCCAAGGCCCTGATGCTCGACGGGACAGCCCTCGGGCTCGGGGCCGACCAGGCTGGGGTCGCCCGCGCCGTGGGTCTTGCCGAACGTGTGGCCGCCGGCGATCAGCGCGACTGTCTCCTCGTCGTTC
Organism: uncultured Actinomycetota bacterium; assembly: GCA_963828995.1. Taxonomy (GTDB): domain Bacteria; phylum Actinomycetota; class Actinomycetes; order Actinomycetales; family Dermatophilaceae; genus CAVRTM01. Next base: position 2,866 of record CAWHHB010000003.1, read on the forward strand.
ATCGCCATCCGACGGAAGGTCTCCCGGATGTCCCGTGCGGCAGCCAGCGGATCCGGGTTGCCGTTCGGGCCCTCCGGGTTCACGTAGATCAGGCCCATCTGCACGGCGCCGAAGGGACCGGTCAGCTCCCGGTCGCCGCTGTAGCGCTCGTCTCCGAGCCACGTGTCCTCAGGGCCCCAGAAGATCTCCTCGGGCTCCCAGATGTCCTCTCGCCCGAAGCCGAAGCCGAAGGTCTTGAAGCCCATCGACTCCAGGGCGACGTTGCCGGCGAGGACCAGGAGGTCGGCCCAGGAGATCTTCCGGCCGTACTTCTGCTTGACCGGCCACAGCAACCGGCGGGCCTTGTCGAGGCTCGCGTTGTCGGGCCAGCTGTTGAGGGGGGCGAAGCGCTGGGCGCCGTCGCCGGCACCGCCACGGCCGTCCTCGATGCGGTACGTGCCGGCGGAGTGCCAGCTCATCCGGATGAAGAGCGGCCCGTAGTGGCCGTAGTCGGCCGGCCACCAGTCCTGCGACGTCGTCATCAGGTCGACGAGGTCCTGCTTGAGCGCCTCGACGTCGAGGTTCCTGAACTCCTCGGCGTAGTCGAAGTCCTCGCCCATCGGGTTGGGTCGCGGCGAGTGTTGCTGGAGAACCTGCAGGTTCGGCTGGTTCGGCCACCAGTCCTGGTTCGTTCTGGGCCGAACGCGGGCCGGAGTGGGGGCGGGAAATGACAGGGTTTTCACTCTCGCTGCCGTGGTCAGTCACGTCGATCCTTCTCCTCTTCTCGATGTCTGGCTCTGTCATCCGGTTGCTGGTGCCGCGACGCACTCGGGACACACGCCCCAGTAGGTGACCTCGGCCTCGTCGATCGAGAAGCCCTGGTCGCCGGTCGCCGTCAGGCAGGGAGTGTCACCGACGGCGCAGTCGACGTCGGCGATGGCACCGCACGACCGGCACACGACGTGGTGGTGGTTGTCCCCGACCCGCGACTCGTAGCGGGCCACCGAGCTGGAGGGCTGGATGCGCCGCACCAGCCCCGCGGCGGTCAGCGCACGCAGCACGTCGTACACCGCCTGGTGGGACACCGCGGGGAGCTCGCTGCGCACGGCGCCGATGATCGAGTGGGTGTCAGCGTGCGGATGTGCGTGCACCGCGCCCAGCACCGCCAGCCGCGGACGGGTCACGCGGAGGTTGGCCCCGCGCAGCATGAGCTCGAACTCTGAGGCCGTTGCCACGCTGCCCAGTTTCCTCCACCGTCTGGAACGAATCAAGAAGCCGGGGCGCGGAGGACGGAAGTGGCGTGAGCTGATGCTGACGGGCGGTTCTACCCGGACGTCACCAGCGCCACGAGCGCGTCCACGTCCACGTCCTCCTTGGGCGTGAACGCCGCCGCGCCGCAGTCGTCCAACCCCGGCGGCAGGTCGGCGCGACGGTGGGTGGACACGAGCACCACGACGGTGCCGGGGAGCGCGGCGACGATGTGCCGGCTGGTCTGGATGCCGCTGAGGCCGGGGAGCCGGACGTCCATGAGGACGAGCCGGGGGCGCAGCCGGAGGGTGAGCTCGAGCGCCTCCTCGCCGGACGTCGCCTCGCCGACGACGTCGAAGCGAGGGGTGGACTCCAGGAGGGCTCGCACCGCGCGGAGGAACGGCGGCTGGTCGTCGACGATGAGCACCGTCAGCGGCGGCGCCGGGGTCGCGTCCGGAAGGCCGCTCACGACGCACCGTCGGACAGGTACATCAGCACGGCCCGGACGCGGGGGTGCGCCTGGTCCTCCACCCCCACGCCGAGCTTGGCGAAGATCGAGTTGATGTGCTTCTCCACGGCCCGCTGGGTGATGAACAGCGACGTGGCGATGGCGGCGTTGTTGTGCCCCAGTGCCATCTGCCCGAGCACCTCGCGTTCGCGGGTGCTGAGCCGGTCGAGGTCCGCGTTGCCGCGGCGACTGCCGGACTGCACCAGGGCCTCGACCACCTTGGGGTCCACGACCGAGCCGCCGGCGGCCACCGTGCGCAGGGCGCTCACGAGCTCGGCCACGTCACCCACCCGCTCCTTCAACAGGTAGCCGCGACCTTCCGCCCCGTCCTCCAGCAGCGCCTTCACGTACCCCGGGTCGGCGAACTGGCTGAGCAGCACCACTCCCGTGCCCGGGAAGTGCTTGCGGCAGTGTCGCGCTGCCTGCAGGCCCTCGTCGGAGCGCGTCGGGGGCATCCGGATGTCGGTGAGCACGACGTCCGGTGCGTGGGTGTCCAGGGCGGTGAACAGCTCGTCCAGGCTGGCGCAGGTCGCGACCAGCGACAGGTCGTCGACCGCGGAGATGAGACCTCGCAGCCCCTCCCGCAGCAGCGCGTTGTCCTCGGCGATCACCACACGGAGGTTCACCCCGGCACCCCCTCGTCCCTCGGCTCCGCGACCGCCGGGTCCGTGAGCGGCAGCTCGAACCACGTGACCGAGCCCCCAGCGGCGTCCGGCCACTCGTCCAGCTCGCCGCCCATGGCCTCGACCCGGTCCCTCACCAGCTGGAGCGTCGCCTCGGGTGGCCGCGCCGGGCCCGCCGCCTCGACCTGCACCGTGCCGTCGTCGCAGCGCAGGCGGACCGTGGTGGGCTGCGTCGACGACGGCCCGTCCAGCAACGCGACGGCGCAGAAGTAGGCAGCGGCCTCAACGGGCGCGGGGTACCGCGGCAGCCCCTGCGTCGTGATCGCGGTGCGGAGCCCACGGCGGTCGGCGTAGGCCTCCAACGCCGCCGCGGCGCCTCGCTCGGTGAGCGCCGCGGGGAAGACGCCGCTCGCGACGTCCCGCAGGGTGTCCAGCGCCTGTTGCACCAGCTCCCGCGCGGCGGCGACGTCAGGAGCCCCGCCCCGGGCGTCGGCGGAGCTCGCACCGGGACCATCGGCGACTCCGCCGCCACGAGCGTCGTGCCGTTCGCCGCCCTGCCCGGCACCATCCAGCGCCGCCGCGGCCCGCCGCAACGGTCGCTCCACGCGCTCGGCCACCGCCGCCGCGAACCGCCCGCGCTCGACGTCCGCGGCGTCGAGCAGCCGCTGCCGTGACTGGCGCACCTGCTCGGCGAGCGCCATCTCCTGCGCCAGCCGCCGGCGCAGCTCCAGCGTCAGCCGGACGTTGGCGAGGGCGAGGCCGGCCGGGGCGGCCAGCCGTTCGAGCATCCGGCGGTCCACCGGCGACGGCCGCTCGGAGACCACCTCGACGGCGAGCAGTCCCACCCGGTCGCCGCCGTGCTGCAACGGGACGTCGAGGTCGTGCCGCACGCCGCCGCCCGGCCCCCACGTCTGCCGCTGCCGGCTCCCGTCGCGCAGCTCCAGGTCGATCTCGCCGCGGCTGCCGGGCACCGTCGCCGCCGCCGTACGCGCCAGGTGCGGCAGCACGTCGTCGATCGCGAGGACCTCGGACACCTGGCGCACATACCGGTTCATCACCGCGTAAGGGTCGCCGTCGCGCCCGAACGCCACCCGGTCGGCCAGCCGGTCGAGCCGCGGACGCACGACCGGCACGGCGAACGCGAAGATCACCGTCGCGGCGAGCCCGGTGGCGTCACCAGCCCGCACGTCCAGGGCGGCGGCCGCGAGCAGCACCACGGTGAGGACCGAGACGACCGACACCGCGAGCGCCACCGCCAGGACGACGACGCGCAGCACCGGCGCCGGCAGCACGGCCCTCACCGGTGGCGCTCCAGGGCCACCGCGGGGGCGCCGCCGGGTGACACGGGCAGCCGCCCGCTCACCCGGGTGCCCCGACAGGAGGGGCCGGACGGCGAGTCGACCGGCACCGGCGAGTCGACGGACACCGTCCCTCCGAGCGCCATGGCACGGTCCCGCAGGTTGTCGAGCCCGCTGCCGTGCGGCGTGTGGCCGTCCAGCCCCACGCCGTCATCGGAGACCGACCAGCAGACCTCGCCGGGATCGGACGCGACGTCGACCCGCGCGACCTGTGCCCGTGCGTGCTTGGCCACGTTCTGCAGCGCCTCCCGGACGCAGAAGTAGACGGCCGCCTCCACCTCCGCCGGCGGCCGCACGCCGAGGCGGCAGGTCACGCCCACGTCGAGCCCACCAGCGCGGGCCAGGTTCGCGGCCTCGTCGAGCGCGCACTGGAGCCCACGCTCCGCGAGCACCCTGGGCGCGTGGCCGGCGGCGAGCTCCTGCATGGTGTCGACGGCCGCCGTCAGCGAGGCCTGGAGCGCCTGTACGGCGGGGGAGTCCGCTCGCGGGCTGGTGGGCGACCGTTGCAGTATCCCGGCCTGGAGGATGAACGCCACCAGCTCCTGCTGCGCTCCGTCGTGGATGTCCCTCTCCAGCCGGCGACGCTCCTCGTCCTGCGCCTGCACGACCCCCCGCCGGGACGCGTGCAGCTCGCGGCTGCGCGCCGCGACGAGCTCGAGCTGGTGCGCCAGCCCCTGCGTGAGCCGGGCGTTCGCGACCAGCAGCCCGGCATGGCCGGCAAGCTCCTCCAGCAGCCGCATCTCGACGTTCGGCAGCCGCACCCCGGCGGGGACCGTGACGGCCAGCACCGCCACGAGCCTTCCCTCGTGGAGCACCGGGACGCACGTGCACCCGGTGAGCGCGACGCGGCACCCGTCCAGCGATCGCCGTGGAGAGCGGCACCACCCGGGCGGCGCCGGCGGTGTCGTCCGGGTGCCGCGCCGCCAGGAGCAGCTCGCGGTCGACGATGACCCACACGGCGGCCGACGAGCAGCGGGTGCCGGCGACGACCACGGCGGTCAGGTCGGCCAGCTCGGAGCTGGAACCGGTGCGGGACAGGCGGTCCGACAGCGCGCGCATCGCCTCGCGCGGCGTGAGCTCCTGCCCGAAGACCAGCCTGTTGGCCACCCGCTGGCAGGCCTGCCGGGCCGGCTCGGCGATGAGCGCCGCGACCGTCATCGCTCCGACGAGCGACCAGCCCTGGTCGCCGGAGAACCGTGCGGTCAGGGCCAGCACGGCGGCGTACACGACCCCGATCACGCCGGTCAGCAGGACGACCAGCAGCGTCCGGCTCAGCACGACGTCGATGTCCCACAGCCGGTACCGCAGGACCGCGACGAAGAGCATGACCGGGACGATGGCGAACAGGGCGGGGAAGGCCGCCTCGAGCATCGCAGCCACGCCTGCGACCACCCCGTCGAAGCCGGCGATCATCAACAACCGCAGTGCGATCCACAGCAGCGACGCCGTCAGGGCCGGGGCGAGCGCAACCCGGAGCAGCCGCGACTGCTGCCGCACCTCGGCCGGCTCGCCGGGCAGCCGCAGCCGGGCGGTCTGTGCCGCCATGCCGACGACCGGCACCAGCACGCCGAAGAAGACGACGAAGAACGGAGGGTGGGCGATGAAGCTGCTGCGCCAGCACACCCAGGCGACGAGCAGCGTCCCGAGCACGGCGCCGACGGCGAGCCGGTGGGCGGCCGCTCCGCGGGCCGGCAGCCGACCGTCCGGGAACAGCAGCACCGCCCAGAGGTACGCGACGCCGGAGGCGAGGTGGAAGGCGAAGTGCACGCCCATGACGACGGGGTCCTGCGCCAGCAGGTGGAAGGCCTCGTGGCTCGGTGCGTTGAAGGTCGCGGCCGTCCCCAGGCAGGCGATGGACACCAGCCGAGGCACCACGTCGTGGGGACGCTGAACCGCGAGCAGCACGCCCAGCGCCAGGTTCAGCAGGCTGAACAGGTACTGGGTCGCGAGCTCCGGCGACCTCCCTGGCCGTCATCGGCGCCGCCGAGGTCAGTGGTGGCACCAGCCCGAGGCCCAGCCAGAGCAGCAGCCCGGCCAGGTAGCACGAGAAGCCGGCGGTGTAGGCGGCGCGCAACCACCTCGCGCGCGTGGGGCCGGGCACCCGCTTCATCCGTGCAGTCTCCCCCCTTCCGGCGCCGCGCCCCAAGACCTGCCAGCACCACCTTCTGGTGGTGCTGGCACCACCGTCCGGGGGCGTCGCCACCACCTCGCAAGCGACGTGCGCGCACCCTCGTGACGGAGGGGGCCCGGGAAGGACATTTGAGGCACGCCAGCAACCGGGCTGGCCCCCTTCGAGAGGACACACCATGACCACCTCCTTCACCGCCCGCACCCTCCGCACCGTTGCCGGCCGTCGCGGCGCCGGCGTCGCCCTCGCCGCCGCCGCCCTGGCTGCGACCGCCCTGGGCGCCGGCGCTGGACCGGCCTCCGCGCGGGGGTTCAGCCCCGTCCAGTCCTGCACCTCCTTCACCGGCACCCTCAGCTCGAACCCCGGCCTCACCACGACCTCCAAGGCGCAGTCGATGCAGCTCCTGGGCACGCTCGACGGCTGCACGAACCAGCTCCAGGGCATCCCGGAGCCCGGCACCGGCTCGCTCACCGCCAACCTGACTGGCACCGCGAGCACCACCGCCGTCTCCGAGGCCGGTGCCTTCACGATCAACTGGCCCGCGTCGTCCGGCTTCAACCCGTCCAACGGGACGCTCAGCATCACCGGGGGCTCACAGGCCGGCTACACCGTGAGCGGCACCATCAAGAGCGGTGCCTTCACCGGTTCGGTGGTCCGGACCTCGTACGTCGTGACCAGCCCCAGCTCCGCGCGCAAGGTGACTCAGCAGACGTTCGTCAACACCGCTCCGCTGCAGGCGCTCCGCAACTTCGGCTGACCGCCTGCCTCGGTGCCCCGGCCTTCTGGGAGGTCGGGGCACCGGCCTGCCCGGGCTCGTGCGGACGACGTGTGTCTGCTCGCCTGTCTGCTCGCCGACCGGCCCGATCACCGGGTCGTGCCGGCGGTCA
>CAWHHB010000004.1:0-127765 GCA_963828995.1 uncultured Actinomycetota bacterium
GGCCCGTTCCACGAGAGGATGAAGCCATGCGATACATGCTCCTGCAGGCCTACGGAGGCGTCGAGCTCGAGGGCTGCCGCGCCCATGTCCGAGTGGGCGCCCGGGGACGTCCGGGCCCACATCGACTTCCAGCACGCCCTCAACACCGAGCTGCTGGACAGCGGCGAGCTGGTCGACGCGCAGGGCCTCGCCGGCCCCGACGTCGCGAAGTTCGTCGTGTCCGACGGCGTGAACCCGCCCAAGATCGTCGACGGGCCCTACCCGGAGTCCAAGGAGCTGCTGGCGGGCTACCGCCTGGTCGACGTCGACAGCCTCGACCGCGCCCTCGAGATCGCCGCGCGCTCCTCGGCCGCGCCCGGCCCCGGCGGTGCGCCGATCCAGCAGCAGATCGAGGTGCGTCAGGTGCTGGGCGCGCCCGACCCCGAGGTGTGACCCGTCCCGACGTCGAGGGCCTGCTGCGCGAGCTCGCCCCGCAGGCCCTCGGCGCGGTCGCGCGCAGGTACGGCGAGTTCGCGGACGCCGAGGACGCGGTGCAGGAAGCGCTCGTCACCGCCGCCGCGCAGTGGCCGGCGGCCTGCCCGACAGGCCACTGTCCTGGCTGATCACGGTGGCCTCCCGCCGACTGGTCGACGAGTACCGCCGCACGGACGCCCGCCGGCGGCGCGAGGAGCTCGCCGCCTCGCTCTCGATCCACCAGGAAGCGACAGCACCCTCGGCGGACGACTCGCTCGTCATGCTGTTCCTCTGCTGCGACGACACGCTCTCGTCGACGCTGTCGATCCCGCTGACGCTGCGTGCCGTCGCGGGTCTGACGACGCGGGAGATCGCCGCCGCCTACCTCGTCCCCGAGGCGACCATGGCGCAGCGCATCAGCCGGGCGAAGGCCAAGCTGCGAGGCCGCCGCTTCGAGCTCCCTGCCGACCCGGCCGCGCGCCTTCGCTCGGTGTGCGAGGTCCTGTACCTGCTCTTCAACGAGGGCTACACCTCCTCGAGCGGACCGGACCTGTCGCGCGTCGACCTCTCGGGCGAGGCGATCCGGCTGGCCCGGATGCTGCACGGCCAAGCCGCGGACGACCCCGAGGTCGCCGGTCTGCTCGCCCTGATGCTCCTCACCGAGGCCCGTCGTCCGGCCCGGACGTCCGCGGACGGAGCCCTCGTGCCGCTGGCGCGGCAGGACCGCTCGCTCTGGGACCGAACGCTGATCAGTGAGGGCCTGCAGCTGCTCAACGCGACCCTGGCCGCCCGCCGTGTCGGCGAGTACCAGCTGCTCGCCTCGATCGCCGCGCTCCATGACGAGGCTGCGTCGCACGCCTCAACCCGCTGGGCGCAGATCGCGAAGGCGTACGCGAGGCTGGAGTCCTTGACGGGCAACCCGATGGTGCGTCTCAACCGTGCCGTCGCGGTCGCGATGGTGGACGGGCCCGCCTCGGGCCTCTCACTCCTCGAGGGGCTCGAGCTGCGCGACTCCCACCGGCTGTACGCCGTCCGCGCGCATCTGCTCGAGAACACCGGTGACCTGCCTGCGGCGGCCCGGTGCTACGCCGCGGCTGCGGCACGCACCGACAACGCGCGTGAGCGCGAGTACCTCGTCGAGCAGGCGGCGCGCGTCAGCTCGAGGGCTGGGGCAGCGTGCACGTGATCCTGGGATTGACGCCGGTGTAGTTCAGCGGTCCGACGAGCACGGTTGCCGCGACGGTGCCGGCCTTGGCGCACGTCTGGTTCGACCCTTTGAAGTAGCCGCGCTGGTAGGTGGCGAACACTCCCACCGCCAACCACACGATGAGGACGAGGCTGACGAGACCACGGATCATGATGAGCCCTCCCGTTCGGGCCTGCCGTCTCAGTGCGAGGACCAGATCACGCTCAGAGGGACAAGCGTCCTGTGTGATTGCAGGGTAGATCTCGGGAGCGGCGCCCGGCAGGCGTTGCGCCGGTCACGCTTCGGCCTCAGTCGGTGGCCCGACGGCGATCCTGGCGACGAGCCGAGTCGCCAAAGGCGGTGTGCTGCCTCAGGCTCTGATCACCTGTACGCCGACCGCCTCCAGGGCCCGGACGTCCTTGGTGGTCATCCCCTTGTCGGTGATCAACACGTCGATGGCGGACATCTCGGCGTACTTGAAGACCGCTACCCGCCCGAGCTTGGTGTGATCGGACAGCAGGACGGTGCGTCGCGCTGCCGTGATCATGGCTCGTTTGACGGCGGCCTCGGAGTCGTCCGGTGTCGAGAGCCCGTGCTCGACCGAGAACGCGTTGGCGCCCAGAAAGGCCACGTCCACCCGCGTCTCACCGAGGGCGCGCAGCGCCCAGTGGTCGACCTCGGCCAGGGTCGTCGGCCGAACCCGTCCTCCGACGGTGTGGACGGTCACGTTGGGGTAGGCCATGAGGGTCAGCGCGATCGGCAGCGTGTTCGTGACCACGGTCAGCTTGGGGGAGGTCGGAAAGTTCTCGGCGAGGGCTGCCGTGGTCGAACCGGCATCGATGAGGATCGCTCCCTCGGCCGGCACGAGATCGGCAGCCGCGGCAGCGATCCGCCGCTTCTCCGCGGCCTGCGTGGTTCTGGCTGCCACGCTCGGTTCGTAGGACAGGGTCTCGATCGGGAGCGCGCCACCGTGGACCCTCTTGAGCAGCCCCCTGCCTTCGAGCTGCAGCAGGTCCTTACGTACCGTCTCGTGCGTCACCCCCAGCTCGTGGGCCACGTCCAGGGCGCGGAGCTGGCCCTCGCTGCGCAGCTTCCGCAGGATGATCTGGTGGCGTTGGCTCGCGTGCTGGACCTCGGGACCGCTACTTCCAGTTCTGGCCACGTCTTGCTCCGCTCTCCTGTCGCCGTCGTGAGCGACCGCAGCAGGGGCACCCGGACGCACTCTACTTCCGCCGGGGTCCGGTCCCAGGAGGCGAGAGGGGCCGGTCGCGCACGGTGTCAGACCCTGACCAGAACCTTGATGTGGTCCCCGCCGATCGACGCATCGAAGGCTTCGGAAGCCCGGTCCAGGGGGAACTGGCCGGTGACGATGTCCTCGGCGGCGACCGCCCCGGAGCGGAGCAGCTCGATGGACGTGGCGAAGTCCTCGGGCGTGTACGTGGCACTGCCCTGGACCCGGACCTGCTGGTCCTGCATCACGACCAAGGGCATGGTCACGTCGCGGGACGGTACCCCGACGACGACCACCGTGCCGCCCTTGAGCGCCATGCCCACGGCCTGGGTGACCGTCGACTGGATTGCCACGCAGTCGAACACGACGTCCGCGCTCTCTCCCAGGGCGGCGCGGACCTGCTCCACGACGTCATCGGCTGCCGCGTCGACGACCGCGTCGGCGCCCTGGGCCAGCGCCAGCGCCCGCTTGTTCTCCAGCACGTCGGAGACAACCACGCGGGAGGCACCCCGGGCCCTGACCACCGCGAGCATGAGCAGCCCGATGGTCCCCGCCCCGAGAATGGCGACGGCCTTGCCCTCGAGGGCGCCAGCCAGGCGCGCCGCGTGCACCGGGGTCGACAGCGGTTCGATGAGCGTGGCCGTGAGGTCGCTGAGGTCGTCCGGCACCCGGTGCAGCCGGTTGGCGGGGATGGTGAACAGGTCGGCCATCCCGCCCTGCGGGTGCCCGCAGCCGAAGAAGTCGAGGTTCTCGCAGAGATTCTCCCGACCGGCGCGGCACTGCTTGCAGGACCAGCAGGGGAGGGTGGGCTCGACGGTGACGCGGTCGCCGGGCGCCAGGTCGCTCACCTCCTTGCCGACCTGCTCCACCACGCCGACCACCTCGTGGCCGACGGCGTACGGCAGCGTGATGTGAGGGTGCCGGCCGTGCTGCGCGTGGGTGTCGGAGCCGCACACGCCTGCATAGACGGCGCGCACGAGCGCGTCATCGGGACCTGGGGTGGGGGCTGCTGTGCGCTCGACGACGACCTTGTGGTCGGCGGTCACGATGACGCGGCGGGTGTCTGACACGGTGGTTCGTCTCCTCTCGGGTGGGCAGATGGCGCTGTCCGGCTGTCCGGCTGTCCGGCTGTTCGGGTGGCACGCGTCGGTCAGGCGGAGCGGGCCGTGGTGACGTCGAGAATCGTGATCTCGGCCGTGTCGCCCTGGCCCGGGTCGGGATCGACGGTGGTGGCGGCCAGGCAGGCGGACCGGCCCCAGGTGATGGCCCGTTCGAGACGCGCCCTCGCCGGCGCGTCGGCGGACAGCCATCCCGCGAGCAGCGCGTCCCCCGCCCCCGCGGTGTTGACCGGTGTCAGGGCAGGCCCGAAGCCGTGCAGGACCTGTCGACCGTCGGTGTAGAGGGCACCGTCCCGTCCCAGGCTGATCAGCAGCTCTGCCTTGGTCTGCAGCGACAACGCCCTCGCTGCGTCCGCAAGCTCCTCGATCGAGCCGGTGGTCTGCGCGTGGGGGCTGACCTCGGCCAGCTCCTGGCGGTTCGGTGCCAGCAGGTCGGCGCCGGCGCCGAGCGCCGCGGTCAAGGCGTCGCCGGAGGCATCGACAGCGCACCTGGCGCCGTGTCGGTGGGCGAGGTCGACCAGGTCGACCACCAGCTGGGTTCCCACGCCGGGGGGAAGCGAGCCGCAGATCGCCAGCCAGACGTTGCCCTCGACGCTCTCCCTCGCTCCTACCAGCGCGAGCATGGTGTCGTTCAGGAGGCTGTCCTGCTCCGCGGCGCTGAGCTCGCCGCCCGGACCGTTGAGCTTGACGGTCACACCGCCGGGGCGAAGAGCGGTGGTGTTGACCCGTGTCTCGCCTGCCTGCCGGGTGATCCGGTGAGAGACACCCTCGTCATCGAGCAGCTCAGCCAGGTAGCGACCGGTGGGCCCGCCCGCCGGAAGGACGGCGCAGGTCGGTACGCCGACCTTGGCGAGCGCCCGTGAGACGTTGACTCCCTTGCCGCTGGCTTCGAGCGTGGAGCTGGTGGCGCGGTGCACGTCCACCTCGGCGTCGGAGGCCGCAGGAAGCGAGTAGGTCAGGTCCAGTCCGGGATTGGGCGTCACGGTGATGATCACGTCCGCTCCTTCGGTGGGGGAGAGGGCTCACCCGTCGAAGGTGAGCTCGACGACCGGGCCGTGCTGATGACGCTCAGGATCCGGGCGACCTCATCGCAGACGGCATCTCGGGCCGGGGAGAGGTACTTGCGGGGGTCCACGACGTTCTCGTCGGTGGCCAGGTGTTCCCGCACGGCGCGCGTGAACACCACGTTGAGGATCGTGCCCACATTGATCTTGACCATGCCCGCACGGACCGCGGCGGCGAGGGCGGCGTCAGGCACACCGGAGGATCCGTGCAGCACCAGCGGGACCGCCAGCCTCCGCGCGAGATCGTGGATCAGGGGGATGTCCAGGGCCGCCGTGCGGTCAACCATGGCGTGAGAGCTGCCCACGGCGACGGCGAGCCCGTCGACCAGGGTGGCTGCCACGAACTCGTGTGCGTCGCCGGGGTCGGTGCGCACCCCAGGAGCGTGAGCCCCGTCCTTGCCCCCGATCTCGCCGAGCTCGGCTTCGAGCCAGATCTCGTGCTCGTGGGCCCACTGTGCCGCTTCGCGCGTCGCGGCCACATTCGCCCTGGTAGTCGAGCTTTGACGCGTCGAACATGACCGAGCTGATGCCGGTGCCGGCCACCTGACGGAGGAGGGCCGCGTCCTCGACGTGGTCGAGGTGAACGGCCAGGGGCGCAGGGGACTCGCTCGCGACGGCGACGACCGCGGCGGCGAGCGGCCTGAGCCGGCCCCGGTGGAACCTGACGGCGTTCTCGCTGATCTGCAGGATGGCGGGCTGCCCGGCGCGCTCAGCGCCAGCGGCGATGGCCTCAGCGTGCTCGAGCGTGATGACGTTGAACGCTGCCACGCCCTGACCGTTGCGGTGGGCGGGATCGACGATGCTGGCGGTGCTGACGAGGGGCATGTCTACGCTTCTCCCTTGACTGGCGGGTCGATCCGGCCCTCGTCCATCACGCTGGGACCGCCTTCGGTGAAGGCTGTGCGGGCAGGTTGGGGCATGTCGCCGTACGACCGGTACGTGCCGGCTGCGAGTCCACCGAGCAGGGCCGCGCCGCGCGCCCCGGCCTCGCCCGCGTCCGTCCGCCAGAGCGGGCCCAGGGCGGCCGCCTTGGCGGACATGAGCGCGGCGCTGTGGGACCAGCCGCCGGTGACGACCAGCTCGCCGCGCGGCCCGGTGGCATCGCTGATCGCTTCGCTGAGTGCGTGGACCTGTTCGGTGACCATCTCGGTCGCGGCCCGCCATACGTCGCCGGGCACGGCCGACCCGCCGTAGGTGGGGTCCGTGCCCTCCCCGCCCACGCTGACGGTCGCTGCTCCGGGCGGCGCTGCCAGAGCCGCCCGATCCAGGGCTGGAAGCCCGTCTCGTTCCGCGCCCAGGTGGGACATGACCTTCTGCAGGATGAGTCCGCCCTGGGTCGCGCCGAGAACGCACCAGCGGTCCTTGACCGCGTGCCAGCCGATGGTCACCCCGGCCGTGGTGAGGGTCGCGATCGCGTCGTCGGACAGCTGGGGGACGACCGTGCGCAGGAGCGCCTCGGCGGTGCCGCACGAGTCGAGCTCGTCGTGGTCGCCGAAAGCGCCGGCACCGATGACGGCCGCCTGGTGGTCATGTCCGGCCACGGTGAGCGTGGCTTCGCGCAGCTGCGTCAGCGGGTGGTCCGAGCGGACGCTCCCGAGGGGAGTTCCTGCGGCGACGAGGTCGCTCAGCATGCTGCGCGGGGCTCTGGCCCATTCGAGGGACTCGTCCCAGGGTTGTCCGGTCTTCAGGTCCAGCCAGCCGGTCCGGGAGGCCAGGGAGAGCTCGCTCGCGGGCTGACCGCCCAGCTGGCGGACCACCCACTCGGCAATGCTGTACCGGCGGACCGCCGCGCGAGTCTGCGGAGCGTTCTCGTGCAGCCAGCGGTGCTTGGTCAGGCTCCACTGCGTCCACAGCGGGAGTCCGGTTCGCAGCGAGAACCGGGCCCCGCCCAGCTGCTGGTCGAGGTCTGCCAGCTGACCGGTGTCGCGGCTGTCATGCCACGCGATCACCGGCGCGAGCGGCGCGTCGTCCGCTGCAACCAGGACCCCCGCCTCCGCCATGCTGGCCACACCCAGGGCCGAGACCGTCCCGCCCGGGACGGCAGCCAGCGCATCGGCCAGCGCCTGCATCGCCGCGTCGACGATGGCGTAGGGGTCGGCTTCGACGCCGTCGCGGCTCCGGGTCCACACGGTGGGAGCGCGCCCGTGGGCGACCTCGACACCGTCGTCGGTCATCAGGACGGCCTTCACCGACGTGGTCCCGACATCCAGGCCGCCGAGCAGGCTGCTGTGGTCCACTGCGCCTCCCTTGGGAATCGTTTGATTTCTCTGGATAAGATTGCGCATGGGTGACGCCGTGTCAAGACCCGAGCGTCGGGTGCCGGCTCCGGCCGACAAGAGGAACTGCGCCACCATGCCGACCAGGCCAGACCGGTGCTCGACCCCGCCGCCCCGGCGCGCGCAGTCGAAAGGGCCTAAGGGTTTCGGGGATTCCACCTCGTCTGCGCCGTCCTAACGTCATTGGTACCGGGTCGTGCCGAGCGGCTGCTGAAGGTGGAGGCCGTTGCAGCCTCGAGATGGGCGCCAGGGGACCTGCACCGAGGCTGCCGGCACGCAGACCCGTTCGGCTGATACGGCCAAACCATGATCACCAGACACAGGAGGAAAGGCATGACAACAACGACGAACGTCAAGTCGGGGAGAGGGCTCAGCTACGGCGTGGTCTCCGAGCTGGCCACCTACTGGGAAGTCCTCCCAGGCCACGAGGACGAGCTGCGCGCGGCCACTGTGCGGTTCGCCGACGTGCTGGCCCAGGTCCCCCTCGAGAAGAACATCCACACCGGCCTGCGGGACCAGCGCCACGTGATCTTCGACAACGGGACGCGGCTGATGTGGGCCACGACCTTCGAGAACGAGTGGGACCCCTACTTCGAGGACTTCATGCTGATCGGGATCGAGCACTTCCTGGACTGGATGCAGCACACCGCCGAGTACACGCACGTCACGGACTGGCTGGAGTCGTCCGGTGGAGTGGAGAAGTTCAACCAGAGCAACCCCGATGCCGAGGCGCACATGAAGCAGACCGTCGGGGGGCTCAAGGCGATCGTCCAGTCGGTGCAGAGCCCGGCCACGGGCTACTTCAACAACCTGAGCACCTGGACGATGCCGCAGATCGTCAAGGCCCAGCGCCTGCAGGAGGTCTTCCAGCGGGTGCTCGACGACCCTGACGCCGCCGAGGCGCTGCAGCACCCGGCGCTCAGGCCGCTGCTGGAGGAGGCCGCCGACTGAACCCGGTTGCAGACCGCAGGGTCTTCCCCGGCCCTGCGGTCTGCGGCAACCATCGCTATGGAGGACTGCTGAGGACACCATGACCACGCAGACGAACACCTTGTTGGAGCTCGGTGACATCCAGGCCGCCGCCCTGATGCCCCGGCCGCATCCGTACGCGGGCGCCTATCTGGCGCTGCGCATCGACGACCGGCGCTCGGGTCGGGAGCTGCTGCGGCGGCTGATCCCCCTGCTGGACCCGGCCGCCCGGTTCGACCCGGGCAGGCCGGTGTCGTTGGGGGTGGGTCTCACCTTCGCCGGGCTGGAGGCGCTCGGCGTGCCGGCGGAGTCGCTGGCCAGCTTCGCGCCCGAGTTCCAGCAGGGGATGGCGGCTCGCGCGGCGTACATCGGGGACGTCGGGGAGAACGCGCCGGAGCACTGGGAGGCACCGCTGGGGTCGAAGGACCTCCACCTCGTGGTGGCGGTCCTGGCCCGGGACACCGGGCTGATGGACACGCTGTTCCTGCTCGCCCGTGACGCCGTGCGCGACCTGCCCGGGGTCACCCCGATCTGGCAGCTGGACGTGCACGTGCCACCGGACGGACGTGAGCAGTTCGGCTTCCGGGACGGCATCGGCCAGCCGGCCGTCGAGGGCACCGACATCCTCGGCAGCAACCCGCACGAAGCGCCGCTGAAGGCCGGCGAGTTCGTCCTGGGCTACCAGGACGAGACCGGCGACGTGGCGCCGGTGCCGCAGCCGGAGGTGCTGGGCCGCAACGGCACCTACGTGGCCTTCCGCAAGCTGCACCAGCGGGTGGCGGCCTTCCGCACCTACCTGCAGCAGCATGCCGCGGACGACGCCGAGCAGCAGTGGCTGGCCGCCAAGATGGTCGGGCGCTGGCCCAGCGGCGCGCCGCTCGCCCTGGCCCCGGACAAGGACGACCCGGAGCTGGGCGCTGACCCGGCGCGCAACAACGCCTTCCAGTACGGCGACGACCCGCGGGGGCTGAAGTGCCCGGTCGGGTCGCATGCCCGCCGGATGAACGCCCGTGACGCGGTCGTCACCGGCCAGGTCCGGCTGCACCGGATGATCAGGCGCGGCACCAACTACGGCCCGTCGCTGCCCCCCGGCGTCGTCGAGGACGACGGCGCCGACCGTGGCCTGATGTTCGCCTTCGTCGGTGCCCACCCGGCCCGGCAGTTCGAGTTCGTCCAGCGGCAGTGGGTCAACGACGGCAAGTTCATCGGCGCGCCCGATGAGCGGGACCCGCTGATCGGCGTCCAGGACGGCGGTCAGTTCACCATCCCCAGCCGTCCGATCCGCCGCCGGATGCAGGGGCTACCCAGCTTCGTCGTCAACCGGGGCGGTGAGTACTGCTTCATGCCCGGGCTGCGGGCGATGCGCTGGCTCGCCGACCTCGACACCTGAGACCAGGAGGTTCGTCATGGCAGACCACTTCTCCGGACCGCGGGCGCTCGCCGACCCGGCGTCCGACATCACCGACGTGTTCACCTTTCCCAGCCCGGAGCAGCCGGGTCATCTGGTGCTCGTGATGGACGTGTTCCCGTCCAGCACCGCCACCGCGCTGTTCTCCGACGCGCTCACCTACCGCTTCCGCCTGCGGCCGCTGACGGCGACCACGGCCGGCGGCCGACCGGCGTTCGCGGCCGGCGCCGAAGAGTACGCGTTCGACGTCCGCTTCGCCGTTCCGTCCTCGGCCGACGGCCCTGACGGCATGGCGCAGGCCGGCACCTGCACCGTCCCCGGCGGGGCGGAGATCCCGTTCCGGGTGGGCGTGGAGAAGCCGGCGGAGGACCAGGGGATGCGTGTCTTCGCCGGACCGCGGCTGGACCCGTTCTTCCTCGACCTGGCCGCCGAGCAGGCCACCCACGCGCTGGAGCGGCTGGCCTTCCGGCCCGAGGGCGTCAACTCCGTCCAGGGCGCCAACGTGCTCAGCATCGTCCTCGAGCTCGACACCGCCACGGTGCTCGGCCCCGACACCGGCCCGCTGCTGGGCGTGGTCGGCGAGACCGTGATCTCCGGCGCACCCGGTCCGGCTGGAGCGCATGGGCCGCCCGGAGATCAAGAACTTCATCCTGCAGGACAAGAAGTACGACTCCGTCAACCGCGACCTCGAGATCCGCGACCTCTACAACGCCGAGGACGCCTTCGACCTGGGTCCGACCTACCTCGGCGCCTACCGCGCCCGGCTCAACGCGAACCTGCCCTTCTTCGACCGGCTCGACGGCAGGACCGACTGGCCGCCGGACGACCAGGGCGTCCACCCGCTGACCGAGCTGCTGCTGGCGGACTTCCTCGTCGTCGACACCTCGAAGCCGTTCTCCGACGGCGGCTTCCTGGAGATCGAGCGCGCCGTACTCGCCGGCCGCCCGCACACCACCTCCGGCGGCCGATCACCCGACGACGACATCGTGGATGTTCTCTACACGCTGCTGGTCGGCGGCGTGGACGGACCGCGGATCAGCGACGGCGTCGACCGGCCGACCCAGCCGGCAAGTCGCAGCTTCCCCTACCTGAATCCCCCCAACCCCGACCCGCCGGACCTGAGGGCCTGCTCAGCGCGGTGGCCGCTCCAGCCGAGGAGGCGCCATCATCACCGGCCTGACCGACAAAGACCACCGGCCGCGCACCACGAGCGGGGTGATGGCGCTGACGAACCTGCAGGCCCAGATCGACGGCCTGGCGGCGCGGGCTGCAGCGGCACGATCCGGGCAGGGGACAGGAGCACGACCGGCGGTGGCCGAACGGGCTCAACTGGTCGACCTGCTCCTGCTCCACGGGCAGCTGCTGGGCCGTATCGCGGACTACGAGCTCGCTGCGGAGCTGGCCGAGGTCATGGTGCGCGATGCGCCGGACGACGGCACGGCCCGGCTGGCCCGGGCCAGGGCGCGGGCCACCTTCCACCGCTTCACCGAGGCATCCGCCGACCTCGACGCCGCGGGACGACGAGGCGTGGACCGGGCCGCGATGGACGCCGAACGGGCGGCGATCCTCCAGGGGGCCGGGTGCTACGCCGAAGCTCGCGTGCTGCGCCGGGACGCGCAAAGGCGATGTCCCGACTTCGCCACGCTGGGCGCGCTGGCCGTGCTGGAGGCCGAGCAGGGGAGGGTCATGGAGGCCGAGAGCCTGTTCGACGAGGCGCGACGACGCTACCGGGGAGTTTCGCCGTTCCCTGTCGCCGAGCTCGACTTCCGCCGCGGCCTGATGTGGCTGAGGGAGCGCGACCTCCTTGCCGCCCGGGCCTGGTTCGACGCCGCCGTGGGCCGGGTGCCGGCCTACGCCCCCGCGCTCGGTCACCTCGCCGAGGTCGACGCGGCCCTGGGCGCCCGGGACGCCGCCATCGACCGGCTGCGCCCGCTCACGGTGACCAGCGACGACCCTGAGTATGCGGCCACCCTCGCCGGCGTGCTCCGGGCCGCTGGCCAGCTCCAGGAGGCCGAGCAGTGGCGCATCAGCGCGGCGGCGCGCTACGACGAGCTGGTGTCACGCCATCCGGAGGCCTTCGTCGACCATGCGGCCGAGTTCTGGCTCACCGTGGGTGGCGATCGGCGAAAGGGCCGCCAGCTGGCCGTGTTGAGCTCCAGCAGCCGGGCGACCGGCGCATCGGCGTTGCTCCAGCGCGTTCCTGCGAGCGACTGATGGCTTGCCGGGCTGGACAGGCACGAAAGGAGATCCAGCGATGGACGACAGCTATGACCTGGTGGTGATCGGCGCGGGCCCGGCCGGGGAGGTCGCGGCTGGGCTCGCGGCTGCCTTCGGGCGCACGGTGCTCGTCGTCGAGCGGAGCGCGCCCGGTGGAGTGGTCACGACCACAGGCGGCGCGCCCACGAAGGCCCTGCGCGAAGCTGCGCTCTACCTCACCGGCTACCGCCAGGAGGAGGTCTACGGCGTGCGGGCGGCGGCGCCGCTGGAGGCCGTGATGCCGACCCTGCGCGCCAGGATCGAGCAGGTGCGCGACCAGCTGCAGGAGGCCGTCGCACACCGGTTCGTCGCACGCGGCATCGCCTACCTGCAGGGCACCGCCCACCTGGACGCCGCCCGGACCGTCCACGTCACCTCCCCGGACGGACAGACCCGCGAGATCACGGCGCGCGCGGTCCTGGTCGCGACGGGGTCACGCCCGACGCACTACCCGGGCATCGCCTACGACGACCCGGACGTCTACGACTCCGACGAGATCTACTCGCTTCACACCGTCCCGAAAGACATCGTCATCGTCGGTGGCGGCCCGACCGGCGTCGAGTTCGCCACCGTGTTCACCGCCCTGGGTATCCCCGCCACCCTCGTCAGCAATGCCGATCGCCTGCTGCCGAGCATCGACGGCGAAGTGGCCCGGCTGGTGGCCGACGAGTTCCAGCGCCGCGGAGTCCGGCTGATGCTGGGCACCGGCGCAGAGGGGGTCAGGCGCGTCGACGGCGGGCTCAGGGTCACGCTCTCGACCGGTACCGTCCTGGACGGGGACGCCGTCCTGGTGTGCGCCGGCCGCACGCCCAACACCGAAGGGCTCGGCCTCGAACAGGCCGGCGTCCGCACCGACGCCCGTGGCCGGATCCTCGTCGACGGTTACCACCGGACGACCGCTCCAGGGATCTACGCAGCCGGCGATGTCGTCGGGCCAGGGCTCGCCTCGGGCGCCATGCAGCAGGGACGCGCAGCGGCGGCCCACGCCTGCGGTCTCTTCTTCGGTGTCGAGATCGACCAGACCGCGAGCAGCGCCGTCTACGGCCTCCCCGAAGTCGCCAGCGTGGGTGCGACCGAAGAGCAGGTCCAGGCAAGCGGCACTCCCTACGCGGTGGGCCGCTGCGACCTGGCCACCACCGCGCGCGGGGCGATCGCCGGGCACGGTGGGCTGCTGAAGCTGATCTTCCGCACCGACAACCGCAAGCTGCTCGGCGTCCACTGCTTCGGCGACATCGCCTCCGAGGTGGTCGGCCTGGGGCACGTCGTGCTCCAGCTCGGTGGCAGGGTCGAGCTGTTCCTCACCCTCGCGCTCAACACCCCCACCTACAGCTACGCCTACCATGACGCGACCGTGGACGGCCTGACCCGGCTGACCGAGCTCATGCGCACTGCGGCCAGCGGCTAGACCGACACGACCGTGGCGCGAAGCCCGCCGGACGGGTCGCTTCCGGGACTCCAGGGCCTCGGGTCACCTCTGATCTCGCGGGCGCGATCCGGACTAGGGTGGCCGGCGTGCGGTTGATCGACCGCGGCGCCGAGAAGCAGGCGCTCAGCGGGGTGCTGGAGAGCGTTCGCCAGGGTATGAGCGGTGCGCTGGTGCTCCGAGGTGAGCCGGGCGTGGGCAAGTCGGCGCTGCTCGGCTACGCGGTGGAGCTCGCGGGAGACATGCAGGTCGTCCGCACGGTGGCCGTCGAGTCGGAGAAGGGCCTCGGCTTCGCCGCCGTCCACCAGCTGCTGGTGCCGTTCCTGCCCGCGGTGGAGCGCCTTCCTGATCCGCAGCGACGCGCGCTGCGCGTGGCCTTCGGTCTGGTGTCCGGGCCGCCGGCCGATCCGTTCCTCGTCGGGCTGGCGGTGCTCACGCTGCTGTCGGACGCGGCCGAGACCCGGCCCGTGCTGTGCGTGATCGACGACGCGCAGTGGCTGGACGAGGAGTCGGCCCACCTGCTCAGCTTCGTCGCACGCCGGCTGCTGGCCGACGGTGTCGGGCTGCTCTTCGCCGTGCGGGAGACGGCGGACGCCGAGCCGCTCCTGCAGGCCCTGCCGGAGCTGCGGATCTCGCGGCCTACCGGAGCAGGCGGCGTACGAGCTGATCAAGACGTCGATCAACCGGCCGATCGACCCGCCGGTGGCGGCGCGGATCGTCGCCGAGACCGGGGGCAACCCGCTTGCCGTCGTCGAGGCCGCTCGCGAGCTGACCCCGGAGCAGCTGGGCGGGCGGGTTCCGCTCCCGGAGCCGCTGCCCGTCGGTCACCGACTCGAGCGGTCCTTCCTGCGGCGCGTGCGGGAGCTGCCCGCGCACACGCAGGCGCTGCTGCTGCTCGCGGCGGCGGGCTCCCCGGGCCAGGGACACCTCCTGGGGCAGGCGGCCGCCGCGCTGCGCATCCCCGAGGCCGCCGCCGCGCCGGCGGAGGCCGCCGGGCTGGTGGTCTTCTGGCCCGAGGTGCGGTTCTTCCACCCGCTCGTCAGGTCGGCGGTCTACCACGCGGCCACGGCAGACCAGCAGCGCCAGGCCCACCGCGCGCTGGCGGACGCCTGCGATCCCGAGCGCGACGCGGTTCCCCGCGCCTGGCACCTCGCCGCAGCCGCCGCCAGGCCCGACGAAGGAGTGGCGGCCGAGCTGGAGGCGGCAGCGGAGCGGGCCCGGAGCCGCGGCGGCTACGCCGCGACGGCGACCCTGCTGGAGTGCGCGGCGCAGCTGACGCCCGACGAGCAGACCCGAGCCGAGCGGCAGCTCTCCGCAGCCCAGGCCCACGTGCTCGCGGGGACCGTCGATCGAGCCGATGCCCTGCTGGGCGAGGCCACCCCGGGCCTGGGGAATCCGCTGTCGGCCGCGCAGGCCACTCGGCTGCGCGGCAGGATCCACGCCACCTGCGGCCGTGTGGCCGAGGCTGTCGCCGCGCTGGTCGATGCGGCCGAACGACTGCGGCCGCTCGACCCCCGCGCCGCAAGGGACGCCCTGCTCTGGGCCCTGGAGTCCGCAGCCTTCGCCGGATGGGCCTCGAGCGCCTCTCTGCTGGATGAGATCGGACGGATCGCGCGGAACCTGCCACCGACCGGGAGACCCACCGGACTCGGCCCCCAACCTGCTGCTCCGGGGCTACACGGCACGGGTCACGGGCGGGTACGCCGCCGCGCTGCCGGCGATGCGCCGTGCCGTCGAGGCCTTCCTGGCGGACGACGTGGACCCCGAGGTCGCCCTCCGCCGCCTCGAGCTGGCCGCCATCACCGCAGCCGATCTGCTCGACGACGCGGCAGTCGAGCGACTGACCACGGCCTGGATCCAGCGTGCCCGCGACAGCGGCGCATTGGCCCGGCTCGCCGGCGGACTCGCCTTCCGCAGCGCCTTCGTGGACGCGCCGTGCGGGAGGCTGGCCGCGGCACGGGCAGCGGAGGCGGAGGCGCACGACCTCGGGGAGGTGACCTGCAACCCCGCCATCGTCCCTCCCACGGGGGCGCACCGGGTGCTCATCCTCGCCCTGAACGGGCGGGAGGTGGAGGCCCGGGCGACCGCGGCGGCGGTCGCCCGGGAGGCGCCGAGCAGGGGCGCCATGGGTGAGGCGGCGCTCGGCGCGTACGGGCTCGGCGTCCTGGAGATCAGCCTCGGCAACTACGACGCCGCCGTGGGGTGCCTGGAACCGGCGTACACCGATGACACCCCGCTCATCGCGACCCAGGCCCTGCCCGAGCTGGTGGAGGCTGCCGTCCGGTCCGGTCGGCGAGACCTGGCAGAGAGCGCGCTGGCCCGCTTGGCGGACCGCGCCACCGCCACCGGAACTCCGCTGGCGCTGGGTCTGCTCGCCCGATCCGAGGCGCTGCTGGCCGGCCCCGACGGGGCGCAGGAGAGGTACGAGGAGGCGCTCCCTCTGCTCGGCCGGACCCGTACCGCTCCTCAGCTGGCGCGCACCCACCTGCTCTACGGCGAGTGGCTCAGGCGCCAGCGCCGGCGGCGGGAGGCACGTGACCAGCTGCGCGCCGCCCTCGACAGGTTCCAGGACATGGGCCTCGACGGTTTCGCCGAGCGGGCGCGTGTGGAGCTGCGGGCCACAGGTGAGCACGTGCGCAAGCGGGAGGTGGGAGTCCCCGAGGAGCTCACCCCGCAGGAGGCGCAGATCGCGGCCCTGGTGAGCCGGGGGGAGCCCAATCGGGAGATCGCCGCTCAGCTGTTCGTGAGCCCGAGCACCGTGGAGTACCACCTGCGCAAGGTGTTCCGGAAAGTCGGAGTCACCTCTCGCACCCAGCTCGCTCACCACCTCATCAGCACCCGTGAGCCGATCACCGCCGGTGGGGCGAGCTGACGGTGTGAGCCGCCGCGGTTCCCTGCGCCGCGTGTCTGCCGCAGCGATACGCCCCGGCACGTACCCGCCGGTGCGCGAACGGGCGGAGGACAGGGCCGCCCCGGCCTCGCACGCTGGACCGGTGCCCCAGGACCACATCTCGTGTGCAGTCGTCTCCGTGCCCGGCCCGGATCCCCGCGCGTGGCTGGCGTCGGTGCAGCGCCTGGAGGAGCAGGGCTGGGACACCCTGTTGCTGCCGGACACGCTGTGGACGCCGTCGCCGTTCCCCGCCCTGGCCGCCGCCGCGGCGGTCACGTCCCGGCTGCGGCTGCGGACGTGGGTGCTCGCGGCGCCGTTGCGCAGCGCCGCGGCGGTCGTCCGTGAGACGCGTGCGCTGCAGCAGCTGTCCGGTGGCCGGTTCGAGCTGGGCATCGGGTCGGGCCGGCCGGATGCCGAGGCCGAGGCCGCCCGCCTCGGTGTCCCGTGGGGCTCTGCGAGGGAACGGATCCGGCTGGTGGAGCAGGTGGCCGAGGCGGTACGGCGCGAGGTCGATCCCGCGCCGCCGGTGGTCGTGACGGCCGCGGGCGACCGGATGCTGGCGGCGGCCGGTCGCGTGGCCGACCGGATCGGCCTGGCCCTTCCGCCGCCGGCCACGGAGGAGGACCTGGCGGCGATGGCTGTTCGGGCCACGGACGCGGCGGCGCTCGGCGGTGCCGGTCGCTCCGTGGGACTGACCCAGCAGCTCATGGGCCTGAACGGCCGCCTGTCCAGCTGGCTGGCACGGTCCGGTCTGGACGCAGCGGCGCTGACCGCTGCCGGAGCCGTCGGGATGCCGGCGGGGGAGCCGGAGGAGATCGCCCGGGCGATCCGGGTGCGCTGCGACCGGTTCGGCATCGACGAGGTCGTCGTTCCCGCCGAGATGGCCGACGACTTCGGTCCCGTCCTCCAGCGGCTCTCCACGACCTGAGCCGCCGGTCGCGAGGTGGCCTGGCCGTGTGTCGATGAGGAACTGCGCGCGTGGCTGACCTCATCCTCCCGGGGTGATGTCAAGGGGTGACGGTCGTGATCACTGTCGGGGTACGTGGGCGTCTCGGCTCTGTCGCCAAGGCCGACGGGACCGCATCGCGGCGCGAGCGAAAGGCCGCTTCCGCCGCTTGAGCCCACACCCGTCCAGAGAAGCCAGGCCGAGATGATGCACCTCCGCACCCGACCCTTCGCCGTCACGCTGGCCGCAGTGAGCGCCCTGTCACTCGGGTCCGCGATGCCAACCGCCATGCCAGCCGCCACGCCCACCGCCAGCGCTGGAGCGCCTTGGAGCTACAGCGGCCCCACCGGACCCGCCCACTGGGGCCACCTCGACCCCTCCTACGCTGCTTGCTCCGACGGAAGCGCCCAGTCACCCGTGGACATCAAACGGGTCGTACGGAGGGCCCTGAAGGATCCGGGCTTCCACTACGTCACAGGCCGGGCCACGGTCGTCAACAACGGCCACACCGTCGTGGCCACGCCCCGCCCGGGCAGCTCGATGACGATCGACGGCAAGACCTTCACGCTGGTCGAGGTTCACTTCCACGGCCGCGGCGAGCACGAGGTGAACGGCCACCGCTATCCACTGGAGGTGCACTTCGTACACCGGAGCTCCACCGGGGCCGTGGCCGCGCTGGGGGTGTTCGTCATCCGGGGTAAGTCGACCAACAAGGCCTGGCAGCCGTACGTGCAGTCGCTCGACGTCGCCCCCGGCCGCGCAGCTCACCCGACGATCAACTGGTCCGCCATGCTGCCCCGCGACCGGCAGACGTTCCGGTACAGCGGCAGCCTGACGACGCCCCCGTGCACCGAGGGTCTCAGGTGGGTCGTCATGACGACCCCGGTCACGCTGAGCGGGCGGCAGATCGCGGCCTTCCGCGCCACCTACGACCACAACAACCGCCCCGTGCAGCCGCTGCACGGCCGCACGGTGCTCCTGGACTGCAGCAGCGGGAGCTGAGTGCCCCGCCGCCTTGCCGCTCGGGGCCATGCCTACCGCGCGCAGTACGAGTGAGCCATGACGTATCAGCGCGGTGTCACAAGGCCTTCGGGGGCAAAGTGAAGCGTCCCGGGCCTCTGACCTGCAGAGACCCGGGACGCCGTGTGTGTCCGGAGGGGGACTTGAACCCCCACGCCCGTTAAGGGCACTAGCACCTCAAGCTAGCGCGTCTGCCATTCCGCCACCCGGACGAGGTGGTGTGCCAGATGCCTGGGGAGCACCTGCAACGCGTCGGAACGATAGCACGCAGAGGGGGTGCCCCTGAACTCGCGGTCGGGTCGCGGCGGCCCCCGACTAGGGTGTCGGCCATGACCGCCGCGAGCGCCAGCACCGAGTCCGTGTCCCTGCCCCGGCCCGAGGACGAGGTCGTCCAGCATCTGCCGCGAGCTGATCCAGATCGACTCCTCCAACTACGGGGACGGGTCCGGCCCGGGGGAGCGCGCCACGGCCGAGTACGTCATGGGGCTGCTGACCGAGGTGGGGCTCGAGCCGACCTACCTCGAGAGCGAGCCCGGCCGGGCGAGCGTCGTGGTCCGGGTCGAGGGCGCCGACCGCACCCGGCCCGGCCTGGCGATCCACGGTCACCTCGACGTCGTCCCGGCGAACGCGGCCGACTGGTCGGTCGACCCGTTCGCCGCCGAGGAGCGCGACGGCTGCATCTGGGGTCGCGGCGCCGTGGACATGAAGGACATGGACGCGATGATCCTGGCCAACCTGCGCCACCTGGCCCGGACCGGCACCACGCCGCCGCGCGACCTGGTGTTCGCGTTCTTCGCCGACGAGGAGGCCGGTGGCGTGCTGGGCAGCCACTGGGTCGTCGACCACCACCCCGAGCTGTTCGAGGGCGTGGGCGAGGCGATCAGCGAGGTCGGCGGCTACAGCATCACCGTCCCCGACGGCGCCACCGGCGAGCCGGTCCGCGCCTACCTGCTGCAGACCGCCGAGAAGGGCATCGCCTGGCTGCGGCTGCGCGCCTCCGGCCGGGCCGGCCACGGCTCGGTGCCCAACCCCGAGAACGCCGTCGTCCGGCTGGCCGCGGCGATCGCCCGGATCGACGCCCACGTCTGGCCGCGGGAGTACATCGCCTCGGTGCGCGCAGCTGCTCGACGGGCTGAGCGCGCTCACCGGCGTCGCCTACGCCGACGACGACGCGGACGACGCTGTTCGGCCACCTCGGCGGCGCGCGCGGCTTCGTCATGGGCACCCTGCAGGACACCGCCAACTTCACGATGCTGGACGGCGGCTACAAGCACAACGTCATCCCGCAGAGCGCCACGGCGCTCGCTGGACTGCCGCTTCCTGCCCGGCCACGAGGACGACCTGATGGCCACCATCGCCGAGCTGGCGGGGGAGTTCGTCGAGGTCGAGGTGGTGCACCGCGACATCGCCCTCGACGCGCCGTTCGGTGGCGACCTGGTCGAGTCGATGAAGGCGGCCCTGCTGGCGGAGGACCCCGGCGCCGCGGTCCTGCCGTACTGCCTGTCCGGCGGCACCGACAACAAGGCCCTCGAGCCGAGCTCGGCATCACCGGCTACGGGTTCGCGCCGCTGCGGCTGCCGGCCGACCTGGACTTCGCGCCCATGTTCCACGGGGTCGACGAGCGGGTGCCGGTGGACTCCGTGCGGTTCGGGGCGCGGGTGCTGCAGCGGCTGCTCGCCGCTGCTGAGCGCCGGACTGGCCTGACGCCGGCGCTGGCAGAGCGTGCTCGGTCGCGGCTCAGGCGGTGCGCTGGACCCGGATGATGCGCCGGCGCAACCAGACCCGCCGCCCGCCGCCGAGATAGAGCCGCAGCCGGTCCATCTCCCAGTGGCCGTACTCGGCGTGCTCGGCGAGCGCCCGCCGGACGTCGCCTCGGGGGACGTCGCGGGGGAACACCAGGACGCGGTACTCGTACTCGATCATCGTGTGCCATTGTGTCGCACAACCCGCTACGGTCGACACATGACCGCCGATCCGCGTGCTGCTCTGGCCATCCTCACCTCCTCGCTGGAACGACACCTCGAGGCCTCCGCCGCACGCCGTGGCGAGAACGACCCCGCCGTCGTGGCCGCCTACCAGGACGTCGCCGAGGCGTTCGACGCCTACGACGACGCCCTGCTCGAGGCCTACGGCGAGGTCACCCCGCTGGAGATCTACGGCGGTGACGAGGACGACGACGACGACGACGACGAGGGCGACGAGGACGACGAGCTCGAGAGCCCGACGACGAGGACGACGACGGGGTCTACCTCGGGCCTGGACGACGAGGAGTACGACGCCGACGACGGCGACGACACCAGGTCCGAGGGCTCGTCCGGACCGGGTCGAGTCCAACGGCGCCCGCCGGCTCTGAGACCGCGGCGCCGGTCGGCCGCGGCTCAGTCCGAGACGTCGTCCAGCGCCGACACCAGCTCGTCCGGCAGCTCGAGCTCCTCGGACGCCAGCGCGGTCCGCAGCTGGGCCGTGGTGCGCGCCCCCACGATCGGGGCGACGACGCCGGGCCGGTCGCGCACCCACGCGAGCGCCACCTCCGTCGGCCGACACCCCGAGCCCGCGCGCGGCGATGGCCACCGCGTCGACCACCTGCGCCGAGTCGTCGTCCAGGTAGCGCGAGGTGAAGCCCGCGTGCTCACGGGACGCCGCCCTCGAGTCGGCCGGCACGCCGTGGCGGTACTTGCCCGTGAGCACCCCCCGGCCGAGCGGTGACCAGGGCAGCAGGCCGAGCCCCAGCGCGGTCGCCGCGCCGGCGACCTCGTCCTCGGCCTCCCGGTTGAGCAGCGAGTACTCCACCTCGTTGGCCACCAGCGGCACCCGGCCGGCCGGACATCAGCGTCGCGGCGTGCGCCGACTGCCACCCGGAGTAGTTCGACACCCCGACGTAGCGCGCCCGCCCCGACGTCACCGCCCACTCCAGCGCCGAGAGGGTCTCCTCGACCGGCGCCGTCGTCGCTCCACGTGTGGACCAGCCACAGGTCGACGTACGACGTGCGCGAGGCGCGCCAGCGACGTGTCGAGCTGGCTGCAGCAGCGTCCGGCGGGAGGTGTCGACCACCCGCTCGCCGGTGCGCCGGGAGATGCCGGCCTTGGTGCAGACCACGACCTCGTCGCGGGGGACGAGGTCGCCGAGGAACGTGCCGAGCGCCTCCTCGGAGGCGCCGTCGGCGTAGCCGTACGCCGTGTCGACCAGGTCGCCGCCGGCGGCCAGGAACGTCCGGAGCTGGTCGCGGGCGTCGTCCACCGTCGTCGACGCGGCCCCAGGTCATCGTGCCGAGGGCCAGCCGCGAGACCGAGAGGCCGGACCGTCCCATTCGTCTGTGGCGCATGCGACGTACGGTAACGGCGGCCCGACGGGCCCGCGGTCGGCAGCACGCCGCTAGCCTCTGGCCCATGGAACTCGGGCTGAACCTCGGCTACTGGGGCGCCGGCAACGACGCCGACAACATCGCCCTCGCGCAGGAGGCCGACCGGCTCGGCTACTCCGTCGCCTGGGCGGCGGAGGCGTACGGCTCGGACACGCCGACCGTGCTCGCCTGGGTCGGTGCGCTGACCGAGCGGATCGGCCTGGGCGCCGCGGTGATGCAGATCCCGGCCCGCACGCCCGCCACCACCGCGATGACCGCCGCGACGCTCGACACGCTCTCCGGTGGCCGCTTCCGGCTCGGGCTCGGCGTCTCGGGCCCGCAGGTGAGCGAGGGCTGGCACGGCGTCCGGTTCGACGACCCGCTCGGGCGCACCCGCGAGTACGTCGACATCGTCCCGATGGCGCTGCGCCGCGAGACCGTCACGTACGAGGGGAAGCACTGGACCCTGCCGCTGCCGGACGGCCCGGGCAAGGCGCTGCGGCTGACCGTGCACCCGGTGCGCGAGCGGCTGCCGATCTACCTCGCCGCGGTCGGGCCGAGGAACCTCCAGCTCGCCGGCGAGATCGCCGACGGCTGGCTGGCGATCTTCTACAGCCCCGAGTTCGCCGGCGACCTGCACGCCTGCCCTCACCGCCGGCGCGGTGACGGCCGGCCGGGGCACGCCGGAGCAGCCGCTGGCCGGCTTCGACGTCGTGCCGACGGTGCCGGTCGTGATCGACGACGACGTCGCGACGGCCGCCGAGCCGCTGCGCCACTACGCCGCGCTGTACGTCGGCGGGATGGGCTCGCGGGAGAAGAACTTCTACAACGCCCTGGCCGTGCGGATGGGCTTCGAGCAGGCGGCCGCCGAGGTGCAGGACCTCTACCTCGCCCGCCGGCACCGGGACGCCGCGGCGGCGGTGCCGCTGGAGCTCATCGACCAGACCGCGCTGATCGGCCCGCGGGCGCGGATCCGGGAGCGGCTGGTCCGCTACGCCGAGGCCGGGGTCACCACGCTCAGCATCGCCCCCTACGCTGCGACTCTCGAGCAGCGACTGCATGTCGTGCGCACGATGGCCGAGCTGCTCGACGAGACTGGCCTGGCCGACTAGCCGACGAGTGAGAGCGATTCCGTGGAGCTGACCTACCTGCATGCCGTCCTGCTGGGGATCGTGGAGGGGCTCACCGAGTTCCTGCCGGTGTCCTCGACCGGGCACCTCACCATCACCGAGAAGCTCCTCGGGCTGAAGGTCGACGACCCGGCGGTGACGGCGTACACCGCGATCATCCAGCTCGGCGCGATCGCCGCGACGCTGATCTACTTCGCCAAGGACATCCTGCGGCTGCTGTCGGCCTGGGTGCGCGGCCTGGGCTCGGCGCCGGCCCGCGAGGACCACGACTACCGGCTGGCCTGGGCGGTCATCATCGGGTCGGTGCCCGTGGCGGTCGTCGGCCTGCTCGCCAAGGACCTCATCACCGGCCCCCTGCGCAGCCTGTGGGTGGTGGCCGTGGCGCTGATCCTCTGGAGCGGGGTGATGTGGGCCGCCGAGCGCCGCCACGACGTGCTCGAGCGGCGGCGGATGCAGCGCGGCGAGGGCGGCGTCACCCTGCGGGACGGCCTGGTCATCGGGCTGGTGCAGTGCTTCTCCCTCATCCCCGGCATCTCCCGGTCCGGCGCCACCATCTCGGCCGGCCTGTTCGCCGGGCTCGACCGCGTCACCGCCACCCGGCTCTCGTTCTTCATGGCGATCCCCGCGCTGACCGCCGCCGGGCTCTACGAGCTGAAGGACGTCGACATCGCGGTGCTCGGCCTCGGGCAGATGCTCGTCGGGCGTCGTCGTCGCCTTCGTGGTGGCCTACGCCTCGATCGCCTGGCTGCTGCGGTTCGTCGCGGGCCACCCCATCACGGTGTTCGTCTGGTACCGCGTGGGCCTCGGCGTCCTGCTGATCGTCGCCCTCAGCGCCGGCTGGCTGACCGCGGCCTGAGGCCTGTCGGTGCCCTGACGCACACTGGTCGGGGCTCCCGCTCCCGGCGGGTGCTCGCCTGCTGAGGGGAACCACCTGTGCCGTCCCGCGTCCTGGTCACCGGAGCCTCCGGGTTCATCGGCTCCCACCTGTGCGAGGCCCTCGTCGAGGCCGGGTCACTCCGTCCGCGCGATGACCCGCCACCCCGAGACCTACACCGGCGTCGGGGAGCCCGTCGCCGGTGACGTCGGCGACCCCGACCAGCCTGCGGGCCGCGCTCGAGGGGGTCGAGGTCGCCTACTACCTCGTCCACTCCCTCGACTCCTCCGACTTCGAGGACAAGGACGCCGACGCCGCCCGGGCCTTCGGCGCCGCGGCGCCGCGGCCGGCGTCGAGCAGATCATCTACCTCGGCGGCCTCGGTGAGGACGACAGCGACCTGTCCGCCGCACCTGCGCTCGCGGCGCGAGGTCGAGACCCTGCTCGGTGAGGCGGGCGTGCCGGTGACGGTCCTGCGGGCGGCCGTGGTCGTGGGCCACGGCGGCATCTCGTGGGAGCTCACCCGCCAGCTCGTCCACCGGCTGCCGGTGATGATCGCGCCCCGGTGGGTCAACACCCGCACCCAGCCGATCGCCCTGCCCGACGTCATCCGCTACCTCGTCGGCGTGCTCGAGCGCGCCGCAGGCCCGCGGCGGCGGTCTACGAGGTGGGCGGCCCCGACGTGCTGCGCTACGTCGACATGATGCGGCGGGCCTCGCTCATCCAGGAGGGCCGCGACCTGCGGCTGGTCGGCGTGCCGTTCCTCACCCCGCACCTGTCGTCGCTCTGGCTGGCGTTCGTCACTGACGTCGACCGGGCCACGGCCCGCACCCTGATCGACTCGATGACCAGCGAGGTGATCGTCCACGACACCTCGATCCGTGACGTCGTGCCGGGCGAGACCATGGGCTACGACGACGCGGTGCGGCTGGCGCTGGCCGACCGTGCCGCGCGAGCAGGCCGGGGCGGGCAGGCACGACCCGCCGTCCGCACGCGGCGAGCACGGCGCACACGACGCGCACCGGCCGCACCCGCCGAGGGTCGCCCCGAGGCGGCCGGGCCGCACGACGTCGGGCGATGACGCCCCGGTCCTCCCGGCTGGTCCAGCTGCTGCGGCCGGCGCTCGTCGACAAGGTCGAGCGCGACCACCGCCAGCCCGACAGCGCCTTCCTGCGCCGGCGGGTCGTCGTCGCCGTGGTCCTCGTCGTCGGCGCGACGCTGCTCGGGATCTCGCTGTCGGTGCCGCCGGGCAGCCCGGACTTCTACCCGCTGACGCTGGCGCTGGCCGCGACGTGGCTGGTGGGCGGCTTCGCGTCCGGCCCGCTGCACCTGGGCCGGATCCCGTTCCGCGGCACGCTGCGCCGGCCGGTCGTCACCCCGATCGTGCTCGGGCTGGTCGCCGTGGGGGTGTTCGTCCTCGGCGCCCTGGTCGTCCGCGAGATCCCGCCGCTGCGCGACCTCACCGAGCACGTGCTGGACCACGCGCGCTACGGGTCGCTGCCGCTGGTGCTGCTGATCACGGTGCTCAACGGCGTCGCCGAGGAGGTCTTCTTCCGCGGGGCGCTGTTCGCCGCCATCGGCGCGCGCTACCCGGTGCTGATCTCGACCGCGGTCTACGCGGTGGCGACCGTGGCCACCGGCAACCCGATGCTGGTGTTCGCCGCGGCCACGCTCGGGCTGGTCCTCGGGCTGCAGCGCCGCGCCTCGGGCGGGGTGCTCGCACCGATCCTCACGCACATCACCTGGTCGTCCCTGATGGTGCTGGTCCTGCCGCCGCTGTTCGCCGTGGGCTGAGCCTCACAGCCAGCCGGAGCGCCGGAACGCGCGGTACAGCGACACGCAGACCACGGCCATCACCGCCAGGACGACGAAGTAGCCGTAGTAGTACTCGTGCGCGCCGACGTCGATGCTGGCCTGGAGCTCGGGGATGTTGTGTGAAGTTCATCCCGTAGATGCCGGCGATCATCGTCGGGACCGCGGCGATCGCCACCCAGGCGGAGATCCGGCGCATGTCGTCGTTCTGCTGCACCGAGATCTGCGCCAGGTGGGCCGACAGCACGTCGGTCAGGAGCCGGTCGTAGGACTCGACGTGGTCGATCACCCGCAGCAGGTGGTCGGAGATGTCGCTGAAGAACGGCCGGGCCTTCTCGTGCACGAACGGGAGGGGCTCGTCGCGACGCCAGCCGCTCCAGCGGCGCCGCCAGCGGCACCGCGGCGCGCTTGGCCTCGAGCACCTCGCGCTTGAGCAGGTAGATCTGTGAGGCGTCCACCTTGACCTCACCGGAGAACACGCGTACGCTCGATCGCGTCGAGGTCCTCGCTCAGCTCGAGGTCGATCGCGGTGTAGTTGTCCACGATCGAGTCCATCACCGAGTACATGACCGCGATCGGGCCGTGGGCCAGCTGCTCCGGGCGTGTGCTCCAGGCGGGCACGGACCCCCGCGAGGGGGTTGGCCTCGCCCTTGCGCACCGTCACCACGAACCGGTCGCCGACGAAGATCATCATGTCGCCGGTCTCGATGTCGGACGTCTACTCGACGTAGCGCAGGGTCTTCAGCACCACGAACAGCGACTCGTCGTAGACGTCCAGCTTGGGCCGCTGGTTGCCCTTGACCGCGTCCTCCACCGCCAGGGGGTGCAGCTTGAGCTCGTCGTTCACCAGCGCGAACTCGGCGTCGGTGGGGTCCTTCAGACCGATCCAGATGAAGCCCGTCCGGTCGGCCCGCAGGCTCTCCAGCTCCTTCTGCAGGTCGTGGCACTGGAGGCGCTGGCCCTCGCGGTAGATGGCCTGGTCAACGATCACAGGGTCATACCACCACGCCGGACCCCCGGCTGCACGCACGCCCGACGTACAGTGGCGCCCGTGCCGATCTGCCTGCTGGTCCGTCATGGCCGTACGACCGCGAACGCGAGCGGGACGCTGGCCGGGTGGACCGGGGGAGTGGGCCTCGACGACACCGGGCGCAGCCAGGCGCTGGCGCTCGGCAAGCGGCTCAGCGAGCTGCCGGTCAAGGTGCTGGTGAGCAGCCCGCTGCAGCGCTGCCGTCGAGACGGCGTCCCTCCTCGCCGACGCGCTCGGCGCGCTCACCGTCGACACGGTGGAGGACCTGGGGGAGTGCCGCTACGGCGCGTGGACCGGTGGCGCGCTGAAGGACCTGGCCCGCGAGCCGCTCTGGCGGGTCGTGCAGGACCAGCCCAGCGCCGCCCGCTTCCCCGACAGCGAGGAGTTCCCCGGCGAGTCGATCGCCGAGATGCAGCTGCGGGCCATCCGCGCCATCCGGGCCACCGACGCCGCGGTCGCCCGCGACCACGGCCCCGACGCGCTCTGGGTCGCGGTCTCGCACGGCGACGTCATCAAGTCGATGCTGTCCGACGCGGCCGGCGCGCACCTGGACCAGTTCCAGCGGATCTACGTCGACCCGGCCTCGCTGTCGGTGGTGCGCTACACCGACCGGCGTCCGTTCGTGATCCGGGTCAACGACGCGGGCATCGACCTGGCCGGGCTCGTGCCGCCGCCCCAGCCCGCCGAGGCCGCCGACGCCGGCGAGGCCCGCGAGGGCGGAGCCCGCCGCGGAGACGTCGCTCGACCCGGGTGACGCACCGGTGGGTGGCGGGGCCGGGAGCGCCGACTAAAGTCGGAAGCATGCCGGTCATCGACTTCGATCCCCCCGACCGGTTCGTTGCCGGGACGGTGGGACCTCCCGGGCAACGGACCTTCTTCCTGCAGGCCAGTGAGGGCCCGCGCGTCACCAGCGTCTCGCTCGAGAAGCAGCAGGTGGTCGTCCTGGCCGACCGCGTCAACGACCTGCTCGACGACTTCGCCGGCGGTGAGGCCGCCGACGAGGTCGCGGTCGAGGTCGAGGACAACGCGCCGCTGGACACCCCCATCGAGGACGAGTTCCGGGTCGGCACGATGAGCCTGGGCTGGGACGCCGAGCGGCGCGTCGTCATCCTGGAGTGCCACGACGGCGACGAGACGGTCGAGCTCGACGAGGACGGCGACCCCGTGATCGTCGACGACGGACGCCGAGGACCGCACGATCTTCCGGGTCGTCATCCGCCCCAGCACCGCCCGCGCGTTCGCCCGCCGCTGCACCAAGCTCGTCTCGGCCGGGCGGCCACCCTGCCCGTTCTGCGGCGGACCCCTGGACCCGACCGGCCACATCTGCCCACGCGCGAACGGCTACAAGCGCTGACCGGGGTCCTGCCGCCCTCGACCGAGGCCGAGGCCGCGGAGCTGCTGGAGCTGCTCACCCTCGGCGAGCTCGAGCTGGAGGGACAGCTCGTCGACGCCTCCAACCTCGCGCTGCTCGCGCGCCTCGAGCGCCACGGGGTCGAGACCCGGGTGATGTACAAGCCGGTGCGCGGCGAGCGGCCGCTCTGGGACTTCCCCAGGGGCACGCTGGCCAACCGCGAGGCCGCGTCGTACGTCGTGTCCGCCGCCGGCGGCTGGGACGTCGTCCCGCCCACCGTGCTGCGCGACGGCCCGGCCGGCCGCGGCACGGTGCAGCTGTGGATCGAGGGCCTGGACGGCAGCGATGCCGAGGACGGCCCGGCCCTCCCGCGGCCGGACGAGCTGGTCGACCTGGTGCCCCGGGGGAAGGTGGAGCCGGGCTGGCTACCGGTGTTCGAGGCCGAGTCGTACACCGGCGCAGCCGGTGGTGGTGGTCCACGCCGACCGGCCGGACCTGGCCGGGGTCGCCGTCCTCGACGTCGTCATCAACAACGCCGACCGCAAGGGCTCGCACCTGGTGCTGGACCGCCGCGGGTCCCTGTGGGGGTTCGACCACGGCCTCAGCTTCCACGAGGAGCTCAAGCTGCGGACCGTGCTCTGGGGCTGGGCGGGCGCGCCGCTGCCCGACGTCGAGCTGTCCCGGCTGGACGGCCTGGCCGTCGCCCTCGACACCGCCGACCAGCAGCCTGGCGCAGGCTCTCGACGCAGCTGCTCGCGCCGGCGGAGCTCGAGGCACTGCGCGCGCGGGTGGCCGGGCTGCTGCGCACGGGGCCGCTTCCCGCGGCCCGGCAACCGGTGGCCCGCCGTCCCGTGGCCGCCGCTGTGACCCGTCCGCTGTGAGCGGCCGACGGGTCCCGGTCTAGGCTCCTGACGTGAAAGCCTGGCCCTCCCCGTTCATCCCCGCCGTCCCCGGCACCGGTCTGCCCGTCCGCGTCCACGACACCGCAGCCGCGACCATCCGGCCGCTGACCCCCGGTCCGGTCGCCCGCATGTACGTCTGCGGCATCACGCCGTACGACGCCACGCACATGGGGCACGCGGCGACCTACGTCACCTTCGACGTCCTGGGCCGCGCGCCTGCGCGACGCCGGGCACGACGTGCTCTACGTGCAGAACGTCACCGACGTGGACGAGCCCGCTGCTCGAGCGGGCCGAGCGTGACGGCGTCGCCGTGGCAGGACCTCGCCGCCGACCAGATCGCGCTGTTCCGCGAGGACATGACGGCACTGGCGGTGATCGCCCCGGACCACTACATCGGCGTGGTCGAGGCCGTGGGGCAGGTCGCCAAGACCGTGGACGACCTGCTCGCCAAGGGGAAGGCCTACCGCGTCGCGCTGCCCGAGGGGGAGGGCGACCCCGGGGCGGCCGACATCTACTTCGACCTGTCCACCGAGCCCGGCTTCGGCGGGGTGTCGTCGTGGACGCGCGAGCAGATGCTGGAGGTCTTCGCCGACCGTGGCGGCGACCCCGACCGCGAGGGCAAGCGCGACCCGCTCGACCCGCTGCTGTGGCGCGCGCACCGCGCCGGGCGAGCCGTCCTGGCCCGGCGGCGAGATCGGTGAGGGGCGCCCCGGCTGGCACATCGAGTGCACCTCCATCGCGCTCGACTACCTCGGGATGAGCTTCGACGTGCAGGGCGGCGGCACCGACCTGGTCTTCCCCCACCACGAGATGAGCGCGGTCCAGGCGACCGGCCTCACCGGTGAGCAGCCCGTTCGCCCGGGCCTACGTCCACCAGGCGATGGTCGGGCTGGACGGCGAGAAGATGAGCAAGTCCCGCGGCAACCTCGTGCTGGTGTCCGCGCTGCGGCGCGGCGGGCGTGGACCCGATGGCCATCCGCCTCGCGCTGCTGGCCCACCACTACCGCACGCCGTGGGACTGGACCGACGAGGTCCTGGCCCAGGCGCAGGAGCGCCTCGCGACCTGGCGGGCCGCGATGTCGGTCAACGCCGGACCGTCCGCCGAGGCGACCATGGCCCGGGTGCGCGAGTGCGTGTCCGACGACCTCGACACCCCGGGCGCCCTGGCGGCGGTCGACCGGTGGGCCCGCGAGAGCCTGGACCGCGGCGGCGACGAGATCGGCGCCCCGGGACTGGTCTCCCGCACCGTCGACGCGCTGCTGGGCGTGCGTCTCTGAGGCTCACCGCCTCAGGGCGCGCCCCGGCTCCGGCTCGAGCGTCCGGCCGGGCGCGTCGGCGGGCCCGACGGGGTCTCAGGGCTGGGGCTCGTCCCCGCGCCGGCGCAGGTAGCGCTCGAACTCCCGGGCGATGGCGTCGCCGCTGGCCTCGGGCAGGTCGGCGGTGTCCTGGGCCTGCTCCAGGCTCTGGACGTACTCGGCGACCTCCTCGTCGGACTCGGCCAGCTCGTCCACGCCGTGCTCCCACGCGCGGGCCTCCTCGGCCAGCTCGCCGTGCGGGCACGGTGACGTCGAGCAGCTCCTCGAGCTTGGTGACCAGGGCCAGCGTGGCCTTGGGGGAGGGCGAGCTGCCGGCGTAGTGCGGGACCGCGGCCCAGCACGACAGCGACGGCAGGTCGGCCTGGGCGGCGGCGTCGGCGAGCACCCCGACGATGCCGGTGGGGCCCTCGTACTTGCTCGCGCTCGAGGTCGTAGCGGTGGACCATGTCCTCGTGCTCGGAGGTCGCCGTGATCGGCAGGGGCCGGGTGTGCGGCACGTCCGCCAGCAGCGCGCCGAGGGTGATGAAGGTGGAGACGCCGACCGACTGGGCGAACTCGAGCAGCTCGATGGTGAAGGACCGCCAGCGGGTGGACGGCTCGATGCCCTGCACGAGGATGATGTCGCGGTCGATCCCGGCGGACGTCGCCAGCAGGATCCGCGTCGTCGGCCAGCTGATCCGGCGGCGGCCGTCGTCGGACACGACCCGGGGCCGGTTGACCTGGAAGTCGTAGTAGTCCTCCGGGTCGAGCGCCGCGATCGGCTCGGCGTCCCAGGCCTTCGTCAGGTGCTCGATCGCGGACGTGGCCGCCTCACCGGCGTCGTTCCAGCCCTCGAAGGCGGCGATCATGATCGGGTCGCGCAGCTCCCGCACGTCCTCGAGCTCGATCAACTGTGCCTCCAGGGAGTCGGTCTGGTGGGTGCCCGCGGCGACGGCGTCGCGGCCCGGACGACCAGACTACGGAATCCCTGTCCGGCCGCCATCCACCCCGCCGATAGACTCAAGGCCGATCCCCCGACGCGAAGGTCCATGACATTGAGCAGCCGCTCCGACCTCTTCCGCAGCACGCTCGCCGAGCGTGTCCTCGTCGCCGACGGCGCGATGGGCACGATGCTCCAGGCCGCCGACCCCTCGATGGACGACTTCCAGGGCCATGAGGGCTGCAACGAGATCCTCAACGTCACCCGCCCTGACATCGTCCGCAGCGTGCACGACGCCTACTTCGAGGTGGGGGTCGACTGCGTCGAGACCAACACCTTCGGCGCCAACTACGCCAACCTCGGCGAGTACGACATCTCCGACCGCATCTACGAGCTGGCCCACGCCGGCGCCCAGATCGCGGCCGAGTCGGCGCAGGCCTGGTCGACCGCCGAGCAGCCGCGGTTCGTCATCGGCTCGGTGGGCCCGGGCACCAAGCTGCCCTCGCTGGGGCACGCGCCGTTCGCCCTGCTGCGCGACGCGTACGCCGAGCAGGCCCGCGGCATGATCGACGGCGGGGTCGACGCCATCCTCATCGAGACCTCGCAGGACCTGCTGCAGGCCAAGGCCGCCGTCATCGGGGCCCGGCGCGCGCTGGCCGACGCCGGCGAGACGCTGCCGGTGATGGTGCAGGTCACGGTCGAGACGACCGGCACGATGCTCATGGGCTCCGAGATCGGCGCCGCGCTGACCGCGCTGGAGCCGCTCGGCATCGACGCGATCGGTCTCAACTGCGCCACCGGCCCGACCGAGATGAGCGAGCACCTGCGCCACCTCTCGCGGCACGCCCGGATCCCCGTCACCTGCATGCCCAACGCCGGCCTGCCCATGCTCACCAAGGAGGGCGCGGCCTACCCGCTGACCGCCGAGGAGCTGGCCGCTGCCCACACGCAGTTCGTCACCGAGTTCGGCCTCTCGCTGGTCGGCGGCTGCTGCGGTACGACGCCGGCCCACCTCGCCGAGGTCGTCAAGGCGGTCGGCGGCCGGCCGCTCCAGCCCCGCCGGCCCCGCCCCGAGCACGGCGTCGCCTCCCTCTACTCGGCCGTCCCGTTCCGCCAGGACGCCTCGGTCCTGTCCATCGGCGAGCGCACGAACGCCAACGGCTCCAAGGCGTTTCGTGAGGCGATGCTCGAGTCCCGTTGGGACGACTGCGTCGAGATCGCCCGCGACCAGACCCGTGACGGTGCGCACCTGCTCGACGTCTGCGTCGACTACGTCGGTCGTGACGGCGCCGCCGACATGAAGCAGGTCGTCAGCCGGTTCGCCACCTCGAGCACGCTGCCGCTGGTCCTCGACTCGACCGAGCCCGCCGTGATCGAGGCCGGGCTCGAGCTGCTCGGCGGCCGCGCGGTGATCAACTCGGTCAACTACGAGGACGGCGACGGGCCCGAGTCGCGGTTCACCCGGATCATGCAGGTGGTGCGCGAGCACGGCGCCGCCGTCATCGCGCTGACGATCGACGAGGCCGGCCAGGCCCGCACCCGCGACCACAAGGTGGCGGTCGCCTCGCGGCTGATCGAGGCGCTCACCGGCGAGTGGGGGATGCAGGTCCAGGACATCCTCGTCGACACGCTCACCTTCACCCTCGGC
The DNA here is from genome assembly GCA_963828995.1 of uncultured Actinomycetota bacterium. Lineage (GTDB taxonomy): Bacteria > Actinomycetota > Actinomycetes > Actinomycetales > Dermatophilaceae > CAVRTM01. Next base: position 32,563 of record CAWHHB010000004.1, read on the forward strand.
ACCGGCCAGGAGGAGAGCCGCCGCGACGGCCTCGAGACGATCGAGGGCATCCGCGAGCTCAAGCGCCGCTACCCCGAGGTGCAGACGACGCTGGGGCTGTCCAACATCTCGTTCGGGCTCAAGCCGGCCGCCCGGCAGGTGCTCAACTCGGTCTTCCTGCACGAGTGCGTCAAGGCCGGGCTCGACTCCGCGATCGTGCACGCGGCCAAGATCGTCCCGGTCGCCCGCATCCCGCAGGAGCAGCACGACGTCGCGCTCGACCTGATCTACGACCGGCGCCGGTTCGCCGGCGAGCCCGGTGAGAGCGAGGTCACCTACGACCCGCTGTCGCGTTTCCTCGAGCTGTTCGAGGGCGTGGACGCCGCGTCGCTCAAGGCCTCCCGGGCCGACGCCCTGGCCGCCCTGCCGCTGGAGAAGCGGCTGGCGCAGCGCATCATCGACGGTGAGCGCAAGGGCCTCGAGGCCGACCTGCAGGCCGCGCTCGACAAGGGCCACAGCGCGCTCGACATCATCAACGACCACCTGCTCGACGGGATGCGCACCGTCGGCGAGCTGTTCGGCAGGGGCGAGATGCAGCTGCCGTTCGTGCTGCAGTCCGCCGAGGTGATGAAGGTCGCCGTCGCCTACCTCGAGCCGCACATCGAGGGCAACGCCGACGGCAGCGCCCGTGAGGCCAAGGCCAAGATCGTGCTGGCGACCGTCAAGGGCGACGTGCACGACATCGGCAAGAACCTCGTCGACATCATCCTGTCCAACAACGGCTACGACGTGGTCAACATCGGCATCAAGCAGCCGATCTCCGAGATCATCCGCGCCGCCGACGAGCACGACGCCGACGCGATCGGCATGAGCGGCCTGCTGGTGAAGTCCACGGTCGTCATGAAGGAGAACCTCGAGGAGCTCAACTCCCGCGGGGTCGCCGCCCGCTGGCCGGTGCTGCTCGGTGGTGCCGCCCTGACCCGGGCCTACGTCGAGAACGACCTGGCCGAGGTCTACGAGGGCGAGGTCCGTTACGCCAGAGACGCTTTCGAGGGTCTGCGGCTGATGGACGCCGTCGCCAGGGCACGGTCCAACCCCGAGATGAGCGTGGCCGAGGCGCTGCCCGAGCTGCGCAAGCGGCGGGTCCGGGCCAAGGCCGCCCCCGTCGACGACGCCGCGCTGTCCGACACGACGCGCTCGGACATCGCCACCGACAACAGCATCCCGACCCCGCCGTTCTGGGGCACCCGGGTCGTCAAGGGCATCGCCCTGGCCGACTACGCCGTCCTACCTGGACGAGCGGGCGACGTTCCTCGGCCAGTGGGGCCTGAAGGGCGCCCGCGGCGACGGCCCGTCGTACGACGAGCTGGTCGAGAGCGAGGGCCGGCCGCGGCTGCGGATGTGGCTGGACCGGATCAAGACCGACAACCTGCTCGAGGCGGCGGTCGTCTACGGCTACTTCCCCTGCTACAGCGAGGGCAACGACGTCGTCGTGCTGCACGACGAGGGCCCGCAGAAGGGGCAGGAGCGGGCGCGGTTCACCTTCCCGCGCCAGCGGCGCGACCGGCGGCTGTGCCTGGCCGACTTCTTCCGCAGCAAGGAGCGCTACGAGCAGGACGGCCAGCCCGACGTCATCGCGTTCCACCTGGTCACGATGGGGGCCAAGGTCGCCGAGGCGACGGCCGAGCTGTTCGCGGCCAACGCCTACCGCGACTACCTCGAGCTGCACGGCCTGTCGGTGCAGCTGACCGAGGCGCTGGCCGAGCTGTGGCACGCCCGGGTCCGCGAGGAGCTCGGGCTTCGGCACCGACGACGACGAGTCGCTGGACGCGATCCTGCGCCAGGGCTACCGCGGCTCGCGCTACTCCTTCGGCTACCCGGCCTGCCCGGACCTCGAGGACCGGGCCGTGCTGGTGGAGCTGCTCGACCCCTCACGCATCGGCGTGACGCTGTCGGAGGAGCTGCAGCTGCACCCCGAGCAGTCGACCGACGCCATGGTGGTCCACCACCCCGAGGCCAAGTACTTCAACGCGACATGAGCGAGGTAGACATCGACGCCGCCGACAGCCTGGACGGCGACCACCCGGCTGCGGTCCTGTGGGACATGGACGGCACGCTGGTCGACACCGAGCCCTACTGGATCGCCGAGGAGCGCGCGCTGGTCGAGCTCCACGGCGGGGTCTGGACCGACGAGCACGCCTACCAGCTGGTCGGCAACGACCTGATGGTGTCGGCGCAGTACATCATCGACCACGCGCCGGTGCCGCTCACCCCGGTCGAGGTCGTGCACGAGCTGCTCGCCGGCGTGGTCCGCCGGGTGAGCGAGCACGTGCCGTGGCGGCCGGGCGCCTGGGAGCTGCTCGAGGCCCTCGGTGAGGCGGGCGTCCCGTGCGCCCTCGTCACCATGTCCTGGCGCTCCCTCGCCGACGTGTTCGTCAGCTCGCTGCCGGCCGGCACGTTCGCGGCCGTCGTCACCGGTGACGAGGTGGCCCACGGCAAGCCGCACCCCGAGCCCTACCGCGCGGCCGCCCGGGCACTCGGGGTCGAGCTGCAGCGACTGCGTCGCGATCGAGGACTCGCCGCCGGGGGTGGCCTCGGCCGTCGCGGCCGGGGTGCCGACGATCGCGGTGCCGCACGCCGTCCCGGTGCCGCACACCGTCGGTGCGGTCCAGATCGACGGGCTCGCCGGGGTCAAGCCGGCGGACCTGCTGCGCCTGCTGCGCTGAGCCGGTCGCGACGTCCCGCGCTGAACCGGTCGCGACGTCCGCGTCCGCGTCGAACCGGTCGCGACGTCCGGCGCTCAGCGGGCCCGTTCGCCCCAGCCGCTGGTGTTGGCCGCGGCGGCCAGGGTGGCCGCGAGCTCCTCGTGTCCCTCGGGCACCAGACCCGAGGTGACCCGGATGTGCCCGCCACCGCCGGGCACCACGTCGAACGGCGTGCCCGGGGTGACGCCGATGCCCTGGCTGGCGAGGCGGACGATCGCCGCCGTCTCGTCGTGGACCGGCACCCAGATGTTGAGGCCGTCGGAGCCCGGGACGTCGATGCCGTGCCCGTCCAGGGCGGCGACGACGGCAGCGCGCCGCCGGGCGTACTCCAGCCGGGCCCGGTCCACGTGGGCGACGGCGTCGTCGTCGGTGAGCAGGCCGACCAGGATCCGCTGCAGCAGCCGGCTGCTCCACCCCTGCCCGAGCTGGCGCCGCGAGAGCGCGTCGCGCAGCAGCTCGGTCGGCCCGCTGAGGCCGGCCAGCCGCAGGTCAGGTCCGTGCGACTTGGAGTAGCTGCGCACGTGCACCGTCTGCTCCGGGATCCAGGCGCCGAGGCTGAGGTCGGGTGCGGTCGAGATGGCGCCGGCCGAGTCGTCCTCGACCACCGGGACCCCGGTGCGGGCCAGCACCGCCGCGAGGTCGGCCGCGCGCGCCGCGGTCAACGACACGCCGGTGGGGTTCTGCGCCCGGGGCTGCAGGAAGACCGCCGCCGTGGGCGAGGCGGCCAGGGCCGCCGCCAGCGCGTCCGGCAGCAGGCCCTCGTCGTCCATGGGGACCCCGACGACCTCCGCGCCGATCGACTCCAGCAGGTCCAGCAGGGGCGGGAAGCAGGGGTGCTCGACCACGACCCGGTCGCCGAAGCGGAGCAGCGACCGCGACACCAGGTCGAGCGCGTCCATCGCACCGTCGACGACGGTGAGCTCCTCGGCGTCGTACGGCCAGTCGGCGCGCAGCAACCCGAGCAGCTCGGGCAGCACGGGCTCGTCGAGGTAGCCGCCCGGGGTGCCGGCCGTCGTGAGCTGCTCGAGCGAGCGCTGCAGGCTGGGCAGCAGGCGGCCGTCGGGCACGCCGGTGGACAGGTCGAGGGCGAAGTCGGTCTGGCGCTCCAGGGCGCGGCGGTAGCGGCCGGGGACGTGGGTGACGGTCTCGGTGACGGTCGTGCCGCGACGGCCGTCGGTGCGGATGGTGCCGGCGCGGGCGAGCAGGGCCCAGCCGGCGCTGACCGTGGTGGGGGAGAGCGCGAGGGCCGCGGCGACCGACCGGATCGGCGGCAGGCGGGTGCCCGGCGGCAGCGTGCCGTCGCGGACGGCGCGGCTGACCGCCCGTGCCACGCCCTTGGCGCTGGGGTCGGTCAGGCGGGCTCGCAGTGCGCCCAGCACGTCGTCCATGTTTTGTAACGTAGCAAACGAGGATTGTCACAGCAAGGGTCGGCACGTAGCGTGGGGGCATGAGCCAACGAATCTCGCACTGGGTCGACGGACGCCTTCTCGAGGGGACGTCCGGGCGCACCTCGCCCGTCTACAACCCCGCCACCGGGCAGGAGACCGCCCGCGTCGACCTGGCCAGCACGGCCGAGATCGACGCCGCCGTCGCCGCCGCCGGCAGGGCGGCCAAGGAGTGGCGCTCGTCCTCGCTGTCGCGCCGGTCGGCCGTGCTGTTCGCGTTCCGGGAGCTGCTGCACGCGCGCACCGACGAGCTGGCGGCGATCATCACCGCCGAGCACGGCAAGGTGCTCAGCGACGCGGCCGGCGAGATCGCCCGCGGCCTGGAGAACGTCGAGTTCGCCGCCGGGCGTCCCGCAGCTGCTCAAGGGCGGCTTCTCCGAGCAGGCGGCCACCGGTGTCGACGTCTACTCGATCCGCCAGCCGCTCGGCGTGGTCGCCGGCATCACGCCGTTCAACTTCCCGGCCATGGTGCCGCTGTGGATGTGCGCCAACGCGATCGCCTGCGGCAACGCCTTCGTCCTCAAGCCGAGCGAGAAGGACCCCTCGGCGTCGCTGTTCCTGGCCCAGATGTGGAAGGAGGCGGGGCTGCCCGACGGCGTCTTCACCGTGCTGCAGGGCGACAAGGAGGCGGTCGACGCGCTGCTGGTCCACCCCGACGTCGCCGCGGTCAGCTTCGTCGGCTCCACGCCGATCGCGCGCTACATCTACGAGACCGGTACGGCGCACGGCAAGCGGGTCCAGGCCCTCGGCGGGGCCAAGAACCACGCGCTGGTGCTGCCGGACGCCGACGTGGACATGGCCGCGGACGCCGTGGTCTCCGCGGCGTACGGCGCGGCGGGGGAGCGCTGCATGGCGCTCTCGGTCGCGGTGGCGGTCGGTGACGTGGGCGACCGCCTGGTCGACGCCGATCGCCGCGCGCCTGCCCAAGCTGACGCATCGGCGACGGCGCCGACCCCGACACCGACATGGGCCCGCTGATCACCGCCGAGCACCGGGACAAGGTCGCCGGCTACATCGACGCCGGCGAGCCGGCCGGGTGCCGCGGTCGTGGTCGACGGCCGCACGGCCGACGTGCCCGCCGAGCGGCTTCTTCCTCGGGACGACGCTGCTCGACCACGTCAAGCCCGCAGATGACCGTCTACACCGACGAGATCTTCGGCCCGGTGCTGTGCGTCGTGCGCGCCGACACCTACGAGGAGGGGCTGCAGATCATCAACGACAACCCCTACGCCAACGGCACGGCCATCTTCACCCGTGACGGTGGCGCGGCCCGCCAGTTCCAGTTCGACGTCGAGGTCGGCATGGTCGGCGTCAACGTGCCGATCCCGGTGCCGGTGGCGTACTACTCCTTCGGCGGCTGGAAGGCCTCGCTGTTCGGCGACACGCACATGTACGGCCCGGAGGGCATGAACTTCTACACGCGCGGCAAGGTGGTGACCTCGAGGTGGCCCGACCCGGCGACCTCCAGCGTCGACCTCGGCTTCCCGCGCACCCGATAGGACCCGCAGACGTGACCTCGACGATCAGCTCGACGACCGACTCCACCACCGACTCGCTCACCGACTCCGCCGCCCTCGAGGCCCGGGTCCGGCATGACGACCGGGCCCACGTGTTCCACTCGTGGTCGGCCCAGGCCAAGATCGACCCGCTGCCGATCGCCCGCGCCTCGGGCTCGTACTTCTGGGACTTCGAGGACCAGCGTTACCTCGACTTCTCCTCCCAGCTGGTCAACGTCAACATCGGCTACCAGCACCCCAAGCTGGTCGCCGCCATCCAGGAGCAGGCGGGCAAGCTGTGCACGATCGCGCCCAGCTTCGCCAACGACGCGCGCTCCGAGGCGGCGCGGCTGATCGCCGAGATCGCCCCGGGTGACCTCAACGCCGTGTTCTTCACCAACGGCGGTGCGGAGGCGAACGAGAACGCCGTACGCATGGCCCGGCTGCACACGGGCCGGCACAAGGTCCTCGCCGCCTACCGCAGCTACCACGGCGCGACCGCCGGCGCGATCGCGCTCACCGGCGACCCGCGGCGGTGGCCCTCGGAGCCGGGCATGCCCGGCATCGTGCGCTACTGGGGGCCCTACCCGTACCGGTCGTCGTTCCACGCCGAGCACCGAGCAGGAGGAGGGCGAGCGGGCCCTGGCGCACCTGCGCGACGTCATCGCGTTCGAGGGCCCCGACACCGTCGCCGCGATCGTCCTGGAGACGGTCGTCGGCACCAACGGCATCCTGGTCCCGCCGGACGGCTACCTCGCCGGCGTGCGGGCGCTGTGTGACGAGCTCGGCATCGTGATGATCGCCGACGAGGTCATGGCCGGCTTCGGCCGTTGCGGCGAGTGGTTCGCGGTCGACCACTGGGGCGTCAAGCCCGACCTGATCACCTTCGCCAAGGGCGTCAACTCCGGGTACGTCCCGCTCGGCGGCGTGGTCATCTCCGACCCGATCGCGGCGACCTTCGCCGACCGGCCCTACCCGGGCGGCCTGACCTACTCCGGCCACCCGCTCGCCTGCGCGTCGGCCGTGGCCTCGATCAACATCTTCCGCGAGGAAGGCATCATCGAGCACGCGCGCCAGCTCGGCACCGACGTCATCGGGCCCGGCCTGCGCGAGCTGGCCGAGCGACACCCGTCCATCGGCGAGGTGCGCGGTCTCGGCGTCTTCTGGGCGCTGGAGCTGGTGCGTGACCGTGCGACCCGCGAGCCGCTCGTGCCGTTCAACGCCGCCGGTGAGGCCGCCGCACCCATGGGTGAGCTGATGGCGGCCTGCAAGAGCCGCGGGCTGTGGCCGTTCACGCACTTCAACCGGATGCACGTCGTGCCGCCCTGCACCACCACGGCCGACGAGATCCGGGAGGGCTTCGCCGTCCTGGACGAGGCGCTCGAGGTGGCCGACAAGTACTACACCGGCAGCTGACGGACGCTTCCGCGTGGCTCCCGGGCGGGCTGCGTCGAGACTGACCGCTTCCGATGTCGCGGCGTGGCTGCGTCAAGACGTCGCGGTCGCCCGCGCTCATCGAGCCCGGCTGGTCGCCGGGTGAGGAGCGGACGCTCGAGCGGTGCGTGCGCGCGACGTACCGGCTCGGGCTGATGGCTCCCGGGCAGGTCTGCCTGCTGTGGCTCAGCGGGCAGACCTGCCCCGGCGTGCACGCGGTCGGCACGCTGGTGGCCGGACCGGGTGGTGAGGAGCCGGTGGACACCGTCGACGCGCCAGGCGGTCCGGTCGTCACGGTGCGGCTCCGGCTCCTCCAGGACCCGGTGCCCCGCAGCGAGCTGATGGCCACGCCCGCCTTCGCCGCGTCTGAGGTGGCCCGGATGCCGGCCGGCAGCAACCCGTCGTACCTCACCGCCCCACAGCTCGCCGAGGTGCTCGCTCGACTGAGCTGAGCCACATGAACGTCTCCCGCGCCCCGCGGGTCCCTACCTGACGTTGCAGGAACCCTCCGCCGACTCTCGCGCCGGCCTGCCCTGGCCGCCGTTGCGTTGGCTGGTGTCACCTCTTCCGACGCGACGGGCAGCCCGCAACGGGTCGGACCTGGCAGGGTTCAGGCGGCGAGGTGGCGGTGGTCGAGGGGGTGGGTTTGGTAGCGCTGGCCGATGCCGTTGGTCCAGGTCGCGATGGCCGGTGGGGGTCATGGTCAGGGTCCAGCCGCCGTGGTGCTTGAGGCGGTGGTGGCGCCGGCAGAGGGTGATCAGGTTGGGTGGGGTGGTGTCTCCGCCGGTGGCGAAGGTGGTGACGTGGTCGAGGTCGGCGCGGGCGGCGGGGGTGGCGCAGCCGGGGAAGCGGCAGGTGCCGTCGCGGCGGCGGACGAACCGGGCGGTCGCCTCGTCGGGGCGGTAGACCCGGGCGTCGACGGCGAGCAGGGCGCCGGTGTCGGGGTCGTGCAGCACGGCCCGGTACCGGGTGTCGGGGTCGGTCAGCAGCGCGGGTCAGCGCCTCGGTCGGGATCAGCCCGACCCGGGCCGCCTCGATCCCGACCCGCGGCAGCTGCAGCACCACGCCCGGCCGGCCCGCCGGGAGCGGTCGCTGCGGCGCCACCGCAGGAGCACCCGCCGCCCGCCGCCGCGCCGCCGTGCGGGTCGGCGCTCGTCTCGCCGCCGCCGGGTGGCCTGGCCGGCGAGTCGGCAGGGCGCTCGAGCGGAAGGCTGAGGTCGACCGTGGTGGTGATCGTGGCCTGGCCCAGGATCAGGTCGATCATCGCGTCGGCCCGGGCCTGCTCCAGGCGACCGGTGCTCGCCGTCGGCGACGTAGGCGTGCGCGAGCTCGTCGACCGCGGCCCAGGCCGCCGCGCTGGTCTCGGCCGGCTGCGCGGCGACCCACTCGCTCATCCCCGGATCCAGGCCGGGGCGGACCAGGACGAACCGGCCGCCCGGGCCCGCTCGGCCCGCTCGGCCGACCTCGTCGGGGTCGGCCACCGCGACCGCCCGCCGGGCCGCGGCCCGGACCCGGGCGGTCGGCAGGCCCAGCACGGCCGGGAACAGCGCGCGCCTCGACCTGGGCGCAGACCTCCGGGCGCAGCCGGGGCACCTCCTGGGCGATCGCCTCGGCGCGGTAGCGGCTCCAGGTCACCGGCCCGCATCGCCGCCCAGGTGGCCGGCAGCACCGCGCACACCGTCCGGGCCGTCTCATAGGTCCGCTGCGCGGTCCGCGGGGCCACGTGCAGCACCGGCGCCAGCTCGGCAGTCCATGAACTCGTGCTCATCCCGCGGCCCGGGATAGGCCCGCCCCGGGTGCGCCGCACCCCAGCCGCCCGGTCGCAGCGAGGTCCTCACCGGTGCGCCGGGACCACGCCTCGATCCCCAGCACCTGCACCGCCGAGACCGCGTTCAGCACCCGCTGGGTGGCCGCGACCACCGCCTGCGCCGAGGCCAGATCGCCACCGAGCACGTCCCCGGCGCTCAGCCCCAGCAGCGCGGCGGCCAGCCCGGCCAGATCCCCGGCCGCCACCTCATCCACGCTGGACTCGAACATACGTACGATTCTACCGGTGATCCGGGCTCTAAGGAAGGTCGTCCACAAGTCTCATTCTGTTCATTCGCAAGGGAATTCGGTCGCGCAGCTGGCGCGGAGCGCCGAGCTCATCGGGTGCTGAGGGAGACAGTGCAGGGCGCCCGCGCGGCCGAGCCGACGCGCCGAGGCGCGGCCTGGCGCGAAGCGGTCGGCCGCGTCGGCGTTCGATGGCCGCGGCGGAGGCGAGGACGACCGGGCGGCAGCTCGGACCGGCCCGAGGCGCTCGGGAAGCGCGCCGGGAAGCTCGGGAAGGCGTCGCGCCAGACGCTGACCGCCGCTCCGGCGCCGCTCAGTCCTCGTTGGGGTCGACCGCGGCGGAGGAGCGCGGGTTGAGGGCGAGGAGCTCGGCGCCCTCGGGGAGCTCGGGGGGAGTGCCGCCCCAGGCCGGGCAGAGGGCCCGGTGGTCGCACCAGTCGCACAGCCGGCTGGTGCGCGGGCGCCAGTCGCCGGTGGTGGCCGCGTGCTCGATCGCCTGCCACAGCGCCTTGAGCTTGCGCTCGGTGGCCCGCAGGTCGTCCTCGTCCGGGGAGTACCGCACGATCTCGCTGTTGCCGAGGTAGACCAGCTGCAGCATGCGGGGCACCGTGCCGTGCAGCCGCCACAGGACCAGCGCGTAGAACTTCATCTGGAACAGCGCCTTGCCCTCGAACAGCTCGGACGGCGAGCGCCCCGTCTTGTAGTCCACGACCCGGATCTCGCCGGTGGGGGCGACATCCAGCCGGTCGACGTAGCCGCGCAGGGTCAGCCCGTCGAGGTCGGTCTCGACGTAGAGCTCACGCTCGGCCGGCTCGAGCCGGGTGGGGTCCTCCAGGCGAGAACCACCGCTCGACCAGGGCCACGGCGTCCTTGACCCACAGCGCCAGCGCCTCGGGGTCGTCGCCGTCGACCAGCTCGGCCAGCTCGGGCTCGGCCTCGAGCAGGGCGGCCCACTGCGGCGCGACCATCGCGGCGGCCGCGTCGAGCGTGCGCCCGGCCGCAGGGAGGTCGAACACCCGCTCGAGGACCGAGTGGACGAGCGTGCCGCGTGCGGCCGCGGCGCTCGGGGCCTGGGGGAGCTTGTCGATGACACGGAAGCGGTAGAGCAGCGGGCACTGCATGAAGTCGGACGCCCGGCTCGGGGACAGCGCTGCAACCATGGGAGGCACTGTAGGCGCCGACACCGACAGCCCCCGTCCGCCGTCCCCAGCGGTGGCCCCAGCGGCCGCCGCCCAGCGCGGACGGCCCGACCCGCGCGCGGTCGCCTGACATAGGCTCGTGGCATGCCCGACGACGACCGACGCGGCTCCCGCGCCCGCCGAGCCAGGGCCTGAAGGTCGCCACGTTCGGCGGCGTGCCGGTCTACATCGGCCGGACCTGGCCGGTCATCGCGGTCATCATCGTCGCGACGTTCGGCCCCCAGATCAGCCGCAGCCGCCCCGACCTCGGCCTGCGCGCCTACCTCGTGGCGGCCGCGTTCTCGGTCCTGCTGCTGGTCTCCGTGCTCGCGCACGAGGCCGCCCACGCCGTGGTCGCCACCCGCTTCGGCTACCGCGTCAACCGCGTGGTGGCCGATCTCTGGGGCGGTCACACGGCGTACGACACGGCGCAGAGCCGGCCGGGCCCGAGCGCGCTCATCGCCGTCGCCGGACCGGCCGCCAACGGCGTCATCGCCGCGCTCGGCTGGCTGCTGGCCGACCGGGTGCCCGGCGGCGTGCCGGCCCTGCTGGTCGGCGCGGTGGTGTGGACCAACGGCTTCGTCGCGCTGTTCAACCTGCTGCCCGGCCTGCCGCTGGACGGCGGGTTCCTCGTCGACGCCCTGGTCTGGCGGGTCACCGGCAACCGCGACCTCGGCCTCGTCGCGGCCGGATGGTGCGGTCGGGCGGTCACCGTCCTCGTGCTGGCGTGGGCGCTGCTGCTGCCGCTCGTGCAGGGCTACCCGCCCTCCCTGTTCACCGTCGTCTGGGCCGGCGTCATCGGCGCCTTCCTCTGGGCCGGGGCGACCACGCCATCCGCACCGGCCGCGCCCGCGGCGCGCTGGCCGCGATCCCCATCGGCTCCGTATGGCGCCGTGCCAGCTCGCTGCCGGCCGCCAGCACCGCCGCGGACGCCTGGGCCCTGCGCGCCAGCGGGCTCGGCGGCATGGCGGTGGTCGTCGTCGGCGACGACGGCTCGGCGCCGGGCCTGGTCGACGACGACGCCCTGCTGGGCATCCCCGAGGCGGCCCGCACCGCTCACCCCGGTCATGGCCGTCGTCCGCCGGCAGCCCGCCGGGTGGGTCGTCGACGCCGACCCCGACGCCCCGGTCACCACCGTGGTCGAGACGATGCAGGCGCTGCAGGTCGACGCGGTCCCCGTGCGCACCCGCTCCGGCCGGGTCGAGGGCATCGTGCTGGCCGACGACCTGGAGGCGGCGCTGTCACGAGGGGCCTCCGCGCGCACCTAGACTTGCCCGCCATGAGTGAGCAGCAGGCCGAACAGCCCCACCAGCCCGAGCAGCCCGCGCACGAGGGCACCGTGCCAACGGGGGCCAGCGGCCGGCGCGGACCCTTCCACGAGGGTGAGCGGGTCCAGCTGACCGACCCCAAGGGCCGCCTGCACACCATCACCCTCACCGCCGGGCAAGCAGTTCCACACCCACCGCGGCTACCTGGCCCACGACGAGCTGATCGGCGCGCCCGACGGCTCGACGATCCGCAACACCGCCGGCGTCGAGTACCTCGCGGTCCGGCCGCTGCTCGCGGACTACGTGCTGTCGATGCCCCGCGGCGCGGCGGTGGTCTACCCCAAGGACGCCGGCCAGATCGTCGCGATGGCCGACATCTTCCCCGGCGCCCGGGTGGTCGAGGCCGGGGTCGGGCTCGGGCGCGCTGAGCATGTCGCTGCTGCGTGCCGTCGGCGACCACGGGATGCTGCACTCCTTCGAGCGCCGCGAGGACTTCGCCGACATCGCCCAGGGCAACGTGCGGGCGTTCTTCGGCGGCCAGCACCCCGCCTGGACGCGTCACCGTCGGCGACCTGGTCGAGTCCCTGCCCGACGCGGTCGAGGCCGGGTCGATCGACCGGGTCGTCCTGGACATGCTCGCGCCCTGGGAGTGCCTCGACGTCGTCGGCGACGCGCTCACCCCCGGCGGCGTGCTCATCTGCTACGTCGCCACCGCCACCCAGCTGTCCCGCGTCGCCGAGGCGACCCGCGACCACGGCGGCTTCACCGAGCCGCAGGCCTGGGAGTCGCTGGTGCGCGGATGGCACCTCGAGGGGCTGGCGGTCCGGCCCGAGCACCGCATGCACGGGCACACCGGCTTCCTCATCACCACCCGGCGGCTGGCCGCCGGGCGTGACCCCGCCGCTGCGCAAGCGCCGTCCGGCCAAGGGCGCGTACGACGACGCGGCGAGCCACGGCCAGCGCCATCGCGGCTCCCAGCGGCGAGTGGACACCCGAGGACGTGGGCGAGCGGCCGTTGTCGGAAAAGAAAATCCGCCGCGTACGCCGTTCTGTGACCGACTCCTCGCTGCAGGACGTCCCCACGTCGGGCTAGGGTCGATTCATCGGCCGCAGACGTGTGGCCGTCAGGCGCCCGCGAGGAGGTTCCGACCATGTCCGACAACTCGCCGCAGAACCACGACCAGACCCACAGGTTCCCCGTTCCCCGACGACCGCGCCCGTGCCGAGGTGGAGCGCCAGCACGAGCTGCTGTCCGAGGAGGTGGCGGCCCTGCGGCGCCGCCTCGCGGACTCGCCCACGCGGGCCCGCGACCTGGAGAACCGCGTGCTCCAGCTGCAGTCGTCGCTGGCCACGATGTCCTCCCAGAACGAGCGCCTGGTCCGCACGCTGAAGGAGGCCCGCGAGCAGATCGTCACGCTCAAGGGCGAGGTCGACCGGCTGGCCCAGCCGCCGTCGGCCTACGGCCTCATCATCGAGTCGTACGACGACGCGACGGTCGACATCCTCACCGGCGGCCGCAAGATGCGGGTCGCGGTGAGCCCGTCGGTCGACCCGACGCGAGCTGTCGCCCGGCCGCGAGGTGATGCTCAACGAGGCGCTCAACGTCGTCGCCAGCCTGCGGCTACGAGCGGGTCGGCGAGGTCGTGATGATCAAGGAGATGCTCGGCGACGACCGGGTGCTCGTGGTCGCCCACGCCGACGAGGAGCGCGTCTGCCGGATGGCCGAGAGCCTCGAGGGCGAGCCGCTGCGGGTCGGCGACGCGCTGCATGCTCGACACCCGCTCGAGCTTCGTCTACGAGCGCATCCCCAAGGCCGAGGTCGAGGACCTGGTCCTGGAGGAGGTGCCCGACATCGCCTACGAGGACATCGGCGGCCTGGCCGGGCAGATCGAGCAGATCCGTGACGCGGTCGAGCTGCCCTACCTGCACCCCGACCTGTTCGCCGAGCACCAGCTGAAGCCGCCGAAGGGCGTGCTGCTCTACGGCCCGCCCGGCTGCGGCAAGACGCTGATCGCCAAGGCGGTCGCCGCGTCGCTGGCCAAGAAGGTCGCGGCCAAGGAGGGCAAGCCGATCGGCAAGTCCTTCTTCCTCAACATCAAGGGCCCCGAGCTGCTCAACAAGTACGTCGGCGAGACCGAGCGGCACATCCGGCTGATCTTCCAGCGGGCCCGCGAGAAGGCCTCCGACGGCACGCCGGTGGTGGTGTTCTTCGACGAGATGGACTCGCTGTTCCGCACCCGCGGATCCGGGCGTCTCCTCCGACGTCGAGACGACCATCGTGCCGCAGCTGCTGTCCGAGATCGACGGCGTCGAGCGGCTCGAGAACGTCATCGTCATCGGCGCCTCCAACCGCGAGGACATGATCGACCCGGCGATCCTGCGCCCGGGCCGGCTCGACGTGAAGATCAAGATCGAGCGCCCCGACGCCGAGAGCGCGCGGGACATCTTCAGCAAGTACCTCATCGCCGAGCTGCCGCTGCACGAGCACGACCTGTCCGAGCACGGCGCGTCGCGCCAGCGCACGATCGAGGCGATGATCGAGCGCGACGGTCCAGCGGATGTACTCCGAGATCGACGAGAACCGCTTCCTGGAGGTCACCTACGCCAACGGTGACAAGGAGGTCCTGTACTTCAAGGACTTCAACTCCGGCGCGATGATCCAGAACATCGTCGACCGGGCCAAGAAGATGGCGATCAAGGACTTCCTGACCGCCGGCGCCAAGGGCATCCGGGTCGAGCACCTGCTGGCCTCGTGCGTCGACGAGTTCAAGGAGAACGAGGACCTGCCCAACACCACCAACCCCGACGACTGGGCCCGCATCTCCGGCAAGAAGGGCGAGCGGATCGTCTACATCCGCACGCTCATCACCGGCAAGGACGGCACCGAGCCCGGCCGCTCGATCGACAACGTGGCCAACACCGGTCAGTACCTCTGACCGCACCGCCGCAGCACGCCGTACGACGCGCGGCCCGGGCTCGTCGAGCCCGGGCCGTCGCGCGTGGCTGCCGACCGGCCGGTCCGGGCCGGGTCAGGCGGGCAGGCCGCGGCGGCGGACGAGGGCCGCCAGCGCCCGCCAGCCGAGCAGGAACACGCCGAGCACGACCGTGGCGACCACCACGAACGAGAAGCGCGGTACCGGCTCCGGTGGCCACGCGCAGCAGCATCCCGCCGGCCACGGCGCAGGACCCACACCGGTACGCCGTCGCGCACGCGCAGCGGTGCCGGTGCGCCGCCACCCCAGCGCCACGACCCAGCCGAGCACCTACCCGGCGAGGAACGGCCAGGCGGTCGCAGGACGCCCACCACGGCACCGCTCTCGGCGTGGCTGCGCCGGCCGACGGCGGCGAACAGCAGCACGAGCGCGACGTCGACGACGAAGGCCACCACGGCCGCCCGGACGCTCACACTGCGAGCGGGCCCCGGTGCGATGACGTCGCCGGTCATGCCGACCTCGGGCCGAGGTAGTGCGCCATACCGGCCCGCCCGTCCGGCACGAACGGCCAGTCCGGGGTCCTCGAGCCGGCGCAGCGAGCTCGTCCCAGTCCATCCAGCCGCCCTCGGCGACCTCCTCGGGCTGGTGCACGACCGGGCCGTCCCAGACCGCCTCGTAGCCGAACGCGAGGTAGTGGGTGACGTCGTCGCGGTACCAGCCGCGGAAGACCGGGACGAGCTGCACGCCGGTGATGCCCAGCTCCTCGGCCAGCTCGCGGCGGGCGGCGTCGTAGCGGGTCCTCCCCGGCGTCGACGCAGCCGCCGGCCCACACGTCGTACCGGCCGGGGTAGACGTCCTTGGTGTCGGTGCGGCGGTGCAGGTAGACCTGCCCGCGGCCGTTGCGGACCAGCACGGCGGTCGCGGCGTGCGGCAGGTTGCGCGCGCGGACCTCGTCCCGTCGCGCGGACGCCGGTCACCACGCCGGTGTCGTCGTCGGGGTCGTACAGCGCCACGAGCTCGTCAGCAGCCATGTCTGGACGGTAACAACCGCCCGCCGACCCGGAGCGGCGCGGCCTCAGCCCAGGTGCGAGCGCAGCTCGCCGACCAGCTCGGCCCGGGCCTGCGCGCCGATGTGGGTGGCCCCGGGGAAGCTGGCGAAGCCGTGCGGCGCGCCGAGGTAGTTGGTGAGGCGCACCGGGACCCCGGCGCGCCGGAGAGCCGCGTCGGCGTAGAGCGCGCCCTCGTCGCGCAGCGGGTCGAGGTCGGCCGTCTGCACCAGGGCCGGCGGCAGCCCGGAGTGGTCGGCGGCCCACAGCGGCGAGAGCAGCGGGTCCTGCGGCGCGAGGCCGTCCGGGCCGCGGTAGTGCGCCAGGAAGGCCTCGATCTTGGGCCGGGTCAGCACCGGCGCGTCGGCGTGCTGCCGGATCGACGGCTGGCTCATCGTGGCGTCGGTGCCGGGGTAGATCAGCGCCTGGTGGGCGATGACCGGTCCGCCGTCGTCGCGCACGACCTGGCAGACGACCGCGGCGAGGTTGCCGCCCGCGCTGTCCCCGGCGACCGCGAGGCGGGAGGTGTCGGCGCTCCAGCGCTCGCCGTGGACCGACACCTGCCGGACGGCGTCGACGCAGTCCAGGGCCGCGGTCGGGCGCCCGGTGCTCGGGCGCCATCCGGTAGTCGACGCTGAGCACCACCGCGCCCACCTCGGCGGCGAGGAAGCGAGCAGAGCGGGTCGTACATGCGGGTGCTGCCCAGCACCCAGCCGCCGCCGTGGAAGAAGACCACCATCGGCAGGTCGCCGGTCGCCGTGGACGGGCGGTAGACCCGGACCGGCAGGCTGTGCCCGTCGCGGGCGGCGAGGGCGTCGGTGCCGATCGTGACCGAGCGGGCGACCCTGCCGGTGACCCAGCTGAACGGCGGCACGGTCGGTGCCACGGAGCGCCGGGCCCGCGGATGTCCGTCGAGGTCCATGTCGACGATGGACCGCCGGCCCAGCCGGTCGAGGACGGTGGTGAACAGCCGGGTGCGCAGCGGCATGCCTGTCATGGCGTCACTATGCACGACGGGGCACCGGCACCCGGCCCGCCTCGCCTAGGCTTGCGTCATGACTGTGCGCCGTGTCATGGGCATCGAGACCGAGTACGGCATCTCGGTGCCCGGTGACCCCACTGCCAACCCCATGCTGCTCTCGGGCCACGTGGTGAACGCCTACGCCAGCCGTGGGGGTGCGCGCGCGGCCAAGGCCAGCTGGGACTACGAGGACGAGGCGCCGCTGCGCGACGCGCGCGGGTTCGAGATGGCCCGGCAGTACGCCGACGTCGAGCCAGCTCACCGACGAGGAGGACCCCACCCTCGCCAACGTGGTGCTCACCAACGGCGCCCGCCTGTACGTCGACCACGCCCACCCGGAGTACAGCTCGCCGGAGGTCACCTCGCCCCGGGCGGCCGTGACGTGGGACCGGGCGGGGGAGCAGATCATGCTGGAGGCGGTGCGCCGGCTCTCGGTGGCTCCCGGCGTGCCCGGCGTGAACCTCTACAAGAACAACACCGACGGCAAGGGCGCGTCGTACGGCACGCACGAGAACTACCTGATGCGGCGGGAGACGCCGTTCGCCGACATCGTGCGGCACCTCATCCCGTTCTTCGTCGCCCGCCAGGTCATGTGCGGGGCCGGGCGGGTCGGCATCGGCCAGGACTCCACCAGCTCGGGGTTCCAGATCGCCCAGCGCTCGGACTTCTTCGAGGTCGAGGTGGGCCTGGAGACGACGCTGAAGCGACCGATCATCAACACCCGCGACGAGCCGCACGCGGTCGCCGACCTCTACCGCCGGCTGCACGTCATCATCGGCGACGCCAACCAGTGCGACGTGGCCAACCTGCTCAAGCTCGGCACGACGAGCCTGGTGCTGGGGATGATCGAGGACCGGGCCATCTCCGAGGACCTGGCGGTGAGCAAGCCGGTCGCGACGCTGCACGCCGTGTCGCACGACCCGACGCTGCAGACGCTCATCGAGCTGCGCGACGGCCGCATCGATGACGGCGGTGCAGCTGCTGTGGGTCTACCTCGAGCACGCCGACCGCTACCTGCAGTCCCGCTACGCCGGCGAGCTCGACGCCGACACCGCCGAGGTGATGCAGCGGTGGACCGACGTGCTCACCCGGCTCGAGCGCGACCCGATGGAGTGCGCTCGCGAGATCGACTGGGTGGCCAAGCTCGCGCTGCTCCAGGGCTACCGCGACCGTGACGGGCTGGAGTGGTCCGACCACCGGCTGCGCGCCATCGACATCCAGTGGTCGGACGTCCGACCCGAGAAGGGGCTGTACCACCGGATGCTCAGCCTCGGCCGGGTCGAGCAGCTGGTCAGCGACGAGGACGTCAAGAGCGCCGTCGTCATGCCGCCGGAGGACACCCGGGCCTACTTCCGCGGGCGCTGCCTGGAGAAGTACGCCGGCGAGATCGCGGCCGCATCGTGGGACTCGGTGATCTTCGACGTGCCCGGGCACGCGTCGCTGCAGCGGGTGCCGATGCTGGAGCCGCTGCGCGGCACGCGGGCCACCGTCGGCGCCCTGCTGGACCGCAGCCCCGACGCCACCACGTTGTTGCGGGAGTTGGCGGCGGCAACCGGCTGAAACGCGCGGTGTGACTAGGCTGACGATCACGAAGGTCGACACCTTTGAACCCAGCCCGTGGAGGACTGATGCCGAGCCAGGAGCAGAGCCGACCACAGCGTCGCGACGAGGAGCCGGACGAGGCCCCCGCGCCCGCCACCGCGCCCGAGGCGGCGGCCCGCAAGGACGCCCTCGACGACGACATCGACAGCGTGCTCGACGAGATCGACGACGTCCTCGAGTCCAACGCCGAGGAGTTCGTGCGCGGTTTCGTCCAGAAGGGCGGCCAGTGAGCCTGGGATCCGGCCGCATCCCCGCAGGTGCGGGGCTGCCGGCGCCGTTCATGGCGTCCGGGTCCTCCTCGTTCACCGAGTTCCTCGGGTCGCACGCGCCTGAGCTGCTGCCCTCGGGGCGGCCGCTGCCGCCCGGGGGCGCCCTCGAGGCTCCGCACGGCACCACCATCGTCACGCTGACGTTCGACGGCGGGGTGGTGATGGCCGGTGACCGTCGCGCGACGATGGGCAACCTCATCGCCAACCGCGACATGCAGAAGGTCTTCGGCGCCGACGACTACTCGGCCGTCGGCATCGCCGGGACGGCCGGCCTCGCGATCGAGCTGGTCAAGCTGTTCCAGGTCGAGCTCGAGCACTACGAGAAGATCGAGGGCACGCTGCTGTCGCTGGAGGGCAAGGCCAACCGCCTGGCCACGATGATCCGCAGCAACCTGGGCATGGCCATGCAGGGGCTGGCGGTCGTGCCGCTCTTCGCCGGGTTCGACCTCGAGGGCGACGTCGGCCGGATCTTCTCCTACGACGTCACCGGTGGCTGCTACGAGGAGCACGACCACCACAGCGTGGGGTCGGGCTCGCTGTTCGCGCGCGGGTCGCTGAAGAAGCTGTGGCGTCCGGGCCTCGACGCCATCGACCGCCATCCGGGTGGCGGTCGAGGCGCTGTACGACGCCGCCGACGACGACTCCGCCACGGGCGGCCCGGACCTCGGGCGGCGGATCTGGCCGACGCTGGCGGTCGTCGACGCCCAGGGGCTGCGCTTCGTGCCGGACGACCAGCTCGCCGACGTGGTCGAGCAGATCGTGGCCGACCGTCGCGACAACCCCGGAGGTGCGCGATGACGATGCCGTTCTACGTCTCGCCCGAGCAGCTGATGAAGGACCGGGCGGACTACGCGCGCAAGGGAATTGCCCGCGGCCGGTCGGTCGTGGTGCTCGGTTACGAGGGCGGCATCGCGTTCGTCGCCGAGAACCCGTCGCGGGCCCTGCACAAGGTCTCCGAGATCTACGACCGCGTGGCGTTCGCCGCGGTCGGCAAGTACAACGAGTTCGAGAACCTCCGCGTCGCCGGCGTCCGCTACGCCGACCTGCGCGGCTACTCCTACGACCGCATCGACGTCACCGCGCGGGGCCTGGCCAACGCCTACGCCCAGACCCTCGGCACCGTCTTCACCCAGGAGTCCAAGCCCTACGAGGTGGAGATCGCCGTCGCCGAGGTCGGCACCGACGCCGACAGCGACCAGATCTACCGGCTGACCTACGACGGCTCGGTGGCCGACGAGCACGGGTTCGTGGCGATGGGCGGTGCCACCGACCCCATCACCGAGGGGCTGAAGCAGCGCTGGCGCGCCGGGCATGACCCTGGCCGACGCCCTCAGGCTGGCCGTGGAGCTGCTCGAGCAGGACGCCGCCGGGGGACCGGCACGGGTGCTCACGCCGGCGCAGCTCGAGGTGGCGGTGCTCGACCGCGAGCGCCCGCGTCGGAAGTTCCGGCGGATCTCCGGCCCGCTCCTGGACCGCCTGCTGAACAGCGAGGACCCCACCACGGGGGTGCCCCGCGAGGACGAGCAGACGTCCGGGCGGCACGACACGCTCAGCCAGGGCCAGCACGGCCAGCACGCCCCGACCGCCGACCCCGAGGGGCCGGAGCAGCCGGGCCCGGCCCAGCAGTGACGGTCGCCGTCACCGGCGCCACGGGAGCACTCGGTGCGGCCGTCGCGCGGCACCTCGCCGACCGCGGCGTCGAGCAGCGGCTCGTCGTCCGCGACCCGTCGCGGGCGCCGCGGCTCCCCGGGGCGACGACCGCCGTCGCGACGTACGAGGACACCGAGGCGATGGCGCGGGCCCTGGACGGGGTGCAGACCCTCTTCCTCGTGTCCGGTCACGAGGACCCCGACCGGATCTCGGTGCACCGCAGCGCCGTCGAGGGCGCGCGACGGGCCGGGGTCGAGCGGGTGGTCTACACCTCCTTCATGGGCGCGGCGCCGCGGGCGACCTTCCCCTACGCCCGCGACCACGCGGCGACCGAGCTCGCCATCCGCGAGGCCGGCCTGTCGCTGACCGCGATGCGCAACGCGCTCTACGCCGACATGGCACCGCTGTTCGTCGGCGCCGACGGGGTGATCCGGGCGCCCGCCGGCGACGGCCGCGTGGCCTGGGTGGCGCGCCGCGACGTGGCCCGGCTGGCGGCGGTGCTGCTCACCGGCGAGGGCCACCGGGACCAGGTCTACGACGTGTCCGGGCCGGTCGCGATCGACCTGCACGAGACGGCCCGGCTGCTGGCCGACGCGACCGGGCGGGCCGATCTCCTACCGCCCCGAGACGCTGGAGGAGGCCCGGGCCTCGCGGGCCGGCCACCCCGACTGGCTGGTCGAGGGGTGGATCGGCTCCTACCTGGCGCTGCACACCGGGGAGGGGTCGGTGACCAGCCACACGATCGAGCACCTCACCGGCACCCCGCCCCTGGACCTGGCCGGGTTCCTGGCGGCCGAGCCGTCGTCCTGGGCGCACCTCTCGCGCTGACGCCGGCCGGACCGCACCGTCACCGGCATGTTTGCCGGGTGGCTGTCGGTGCGGTCTGGCAAACTGGTTGACGATGTCAACTGAACCTGTTTCCGCGTCCTGTCCACGGACCGCGGGGGAGGGGATGACGGGGGGTTCGTCGATGGGGGAGGTCCGCAGCGGTGCCAGCACCGCGCGGCTGCGCCCGCCGCCTCCCTTCGCCGCCCCGCCCGCCCGCGTCCACCAGTACACCTCCCTGATCCGGCTGCACGGCTACCTGCGGCCCTACCTGTCCCGGTGGGTGACCATGTTCGTCGTGGCGCTGCTGGGCACCGGCGCGACGATCGTCGTCCCCCTGGTGACCAAGGCGGTCATCGACGGCCCGATCGCCGATCGCGACGAGCGCGGCCTGTTCACCCTCGGGGCGTTCGCCGTGGCCCTCGGCGTGGTCGAGGCCGTCCTGATGTTCGTCCGGCGCTGGGTCGTCTCGCGCGCGACGCTCGGCGTCGAGGCCGCGATCCGGATGGACCTCTACGCGCACCTGCAGCGGCTGCCGATGGCCTTCCACGGGCAGTGGCAGTCCGGGCAGCTCCTGTCCCGGGTGATGAGCGACCTGTCGACCGTGCGCCGGTTCCTCGGCTTCGGGCTGCTGTTCATCATCGTCAACGTCCTGCAGATCGGCGTGGTCACCGCCATCCTGCTGAGCATGTTCTGGCCGCTGGGCCTGGTGGTGCTCGGCGCCTCGGTGCCCGTCGTGCTGCTGGTGATGCGCAACGAGCGCCTGTTCACCCGGCTGTCCCGGCAGGTGCAGGACGAGACGGGCGACCTGGCCACCTCGGTCGAGGAGGGCGCCCACGGCCTGCGCGTCATCAAGGCGTTCGGCCGGGCCGACCACGTGTTCGCGCGGTTCGACGAGCGCGCGCTGCGCCTGCAGGCGACCTCGATGGAGAAGGTCCGCGTCTCGGCGCGGTTCTGGACCTTCCTCGAGGTCATCCCGAACGTCGCCCTGATCCTCGTCCTCGGCTTCGGCGCGATCGCCGCCGGCCAGGGCCGGCTGACCCTGGGCACGCTGGTCGCGTTCATCACCCTGATGCTGTCGCTGGTGTGGCCGGTCGCCTCGCTGGGGTTCCTGCTGTCGATGACCCAGGAGTCGATGACCGCGGCCGACCGGATCGCCGAGGTGCTCGACACCGAGCCCGACGTCCCGGACGGCGATCTCGAGCTGGTCCGGCCGCGCGGCGCGCTGCGGTTCGAGGGCGTGGGGTTCCGCTTCCCCGACGGCGAGCACGACGTCCTGCGCGACCTCGACCTCGACGTCGCCGCGGGCGAGACCGTGGCCGTGGTGGGCGCCACCGGCTCCGGCAAGACGGTCCTGACCGCCCTGCTGCCACGCCTGTACGACGTCACGGCCGGGGCGATCACGATCGA
Source organism: uncultured Actinomycetota bacterium (assembly GCA_963828995.1). GTDB lineage: Bacteria > Actinomycetota > Actinomycetes > Actinomycetales > Dermatophilaceae > CAVRTM01. The sequence continues at coordinate 54,936 of CAWHHB010000004.1, forward strand.
CGGCCACGACATCCGCACGCTGACCCTGGACTCGCTGCGCACGGTGGTCGCGACGGCGTTCGAGGACCCGACGCTGTTCTCCATGTCGGTCCGCGAGAACCTCACCCTCGGGCGGCCCGACGCGACGCCGGAGCAGATCGCCGAGGCGCTGGACGTCGCCCAGGCCGGCTTCGTCCACGACCTGCCGTGGGGGCTGGAGACGCGCATCGGCGAGCAGGGCATGAGCCTGTCCGGCGGCCAGCGCCAGCGCCTGGCCCTGGCCCGCGCGGTGCTGGCGCGGCCGACCGTGCTCGTGATGGACGACACGCTGTCCGCGCTCGACGTCCACACCGAGGCGCTCGTCGAGGAGGCGCTGCGCCGGGTGCTGGCCGACGTCACCGCGATCGTCGTGGCCCACCGGGCGTCCACCGTCCTGCTGGCCGACCGCGTCGCGCTGCTGCAGGACGGCACCATCACCCACGTCGGCACCCACACCGAGCTGCTCGAGCAGGTGCCCGCCTACCGCCACCTGCTCGCCGCCGACGACGAGCTGGCGGAGGCCGCCCGATGAGCCCGCGCACGACGACCAGCCGACGCCCGGACCCCGCCGGAGGTCGTCCCGGGCCGGAGGGAGCCCGGGCGGACCAGGCCGACGAGGCCGACGAGGCCGGCACGGGGCCCGGCGGCTCCTGGCGCGGCGTCGCCACGGAGAACGCCGACGACCTCCCCGACGACGTCGGGCTGCGCCTGCGCAGCCGCAGCCGGCGGCTGCTGGGTGACCTGCTCGCGCCGTACCGGCGGGTGGTCCTGCTGCTGTGCATCGTGGTCGTCGCGGAGAACGCCGCCCGCCTGTCGGTGCCGCGCCTGGTGCAGGTCGGCATCGACTCCGGTGTGCCGCCGCTGCTGTCCGGTGGCAGCTCCCGGGCGCTCCTGGAGGTGCTCGGCGCGCTGCTCGGCGTCGTGGTGCTCCAGGCGGCCAGCCGGGTCGTCTTCCTGCAGAGCTCCGGCCGGATCGGCCAGCGGGTGCTGCTCGACCTGCGCCGCCGGGTCTTCGCGCCACTTCCAGCGCCTCGACGTGGCCTTCCACGACCGCTACACCTCCGGCCGGGTCGTCAGCCGCCTGACCAACGACGTCGAGGCGATCCAGGAGCTGCTCAGCAACGGCTTCGACGGCCTGGTGACGGCGCTGCTGACCATGGTCGGCACGGCGGTCCTGCTGCTGACCCTCGACCTCAGGCTGGGGCTGGCCTGTCTGGCCGGCTTCCCCCTCCTGCTGCTGCTGGTGCGCTGGTTCCGGGCCGCGACGGTGACGACGTACCGATCGGTGCGCGAGACCGCCGCGCTGGTGATCGTGCACTTCGTGGAGACCATGACCGGGGTCCGGGCGGTCCAGGGCTACCGGCGTGAGCGCCGCAACCAGGACATCTTCGAGGACGTCGCCGACCAGTACCGCGTGGCCAACGAGCAGTCGTTCCGCCTGGTCGCGGTGTTCATGCCCGGGATCAAGCTGGTCGGCAACCTCACCACCGGCATGGTCGTCCTCTACGGCGGGTGGCTGACCTACCACGGGGAGATGACGGTCGGGGTGCTGACCGCGTTCCTGCTCTACCTGCGGATGTTCTTCGAGCCGATGCAGGAGATCAGCCAGTTCTACAACACCTTCCAGTCGGCGTCCTCGGCCCTGGAGAAGCTGTCCGGCGTGCTCGAGGAGGCGCCGGCGGTGGCCGAGCCGGCGGCACCGGCGCGCGCTGCCGCACGCCCGCGGCGAGGTGGTCTTCGACGGGGTCGCCTTCGGCTACGTCCCGGACCGGCCGGTGCTGCCGGGCCTGGACCTCGTCGTCCCGGCCGGCCAGACGCTGGCCCTGGTCGGCACCACCGGGGCGGGCAAGACCACGATCGCCAAGCTGATGGCCCGCTACTACGACCCCGCCGCCGGTCGGGTGACCCTGGACGGGGTGGACCTGCGCGACCTGGACGACGCCACGCTGCGCCGCCACGTCGTGATGGTCACGCAGGAGAACTTCATGTTCGACGGCTCGGTCGCCGACAACATCCTGTTCGGCCGCCCCAGCGCCGGTCGCGACGAGGTCGAGGCGGCGGCCCGCGCGGTGGGTGCGCACGACTTCATCACCGCCCTGCCGCACGGCTACGACACCGACGTCGCCAAGCGGGGCGGGCGGCTGTCCGCGGGGCAGCGCCAGCTGGTGGCGTTCGCGCGGGCGTTCCTCGCCGACCCGGCGGTGCTGATCCTGGACGAGGCGACCTCGAGCCTGGACGTGCCCAGCGAGCGGCTGGTGCAGCAGGCGCTGCGCACGATCCTGGCCGACCGGACCGCGCTGATCATCGCCCACCGGCTCAGCACGGTCGAGATCGCCGACCGGGTGCTCGTGCTGGAGCACGGCCGGGTGCTCGAGGACGGCTCGCCGCAGGACCTCACCGACGCCGGGGGCGGCCGCTACGCCGCACTGCACCGGGCGTGGGTGGAGTCGCTGGCCTGACCGGGTCCGCTCAGCCGGGTTCGGGGTCGGGGCCGGGCGCCGACGCGGGCACCGGCACGGGCACCGGCACCGGCGGCGGTCGACCTCGCGGCCGCGTCCAGCAGCTCCCGCTCCTGCGCCCGGGTGAGCCCCGCCCGGCGGTCCGTGCGGTCCAGGCCGAGCTCCCGCTCCCACCGCAGGCTGTCGGCCACGAGGTCGGCCAGCGGCCGGTGGGTGAGCCCCGCGGCCGCCGCCGCCGCGCCCGAGCGGGCGGAGAACGCCGCCCAGTCGGGGTCGGCGATCCACAGCGGCAGGGACCTCGGCCCCATGTACTCCTCCACGCCCTGCTCGAGCAGCCAGTCCGAGGAGACCGGCACGAGCTCGCCCGGTGTAGCCGGACGCCGTGCGGGCGGCGTCGAGCACGTCGGCGAGGGTCCGCCGCGGGCCCACGGCGTTGACGGTGCCGGCGGTGCCGGAGGCCCCGGCGTCGACCAGCCAGCGGGCCAGGTCACCGACGTCCACCGCCTGCGCCGACGCCTCCAGCCCGGCCGGGACCAGCACCGGCCCGCCGTCGCGGGCGGCCAGGGCCATCCGCCCCGGCCAGTAGCCGAACCGGTCGCTCAGGTCGCCGTACCCGGCGATCAGGCCGGCCCGGGCGACCAGCAGCCGGTCGCCGACCGCCTCGGCGCACCGCTGCTCGCACGCGACCTTGGCACCGCCGTACTCCTCGCGGGTCGCGTGGTCGCCCTCCAGCGGCGGGCAGCAGGGGGCCGCTCTCGTCCTGGTCCAGGACGCCGTGCTCGGCGTAGACCGAGCCGGAGGAGACGTAGACCCAGTGCCGGGCCCGGTCGGCGAGCGCCTCGAGCGCGCCGCGGACCTGCCCGGGCTGCCAGGAGACATCGACCACGACGTCCCAGTCCTGGCCGCTGACCTGCCCGTATGCCGTCGGCAGGTCCCGGTCCGCCGCCACGAAGGTCACCCCGACCGGCGCCGACCCCGCCCGGCCCCTGGCCAGGCAGGTGACCTGGTGCCCCCGCTCCAGCGCCCGGCGGGCGATCTCCCCACCGAGCCACGCCGTCCCACCGAGCACCAGAATTCGCATGCGGCACAGGCAAACACGCCGCACTGTCGTTGTCATCGCCCGTTCGCTTTGGGCGGATCCGACCTAGAGTGAGGTCATGGAGCGTCGCATCTTCGGAATCGAGAACGAGTACGGCGTCACGTGCACGTTCGACGGCCAGCGTCGGCTGACCCCCGACGAGGTGGCGCGCTACCTGTTCCGCAAGGTCGTCTCGTGGGGCCGGTCCAGCAACGTCTTCCTGCTCCAACGGCTCCCGGCTCTACCTGGACGTCGGCAGCCACCCCGAGTACGCCACCCCCGAGTGCGACGACGTGCGCCAGCTCGTCACCCACGACAAGGCGGGGGAGCGGATCGTCGAGGGCCTGGTCGCCGACGCCCAGCAGCGGATCACCGACGAGGGCATCGCCGGCGAGATCTACGTCTTCAAGAACAACACCGACTCGGCCGGCAACTCCTACGGCTGCCACGAGAACTTCCTGGTGGGCCGGGCGGGGGAGTTCCAGAAGCTCTCCGACGTGCTCATCCCGTTCCTGGTCAGCCGCCAGCTGATCTGCGGGGCCGGCAAGGTCACCACGACCTCCCGCGGCGCGACGTACTGCGTGAGCCAGCGCGCCGACCACATCTGGGAGGGCGTCTCCAGCGCGACGACCCGCTCCCGGCCGATCATCAACACCCGGGACGAGCCGCACGCCGACGCCGAGAAGTACCGGCGGCTGCACGTCATCGTCGGCGACTCCAACATGAGCGAGACCACGACGATGCTCAAGATCGGGTCGGCCGACCTGGTCCTGCGGATGATCGAGGCCGGGGTGGTCATGCGCGACCTCACGCTGGAGAACCCGATCCGGGCGATCCGCGAGATCAGCCACGACATGACCGGCCGCCGGCTGGTCAAGCTCGCCAACGGCCGCGAGCTCAGCGGGCTGCAGATCCAGCGCGAGTACCTCGAGCGGGCGGCGGCGTTCGCCGACCGCGAGGGCCTGGACGACCCGATGCACAAGAGCGTGCTCGAGCTGTGGCAGCGCACGCTGACCGCGATCGAGACCCAGGACCTCGCGCAGGTCGGCACCGAGATCGACTGGGTGATGAAGTACCTCCTGCTCGATCGCTACGCCGCCAAGCACAACCTGCCGTGGACCAGCCCGCGGATCGCCCAGCTCGACCTCGCCTACCACGACATCAACCGCCGCCGCGGGCTGTTCTACCTGCTGCAGCGGCACGGGCGGGCGACCCGGATCACCACCGACCTCGAGATCTTCGAGGCCAAGTCGCTGCCCGCCGCAGACGACCCGGGCCAAGCTGCGCGGGGACTTCATCCGGCGCGGCGCAGGAGCACCGCCGCGACTTCACCGTGGACTGGGTGCACCTGAAGCTGAACGACCAGGCGCAGCGGACCGTGCTGTGCAAGGACCCGTTCGCGGCCGTCGACGCCCGGGTGGAGCGGCTGATCGAGAGCATGTGACGCGCGCCCGCGATCCGGGCGGTTCTGGGCCCACAGAGCCGCGGGTTATGGTGAAGCCGATCCCCGAACCCGATGAATCGAAGGTTTCCGCGTGCGCATGTCCCGTTCCCGAGCACTGTCCGCCGCCGTCCTCCCGCTGGTGCTGCTGGCGGGCGCCTGTGGCTCCGACAGCGGCAAGGACGCCTCCAGCACGAGCAGCAGCACCGCCAGCAGCAGCGCCCTGGACGCCGTCACCGTCGGCACCGGCGCCAAGGGCGTCCCGACCGTCACGTTGAAGACCAAGCCGTTCACGGTCAAGGAGACGACCCACAAGGTCCTCACCCAGGGCAACGGCGCCGCCGTCAAGGCCACCGACGTGGTCAGCGCCGACTACGTGATGCTCAACGCCAAGGACGGCAAGCAGCTCGACACCAGCTACGGCAAGGCTCCGGCCACCATGGACCTCGGCGGCGGGCGGCTGCTGCCCGGGCTGACCAAGAGCCTGGTCGGCGAGAAGGTCGGCAGCCGGGTGCTCGTGGCGATGACGCCGGCCGACGCGTTCGGCGCCCAGGGCAACCAGCAGATCGGTGCCGGTGCCACCGACACGATCCTGGCCCTGCTCGACATCAAGTCGGCCACCGCGCCGCTGACCACCGCGACCGGCAAGGCCGTGGCCCCCAAGCCCGGGCTGCCGACCGTCAAGGTCACCCCGGGCAAGCCGGCCGTCTTCACCATCCCCAAGACCGCGGCGCCCAAGCAGCTGGTCGTCGAGCCGCTGGTCCAGGGCGACGGGCGCCACCGTCAAGGCGGGCCAGACCCTCAAGGCGGCCTACACCGGCGTCGTCTACGCCGACGGTCGGATGTTCGACTCCTCCGCCTCCGAGAAGGGCGGCTACCGCGAGTTCCCGATCGGCGTCCAGCAGGTCATCCCGGGCTGGGACAAGGCCCTGGTCGGCCAGAAGATCGGCTCGCGCGTCCTCATCGTCGTGCCGCCCGTCGAGGGCTACGGCACCAAGGGCAACCCGCAGGCCAAGATCAAGGGCACCGACACGCTGGTGTTCGTGGTCGACATCCTCGGCGCCAGCTGAGCACCCTCCCTCCCCAACGAAAGGCAACGCCCCATGGGTTTCGACCCCAGCACGACCAAGCCCGAGATCGACTTCCCCGGCGACGCGCGCCCGAGTGACCTCGTCATCGAGGACATCACGCCCGGTGACGGCACCGAGGCCAAGGCCGGCGACACGATCAGCGCCCACTACGTCGGCGTGGCCCACTCCACCGGCGAGGAGTTCGACGCCTCGTGGAACCGCGGCGCGCCGCTGGACTTCCGCCTCGGCGTCGGCCAGGTCATCCAGGGCTGGGACCAGGGCATCGTCGGCATGAAGGTCGGCGGCCGGCGCAAGCTGACCATCCCGGCCCACCTGGGCTACGGCGACCGTGGCGCCGGTGGCGCGATCAAGCCGGGCGAGACCCTGATCTTCGTGGTCGACCTCGTCGACGTGCGCTGAGCGACCGCGCACCGCTCGCGCTGAAGAGCCCGTTCCAGCCCCGTCCGGGGCCGGGACGGGCTCTTCCGTGCGCCGCTGGGCGCCGACGGCGGCGGCGTCGGCGGGTCCAGAGCGGACGTCGTACGGCGGGTCAGAGCAGGGAGGCCGCGTGCCGGCCGGCGGCCGCCGCGGCCAGGAACGAGGCCCGGTCCCGGTCCAGCCCGCGGCCCATCGTCGAGAGCCGGACGGGGCTGAGGGCCAGCGCCTCGTCGAGGCCGTCGACCTCGACCTCGTGCAGCCGCAGCCGGCCGCCGCTGGCGTCGACCAGGGCCGCCGCCTGCTGCGCGGACCCGCTCGCCGAACGCCCCGGGCAGCCGCGGCACGGGCACGTCCGCCGGTGCCAGCGCCACCCGCCCGTAGGCGGTGAGGCTGTGGTGCGACACGCCCTGGTGCCGCTCCCGGGCGTCGGCCTCGGAGACCCGCAGCGAGGCCACCGCGCCGGCCGCCCAGCGTCGCGGCGGCGTTGACCGCCTCGCCGGCGCTGGTGCCGGAGAAGCCCCACCGGGTGCCGGTGCCGAGGTTGCCCGGGCCCTGGGCCACCACCGCGACGTCGGCGCCGCACGACGTGGGCCGCGGCGAGCAGGCCGGTGTGCACGTTGACCGCCTCGTGGGCGCCGCCGAACGCCTGCCCGACCGTGACGGTCGAGGCGAGCCACCCGGCGTCGACCAGCATCGACACCGTGCGCGAGAAGGCCAGCGGCAGCGCGCCGCCGTCGGTCATCACGTAGGCCACCCGCGCCTGCGGGGCCCGGTCCCGCAGCCCGGCCACCACCGCCGGCACGGCCGAGTGCAGGTCGGCCACGACCACCGGCATCCCGCCGAGGTCGTCGGCGTCGCGCAGCGCCGCGTGGTGCGGGCTCTCCTGCTCGTCGACGCCGAGGACCATCGACTGCAGCGGGGTGTAGCGGGCCTTGACCACGTGGCCCGGCCCCGCGGGCGGGTCGGCCGGGAGGCGGTCCGGCAGGGCGACGACCAGCGCCATCCCCCCGGTGCCCAGGCCGCGCTCCAGGGCGCTGACGTTCAGCAGCACCCGGTCACCGACCGCGGGCGTGCCCACCAGGTCGGGATAGGCCAGCGCCCGCACCGAGCGGGCCGGGCGCCGGCCGCCGTCGCACCGCGCCGGACCTGCCCGGCTCCGCGGTCAGCCGCACGTCGTACTCCACCGCTCCGGACCACCGGGTCCGGACCCGTTCGACTGTCGCCGCTGCGCCAGTGGATCACGCTGCGCAGACTAGCCGGGCGGGGGTCGGGTACCGTCCACGTCCATGAGCACCCAGCCGTCGGCGGCGGCCAAGACCGAGCGCCTGCTCAACCTGGTCATCTGCCTGCTCTACACGCGCCGCCCGCTGTCGAAGGCCAAGATCCGCGACGCCGTGCCGCAGTACGGCCTGACCGCCTCGGCCGAGGCCTTCGACCGGATGTTCGAGCGCGACAAGGACGAGCTGCGCGACCTGGGCATCCCGCTGGTCACCGAGCCGGTCGACGCCTACTTCGACGACGAGCCCGGCTACCGGATCGACGGCCGCGAGTACGCCCTGCCGGAGATCTCGTTCGAGCCGGACGAGCTGGCCGTCCTCGGCCTGGCCAGCCGCGCCTGGGCGCAGGCGAGCCTGGCCGGTCCGGCCGCGCAGGCCCTGCGCAAGCTGAGCGCCGCCGGCGTCGAGCGCGACGACGCCTCGATGATCGGGATCGAGCCCCGTCTGCGCACCGCCGAGCCGGCCTTCGAGCCGGTCAAGACCGCCGTCGTGCACCGCCGGCCGGTCCGCTTCACCTACCGCACCGCCCACTCGGCGCAGGTGGCGCAGCGGCACGTGCAGCCGTGGGGGATCGCCTCCTGGCACGGCCGCTGGTACCTCACCGGCTTCGACACCGACCGCGGCGCGCCGCGGGTGTTCCGGCTGAGCCGGATCGAGGGCGCCGTCACCCGGGACGGCCGGGACGGGTCGTACGACGTGCCGGCCGACCACGAGCCGCGCGCGATGATCAGCCGCCTGGTCACCGAGCGTGACCTGCAGCCGTCGGTGCTGCGGGTGCGCACCGGTGCCGGGCACACCCTGCGCCGCCGCGCCCGCACCGTCGGGGACATCGACGACGACTGGTCGCTGGTGGACGTGGACTTCGCCGACACCGAGGCGTTCGCCGACGAGATCGCCGGCTTCGGACCCGACGTCCTGGTCGAGCAGCCGCTGGAGCTGCGCGAGGCCGTCATCCGGCGCCTCCAGGGCGCCGTCACCGCCCACCAGGAGGCCACCCGATGACCGCCCGTGCCAGCGGACCCGCGACCGAGTCGGCGACCTCGCGGCTGTCCCGGCTGCTGACGATGGTGCCCTGGCTGCTGAACCGGCAGGGCATCGAGATCGAGGAGGCGGCCCGGGAGTTCGGGGTGTCACCGGAGCAGATGGAGGCCGACCTCGAGCTGCTGTTCGTCTGCGGCACGCCCGGCCACATGCCCGACGACCTGATCGAGGCGGAGTGGGAGGGTGGCCGGGTCTACCTCGGCAACGCCGACACGATCGCCCGGCCGCTGCGGCTCGGGGTCGACGAGGCCCTGGCGCTGATCGTCGGGCTGCGCGCCCTGGCGGCGGTCCCGGGGCTGGGGGAGCGCGACGCCGTCGACCGCGCCCTCGCCAAGCTCGAGGCCGCCACCGGCAACGCGTCCGCCGCCAGCGCCCGCATCCAGGTCTCGATCGAGGGTGACGCGGCGGCCGAGTCGCTGGCCACCGCCCGCACGGCGCTCGCCGGCCGGCGGCGGCTGCACCTGCGCTACCTGGTGGCGGCCCGTGACGAGGCGACCGAGCGCGACGTCGACCCGATGCGGGTGGTCAACATCGACGCGCACTGGTACCTCGAGGGCTGGTGCCACGTCGCCGAGGGCGTCCGGCTCTTCCGGTTCGACCGGATCGAGGCGATCGAGGTCCTGGACGAGGACGGCACGCCGCCGGCGGACGCCCGCCCGCGCGACCTGGACTCCGGCGTCTTCACGCCCAGCCCCACCGACCTGCTGGTCCGGCTGCGGCTGGAGCCCGGCGCGGCCTGGGTCAGCGACTACTACCCGACCGAGCGGGTGGAGTGGCTCGAGGGCGGCAGCTCGCTGGTCTCGCTCCGCACGGCCGACACCGCGTGGCTGCGCCGGCTGCTGTGGCGGCTGGGGTCGCAGGCCACCGTGCTCGAGCCGGCCTCCCTCGCGGCCGAGGTGCGGGCCGGCGCCGCAGCGGGCCCTGGCGGCCTACGCGGCCCCCGACCTGTCCTCGCTGCAGGGCGGGTAGGTTGGTGCACATGTGGTGGTGGGTGCTGATCTGGGCCGTCCTGGTGCTGTGCGCGATGGTCTACCTCGGCGCGCGCCTGTGGACCCTGTGGGGCCAGACCAAGGAGCTCGGCGGCGAGCTGGCGCTCGCCCAGGAGCGGGTGGACGCGGTCCAGGGCCAGCTCGACCAGCTCGGCGAGCGGATCACCGCACCCGAGCAGCTCGCCGTGTTCGCCTCGCCCCGACGACAGCCGGCGCGAGCGCGAGCTCACCCGTGAGCGGCTGCTGCAGGAGCGACGCGCGCGTCGCCGGCGCGCGCACGCCTCCCGGGTCCGGCACGTAGACTGACGTCGTCACAGCACGAACACTCGACACCGCAAGCACGGAGGGCGTTTCCGCCATGGGTCTCAGAGGTCTGTTCGAGGGATGGCACGTCGTCATCCTGGTCGTCGTGGTCGTCCTCGTCTTCGGCTGGAAGCGACTGCCTGACGCCGCACGCAGCCTCGGGCGCTCGATGCGCATCTTCAAGGCCGAGGTCGGCGAGATGAAGAACGACGCCAAGCCGCACCAGCCGAGCGCCGCCGGCTCCGACACCGTCCGCGGCCAGACCGTCCAGCAGCCGCCGACCGCTGCCGGCACGACCCCGCCGGCCCCGCCCACGCCGCCGGCCGCACCGGTCGACGACCCCACCCTCACGCCCCCCGCCACGCACTCGGCCGCGCCCGGCTCGCAGCCCTCGCAGCAGCCCCCGGCCTGAGGACGGCTCGCCGCACCTCGAGACACCATCCATGGCCATCCTGCGCCGGCGACACAACCCCGAGGGGAGGATGTCGCTGGGGGACCACCTGCGCGAGCTGCGCAACCGGCTGATCGTCGCCCTCATCGCCATCGTCGCGGGCGGCGTGGTCGGCTGGCTGGTCTACGACCCGCTGCTCACGACCCTCTCCGAGCCCCTGCTGGCGCTGAGCCGCCGCCGCGGCGGCGACCTGGTGCAGCTGAACTTCGCCGGCGTCACCACCGCGTTCTCGCTCAAGCTCAAGGTCTCGCTGTTCGTCGGCGTCATCCTGGCCAGCCCGGTCTGGCTCTACCAGGTGTGGGCGTTCATCGTCCCCGGCCTGACCCGGCGCGAGAAGCGCACGGCGATGGCCTTCGTCGCCGCCGCGGTGCCGCTGTTCGTCGGCGGCTGCTACCTGGCGACGTGGGCCCTGCCCAAGGCCGTCGAGGTGCTGCTCGGGTTCACCCCGCACGGCGCCGCGAACCTGCAGAACGCCAGCGACTACCTCGACTTCGTCACCCGGTTCATCCTCGCCTTCGGCCTGGCCTTCCTGCTGCCGGTCTTCCTCGTCATGCTCAACGTCGCCCACGTGCTGCCCGCGCGGGTGATGCTCAAGGGCTGGCGGGTCGCGGTCATGCTGATCTTCGTCTTCGCCGCGATGATGACCCCGACCCCGGACGCGTGGACCATGCTGGCCCTGGCCTTCCCGATGATCGCGCTGTACTTCGGCGCGGTCGGGGTGGCCGCCCTGATCGACCGGCGCCGGCACCGTGACGAGCCCGACTGGTCGGGGCTGTCCGACGACGAGGCGAGCACCCTCTAGGGTGCGCCCGTGACGAGACGGATCGCCCTGCTGGTCAACCCCGCCGCGGGCAAGGGACGGGGTGCGGCGATCGGGGCCGCGGTGGCCGCACGCCTGCGGGAGGCCGGCCACGAGCTGGTCGACGTGTCCGGCGGACACCGCCGAGGCCGCCGGCGACCGGGCCCGGGCCGCCCTCGCCGACGGCGTCGACACGCTCGCCGTCTGCGGTGGCGACGGGATGGTCCACCTCGGGGTCGGCCTGTGCGCCGGCACGGACGTGCCGCTGGCCATCGTCGCCGCCGGGACCGGCAACGACGTCGCCCGCGAGCTCGGCCTGCCGGTGCACGACGCCGCCGCGGCAGCGCGCGTCATCGACACCGGCCGGGTGCGCAGCATCGACGCCGGCCGGGCGGAGGACGACCACGGGGTCGTCCGCTGGTGGGTCGGTGTGCTGGGCGCCGGGTTCGACGCGCGCGTCAACGAGCGCGCCAACGGCTGGTCCTGGCCGACCGGGCGGTGGCGCTACGTGCTCGCGGTCGCCCGCGAGCTGCCGGTGTTCCGCCCCATCCCGTACGTCGTCGAGGTCGACGGGCAGCGGCGCGAGACCGGGGCGATGCTCGTGGCCGTCGCCAACGGGCCGTCGTACGGCGGGGGCATGCGGGTCTGCCCGGACGCCGTCCTCGACGACGGGCTGCTCGACGTCCTGGTGCTGTCGGAGATCTCGATCCCGGCCTTCCTGCGCGTGTTTCCCCGGGTGTTCGCCGGCACGCACGTGCGGCACCCGGCGGTGGAGGTGCTGCGCGGACGACGGGTCCGGCTGGTGGCGAAGGGGGTCGTCGCCTACGCCGACGGCGAGCGCGTCGGCCCGCTGCCGCTCACCTGCGCGGTGGTGCCGGGCGCGTTGCGGGTCCTCGTCCCCGGCTGACGTAGCCTGAGGCACATGTCGTCCCCCGCGCAGCGGTACGCCGCGGCCACGCACCGGCAACGTCTCGCCACCTCCCAGCTCGGCCACTTCACCGTCGGCCTGGACTTCCCGCTCGACGACTTCCAGGTGCGCGCCTGCGAGGCCGTCGAGCAGGGCAGGGGAGTCCTCGTGGCGGCCCCGACCGGCGCCGGCAAGACCATCGTCGGCGAGTTCGCCGTGTTCATGGCGCTGGCGACCGGCCGCAAGGCGTTCTACACCACGCCGATCAAGGCGCTGTCCAACCAGAAGTACGCCGACCTCGTGCGCCGCCACGGCGCCGAGAACGTCGGGCTGCTCACCGGCGACTCCTCGGTCAACGGCGAGGCGCCGGTGGTGGTGATGACCACCGAGGTGCTGCGCAACATGATGTACGCCGGGTCGCCGACGCTGCGCGGCCTGGGCTACGTCGTGATGGACGAGGTGCACTACCTCGCCGACCGCTTCCGTGGCGCGGTCTGGGAGGAGGTGATCATCCACCTGCCCGACGACGTGGCCGTGATCTCGCTGTCGGCGACGGTCAGCAACGCCGAGGAGTTCGGCGCCTGGCTGGGGGAGGTCCGCGGTGACACCGAGGTGATCGTCGAGGAGCACCGGCCGGTGCCGCTGTGGCAGCACATGATGGTCGGTCAGGGCATCTACGACCTGTTCGTCGACGAGACCGAGACGGCGGCCCGCTCCAGCGACCCCGCCGCGCTGATGGACTCCGCCCGGGTCAACCCCGAGCTGCTGGACGCCCTGCGCGGCTTCGACCGGGGCACCGACCGGCGGGGGCGGCTGGAGGACGCCGGCGGCCCCCGGGGCCGGCGGGGCAAGGAGCGCCACGGCCGCACCAGCGACGGGCCGCCGCGGGGCGGCGCCCGCTTCGGCGGCGGGCCGAGCCGGGCCGACGTCATCGAGCGCCTCGACCGCGACGGCCTGCTGCCCGCGATCACCTTCATCTTCAGCCGGGCCGGCTGCAACGGCGCCGTCAGCCAGCTGCTGGCCCGCGACGTCCGGCTCATCCCGCAGGTCGAGGGCGACCGGATCCGGCGCCGGGTCGAGGAGCGGGTCAGCGCCCTCGCCGACGAGGACCTCGGCGTGCTCGGCTACTGGGAGTTCGTCGAGGGGCTCAGCCGGGGGTTCGCCGCCCACCACGCCGGGATGCTGCCGACGTTCCGCGAGATCGTCGAGGAGCTGTTCACCGACGGCCGGATCCGGGCCGTCTTCGCCACCGAGACGCTGGCGCTGGGCATCAACATGCCGGCTCGCACCGTCGTGCTCGAGCGGCTGGTGAAGTTCAACGGCGAGACGCACGCCGACATCACCCCGGCCGAGTACACCCAGCTCACCGGCCGGGCCGGCCGGCGCGGCATCGACATCGAGGGCCACGCGGTGGTCCTGCACCAGCGCGGCGTCGACCCGCTCGCGGTCGGCGGCCTGGCGTCCACGCGCACCTACCCGCTGCGCTCCAGCTTCCGACCCGACCTACAACATGGCCGTCAACCTCGTGCCGCAGGTCGGCCGCGAGACCGCCCGCGAGATCCTCGAGACCTCGTTCGCCCAGTTCCAGGCCGACCGGGCCGTGGTCGGCATGGCGGGCACGGTCCGCCGCAACGAGAAGGCCCTGGAGGGCTACGCCGAGGCGATGACCTGCCACCTGGGCGACTTCTCGTCCTACGCGGCGATCCGCAACTCGATCCGCGACCTCGAGAAGGAGGCGTCCCGGGCGCGCTCGGCCAGCCGCCGCGCCGAGGCCGAGCTCAGCCTCGAGAAGCTGCGCCCCGGCGACATCATCAAGATCCCCGCGGGGCGCCGCTCCGGCTACGCGGTCGTCATCCAGGGCAACCGTGGCGGCAAGGGTGAGGGGGCCGCACCGACGGTCCTCACCGCGGACGGGCAGGTGCGGCGGCTGACCCTGGTCGACGTCCCCACCCCGGTGGACCCGGTCACGCACGTGAGCATCCCCAAGGCGTTCAACGCGCGCAACGCCAAGTCCCGGCGCGACCTGGCCGCGACCGTGCGGGTCAAGGTGCCGCACGAGCCGCCGCCGAGCCGGCGGGCCCGGGCCGACACCGGCGGCGAGGACGAGCGGATCAGCGAGCTGCGCCGCCAGATGCGGGCGCACCCCTGCCACCAGTGCCCCGAGCGTGAGGACCACGCGCGCTGGGCCGAGCGGTGGTGGCGGCTGCGCCGCGAGACCGACGGCATCCAGCGCAAGGTCGCCGGGCGCACCAACTCGGTGGCCCGCACCTTCGACCGGATCTGCGACCTGCTCGCCGAGCTGGGCTACCTGTCCGCCGACGGCACCGAGGTGACCGACTCCGGGGAGACGCCTGCGCCGGCTCTACACCGAGCGCGACCTGCTCACCGCGGAGTGCCTGCGGCACGGCGTGTGGCGCCGCCTCGACGCCGCCGGGCTCGCCGCGGCCGTGTCGATGCTGGTCCACGAGCCCCGTCGCGACGAGGGCGAGATCTCCCCGCGGATGCCGAACGACGACGTCTCCGACGCCTACACCCAGATGGTCCGGCTGTGGAGCGAGCTGGAGGACCGCGAGCAGGCCCACGGGCTGCCGGTCAGCACCGAGCCGGACGGCGGCATGGCCTGGATGCTGCACCGCTGGGCCAGCGGCCAGCGGCTCGACGTGGTGCTCAAGGACAGCGAGATGGCGGCCGGTGACTTCGTCCGGCGGTGCAAGCAGATCGTCGACCTGCTCGGCCAGATCGGTGACGCGGCGCCGCAGCCGGCCCTGGCCGCCACCGCCCGCAAGGCGGTCGACGCCGTCCTGCGCGGCGTCGTGGCCGCGGACCGGCTCGACTGACCGGCTCGACGGACCGCCGGACGCCGGGGTCACTCGCCCAGACCGAGCGCCACCAGCACCCGGTTGAACGACGAGGCCAGGCCGTAGTCGGCGGCGAGGCGGGACAGCAGCACCGGGTCGGCGACCGACGTCGGCAGCGCCGGGTCGTGCTCGCCCACCGGCGCGTCCAGCGCCACCTGGACGACCCGCGGGGCGACGTCGAGGTAGTCCGAGGCCGCCTCGAGGCGGGCCCGCTGGGCGCCCTTGATCAGCGGGTCGCCGTCGGCCAGGGCCCGGCGCAGGGTGGCCAGGTCGCCGTACCGGTTGATCAGCGTCGCCGCGGTCTTCTCGCCGACCCCGGCGACACCCGGCAGCCCGTCGCTGGTGTCGCCGCGCAGGGTGGCCAGGTCGGCGTACGCCGGGCCGCTGGCGACGTCGTACTTCGCCCGCAGGAAGGCCTGGTCGACCAGGTCGGGGTCACGCACGCCGCCCTTGGCGGTGTAGAGCACCCGCACCTGCGCCTCGTCGTCGACCAGCTGGAACAGGTCGCGGTCGCCGGTGACGACGTCGACCGGCCGCAGCCCCCGCGACCGGTGGGTCAGCGTGCCGATCACGTCGTCGGCCTCGTAGCCGTCGACGCCCACCCGGGCGATCCCCAGGGCGGCGAGCGCGTCCCGGATCACCGGCACCTGCGGGGTGAGGTCCTCCGGGCTCTCCTCGACCACGTCGCTGCCGGCGGTCAACCGGTGCGTCTTGTAGGTCGGGATCGCCTCGACGCGGAACGCCGGGCGCCAGTCGTTGTCCCAGCAGGCCACCACCTGGGTCGGCCGGTAGCGGCTGACCAGCGTCGCGATCATGTCGAGGAAGCCGCGCACCGCGTTGGTCGGCGGGTCGGCCGGGGAGCGGCGGGTGTCCGGCACGCCGTAGAACGCCCGGAAGTACAGGCTCGCCGAGTCCAGCAGCATCAACCGTTCCGTCATGGCCGTCATCGTGCCACCCGGCCCGGCGGTGACGCGCGGGGCCACGGATGTGCGTAACCTGACCGCGTGGAAGACCTCGACCGCAGCATCGTCGGCCTGCTCCTGAACGACGGCCGGATGAGCTACACCGACCTGGGCAGGGCCACCGGCCTGTCCACCTCCGCGGTCCACCAGCGGGTGCGCCGGCTGGAGGAGCGGGGGATCATCCGCAGCTACAGCGCGGTGGTCGACCACGACGCGGTGGGCCTGCCGCTCACCGCCTTCATCTCCGTCTCGCCGCTGGACCCCTCCGCCCCCGACGACGTGCCCGACCGGCTGCGCGACATCACCGACATCGAGGCCTGCCACTCGGTCGCCGGCGACGAGAGCTACATCCTCAAGGTGCGGGTCGCGACGCCGGGTGCGCTCGAGGACCTGCTGGCCCGCATCCGCTCCGCCGCGGGAGTGTCGACCCGCACCACCGTGGTGCTCTCCACGCCGTGGGAGGGCCGGGCCGGCCTCCCCGACTGAGTCACCCGGTCAGCCCGACCGCGCGTGTCGCGGCGCGCAGGCGCGGCGACGCGACCGCCTCGGCCCGCTGCCGGCCCTCGTCGAGGATCCGGGCGACCTCGCCGGGGTCGGCGGCCAGCTCCGCGTAGCGGCGCTGCACGGGGGCCAGCACCGCCACCACCGCCTCCGCCACGTCCCGCTTCAGGGCGCCGTACGACGCGTGGTCGGCCGCCAGGGCGCGGGGGTCGGCGCCGGTGCAGCCGCCGAGGATCTCGAGCAGGTTCGTCACACCCGGGGACGACTCGGGGTCGTGGCGCACCTCGGTGCCGGAGTCGGTCACCGCGCGCATCACCTTGCGCCGCACCACGTCGGGGGAGTCGAGCATCCGCACCACCCCGGGTGCGTCGTCCGGCTCGGACTTGCTCATCTTGCTGGTCGGGTGGGCCAGGTCGCGCACCCGCGCGGCGATGGCGGCGCGGTGCAGCTCGGGCACCTCGAAGGTCTCGCCGTACGTGCGGTTGAACCGGACGGCGAGGTCGCGGGCCAGCTCGACGTGCTGGTCCTGGTCACCGCCCACCGGCACCCGCGAGGCGCCGTACAGCAGGATGTCGGCCGCCATGAGACACGGGTAGGTGAACAGCGACGCGCGGGTCATCGGCCGGCCGCGGCCCTTCTCCTTGAACTGCACCATCCGCGAGAGCTCGCCGACGTACGCCGTGCACTCCAGCAGG
Source organism: uncultured Actinomycetota bacterium (assembly GCA_963828995.1). Lineage (GTDB taxonomy): Bacteria > Actinomycetota > Actinomycetes > Actinomycetales > Dermatophilaceae > CAVRTM01. The sequence continues at coordinate 72,223 of CAWHHB010000004.1, forward strand.
TAGGCCAGCTGGGCGTGGGCCGGCACGGCGGACTGCACGAAGACGCTGCCGGCCGGCAGCCCGGACGCCAGCAGGAGCAGGGCGGTCTCCCTGGTGAGCAGGCGCAGGCGCTCGGGCTCGTGCCGGGTGGTCATGGCGTGCAGGTCCGCCACGAAGTAGAAGCCGGGCTCCTCGCCGGTGTCACCGGCGAACCGGCGCAGGGCACCGAGGTAGTTGCCGAGGGTGAGACGGCCGGAGGGGGTGATGCCGGACACGGCGACCATGGGTGGCCTTTCGTCGGGGCCACCTCACCGACCGGCCAACGCAGCAGGCCGCCTCGAGGAGGCGGCCTGGGTGCGTGGGGTGCGCGAGGGAGGGACCGCCGGTCAGGCGGCCCACCACGTCATGCACGTCGAGCTCATGGCCCGAGGGTAGCGGCTCACCGGGCGATGGGTGCGGTCCTCGCGTCGGTCACCCGCGCGAGGTCCTGCGGTGCCAGCTCGAGGTCCAGTCCCCGGCGCCCCCCGGAGACGAGCACCGTGTCGTGGGCCAGCGCGCTCTCGTCGAGCACCGCCGGCAGCGCCCGCTTCTGGCCGATCGGGCTGATCCCGCCGACCACGTAGCCGGTCGAGCGCTCGGCCAGGGCAGGGTCGGCCATCGACACCTTCTTGGCGCCCAGGGCAGCCGAGACGGCCTTGAGGTCCAGCTGCCGGTCGACGGGGACGATCGCGACGGCCAGCGCCGACCCGGTGTCGACCAGCAGCGTCTTGAACACCCGCGCCGGGTCCACCCCCAGGGCCTCGGCGGCCTCCAGCCCGTAGGCCGTCGTCGAGGGGTCGTGCTCGTAGCCGCGGACGGTGTAGGCGACGCCGGCGGCCGTGAGGGCGGTCGTCGCCGGCGTCCCGCCGGCACCGCGGGCGTGCGGACCTGGCCATGGCCCGAGTCTGTCAGGTGCACCCCTTGCGCGGCGTCGCGGCCGGCCGCAGCAGACTGAGGGTCATGACCACCCTGTACCGAGGCGGATTCGTCTACAGCCCAGCCGACCCGTTCGCGACCGCCCTGGTCGCCACCGACTCCGAGATCGCCTGGATCGGCTCGGACGAGGCGGCCGCCCTGCACGTCGACGGCGTCGACGAGGTGGTCGAGCTCGACGGCGCGCTGGTCACGCCGACCTTCGTCGACGCCCACGTGCACCTGTCGCAGACCGGTCAGGGGCTGGCCGGCGTCGACCTGCTGGACGCGCCCACGCTGGCGGCCGCCCTCGAGCGGGTCGAGGCCGGGGCCCGTCGGCGGCAGGGCCGCCCGCTCTACGTGCACTCCTGGGACGAGACCCGCTGGCCGGAGGGCCGGGCCGTCACCGCCGCCGAGCTGGACCGCGCGTCGTACGGCGGGGTGGTCTACATGCCCCGCATCGACGGGCACTCCGCGGTGGTCTCCTCGGCGCTGGCCGCCGCCTCGGGCGCCCGCGGCCTGCCCGGGTGGAGCGACACGGGGCTGGTGACCCGGGAGTCCCACCACGCCGCGCGCAGCGCCTTCCACGACGGCATCAGCCCCGCCGACCGCCGCAGCCACATCGACACGGCCCTGGCCACCGCGGCCTCGCTCGGCGTCGGGCTCGTGCACGAGAACGCCGGACCGCACGTCAGCTCGGAGGACGACGTGCGCGACGTGATCGCGGCGGGGGAGCGCGGCGACGGTCCGCAGGTGATCGCCTACTGGGGTGAGCTGACGGCCGAGCGAGGCCGGGGCCCGCGAGCTGCTGCAGCGGCTCGGGGTCCACGGCCTGGCCGGCGACCTCAACGTGGACGGGTCGCTGGGCTCGCGCACCGCTGCGCTGCGGGCGCCGTACGCCGACGCGGACCACCACGGCAACGCCTACCTGTCGCCGGAGCAGGTCCGCGACCACGTCGTGGCCTGCACCCTGGCCGGCGCCCAGGCGGGCTTCCACGTCATCGGCGACGACGGGGCGGACCGGGTCATCGAGGGGATGCGGCTGGCGGCCGACGTGGTGGGCGAGGACCGGTTCCGGCGGGCCCGGCACCGGCTCGAGCACCTCGAGATGGTCGACGCCGAGGGCATCGCCACCCTCGTGCGGCTCGGCGTGGTGGCCAGCGTGCAGCCGGCGTTCGACGCCGAGTGGGGCGGCACCGACGGCATGTACGCCGCGCGGCTGGGCGCGGGGCGTGCCCTGACGCTCAACCCGTTCGGTGAGATGGCCGCCGCGGGGCTGTCGATGGCGCTGGGCTCCGACAGCCCGGTCACGCCGGTGGCGCCGTGGGAGGCGGTGCGGGCGTGCGTCAACCACCGCAACCCCCGGCAGCGGATCTCGGCCCGCTCGGCGTTCCTGGCCCACACCCGCGGCGGCTGGCGGGCCGCCGGCATCGACGACCGGGGCTACCTGGACCTCGGCCAGCCCGCCAGCTTCGCCATCTGGTCGGTGGGGGACCTGGTCGTGCAGGCACCCGACGACCGGATCCAGACCTGGAGCACCGACCCGCGGTCGGGCACCCCCGGCCTGCCCGACCTGTCGCCGGGAGCCGCGCTGCCGACGACGCTGCGCACCGTCGTCCGGGGGCGCACGGTGTTCGAGCGCGAGGGGGCGCTCGCCCGCAGCCGGGCCCGCTGAGGCCGGCCACCGACGCGGTCCGCCGGACCCCGTCAGGGCGGAGCAGCGGGGTGGCCGGACCCCCGATTTGACAGACGCGGGGGGACCTGTATGTTGTGCCGAGTTGGCCACCATTCGACGCATCCGTCCGGTGGTCACGGGGTGAGGATCAGTCCGGGGTCCCAGGGTGGCTTGCGCGCGCAGCCGCCGTGTGCTTCCAGATCCGCGGCACGACCTTCCCCGTGACCTGTCCGCAGGGGTGCGGGTGGCCGACGGAAGGGCTCGCGTGCTCAGTAGACAACAGCCCTGGGTCGGCATCCGGTCGACGCAGGGTTGGCACCAACGGCACGCGGGCCCTGCCCCGTCGGCGGGGTGACATAGCCTGAGCCGGTGCGCTTCCGCCTGATCCTCGCGCTCGCCTCCGGCCTGGCGCTGTGGCTCGCGTTCCCCTCCCACAACCAGTGGCTCCTCGCCCCCGTCGGCGTCGGCCTGCTCGCCCTCGCGACCCTCGACGTCCCGGCCCGGTGGGGTCTGCTGCTCGGCCTCGTCGCCGGCCTGGCCTGCTTCGTGCCGGTGCTCTCGTGGTCCGGGGTCTACGTGGGCAAGACGCCGTGGCTGGCCCTGGCGGTGCTGGAGTCCCTCTACATCGCGCTGGTCGGCTGGGCCTCCGCCCTGCTGCAGCGCGCGCCGTCGCTGGCCGGGGCACCCCGGGTCCGTCCGCTCGTCATCGCCCTGCTGTGGGTCGCCCAGGAGGCGCTGCGCGGCCGCACCCCGTTCGGGGGGTTCCCCTGGGCGCGACTGGCGTTCAGCCAGGCCGACTCCCCGCTGGTCCACCTCGCCGCGCTCGGTGGCGCGCCCGCGGTCACCTTCGGGGTGGCGCTCACCGGTGCGGTGCGCGGCCGCGGCCGTCAGCCGGCTCGGCTGGGTGCGGCCCCGGTCGGGGCGTCACCGTGCGCGAGGGCGGCCGACCGGTCACCGGCCTCGGCCGCGCCCTCCCCGTCCTGGTCCTCGCCGGTGCCCTGCTGCTCGCCCCGCTGCTCGTGCCGACCCCGACCGACGGGCAGCAGGCCCGGTTCATGGCCGTCCAGGGCAACGTGCCCCGGGCGGGGCTGGAGTTCAACGCCGAGCGCCGGGCCGTCCTGGACAACCACGCCGCGGTCACCCGGGCCGCCGCCGCGTCGGTCGCCGCCGGCACCCAGCCGCGACCCGACCTCGTGGTCTGGCCCGAGAACTCCTCCGACATCGACCCGCTGCGCAACGCCGACGCGGCCGCCGTGATCAACACCGCCGTCACCGACGTCGGCGCGCCGGTCGTGGTCGGTGCGGTGCTCGAGGGGCCGGGGGAGCACATCTCCAACGTCAGCCTGCTGTACCGGCCCGGACAGGGGGTCACCCAGCGCTACGTCAAGCAGCACCCGGTGCCGTTCGCCGAGTACATCCCGTTCCGGTCCTTCTTCCGCCAGCTCAGCGACAAGGTCGACCTCGTCCGCGCCGACATGGCCGCCGGCACCGGGTCGGCCGTGTTCCGGGTGCCCGCCGCGTCGGGCGGGATGGTCGCGGCCGGCCCGGTGATCTGCTTCGAGGTGGCCTACGACGGGCTGATGCGCGACACCGTGCGGGCCGGCTCCAACGTGCTGCTGGTGCAGACCAACAACGCCACCTTCGGCTACACCGACGAGTCCGAGCAGCAGCTGGCCATCTCGCGGGTGCGCGCCGTCGAGCACGGGCGCTCGATCGTGCACGTCTCCACCGTCGGCGTCAGCGCCCTGATCACCCCCGACGGAACCGCGCACCAGCGCACCGCGTTGTTCACATCAGCGCTGCTCGCCGGTGACCTGCCGCTGCGCACGGCCGCCACGGTGGCCGACCGCGTGGGCGGGTGGCCGGAGTACCTCGCCTGCGGCGCGGTCCTGCTGCTGCTCCTGCGGCGCGGCATCCCCAGGCGCCGCCGGTAGGGTCGAGGAGCAGCAGACCCCAGAGCACGAAGGAAGCAGATGACCCACCCCGAGCAGCCGTCCGCCGTCCCCGAGCCCAGTCGTGGCCCGGTCGGCCGGGTGGTCGTGCTGATCCCCACCTACAACGAGCGCGAGAACCTGCCGCGCATCGTCGCCCGGCTGCGGGCCGCCGTACCGGCCGCTGACGTGCTGGTGCTGGACGACAGCTCCCCGGACGGCACCGGCGCCGTGGCCGACGCGCTCGCTGCCGAGGACGACGCCGTGCACGTGCTGCACCGCCGCGACAAGGAGGGGCTGGGCGCCGCCTACCTCGCCGGGTTCGGCTGGGCGCTGGACCACGGGTACGACGCGCTGGTCGAGATGGACGCCGACGGCTCGCACCAGCCCGAGCAGCTGCCGCGGCTGCTGGAGGCCCTCGCCGGACGCCGACGTGGTCCTCGGCTCCCGGTGGGTGCCCGGCGGCGAGGTGGTCAACTGGCCGCTGCACCGCAAGGTGCTCTCGGTCGGCGGCAACCTCTACACCCGGGTGCTGCTGGGCATGCCGGTCGGCGACGCGACCGGCGGCTTCCGGGTCTACCGGGCGGCCGCGCTGAAGGAGCTGGACCTGCACGACGTCGCCTCGCAGGGCTACTGCTTCCAGGTCGACCTCGTCTGGCGCGCCGTGCGCCGGGGGCTGACGGTGCGCGAGGTGCCGATCACCTTCGTCGAGCGTGAGGTGGGTGACTCCAAGATGAGCCAGGACATCGTCCGCGAGTCGCTGGTCAACATCACCGGGTGGGGCGTGGCACACCGCGCCCGGCAGGCCCGGTCGTTGCTGCACCGGGAACCCCGATGGCATCGCCTCTAGGCCCGGGGCCCGGCCCCCAGGATCCGCGCCCCCAGGGCCCGGGCGGGCTGCCGCGGCGCCGGCCACGCCTGCCGTTCAGGGCACGCCTGGTCATCGTCGGCCTGCTCCTGTTCCCGCTGGTCGAGATCGCCCTGCTGATCGCGGTCGGGCACCTCATCGGCGTGTGGCCCACCCTGCTGCTGGTGGTGGTCGAGGCGCTGCTGGGCGCCTACGTGGTCAAGCGTGAGGGCCGTCGCGCCCGGGTGGCGCTGCAGACCTCGCTCAACACCGGGCAGATGCCGGGCAGCGAGCTGACCGACGCCGCGCTGGTGCTCGTCGGCGGCGTGCTCCTCCTGCTGCCCGGGTTCCTCACCGACGTGGTCGGGCTGCTCTTCCTGCTGCCGGTCGCCCGGCCGCTGACCCGCCGGTGGCTGCAGGCCATGGTCGAGCGGCAGGTCGGGCGCCGTACCGGGGTCATCCGCGGCGAGGTCATCTGAGCGAGGTCCCTGCTCAGCGAGGTCTGCTCAGCCCGTGGCGAACGCCTCCGGTGGCCGGGGGCAGGCAGACGCAGACCCCGTGCCCGGGAGGGGTTCCGGCACGGGGTCTGCGTCTGGGTGGAACGGGGTCAGGCAGTGCGCTTGCGGCGCGGCTTCTCGCCACGGGAGGCGCGCAGCAGCGCCAGGCGCTCCTCCAGCAGCTCCTCGAGCTCGGGGATGGAGCGGCGCTCGAGCAGCATGTCCCAGTGGGTGCGGACGGCCTTGACCGGCTTGTGCTCGACCTCGGGGCCGTCGACCAGCTTGGCCTCCAGCCCGCAGCGGCACTCCCACACCGGCGGGACGTCGGCCTCCACCGAGAACGGCAGCTCGCTGATGTGCTGCTCGGGGCAGACGTAACGCACGAGCTGACGCTCGCTGAGCACGACGTTCGCGTCGGTCTCCATGCTGAGGGCGCTCAGGTTCGTCCCTCGAAGTGATCGTTCGGCCATGATGGGCCCTCCCAACGTGCGGCCCACGACAAGATGTACGCGGGGGTCTCAGGGGGTCCAACGACGAGTTGGGCCTCGATGTTCCGCATTACCCCGATGTCTGACGGATCACACCGTCGGCGCCGGAGCCGGCTCGGCCGCCCGGCTCAGACGACGGCGGGGAGGGTGTTGCCGGCGGCGAGGATGCCCTCACGCATGCGCACCCGCGACAGCAGCACGCCGCCGACGACGAAGAAGACGACCAGGGCGATGATCGCCCACCGGTAGGAGCCGGTGAGCTGGTGCACGAGGCCGAAGACGAGGGTGCCGAGCCAGCTCGTGCCGCGCTCCATCGCCTGGTAGAGGCTGAAGAACTCCGCCTCCCGGCCGCGGGGAACCAGCTGGCTGTACAGCGACCGGGACAGCGCCTGGCTGCCGCCGAGCACGATCCCGATCAGCACCGCCAGCGCCAGGAACACCAGGAACGCGCCCTGCGGCACGAAGAAGGCGAGGACGACGACCAGCAGCCACAGGGCGAGGCTGTCGCGCACCACCCGCCAGGCGCCGAGCGCTGCGGGCCAGCCGGCCGAACAGCAGCGCGCCGCCGAAGGCCACGAACTGCACCAGCAGCACCGTGGTGATCAGCTGGCTCTGGCTGAGGCCGCAGCTGCTCGGCGCCGTACAGGCTGGAGGAGGTGATCACGGTCTGGATGCCGTCGTTGTAGAACAGGTAGGCCAGCAGGAACAGCAGCGTCTGGGGGTAGCGCGCGCAGCTCGGCGAACGTCCGGGCGAGCTGGCGCGAGGCTGCCGCGGACCACGCCCGCGCGGGAGTCGACCGGGGTGGCCGTCGTGCCCCGCAGGTCACGCAGGCCGAGCACGGGGATGACGGTGAACGCGGCCCACCACAGGCCGGCCGAGAGCAGGCTGACCCGCACCGCCGCCCCCTCGGACAGGCCGACCCGGGCGTGCAGCGTGACCAGGGCCAGGTTCAGCGCGAGCAGCAGGCCGCCGCCGAGGTACCCCAGGGCCCACCCGCGGCTGGAGACCCGGTCCCGCTCGTCCGGCCCGGCGATCCGGCACAGCAGCGAGTCGTAGATGACCAGCGACCCACCGAGGCACAGGTTGGCGAGGATCAGCAGCAGCACGCCGAGCTGCCAGCTGGTGCCGGTCACGAGGAACATCGCCGAGGCCGCGGCCGCGCCGGCCCAGGCGAAGCCGGCGAAGAGCCGGGTCGGCCGGGTGGCCCGGTCGGCGATCGCGCCGACGAAGACCAGCACCAGCGCGGACACGATGGTCGAGATGGTCAGGGTGTAGGGGACCAGGGACCCGGGGGAGACCGGGATGCCGAGGACGTCCAGGTTGGTGCGACAGACCGCGCCGTCGGCGAGGTTCGGGCACGCGGCCGCCGTGGCCACGGAGGTCAGGTAGGGGGAGAACAGGACCGTCGCGGCGGTGGTGACGTAGGCCGAGTTGGCCCAGTCGTACCAGTACCAGGAGCGCTGGTGGCGGGTGCTGCGGCGACCGCCGGGGGCCACGTCGGACGGGGCGGCGCTGATCATGTGTGAAGCCTGACACACGCACCGTCAGGGCCCCGTAGGGCGACGCCGGTGCTCAACCGGCGAACTCCCAGTGCCAGGGCTCGGGCATGGACCCGGACGGCTCGGCCCAGGCGGGGTGGTACCAGCCGTACAGCGGCGCGTTCTGCTGCATCCACAGGTGCGCCGCCGTGCCGAAGCTCTGCACCCCGCCACACAGGTCGGCCGCGATGCCCAGGCCGTGGTGGCTCGTGCCCGGGCGGGCGGCCAGGTTGGGGGTGTCGCGCGCGACGGCGAACTGCTCGGCCAGCGGCCGGTAGCCGTCCGTCACGCACAGCGGCGTGCCGGTGTCGTGCTCGTAGGCGCGGCTCATCGCGTTGAACGACCGCGCCGGGTCCTCCCGCAGCCGCTCGTCGCTGGAGCCGTACAGCGGGCACAGGGCCGAGGACGGGACCCTGCCGTTGGGGTAGTCCCTCGTGTCACCGGGGGCGCAGTCGGCGCCGGCCTTGAGCCCGGCCGCTCCGCCGTGGGCGCGCAGCGCCGTGGCCAGTCGCTTGTCCGCAGCCCGTGCCGCGGCGCTGCCGGAGCGCAGCAGCTCACCGCGCACACCGCCGGCCTTCGCGACCTGCTCGGCCTGGGAGGACCGGTACCGCTGCAGCGCGGCCCGCTGGGCGGCGACGGACCGGTCGAGGGCGGCCTTGGCCGCGACGGCCGCGGCGGCCGCGTCCCGGGCCCGCTTGCCCGCGGCCGCCGCCTTGGCGGTGGCGTCGCGCTGGGCGGCCAGCAGGGCCTTGAGGTGGTCGTAGGCGCGGCCCTGCTCGTCGGCGAGGTAGCCGAGCACGGCCAGGCCGTCGGTGCTGTCCGCGGGAGAGGGCGCGGTGAGCATCTGCATGGTGGCGGCGAGGTTCGACAGCGAGCCGCCGCCGCTGACGTAGGAGTCGTGCGCCCAGTGGCCCAGCTTGGTCTTCTCGGCCTCGACCTGGACCCCGATCGCCTTCAGCCGCCGCTGCTGGGTCGCCGTCTCGGCGTTCGCGGCGCGCTCGGCGTCGCGGGCGGCGCCCAACCGGGCGAGCAGCCCGCCGGACTGCCGGGCCAGCTGGCTCAGGCGGGTGCTGGCGGCGGACATGGCCGCGCTCGAGGCGCTGAGCCGGGTGCGCAGCCGCTCGGCCGCCGCGATCTGCGCGGCGACCTGTGCCGGCGTCAGCTGCGCGGGCTCGGGGGCGCTGCCGGTGCCGGCGAGCACGGGGGTCGGTGAGGGGGCGGCCAGGGCGCCCGGGGTGCCGCACACGAGGGTGGCGGCGACGATGACGGGCGTGACCGCGGCAGCGAGGCCGGTCCAGCGTCGTACGGCTTGCATTCTCTGGTGGTCCACGCTCTCGTCTCGCCCCTGTTGACGGGTCAACCCTAGGTGCTCTGCCGGGCCGCCCCGGACGGATCCCCGGAAGTCCGCCCGGACGGACGAGGCGAGGTCGCCTCGTCGGCGCACCGGCGGGGGTTTGGCGGGGGAGGGGGTGGGTACGGTCGAAGGTGGCCGTAACGGACACGACGAGAGGATCAGTCATGGGTCTCACCGACAAGATCAAGAACGCAGCCGAGAACGCCAAGGGCGAGGGCAAGGAGGCTGCCGGCCGGGCGACCGACGACGAGCAGCTGCAGGCCGAGGGCCAGGCGGACCAGACCAAGGCCGACCTCAAGGGTGCCGGCGAGAAGGTCAAGGACGCGTTCAAGGACTGAGCTGCACCTCGCGCGGCTCGCTGCTGCGCAGCCCGAAGGGGCCCGGCCGACGGCCGGGCCCCTTCGTCGTACCCCCGCGCGCAGTCGCGGCTGGCGGTCCGGCGGCGGGTCAGAGGCCGCCCATGAAGCCGCTGGTCCCGTTCGGTCCGCCGTGGTTGCTGCGGTGCCGGGTGGTCGTGTCGTCGATCAGGTCGGCCGCCAGCCGGTCACACTCCTGCGTCGCGATCCGTCATGGTGGTGACGAGCGGGACCCCGCCGATGTGACAGCTTCGCCGCCGATGCAGCCCGGGCGCTCGTCACCGACAGCGAGCTGCACGACGACGACAAGGAGCACGTCATGCCGTCAGGGATGACGGACGATCGTCTACCCGGTCAAGGACCTCGACCACGCCAAGGCGGTCTACGCCAGCCTGCTGGGCGTGCCGCCCTACACCGACGAGCCGTGGTACGTCGGCTTCCGGGTCGGTGACCAGGAGCTCGGGCTGGACCCCCACGGGCACGGCCAGGGCATGACCGGGCCGGTGGGGTACTGGCACGTCGAGGACATCCGTGCGAGCGTGCAGCAGCTCCTGGATGCGGGGGCGCAGGCGCAGCAGGAGGTCCGGGACGTCGGGGGCGGCAGGCTCGTGGCCACCGTCACCGACTCCGACGGCAACGTCACCGGGCTGGTCCAGTCGCCCTGAGCGCGCCGTACGTCGTGGCCAGGTTGAGGCGGCGTGCGTCACCCGCGCGGTCCGCTCGTAGGATCGTCGCCATGGCGGACCGTCCGAGCACGCGTCCCAGCCTGGTTCCCGACTGCGCGAGCTGTTTCGGGCTGTGCTGTGTCGCCCTCCCGTTCGCTGCCTCGGCGGACTTCCCGGTCGACAAACCGGGTGGCCAGCCGTGCACCAACCTCCAGAGCGACTTCCGGTGCGGCATCCACGCCCGGCTGCGCGAGTCGGGGTGGAAGGGCTGCACCGTCTTCGACTGCTTCGGCGCCGGCCAGCAGGTGTCGCAGGTGACCTTCGGCGGGGTGTCCTGGCGGGACGCGCCCGGCACCGCCGGCACGATGTACGCCGTGCTGCCGGTCATGCGGCAGCTGCACGAGATGCTCTCCCACCTCGGGGCGGCGCTCGCGATGTCGCCCGGTGCCGCAGTCGAGGGTGAGCTGGCCGCCCTCCTGGACGAGGTCGAGGACCTCACTGCCGCGACACCCGGACGCGCTGCTCGCTCTCGACCTCACCGGGCTCCGGGCCCGGGTGGGGCCGCTGCTGCAGCGGACCAGCGCCGCCGTACGCGCCGAGGCACGCCGCGCCGGCCGGGCCCCGAAGACACCTCCCCGGCGCGTGCGGCCCGGTGCCGACCTGCTCGGGGTGGACCTGCACGCCGCGGACCTGCGGGCGGCCGACCTGCGGGGCGCCTACCTCATCGCCGCCAACCTGCGCGGCTGCGACCTGGGGGCGACCGACCTGCTGGGCGCGGACCTGCGCGACGCGGACCTGCGCGACGCCGACCTCTCCGGCGCGCTCTTCCTCACCCAGCCGCAGCTCGGCGCGGCCCGGGGGAACGCGGCGACCGCCATCCCGCGCTCGCTGCGTCGCCCGGACCACTGGGCCTGACCGCCGCGCCGGCGGGGGCGCTGGCCGACGGCCCTGGTCCGGTGCCGACGTCGACTCGCCCACGGCGCGACGACGCGCGCCTTGATCGTCGCATGGGGCGCAGCTCGACACGACGGCGGGGTCGTTCCCGTTCGAGCACCCCGAGACGACGGGCACGCCGAACCACCTGGACGACGATCGGAGTCATGACCGGCTCGAGCACGCAGGTCTCGCCGCCTCCAGAACGGCGGGGGGTGGTCGATGGACGTCGAAGCCGGATGTCGTCTGCTGCTTCGCCCGGCCGGGAGCGAGCAGGGGGACGCACCGGCCCCGACCATGACCGCGCAGCCCTCAGTCCGGCAACGGCGGCCATGCCTGTCGCAGCTGGCACCTTCAACGTGGCCGACAGTCAAGGCCGCGAGCGGATCAGGGGAGCCAGTTGAGAAGCTCTGACAGCCCTCCGGCGGCCAAGCCGGTGGGCGTCGCTCACCGGCCTGAGCGGCGCCGCGGTCCTGCTCTCCGGGTGGCGCCCAGGTCGATCGGACGCCACGACGCGCAGACTCCTCGGCGATGGCGCCGGCGAGCGACTCCGGTGAGATCTGCGTGCCCAGCTCTCGTCGCGAGGGGAGTACGACGTTCGGTGCGGAGGTTCTGCGCAACCCCAGTGGCGATGACGCGGTCATCACCGGCGCTGAAACTGGTCGAGCCAAGGGTGTGGAACTGGTCGGCGCGGTGGTGGTGGACCTCGACGGGTCGTCTTCCGTCGGCGCCCGCACGTCCTGGCCGCCGTCGGGTCAAGAGAACACACCGCAGTGGAAGGCCGCCGTGCCCGCTGACGGCGCGATCATCCCGGCCGGGTCGACGCACCAGAAGAACCTCGTGTTGCACCGAGGACGCCGAGCCGGCCCGCCTCGTCTGGGGTCCTACACGGTGGCGTACGAGCTGACGGGGACGAGTACGCAGATGCAGACGACGTTCGCGCTGCAGATCATGCGGCACGTGCTTCTGATGAGTCAGAAGCACTTCTTGGCTCACGGCGCAGTCGGCACACACGGTTCAGGACACCTCCTGACCCCTCCGATTATTACGCCGATAATCTCCATTATGTAAAGTAAGCCACTCGGAAGGGGGTCCGACGTACGATCGGCCCTGCCCCACGACACGCCGGCCAGGTCGCTCTGACCGTGGCTCCCCTGGCTGTGGCGCCACCTACGATCAGTCGCATGACCCGGGCCCTGATCGTGATCGACGTCCAGAACGAGTACGTGACGGGCAACCTGCCGATCGCCTTCCCAGACGTGACGACCAGCCTGGCCAACATCGGTGCCGCCATCGACGCAGCGAACCGGCACGCGATCCCGGTGGTCCTGATCCAGCAGGTGGCTCCGGAGGGCTCGCCCATCTTCGCGGTGGGCAGCCATGGATGGTCCCTCCACGAGACGGTGACGTCGCGCCCCCACGACGTGGTGATCGAGAAGTCGCTCCCGTCGGCGTTCGCGAACACGACGCTGGGCTCGTGGCTGGCGGCCAAGGACGTCGACGCGCTGACCATCGTCGGGTACATGACCCAGAACTGTGACGAGTCGACAGCCAGGGATGCGGCGCATCGTGGCTTCGCAGTGGAGTTCCTGTCCGACGCCACCGGAACGCTCCCCCTGTCCAACGCCGCCGGTTCGATCTCAGCCGAAGAGCTCCACCACGGCGTGCTGGTGACCCTGCAGTCCCGGTTCGCCGCGGTGGCCACGACGACAGCGTGGATCTCCGCTCTTGGCGCGGGAGCTCCGCTCGAGCGGCCGAACCTGTTCTCCAGCGTGGTCGCCGGCCGCGACATCCTGCCACCGTCCGGCGACGGTCTCACGACCGCTTGACCGCCACGACCTGCAGGTAGGTCGACGGGATGTCGCACGTCCCGTCGGTGGCGACGTTGTGCCGGTCGGCCAGGTCGACCCACTCCCGGGCGAAGGCGTCGGCCCGGTCGGGATCCAGCCGGGCCAGAACGCTGACCAACGGCCCGAACGAGCCCCTGAACAGCTCGAACAGGCTGGCCGTGCTGTGGTGGACCATCTCGACGTACTCCTGGCTGGTGGTGAGGTCGCTGACCTCGCCGCCGATCAGGTTCTCCAGCCGCTCGAGGGTCCCCCATGCCGTAGGTGGGAGGACGCCGTCCGGTGGCGGCAGGTATCGGGCCTGCAGCTGGAACTTCTCGCCCACCCAGCTGTCCGGCGTCCAGTTCGCCATGCCCAGCCGGCCCCCGGGACGCAGGACCCTCATCAGCTCGCCGGCGGTGGCCTCCTGGTCCGGGGCGAACATCGCCCCGAACGTCGACGTCACCACGTCGAAGCTGTGGTCCGGGAACGGCAGCTTCTGCGCGTCGGCGACCTCCGTGCGCAGCGGGAGCCCTTCGGCGCCGGCCCGCGCGCGGGCGTGTTCGAGCAACGCTGGCACGTAGTCGGTGCAGGTCACCTCGGCCCACCGCCGCGCCGCCGCGAGTGCCGCGTTGCCCGACCCGCCCGCCACATCCAGGACCCGCTCACCGGCATGGACCCGCAGCGCGCGGACGAGCAGCTCCCCGACCACCACCTGGGACACCCCGATCCGGTGGAAGTCGCCCTGGCCCCACATCGCCTGCTGGGCCCGGGTGACCTGGTCGAGATCTCGCTCCATCGCTCCTCCACTCGGGCATCGCCTGACCCGAGAGTCCTCCCCCACCCCCGTTGACGCAACCGGTTCGACAGGGCTGCCGGGCTGGGCCGCGACATCGTCGACGCGATATGGCGAATTCCCTTGCATGGCAAGGTAACTCGGGTCGCGTCGGCCTCACCAGTGCTCGACCCTCACGAGGTTGGTCCGCGAGGTCACCTCGGCGCGGGGCTGACAGCAGGCACGGTGACGCCCCATGTGCCATGGTTCCCCTGCCAACGCCATTGACGGTGCCCGCCCCACCAGGCGACGTCTGGGGCGATACCCCCATCAACCCCCCGACGAGGAGACACCGTGACGTCCGAGATCACCGCGGGGGGTCATCGGGTGACGCAGACGCTGCCGGCCCTGCGCTGCCTCGGCATCGACGTCCCGCCGGCGCTGCTGGCCCGGTGGGCGGGCTGGTTCGCCCCGCCCACGCAGCCGTTCCTGACCGACCCCGAGCTGCTCGCGCGCCTGGGGATGACCGTGAGTACGGCGCCGTTGCCGGCCGAGCTGCGTGACACCTACGAGGTCTACGGCACCTCCGTCGGGGTGGTCTGGCTGGACGAAGCCACCTTCACAGGACTCCCCCGCCGGCACCGGGCCGCCCTGGTGCGGGCGCAGGTGACCCGGGAGCGCGCCGTGGTCCCGAGCGTCCGGGCCTGGGCAGGGGTGCTGGGCGGTGCGGCGCGCGCCCAGGCCGACGGTCACCGGTTCGTCTGGTGGCCCTCGCTGCTCGCCGGGCACGAGGACCGCGTCCTGGCCGCCTACGTCAGCGAGGGCCGGCGGCCCAGCCGTCACGACGAGGTCACCGAGGCGACCTGGGCCGCCGCGTCGCGGTGTGCTCCCGCAGGCGCGCTCCCTCGCGGGCACGTTCGCGGACCGGAGCGGCCCCAACTGCTTCGGCACCGTGATGGCCGCGGCGGGCGTGCCCGGGGCAGACCTCGAGTGGATGCTGCGTGAGCCGTTCGAGCAGTGGCTGTCGGAGACGACCCGGCCCGGTGGGTGCGACGGCGATCCCGGCACCGTCCTGGTCTGGCGGTCTCCCGACGGCCTGGTCCAGCACGCTGCCGTGACGATCGGCGGCGGCTGGGCCCTGCACAAGCCGTCGCAGGGCTGGATGAGCCCGCGCAAGGTCCTCACCGTCCAGGACGTCCTCCGCAGCGCGCGGGCCGCAGGGCGACGCCTCGAGCGGCACACCCTGGTGTGGTGACACGCCGCTCCCCCGTTGGCTGTTGCCCACCGCCGCGACGCGCCGCGGCCGGCACCCGAGCACCGGCATCCGCTACGCGGGGGACCCCCTGTGCAGCAGGCGCAGCAGGGGGTCCGTGAGCAGGAGCAGGAGCAATGACCGCAGTCCGACTGCCGGCACGCCCACGGCCAGGACCAGCGCGACAGCCATGATGGTGGTGGTCATCAGGGCCGGGGCGAGCGTGACGGTGCCGCGGGCGGCCTCAGCCTGCAGCGCCGGGGACTTCCGGATCACCCACACCTGCAGCAGGGACGCGATCGAGGTGAGGAGCATCGTGCCGATGTACAACGCATCGGCACCGCGGTCCGAGTCTGCTGCGGCGCCGAGAAGCTCGGTCGGGAACGGGAGGAACACGATGCTGAACAGCCAGAGCAACGTCGCCCAGAGCAACGCCGCGTTGTAGCCGGTCACCGACTCGTAGAGCCGGTGCTCTAGCCGCCAGAAGTTCCCGATGACAATGAAGCTGAGCGCAAACGTGAACAGACCGTCCGCGTTATGGGCCAGGAAGTCCGCCACGTTGCCTGCGTGGAACTCGCGAGCGGAGTCCACCAGCGGGAGCACCAGCAGGGTGATGGCGATCGCGACGACCGCGTCGCTGAAGTTCACCAGCCGGTCGAAACCCCGCTCGGTCTGCATCCTCCATGGTGCCCCGCTCCGGGGGGCGCGGGGCGGCGTTGCGTGATCCGCGGGCGGCCGGCCGCTCAGCGTGCAGGAGTCGACCAGGCAGGGTCGCGGCCGGCGAAGCCGAGCGCCCGGTCGAAGGCCGGCGCGTCGGCGGGGACGCTGACCACCGGGCCGAACAGCCCGTCCCGTCCGGCCGCCCCCTCGGGCTGGGCCGAGGCGTGGGTGAACTCCAGGACCGCCGCGGTGTTGGCCGGGGTGCAGGTGAAGGGCTGGCCGGTCGAGCGGGCCAGGTCCCACCCGTGCAGCACCAGCTCGTCCAGCGCGACGACGGCCATCTGTGGCGCGGGCAACCGCACACCGGCCACCTCGGTGAGGCCCTCCCACGCCGACGGCTCCCGCCAGGCCTTCGCCAGGTCGGCCAGCCGACCGGGCAGCAGGTCGCGCCACGCGGGGTCGAGGTGGTCGGCGGTGGCCTGTCCGGGCTTGGGGGCATCGCCGCCGTCCGCGGGCGGCGGGCTCTTGCGGGCCGCCCAGGTGAACGCCAGCGACAGCCCCATCAGGTGGTCGAGCAGCGTGGCGACGGACGAGCCGTCGCAGGGGGTGGCGGCGGTGAGCTGGTCGTCGGTCACCCCGTCCAGCAGCCGCACCACCTCCTCGGCGGCGCCGTCGATGTCGATGCGGTCGCGGGTGTCACGGTCGGACATGGTCACGGGTCCTCTCTCCTCGGGACGTCCGTGTGCTGTCTGTGCTGTCCCTCATGCTGACTGCCGACACGCCGCCGCCTCATCGGTCCACGCCCGGACGGTCCCCACCGCGATCCTGCGCGGACCAGCTCGACCGGGTGCCCTGGTGTCATCGGCGCAGTCTGCCAGCGGCCCCGGCGAGCGGCACCCGCTCCAGGACGACCGGCTGCATCCCCCGCGACCCGGGCCCATCGACCCAGCGGTAGCGGGCGAGGTGGGCCACCGTGGCGGTCATCTCCCCCAGCGGCAGGTGGCGACGGGCGGCGACCCAGTCGACCAGCGGCCGCGGGTGGGCCACGTCGCCGCTGAGGTGCAGCAGGTTGACGTACCAGATGTCGCGCCGGAAGCCGCCTTCACGCCAGCCGTCCACGCCGAGCTCCTCGGCGAACGCGTCGGCCAGCCGGTCGGCCGAGCCGTCCACCTGGGTGGCGCAGGCCATCAGCGTCGCCGGGGTGAGGATGAGACCGGCGACCCGGAGTGACACCGGGCCGCAGCGCGCTGCGGCCCGGCGCAGCGCGGCGCCGTACCGGGCCACGGTCTCGTCGCCGGCGGGCACGTGCGCGCGGTGGTGCTCCAGCGCCCGGACCGTGACGTGCGCGAACCCCCGGGCGCCCGTGCGCCAGTGGGTGTCGCCGGCCAGCCGGGCGGCCTCCCCGGTGACCGCATCGAGGTGGGTGGCCAGGTCGTCGCCCGGCAGCAGCAGGCAGCTGACCGGCCAGCGGGGGCCGCCCTCCACCGGCCGCGTCTCCCGCGCGTGGCTCCCTGCCAGGGTGCGTGCGGCGCCCTCGGCCGCCAGTCGCTCGAACGTCCCGGTCCCCATGCGGGGCAGCCTGCCACGCCCGTACCCGCGGCCCCGGCTGAACCGTGGCCTCGGCCGGACCGCGGCGCCGCGCCCGGCGCGGCTCAGGTCTGCGGACGGACCACCGCCTTGACCGCGCCGGGGTCCTGCCGGGCGGCGGTGAGCGCCTCCTCGGCCTGGTCGAGCCGGTAGCTGCCGGTCACCAACCGGTCGAGGTCGACGCGGCCCGAGGCGACCAGCTCGATGGCCGTCGGCCAGGTGTTGGCGTAACGGAACGTCCCCGTGATCTCGAGCTCGCGCTCCTGCATGACGGACAGCGGCAGCGGCAGCTCGTCGCCGCCCATGCCGACGAGCACCGCCCGGCCGGCCAGGTCGAGGGCGGTGAGCCCGGCGACCGTGGCGAGCGGGTGACCGGAGCGCCTCGATCAGCACGTCGGGTCGCCAGCGGAAGCGAGTCGGGGCCGGCGTCGCGGGCGTCGATCACGGCCGTCGCACCGAGCTCGCGGGCGAGGGCCAGCCGGGCCGGGTTGACGTCGGAGACGGCCACCTCGGTGGCCCCGAAGGCCAGCGCGGTCTGCACGCTGACCAGGCCGATGGCCCCGGCGCCGGTGACCAGGACGCGCGACCCCGCCGTGACCCGCGCCTTGCGGCAGGCCCACACCGCCACCGACAGCGGCTCCAGCAACGCCGCGGCGTCGTCACTGATGCTGTCGGGCACGGGGTGGGCGAACGCCTCGTGCACGACCACGAGCTCGGCGAAGGCGCCGTCGATCGGCGGTGTGGCGAAGAACCGCATGTCGGGGCAGAGGTTGTAGCGACCGCTCAGGCACATCCGGCAGGTGAGGTCGGGCACCCCGGGCTCGATCGAGACCCGCTGGCCCACCCGTGAGGGGTCGACGCCGTCGCCCACCGCGGCGATGACGCCGGAGGCCTCGTGCCCCAGTACGAGCGGCGACTCGACCACGAACCGGCCGATGCGGCCGTGGTCGTAGTAGTGGGTGTCGGAGCCGCACACGCCCACCGACCCCACGGTGACGAGCACCTCTCCCCTGCCGGGGCGAGGCGCCGGCCGCTCCTCGATCGCCACGTCACCGGCTCCGCGCAGGACCGCCACGCGCATGACGGCCGGCGCGCTCACGCGGCGGCTCCGCCGGCGAGGGCCTCGAGCGTGGCGCGGGCACCCTTGGCGTGCAACGAGTCCAGCGACCAGCGGTAGGCGGCGACGAACCGCTTGTCGTCGACGAGGTCAGCGAACAGGTCGCGGTCGGCGATGAAGGCCAGAGGGCTCCTCGGACTGTCGCCGGGCCCGCTCGACGAGCGTGTCGCGCAGGCGGTCGACCACCTCGATCGGCTCCCCCTGCTCGTCCACGCCCTCGGCGTAGCGGGCCCACGCGGCGATCACCAGGGCCGCGTGCCGGATGACGCCGCCTGCCGCCAGCTGCTCACGGGCCACCGGCACCAGCCACTTGGGGATGCGGTCGGAGCTCTCGGCGCACAGCCGGGCCAGGGTGTCACGCACCTCCGGGTTGGCGAAGCGCTCGATCAGCTGGTGCTTGTACTGCTCGAGGTCCACTCCGGGCACCGGCGCCAGGGTGGGCGTCGCCTCGAGGTCCATGTAGCCGAGCAGGAAGGAGGTGAACAGCTCGTCCTGACAGACCTCGTGGGCGTAGCGGTAGCCGGCGAGGTAGCCCAGGTAGCACAGCGCCTGGTGGCTGGCGTTGAGCAGCCGCAGCTTCATCAGCTCGTAGGGCTCGACGTCCGGCACCAGCTGCACGCCGACCTCCTCCAGCGGCGGCCGGTCGTCGCTGAAGCTGTCCTCCAGCGCCCACTGCGCGAACGGCTCGCACACCACCGGCCACCCGTCCTCGACGCCGAACTGCTCGGCCAGGCGCTGCATGTCGTCCTCGGTGGTGACCGGGGTGATCCGGTCGACCATGGAGTTCGGGAAGGGCACCTCACGCTCGACCCAGTCGGCCAGGTCGCCGTCCCTCAGCCGGGCGAAGGCGGTGAGCATCCGTCGGGCGACGTCGCCGTTGCCCGGGATGTTGTCGCAGGACATGACGGTGAACGGGGGAACGCCGCGGTCGCGCCGGCGGGCCAGCGCCTCGGTGATGAACCCGAACACCGTGCCGGGCACGGCGCCGGGCACCAGGTCGGCCTGGATGCCGGCATCCGAGGCGTCGAACTCGCCGGTCACCGGGTGCACCAGGTAGCCACCCTCGGTGATCGTCAGCGAGACGATGCGCGTGGCCGGGTCGGCGAGCGTCTCCAGCACCGCCTCCGGGTCGTCGGGAGCGAACAGGTAGCGGACCAGGGACCCGATGACGCGGGGCTCCAGCGTGCCGTCCGGGTGCTTGACGACCAGCGTGTAGAGGCAGTCCTGCTCGGCCATGACGTCGCGCATCCTGACGTCGTGGGGCAGCGTCCCGACCCCGCAGATGCCCCAGTCCAGCGCCTTGCCGTCGTTCATCAGCCGGTCGAGGTACATCGCCTCGTGGGCGCGGTGGAAGCCACCCACGCCGAAGTGCACGATGCCGGGGGTGACCGCCGCGCGGTCGTACGACGGCTTCTCGACGCGGGCGTCCAGCGATGACAGCGCATCCGTGCTGAGGCGTGGCATGGGAGTCCTTCCTGGGACGGTCGTGGTGGTGCGACGATCCGCGGCTCAGTCTCGTGCGGTCACTTGACCGCGCCGAGGGAGAGGCCCTGGACCAGCTTGTCCTGGGCGGCGAACCCGGCGATCAGCACCGGGAGCGAGACCACCAGCGACGCCGCGCACACCTTGGCGAGGAACAGCCCCTGGCTGGTGACGAAGCCGGTGAGGAAGACCGGGGCGGTCTGGGCGACCGTGCCGGTGAGCACGCGGGCGAACAGCAGCTCGTTCCAGCTGAAGATGAAGCAGATCAGCGCGGTCGCGGCGATGCCGGGCGCCACCACCGGGAGCGATGATCGAGCGCAGCGTCCGCGGCAGGCTCGCGCCGTCGACCTGCGCCGCCTCGAGCATCTCGACCGGCACCTCGGACAGGAACGAGCGCATCATCCACACCGCGATCGGCAGGTTCATCGACGTGTAGAGGATGATCAGCAGCCAGATGTTGTCCAGCAGGTGCACGTTCTGGGCGAAGAGGTAGATCGGCAGCAGCCCGGCCACGACCGGCAGCATCTTGGTGGAGAGGAAGAAGAACAGCACGTCGGTCCACTTGCGCACCCGCTTGATGGACAGGGCGTAGGCGGCCGGGAAGGCCAGGCAGCAGGACCAGGAAGGTCGACAGGACGCTCGCGGTCAGCGAGTTGAGCAGCGCCGGCCACGGGTTGGATGCCCGAAGAAGTTCTTGTAGCCCTCCAGCGTCAGCGGCGCGAAGACGGACGGCGGGTTGGTCGCGGCGTCGGTCTCGCAGTGGAACGAGGTCAGGACCATCCACACCACCGGGATGATGAACAGGATGCCGACCACCCAGGCCAGGGCGGTGAGCAGCATCGCGTTGCGCGGCGGCTTCTTGTGGCGGACGCCGGCCGTCGTGGGCGTGCTCGGGGGCGCCGTGGTGGCCGTGGTGGTGCTCATCGCTGGCTCTCCTCCCTGAACAGGGTCGAGACCGTGCGCAGCGCGAAGGTCGCGATGATGATCGTGCCGACGACCACGACGACACCGGCGGCGGAGGCGCGGCCGTAGTCGTGGGCGGTGTAGAAGATCTGGTAGATCGTGTAGGGCAGGTTGGCGGTGCCGAGACCGCCGGAGGTGATGATGAAGACGGCGTCGAAGTTCTGCACGACGTAGATCGACCCGAGCAGGGCGCTCAGCTCGAGGTACTGGCGCAGGTGCGGGAAGCGTCATGTGCCGGAAGATCTGCCACGGCGCAGGCGCCGTCGATCCGGGCCGCCTCGATGACGTCCAGCGGGCGGCTCTGCAGCCCGGCCAGCAGGATCAGCATCATGAACGGCGTCCACTGCCAGACCAGCGCGACGATGATCGAGCCCAGCGGGTGGTTGGTGATCCAGTCCGGTTGCGGCGGGTTGTCGGCGCCGAAGAGCTTCCAGACGCCGTTGAGCATGCCGTTGAGCAGGCCGTACTCGGGGTTGTACAGCGCGTGCTTCCACAGCAGCGCGGCCGCCACCGGCACGATCAGGAACGGCGTGATCATCATCGTCCGCACGACGCCGCGGCCGCGGAACTTGCGGTCCAGCAGCAGCGCGATGCACAGGCCGAGCACCAGGCTGACGAAGCACGACGACCGCGGTGAGCTCGATGGTGACCCAGATCGCGTTGCGGATGTTGACGTCGGTGAGCACCCGTCGGTAGTTGTCGATCCCGGCGAAGCCGCGCTCGTCCGGGTAGTAGGCGTTCCAGTTCATGAACGAGATGACCAGCGTGACGACGAACGGCAGCTGGGTCACGATGATCATGAAGACCAGGGCGGGCAGCAGCGGCGCTCGCCGGGCCCAGTTGGCGGCACGCTGCTGGCCGAGTCGTCATGCCCCCCGGGCGGCTTGGCGGCGTTGCTCCCCCGGTCGCGAGTCTGTGTGGCGACGCTCATGACGCCTTCTCCTTGCTGGTCTCAGACCGTTCGGACCTGCTGGCGGCCGTGCTCATTGCCCGGCCTGCATCGAGCGGTAGCGCTCGGCCACGTCGTCGGCGAGCCCCTGGCCCTTGGTCGAGCGCGTCGCTCGACGCTCATCTGGCCGGCGATCGCCGAGCTGACGTCCTGCGAGACCTGGGTGCCCGAGGTCGGGGAACTCGGGGATGTCGACGAACTGGATGCCGATCGCCGGCCGCGGCTGGACGCCCGGGTTCTCCGGGTCGGCCGTCTCGATCGCCGTCCGGGTCGGCTCGGCGAAGGCCTTGGCCACCTTGAGGTAGTCGGGGTTCTCGTAGGTCGAGGCGCGCTTGCCGGCCGGGCACGCGTGGACCAGCCGAGCGTCGTGCCGACGAGGTTCTCGTACTCCTTGCCGGACGCCCACGAGATGAACTTCCAGGCGTTGTCCTTCTTCTTGCTGGCCTGCTGGATGCTCCACGACCAGGCGTAGAGCCAGCCCGAGTGCTTCGTCTTGCACCACCGGCGCCGGCGCGTAGCCGATCTTGCCGCGCACCGGTGAGTCCGGCGCCTCCAGCGAGCCGGCGGCCGACGTCGCGTCGTACCACATCGCCGCCTTGCCCTGGACGAGGTTGTTGAGGCACTCGGTGAAGCCGGCCTGCGGGGCGCCCGTTCTCGCCGTGCTGCGCGGACCAGGTCGACGTAGAAGTTCGTCGCGGCCGTGAACCCCGGCGCGTCGACCTGCGGCGTGCCAGTCCTTGGTGAACCAGGTGCCGCCGAAGGTGTTGACGACCGTGGTCAGCGGGGCGAAGACCTGGCCCCAGCCGGGCTGGCCGCGCAGGCAGATGCCCGGCCATCCCCGGCTTGGCGCCGTCGACCTTCGCCGCGATCGCGGCGACCTGCTGCCAGGTCGGCTTGGCCGGCATCGTGATGCCCTTGGCCGGCGAGGACGTCCTTGCGGTACATCAGGAACGAGGACTCGCCGTAGAACGGCTCGCCGTAGACCTTGCCGTCCTCGCCGGACAGCGACTCGTCATCGGCTTGAGGATGTCGGCCTGGTCGAACGCCGGGTCCTTGGCCAGGTAGTCGTCCAGCGGGGCGATCCACTTGCTGCCGGCGTAGATCGGGATCTCGAAGTTGCTGAGCGACGCGACGTCGTACTGCCCGGCCTGGCTGGAGAACTCCTGGCTGATCTTGTCGCGGACGTCGTTCTCGGGCAGCACCGTGAAGTTCACCTTGATGCCGGTCTGCTTGGTGAAGTTGTCGGCGGTCAGCTTCTGCAGGTCGACCATCTGCGGGTTGTTCACCATCAGCACGTTGATGCTGTCGGGGCCGCCACCACCGGGCGCCACCACCCCAGCCGGCACAGCCGCTCGCCAGGAGCGACAGCCCGGCGGCTGCGGCCACGACCACGGTGCGTCCCCGAAGACCAGGCATGGGGATCCTCCTTCTGCCCACGGAGGCCACGGCCCGACCGCCGACCCTTGCGGACGACGCCGCTGCCCTGCCACCGACGATGCAGCTCGTGTCCGCTCCGGCCGGAGGCCCGGGCTGGAGTCTCGTCACCCGATGCTCACACCTCACGCTCATCTGAGCGCTACGATGCTCAATAGCGAGTGAACTCCTCCGGAGCGCGCCGCTGTCAACCGTTACGGCACGCACAGTCCGGCACCCCAGGTGAAGCCGGCCGTGGCACACTGTCGCTCGCGCGACGCAGCAGGAGGTGGACCGATGGACCAGCGAGACTTCGACGGCGGGCCCGGCCCAGCTCGTGCTCACGGCCTCCGTCGCCCGGCGCTACTACGTCGACGGCCGGTCCAAGGTCGACATCGCCGAGGAGTTCCAGCTCAGCCGGTTCAAGGTCGCGCGGCTGATCGAGTCGGCGCGCACGAGCGGTCTGGTGCGCATCGAGATCGGTTACGCCGGGTGCCATCGACGTCGACCTGTCCAGCCGGTTGCAGGAGGCGTTCGGGCTGCGCCACGCGCTCGGTGGTCGACTCCCCCGAGGGCCATCCCGGCCACGCTGCGCAAGCAGCTGGGCCGCGCGGCCGCCGACCTGCTCAGCGAGATCGTCACGGCCGAGGACGTCCTCGGGCTGGCGTGGGCCCGGGCGGTCAGCGCGATGACCGCCTCGCTCACCCGGCTCGCCGCCACTCCGGTCGTCCAGCTGACCGGCGCCCTCGCCCGCAAGGACGCCGACGAGAACTCGATCGAGCTGGTGCGTGAGGCGGCGCGGATCTCCGGTGGCCCGGCCTACCTCTTCTACGCCCCGCTCATCGTCCCCGACGCCGCGACCGCCGCCGCCATGCGCCAACAGCCCGAGATCGCCGAGGCGTTCGCCCACTTCGGCTCCGTGACCAAGGCCGTGGTCGGTCTCGGCTCGTGGGAGGCGGGACAGTCCACCCTGTACGACGCCATGCGGCCCGAGGAGCGTGAGGACCTCGCCGAGCGCGGCGTCATCGCCGACATCTCCGGCGTCTTCGTCGACGCCGAGGGCGCGCCGGTCGAGGGCCGGATCAGCGACCGGATGATCGGCATCGACGCCGCCCAGATGCAGGCGATCCCCGAGGTCATCGCGATCGTCTACGGCACCGCCAAGGCCCCTGCGGCGCGGGCCGCCGTCCGCGGCGGCCTGGTCAACGCGCTGGTCACCCACGCGTCGCTGGCCCGGACGCTGCTCGGCGACGGATGAGCGGACGCAGGTGGCATGGCTGGCACCCGGGGCGACCCGGCCGGGAGCGCTGATGCCGACTGAGCCGGGCCAGGAGGTCGAGCTCACCGGGGGCACGGCGAACCAGGGCCTCGTCGTCCGGGTCGGCGACACCGTGCGACGGCCGTGGCGCCCGACCACCCCGGCCACGCACGCCCTGCTGCGGCACCTCGAGCAGGTCGGGTTCGACGGCGCGCCAAGGCTGCTCGGCGTCGACGACCAGGGCCGAGAGGTGCTCACGCTACCTGCCCGGGACGGCCGTCGCGCCGCCGTACCCCGCCTGGGCGCTGTCCCGCGCGGCACTGGAGAGCGTGGCCCGGCTGCTGCGTCGCTACCACGAGGCGGTCGAGTCCTTCGACGGGTCGGCGCACACCGTGGCAGCTGCCGGTGCCGCCGCGGTTCACCACGGGGCTGGTCAGCCACAACGACCCGAACCTGGACAACGTCGTCTTCCGCGACGGGGTGGCGGTGGCGCTGATCGACTTCGACCTGGCCGGACCGGGGTCACGGGTGTGGGACGTCGCCGCCGCGGCCCGGCTGTGGGCCCCGCTGCGCCCCGACGCCGACATCGGCGACGCCCGTCGGGGCCACTCGCTGGAGCGGCTGCGGTGGTTCGTCGACGCCTACGGCCTCGCCGAGGCGGACCGCGAGCTGGTCGCCGACGCGGTCCAGCCCAACCACATCTGGTGCTACGACAACGTGCGCCGGCACGCCGAGGCCGGGCACGAGGGGTTCTCCGCCTTCTGGCAGGGCGGCGGCGCCGACCTCGCCGTCCGCGTGCAGGACTGGTTCGCCGGTCACCACAGCGAGGTACGCCGGGCGCTGCTGCAGTGAGACACCGACCGGCGCGGGGCGCGGCTCAGAGGGTGTAGGTCCCCCGGCCGACCTCGCGGACCACGCCCGACACGAGGATGGCGCCGTCGTCGTCCACCTCGAGGTCCAGGACCGACGGGCGGTGGACCGCGTCGCCCTGGTGGATCCGCCGCCGGATACCCCGTTCACCCCGGGCATGGAACCAGCCGCCGAGGTTGGCACAGGCCGACCCGGTCGCGGGATCCTCGATCACCGCGCCGTCCTGGGTGAAGAACAACCGCGCCTCGAGGTCGCCGTCCTCGCGGGGTGCCCACAGGTAGACCAGCGCCTGCGCGTCGGGGCGGGTGGCCAGCTCGCGCAGCAGCACCGGGTCGGCGGAGGCGGCCCGGACGTCCGCGGCGGAGCGCAGGGGCAGCAGCATCTGCACGGTGCCGGTGTCGACCCAGGAGGCCGCGTCCGCGAGGGCGGCGACGTCGAGGCCCACCATGCGGGCGAGGTCGGCCGGGTCGGCGGCGACGGGAGCGGTCTCGGGGGCGTTGGCGCGCAGGGTCCAGACGGTGCCGCCGGCGGTGTCAGTGCTCACCGGGATGAGCCCGGCCGGCATGCTGAGCACGACCCGGCTGGCGCCCCCGGCCCGGGCGCTCACGACCGCGGCCGTGCCCAGCGTCGGGTGCCCCGCGAACGGCATCTCGTAGCTGGGCGTGAAGATCCGCACCGCCGCGGTCTCCTCACCGACCGGCGGCGACACGAACGTCGTCTCCGACAGGTTGAGCTGGCGGGCCAGCCCCTGCATCTCGTCGTCGGTGAGCCCGGCGGCCTCCTCGAACACGCACAGCGGGTTGCCCGAGAACGGCTCGTCGCCGATCGGCGAAGACGTTCAGCAGGCGGAACGGCAGCTCACGCGTCGAGGTCATCCCGCGATCGTGCCACGGGTCCGGTCAGCCGGCGAGCGCGTCCAGCAGGGCCTTGGTGAAGGCCGGGAGGTCGTCGGGGTTGCGGCTGGTGATGAGGTTGCCGTCCTTGACGACCTGCTGGTCGACCCAGGTCGCCGCCCGCGTTGGTGATGTCGGTGCGCAGGCTCGGCCACGAGGTCAGCGTGCGTCCCTGCAGGACCCCGGCCTCGACCAGCGTCCACGGCGCGTGGCAGATGGCGGCGACCGGCTTGCCCGTGCCGACGAAGTCACGGATGAAGCCGACGGCGTCGCCGTCCAGGCGCAGCGCATCCGGGTTCGCGACCCCACCGGGCAGCACCAGCGCGTCGTAGTCGGCGAGGTCCGCGTCCTTGACCGCCTTGTCCACCGGCAGCGTCTCGGCCTTGTCGAGGTGGTCGAACGTCTGCACCTCGCCCTTCTCGGGGCTGAGCAGCACCGGGCTGCCGCCGGCCTCGACGACCGCGGCCCAGGGCTCGGTCAGCTCGACGCGCTCGATGCCCTCGGCGGCGACGAGGAAGGCAATGGTCTTTCCGTTGATGTCAGCCATGTCACCCAGCCTCGTCTGCGGCCGCGGAGCGCGCAAATCCACCGGTGACAACGAGGGCCACGTCACGTCGGCACCGGCCGGGATGCCCTGGCACGGTCGACCTGGCCCGCGGAACGTAGCCTGCTGGTGTGACTTTCGCACCGGGAACCCCTGTCTCGTTTGCCGGCTCACTGGTCCTGCTCCGCCACGGCGAGACCGAGTGGTCCCGGTCGGGCCAGCACACCGGTCTGACCGACGTCCCGCTCACCCCTCGGGGCGAGGAGCTCGCCCGCGAGGCGGCGACCCTGCTCCGGGGGCGCACGTTCGCTGCCGTCCTCACCTCCCCCCTCGTGCGGGCGCGTCGTACGGCGGAGCTCGCGGGGCTCGACCGGCGCCGAGACGGAGCCGCGGCTGGTCGAGTGGGACTACGGCGGCTACGAGGGCCTGACCACGCCGGAGATCCGCGCGCGGGTGGGCCACGCGTGGACGGTGTTCGCGCGACGGGGTGGTCCCGGGAGACACCCCCGGGGAGACCGTGCAGGACGTCGCCGGGCGGGTCCGTGGCGTGATCGACCGCGTCCTGCCGCTGCTGGACGACGGGGACGTGGCCCTCGTCGGGCACGGTCACGCGCTGCGGGTGCTGGCCTCGGTCTTCCTCGAGCAGGACCCGTGCTTCGGGGCGCAGCTGATCCTGGACGCCGGGTCGGTGAGCGTGCTGGGGCACGAGCACGGCGTGCGTGCCGTCCAGAGCTGGAACCGCACCCCGGCCTGACCCTCCCCGTCAGACGCAGCTGCCGCTGGCGTTGGACCACTCCAGCTGCACGGTGTAGCCGTCGACCACGCGGGTCTGCCAGGCGCAGATGTCACCGATCTCGCCGTTGACGTCGTCGTACCAGCCCTGCCCGGGCACGGGGTCGGTGATCGCCTCGCACAGCTCGTGCGAGCTGACGGTGGTCAGGGCGTCGAAGACGGCCAGCGTGCCGGTGCAGCCCTGGCAGCCGGGATAGGGCAGCACGGCGTAGAAGACGTCACCGTCGAACACGTCGTGGTAGCCGCAGAACCCCTGGCAGGACCGCGTACCGCCGGCCGCGACAGCGGTGCCCGGTGGGAGGTAGACGAAGTACAGGCTGTTGGGGCCGACCGCGGGGAAGGCGGGGTCGGTGCCGAGATGCTGCCGGAGCATGTCCTGGATCTCGGTGTCGGTGACCACCGCTCCGGGCTGGGGTGTGGCGACGACGGCGCGCCCGACGCGCCGGCCGTGGCCGATCTGCTGGCCGGCGACGCTGTACTCGGCGAGCTGGTCGACCACGGCACCGACCAGCGCGCTGTCGAAGAAGGCGTCGAGCCGGTCGGCCGTGTCCGCCAGGGGTGGGACGCCCAGCCCGTCCCCCAGAACACGGTGAACACCTCGACCGTCGTCAGCAGCGGACCGCCCCGGTAGGTCAGGTGGGCCGGCGCGGCCGGCGCGACCGCGACGAGGGGGCGGACCAGGAGGGGAGGCAGGTACAGCGGGACGATCCGCACGGCGTCCCGGGCGGACACCGTGCCTGACGTGGGGTCTTCGGGGGAGGTCATCGGGCGTCCTTCCACGGGGTCCGGGCCGAGCGGCGTGCGCCCACGTGGCCTCCCCTGCCCCACCCGCGGGCTCTGGTCGCGGCCGACCCGGCACCGGTGTCGGGCGGTGGCCGTGAACGGCTCAGGCTGCCCGGGTGGACGCTGCCTCAAGAGTGCGCGCCGCCGGGGCCGCGGCGCCAGAGGCGACCTCGGGTGCCCTGCTCACCGGCGGGTGCGGGTGCGCGGCGGCCGGACCACGGTGAGGTCCATCCGCCGGGGCGCCGGCATCGCCAGTGGCGCGCCCGGCACGTCGGCCGCCTCGAGCGGTGCGGCGTCGACCGGCCACCCGGCGTCGCCGGAGTCCGCGAACAGCGCCACGGCGAGCGCCGGCCCGGTCGTGAAGCGCGGCGCGTAGCGGACCCCCTCGAGGTCGGCGCCGGCGAAGGCGCGGGCCCAGGCCTGCGGGACGGTGTAGGGGACCATGGTCTCGAGCTCCCGCGTGACGCCGAAGTCGGCGGCCCGCGACACCTGCAGGTTGGCCACGCTGCGGTCGCGCGGGAGGCTCAGCCGCGAGACGACCACGCCCTCGAGCAGCGCCGCAGGCACCGAGGCGGCGCCGCCGAGGACGACACCGAGCCGCTCGCGCACGGCCGCGACGGCGCTGGTGGCGACGTAGCAGGTGCCGGCCGGGGCGGGGAGGTCGAACCGCCCACTGCCGTCGCTGCAGAACCACCACGGCCCCAGGCTCGCCGAGTGCGCCCGGAACAGCGTCGCGTCGGTGCCCACCCGGTGCCGCGGGAAGTCGCGCAGCGGCACGCGGGGTGGTTGCTGGGCGACGACGGTCCTGGCCGGCGGGGGGCCGGCGGGGTGTCGCTCATGCGGCCCAGGTGCGGGCGTCGAGGGCTGCGGCCCCCGCGACCCGAAGGACCGCACTGGCCGAGGACCGGTGCACGACGAGGTAGTCGACGGCGCTCTGGCCGCCGAAGACGTCGCTCGGCGTGGTCAGCCACAGGGCGGTGGACCACCCGTCGGCGCCGTGGCGCGCGAACTCCCCCACGGCGTCGACCACCCCGGGACGGACCGCGCCGTCGCGGGCGAACTGCCAGGCGGGGTAGACCAGGTGCCCGTCCTGGGTGCGGCAGGCCAGCAGGGTGCCGCGCCGGACCCGGTCGGAGACGGCCTGGCGCGACACGCCCAGCCAGGACACCAGCCCGGTGGTGTCGTAGAACGGGCCCAGCGGCTCGTCGTACGGGTGCTGGGCGGGCAGGGCCGCGACCATCCGCTCGGCCAGGTCGTCGAGGTCACCGAGGTCGCCGAGGGCGCGCCCCTGGGCCGCGAGCAGGCGCGCCCGCTCGGCCACCAGGGCCGTCACGCGGGCCACCAGGGCCCGCTCGGCATCGGTGCCCCCTGCGGTGTCGGCGGTCGTCTGCCGGGTGCGCGCGGTCATCGTTCCTCCGTCAAGGGCGTCAAGTGCTGTGATGTCCTCGACAGGATAGACCGCCGCCCTGACAAGGCCCGGGCCGCCGCGACGGAGGCCACCGCGCAGGCGCCGCGGAGGGTGCCGCCGGCGGGCCGGTCAGGGCACCTTCCAGGTGTGCACCGGCTCGTT
Organism: uncultured Actinomycetota bacterium; assembly: GCA_963828995.1. GTDB lineage: Bacteria > Actinomycetota > Actinomycetes > Actinomycetales > Dermatophilaceae > CAVRTM01. The sequence goes on from CAWHHB010000004.1 coordinate 102,172, forward strand.
GGCGGCCATGCCCTCGACGTAGCGTTCCAGCATCCCGCTGAGTGCGCTCAGTCGGTCGGCGCCCTTGGCCTCCAGCCGCTCGACCGTGGCCACCTGCCACGCGGCACCGTTCATCCCGGAGGTGCACCGGCCCTCGATCACGCCGAGGTAGCGGTCCCGCACCGCGGCGGACACGCCCCACTGCTCCAGCCCCTCGTGGGCCAGCGGCAGCAGGTGGCGCAGCACCAGCTCGTCGGCCGCCACCTCGCCGAAGCCGGGCCAGTAGACCCGCGACTCGATCCCCCGGCGGGCGCACGCCTGGAAGTTGTGCTCGGCGGCCGCGAAGCTCATCTTCGTCCAGACCGGCCGGTCGTCGCCGGCCAGCATCCGCAGCACGCCGTAGTAGAACGCCGAGTTGGCGAGGGTGTCCACGATCGACGGGCCGGCGGGCAGCACGCGGTTCTCCACCCGCAGGTGCGGCGTGTTGTCGACGATGTCGTAGATCGGCCGGTTCCAGCGGTAGACCGTGCCGTTGTGCAGGCGCAGCTCGTGCAGCCGGGGCGCGTCACCCCGCTGCGAGCACGGCCACCGGGTCCTCGTCGGAGGTCTCGGGCAGCAGCGCCGGGAAGTAGCGGACGTTCTCCTCGAACAGGTCGAAGATCGAGGTGATCCAGCGCTCGCCGAAGAAGACCCGGGGGCGCACCCCCTGGTTCTTCAGCTCCACCGAGCGGGTGTCGGTGGCCTGGGCGAACAGCTCGACGCGGGTCTCGGCCCAGAGCCGCCGGCCGAAGAAGTACGGCGAGTTCGCCCCGAGCGCCAGCTGCGGCCCGCTGAGGGCCTGCGCGGCGTTCCAGTGGGCGGCGAACTCCTGCGGGGCCACCTGCAGGTGCAGCTGGACCGAGGTGCAGGCGGACTCGGGGGCGATCGAGTCGGCGTAGGTGGCCAGCCGCTCCCCCGTGGGCCCCTCGATGTCGATGAAGACGTCCTCGCCGCGGGCGTTGAAGACGGCCTCGTTGAGGGCGGCGTAGCGGGTGTTGGCGCTCATCCACTCGGTGCTGAAGTGCTCGGGCATCACGGTGGGCAGGATGCCGATCGCCACGATGTGGGCGCCGGTCTGGTTGGCCAGGCCCTCGGCCCGGTTCAGGCTCCGGCGCAGGTCGACCTCGAGCTCGAGCGCGGCGTCGCCGGGGAGCGGACGCGGGGGCACGTTGAGCTCGATGTTGTAGCGACCGAGCTCGGTCTGGTAGCCGGGGTCGGCGATGCTCGTCAGCACCTCGGCGTTGGACATGCGCGGCTGGTAGGCCTGGTCGACGAGGTTGAGCTCGATCTCCATGCCGGTCATCGGCCGCTCGAAGTCGAAGCTGCTCTGCGACAGCATCTGCTCGAACACGTCGAGGTTCTGGCGGACCTTCTCCCGGTAGCGCTGACGCTGCTCGCGCGTGTAGCCGGTCCCTGCGACGTCCTCACCCATGCCGACCTCCCGGGCCCGTGGTCACCACCTGTGGGACCCACCCCATCGTGTGCAGCCCCGCGAGGCAAGTCCGACCTCCCGGGCGGCTCGCCGGGCCGGGTCCGGGGTGCTGTCGCACCGCCGCCATACCCTGCTTGCGTGCGCCTGATCCACACCTCCGACTGGCACCTGGGACGGTCCTTCCACCGGGTGGGGCTGCTCGACGCCCAGGCGGCCTACCTCGACCACCTCGTCGAGGTCGTCCGCGCCGAGGGGGTCGACGCGGTGCTGGTGTCCGGCGACGTCTACGACCGCGCGATGCCCGCCCCCGAGACGGTGGCGCTGCTCTCCGAGGCCGTCACCCGGCTGATCGACGCCGGTGCGCAGGTGGTGCTCTCCAGCGGCAACCACGACTCGGCGATCCGGCTCGGCTTCGCCTCCGACCTCCTGGAGCGGGCCGGGCTGCACATCCGCACCCGGCTCGAGGGCATCGGCTCGCCGGTGCTGGTCGGTGACACCGCGGTCTACCCCCTGCCCTACCTCGAGCCGGTGACCGCCGCCGACCCGCTCGGCGCGGCCGACCGCACCCACGCCGGCGTGCTGCGGGCGGCGATGGGGCGCGTGCGCGCCGACCTCGCCACCCGGCCCGGCACCAGGTCGGTCGTCATGGCCCACGCCTTCGTCACCGGCGGCGCGACCAGCGAGTCCGAGCGCGACATCAGCGTCGGCGGCGTCAGCGCCGTGCACCCCGACGTCTTCGACGGCGTCGACTACGCGGCCCTGGGCCACCTGCACGGCCCCCAGGCGATCAACGAGACGGTCCGCTACTCCGGCTCCCCCGTGGCCCTGTCCTTCAGCGAGGCCGGCCACCACAAGGCCTCCTGGCTGCTCGACCTGTCCGAGCCCGCGCCGCAGGCGCGCGCCATCGAGGCGCCGGTGGTGCGGCCCGTCCGCCGGCTGCGGGGCACGCTGGAGGAGCTGCTCGCAGACCCGCGTCTGCGCGAGGCGGAGTCGGCGTGGTGCCAGGTGACCCTCACCGACGCCATCCGGCCGCTCGGCGCCATGGAGCGGGTCCAGCAGCGCTTCCCGCACGCGCTCGTGCTGCAGTTCGAGGATGTCGGCGTGCAGGTCGGCGCCACCTCCTACGCCGCGCGGGTCCGCGAGCGTGACGACCTCGACCTGTGCTGCGACTTCCTCGAGCACGTGCGCGGCGGGCGCCAGCGCCAGCGAGCAGGAGCGGGCCGTGCTGGCCGAGGCGGTCGAGGGCTCGCGGCAGGGCCGGGCGGTCCGTGAGGACGAGGGGCAGGCCGACACGGCCGGTTCGCGCGCCGGCCGGCGGTCGGTCGCGTGAGGCTGCACCGGCTGCAGGTCACCGCGTTCGGCCCGTTCGCCCGCACCGAGGAGGTCGACTTCGACGAGCTCGCCGCCGCGGGCCTCTACCTCATCCACGGCGCCACCGGTGCCGGCAAGACCAGCGTGCTCGACGCGATCTGCTTCGCCCTCTACGCCGCGGTGCCCGGCGCGCGCGCCGAGAGCCGCCGGTCGCTGCACAGCGACCACGCCCCGGCCGGCGCGGTGCCCGAGGTGGTGCTCGAGCTCACCGCCGCGGGCCGCCGCCTGCGGATCACCCGCTCCCCCGAGTTCGAGCGCCCCAAGCTGCGCGGCTCCGGCACCACCAGCGTCCAGGCCAAGGTGGTCCTCGAGGAGCGGGTGGGCGGCGAGTGGGTGCCGCGCGCCACCCGCAACGACGAGGCGGCGCTGGTGATCCACGACGTCATCGGCATGGGGCTGGAGCAGTTCGCCAAGGTCGTGCTGCTGCCCCAGGGCGACTTCGCGGCGTTCCTGCGGGCCAGCCCCGAGCAGCGCCGCGAGGTGCTCGAGCGGCTCTTCGACACCCAGCGGTTCACCGACATCGAGCAGTGGCTGGCCGACCGCCGCCGCGCGGCGGTGGCCGCCGTGACCGACGCCCGCGCCGAGCTCGCCGTCGCGCTCGTGCGGGTGCAGGACGTGCTGGCCGGCCTCCCCGCGACCGCGGCCTTCGCCGGGGAGGCGGGCGACGAGGGCGGTCCCGGCGACGAGCCCGCGGCAACCGCTCCCGGCACCGGGTCCGGCGACAGCGCAGCGCGGGGCTGGCCGCTCTGGAGCGAGCTGCCCAGCACCGACCTGCCTGCCGCGGTCGAGCTGGTGCGCAGCCGGGTCGCCGACCACGCCGGTGAGACGCTCGCTGCCGCCGAGCTGGCCCAGGGCGTGCACGAGCAGGCCGCGTCGGTGCTGCAGGACGCCCGCACGCTGGTCGAGCACCAGCGCACCGCGACGTCGGCCCGGAGCGTCCTGCAGGCCCTGGCCGAGCACCGCGACTCCTACGACGAGGCCACCCGCCAGGTGGCGGCGGCCGAGCGGGCCGTTGCCGTCAGCGGCCACCTGGCCGCGCTGGAGCAGGCCGAGCACGACCTCACCGAGGCGTTGGAGGCCGTCGCCGCCCGCCGTCGCGAGGTCCCGCTCCCCGCGGACGGCGGGCCCGCTCCCGACCTCACCGACGCCGGTGCGGTGCACCACCTGCTCGACCTGGTCGAGCAGCGACAGGGCCCCCTCGACGAGCTCGGCTCGTGCGCCGAGACCGTCAGCACCCAGGAGGTCGAGGCCGCCCGCCACGCGGCGTCGGCGGCCGGTCTGGAGCACACGCTGGCCGTGACGCTGCGCCGTCAGGTCGAGGTGCGGGCCGCCGTGGAGTCCGCCGAGCAGGAGCACACCGCGACCCAGAGCCTGGCGGCGACCCTGCCCGGCGCCAGGGGCACCCTCACCTCGCTGGCCCGTGCGGTCACCCTGCGCGACGAGCAGCACCACCGGCACGAGCTGGTCGCCCGCCTGAGCGACGAGCTCGCGGTCAGCACCCGGGTCGCCGCCGAGGCCGAGGGCGCCGCCCTGTCGCTGCGGCTGGCCCGCCTCCAGGGGATGGCCGCAGAGCTGGCCGGCGACCTCGTCGACGGCGACGCGTGCCCCGTCTGTGGCTCCTGCGAGCACCCGAGCCCGGCCGAGCGGGGCACCACCGCGGTGACCGCCGACGACATCGAGGCGGCCGAGGTCGCGGCGACCGCCGCCATGTCGGCCCGCAGCGCCCTGGAGTCACGGGTGGCCTCGACCCGGGCGACCGACGAGGCACAGCGCTCCGAGCTGCAGGTGCTGCTCGAGGGACGAGACCCCTCGCGTCTCGACGACGAGCTCGTCGCGTCCCGCGCGACGCTGGGGCAGGCCCAGGCCGCCGCGTCGGTGCTGCCCCGGCTGGGCGAGCGCCTGCAGCAGCTGCGGGCCGAGCGCGACGCCCTGACCGGCCAGGTCGACTCCCAGCGCCAGGCGGTCGCCACCGCCCTCACGCGCGCCGAGGCGGCGCGCGGCCAGGCGGCCAGGGCCGCCGAGTCCCTCGCACAGGGGCTGCGCGAGCACGCCGCCCTGTGCCCCTGCACCGGCGGCCGCCCGGGCGGGACGAGCACCACGGACGCGGCGGAGGTCCCGGACGGCGCCGAGACCCCGGACGAGGCCGCGCTGGTCGGCCGGCACCGGGTCGCCGTCCGCACCCACCGCGCCGCCACCGTGTCGCTGCGCCGCCTGGGCGAGGCGCTCGGCACGCTGGTGACGACCACCCGCACGGCCGACGCCACCCGCGACCGGCTGACCGCGGCCCTGACCCAGCACGGGTTCGCTGACGTCGCCGCCGCCCGGGCCGCCCTGCTGCCGGCCGACGAGCTCGCCCGGATGACCGCGCAGCTGCGGGCGATCGACACCCAGCGCGACCAGGCCGAGGCGCTGCTGGCCCAGCCGGAGGTCTCGGCCGCCGAGCAGCAGCCGGCCCCCGACCTCGAGGCACTGGCCCGGGTCGCTGCCACCGCCCGTGACGAGGCCACCCGCGCCCGGCGGGCCCAGACCATCGCCGAGTCGGCGGAGCACCGCCTGCACGACCTGGCCGGTGAGGTCCACGCCATCCTCGAGCGGATCGGGCCGGCCGAGGCGGAGCAGGCGGTGGTGCAGGAGCTGGCCGACTGCGTGGCCGGCACGAGCGCCAACAACACGCTGCGGATGCGGCTGTCGTCCTACCTGCTGGCGGCGCGGCTGGAGGAGGTGGCCCGGCTGGCCAACGAGCGGCTGCAGGTGATGACGGAGGGCCGTTACACGCTGGTCTACTCCGACGCGCTGGCCCGGCGCGGCGCCCGCAGCGGTCTGGGCCTGCGCGTCGTCGACGCCTGGACGGGGGCGAGCCGCGAGACCTCCACCCTCTCCGGCGGCGAGTCGTTCATGGCGTCGCTGGCCCTGGCCCTCGGTCTCGGCGACGCCGTCCGCGCCGAGGCCGGCGGGTTCGACCTGCAGACGCTGTTCGTCGACGAGGGCTTCGGCACGCTCGACGACGACAGCCTCGAGCAGGTGATGGGCGTGCTCGACAGCCTGCGCGAGGGCGGACGCAGCGTGGGCATCGTCAGCCACGTCAGCGAGCTGCGCCAGCGCATCCCCGCCCAGCTGCGGGTCTCCAAGAGCCAGGCCGGCTCCAGCATCGAGGTGGTGTCCGCCGTCCCCGAGGTGGCCTGACCCCGCGGACGAGGCGAGCCGCGCGGGCGCGCACCCTGCGCCACGTCCGGCCGGCAAACACCACGAGGCCCGCTCCTGCCCCCGTTGGGGAGCAGGAACGGGCCTCGCGGTGGACCCTCTCGGGTGGTTACTCCTCGAAGGCCTCCGGCGGCGGGCAGGCGCAGACCAGGTTGCGGTCGCCGAACGCGCCGTCGATGCGGCGGACCGGTGGCCAGTACTTGGACAGGCGGTCGACACCGGGCGGGAACGCCGCCGTGTGCCGGTCGTACGGGTGGTCCCACTCGCCGGCCAGCGCGTACGCCGTGTGCGGCGCGTGCCGCAGGACGCTGTCGGCCACCGACACCTCGCCGCGGGCGACCTGCTCGATCTCGGCCCGGATCGCGATCATCGCGTCGCAGAACCGGTCGATCTCGCCGAGGTCCTCGCTCTCGGTCGGCTCCACCATGAGGGTGCCGGCGACGGGGAAGGACATCGTCGGCGCGTGGAAGCCGTAGTCGATCAGCCGCTTGGCGACGTCGTCCACGGTGACGCCGGTGGCCCGGGTCAGCTCGCGCAGGTCGAGGATGCACTCGTGCGCGACCACGCCGTCGTGGCCGGAGTACAGCACCGGGTAGTGCTCACGCAGCCGGGCGGCGACGTAGTTGGCCGACAGCACCGCGGTCTGGGTGGCCTTGGTCAGCCCGTCCCCGCCCATCAGCCGGACGTAGGCCCAGGAGATCGGCAGGATGCTCGCCGAGCCGAACGGCGCACCGGAGATCGGGCCGACGCCCGTCTCCGGACCGGCCTCGGGTGACAGCGGGTGGTTGGGCAGGTACGGCGCGAGGTGGCTGCGCACACCGACCGGGCCGACACCGGGGCCGCCACCACCGTGCGGGATGCAGAAGGTCTTGTGCAGGTTCAGGTGCGAGACGTCGGCGCCGAACCGCCCCGGCTGGGCCAGACCGACGAGCGCGTTGAGGTTCGCGCCGTCGACGTAGACCTGGCCGCCGGCGTCGTGGACGAGCGCGCACAGGTCGGTGATGGTGTCCTCGAAGACGCCGTGCGTGGACGGGTAGGTCACCATGATCGCGGCCAGGGCGTCGCGGTGGGTCTCGATCTTGGCCCGCAGGTCGTCCATGTCGACGTCACCGCCCTGGGCGGTCTTGACCACGACGACCTTCATCCCGGCCATCACGGCGCTGGCGGCGTTGGTGCCGTGCGCACTGGCCGGGATCAGGCAGACGGTGCGCCCGTGGTCGCCGCGCGCCTGGTGGTAGGCGTGGATGGCCAGCAGCCCGGCCAGCTCGCCCTGCGAGCCGGCGTTGGGCTGCAGGGAGACCGCGTCGTAGCCGGTGATGTCGCACAGCCACTGCGACAGGTCGTCGATCAGCGAGCGGATGCCCTCGGTCTGCGACGCCGGGGCGAACGGGTGCAGCGCCGCGAACTCGGGCCAGGTGATCGCCTCCATCTCGGTGGTGGCGTTGAGCTTCATCGTGCAGGAGCCGAGCGGGATCATCCCGCGGTCCAGGGCGTAGTCGCGGTCGGCGAGCCGGCGCAGGTAGCGCAGCATCGCCGTCTCGCTGTGGTGGCTGTGGAACACCGGGTGGGTCAGGTAGTCCGAGGTGCGCACCAGCTGCTGCGGCCAGGCCGGCGCCGCGTCCGGCTGCGCGACGGTGACGGTGGCGGCGCCGTCGACGCCGAACGACTGCCAGCACCGCACGGAGGTGCTCGGAGCTGGTCGTCTCGTCGGCGCTCACCGACACGTGGTCGTCGTCGACCTGCCAGAGGTTGATGCCCCGGGCCGCCGCGGCCGCGACGACCTCGGCGGCCCGGCCGGGCACCCGGGCCGTGACGGTGTCGAAGACCTGCTCGGTGGTGAGCTCGACGCCACCGGCCCGCAGCGCGTCGGCGAGGGTGGTGGCGTGCGCGTGCACGCGCCGGGCGATGGCGGCCAGGCCCGCGGGGCCGTGGTACACGGCGTACATCGAGGCCATCACGGCCAGGAGCACCTGCGCGGTGCAGATGTTGGAGGTGGCCTTCTCGCGGCGGATGTGCTGCTCACGGGTCTGCAGCGCGAGCCGGTAGGCCCGCGCGCCGTCGGCGTCGACGCTCACGCCGACCAGCCGACCCGGCATGGTGCGCTCGAGGCCGGCGCGCACGCTCATGAAGCCGGCGTGCGGGCCACCGAACCCCATCGGCACGCCGAAGCGCTGGCTGTTGCCCACGGCGATGTCGGCGCCCCACTCCCCCGGCGGCGTGGCCAGGGTCAGGGCGAGCAGGTCGGCGGCGGCCGTGACCAGGGCGCCCGCCTCGTGGGCGGCCGCGGCGAGGGCGGCCCAGTCGCGCAGCTCGCCGTCGGCGCCGGGGTACTGCACCAGGACACCGAAGACCGGTCGCCCGCCGGCCGCGGCGCTCAGGCTCTCGGCGTCGGTGACCCCCGTCAGGTCGGCCACCACGACGTCGAGGCCGAGCGGCCGGGCCCGGGTCGAGATGACGGCGATGGACTGCGGCAGGGCGTGCTCGTCGACCAGCAGCACGGCGTCCTGGCCGACCTTGCTGGCCCGGCGCATCAGCGTCATCGCCTCGGCGGCGGCCGTGCTCTCGTCCAGCAGCGAGGCGCCCGCGGTGGTCAGGCCGGTCAGGTCCACCACGACGGTCTGGAAGTTCAGCAGCGCCTCGAGCCGGCCCTGGGAGATCTCCGGCTGGTACGGCGTGTAGGCGGTGTACCAGGCGGGGTTCTCCAGCACGTTGCGGCGCACCACCGCCGGCGTCAGCGTGCCGTAGTAGCCCAGACCGATCATCGAGGTCAGCACCGTGTTGCGGGAGGCCAGGGCGCGCAGCTCGGCGATCACCGCCGCCTCGCTCGGCGCGGCGTCGATGGCGAGGGCGCGCTCGGAGCGGATGACCGGTGGCAGAGCGGTGTCGAGCAGGGCCGCGACGCTGGGCTGGCCGACGACCTTGAGCATCGCGGCGACGTCCGCCTCGTCCGGGCCGATGTGGCGCGAGACGAAGTCGGGCTCGGGGGTGGCGGTGGGGTCGGGGGTCACGAGAGGCTCCTCACGCGGGCGGCACCCCCGGAGGTGTGCCGAAGCGGACTGCCTCCCCACCTGTCACCAGAGGTTGGCTCCAGAGTGCCTGCCCGTGCAGTCCTGGCGCCTGAGAGGTTCCGGGGAGGTTTGCCCCTTCGGCGCCCCGTTCGCAGCACCCCGCCCACGTTGTCGTGGGTGGGATGTGGGTGCGCGGGGACTCTCCCGCACGGGGTCGATCAGCACCGCCAGCCTAACATCCGCGGGCTCCCGGAGCCGTCCCGCGCCGCCGGTCGCGCGCCGCGCCGGAGCCCGGGCGGGACCGGTGCCCGGGGCGGCAGGTGGACGACGCCCGTGTCGCGGTGTCAGCTGATCAGGCGGGCCTGACGGCGGGTGCGCAGCTCGTCGCCGGGGTGCGCGGCCGGGGCCTCGTCCTCGGGACGCTCGCTGGGCAGCAGGGCCAGCTCGCCCTCGACCTCGCGCCAGACGCGGCCGACCGCGATGCCGAAGACGCCCTGACCGCCCTGGACGAGGTCGATGACCTCGTCGGCGGAGGTGCACTCGTAGACGCTGGCGCCGTCGCTCATCAGGGTGATCTGGGCCAGGTCCTGGACGCCCCGCTCGCGCAGGTGGCTCACCGCGACGCGGATCTGCTGCAGCGAGACGCCGGTGTCGAGCAGTCGCTTGACGACCTTGAGCACGAGGATGTCGCGGAAGCTGTAGAGCCGCTGGGTGCCGGAGCCGGTGGCGCCGCGCACGGAGGGGTCGACCAGACCGGTGCGGGCCCAGTAGTCGAGCTGTCGGTAGGTGATGCCGGCCGCCTTGCAGGCGGTCGGCCCGCGGTAGCCGGTGTCCTCACTGAGGTCCGGGAGGTCGTCGCTGAACAACAGCCCCTGGGCAGCGACCGGCACCGTGGGAATGCCCTGCTGCGCTTCTCCAGTGGAGCTCACGCGCACCTCCTGTAACTACACGCTCGTGGTTTTCTCTGACCGTACGGCCGGCGGACCGGGGCGTCAATGACCACTGGAGGCCGGGCCACCGCGTGTCGCAGGCCGGCCGGCCCAAGTCTCAGCGTGCAGTTGAGGGTGATGGTGAGTTCGGGCGCCGGCTCTCACCGGCTCCCGGAGGGCGGCTCCTCGCTGGGTCCGGGCTCCTCGGTGGTCTCGAAGTCCTCGGCAGAGACCTGCTCCAGGAACTCCTTGAACCGCTCGACCTCGTCGTCCTCCTCCTGGGCGATGGCGACGCCGGCCTCGTCGAGCAGCGCCTCCTCGGCGAGGATCGTGGTGCCGGTGCGCAGCGCCAGCGCGATCGCGTCGGAGGACCGCGCGCTGACCTCGACGCCGCCGTCGAAGATCAGGCTGGCGTAGAAGATCTGGTCCTGGAGGGCGACGATGCGCACCTCGGTCAGCGTGTGGCCGAGGTCCTCGATGACGTTCTTGAGCAGGTCGTGCGTCAGCGGGCGGGGCGGCACGACACCCTGCTGCGCGTAGGCGATGGCGGTCGCCTCCGCGGCCCCGATCCAGATCGGCAGGTAACGCTCACCCTCGCGCTCCCGCAGCAGGACGATCGGCTGGTTGGTCGGCATCTCGACGCGGACGCCGAGAACATCGAGTTCTCTCACCCCTCAACCGTACTCGCTCAGCCGTGGTCGAGGCCCGCCCGGACCAGCGATGCGTGCAGGGCGATGCACAGGGCGAGCAGCTGCGGCGTGGGGTCCTCCCCCGCGGCGGCCCGTCCGGCGGTGCCGCGCCCGCGCATGCGGGCTGGTCACCTGCTGCACGAGGCCGATCTCGCGGTCGGCCGCGGTGCGGAAGGGCCGCAGGTGGCGCGGCTCGACGCCGTACGCCGCCAGCGCGCCGGCGGCGCGGGCGACGGCCAGGGCCGGCTCGCCGTAGTGGCCCGCGGGGTCGGGACGCAGCAGCCCGAACGTGGTCAGCTCGGTGAAGGTGGTCTCGTCGAGACCGGCCGCCTCGCGCACCTCGGCGGCGGTCAGCCGCAGCGAGGACGCGCGGGTGAGGTCGCCGGCCGTCGGCAGCGCCGGGTCGACGTCGGCCGGCGGGACGGTCGGCCGCGACGGCGCCTCCTGCGGGCCGGCCGGCTGCAGCCCCCGGTCGAGGGCGTCGAGGGCGTCACGGATCACCTTCAGCGGCCAGAACCGGTCGCGCTGGGCGGTGAGGATGTAGCGCAGGCGCTCGAGGTCCTCGCCGGAGAAGGTGCGGTAGCCCGAGCCCGTGCGTGACGGCGTCACCAGGCCCTCGGCCTCGAGGAACCGGATCTTGGAGATGGTGACGTCCGGGAAGTCCGGCTGGAGCTGGGCCAGCACGGCCCCGATCGTCATCCGCCCGGAGGAGGGACCCGCGCTCACGCCTCGGGGCTCACGCGGTCGTGCCGGTGCCGGCGTAGAAGACGAGACGGAACTTGCCGATCTGCACCTCGTCGCCGGTGTGCAGCGTGGCCTCGTCGATCCGCTGCCGGTTGACGTAGGTGCCGTTGAGCGACCCGACGTCGCGCACGAGGAAGCGGTCACCCTCGCGGCGGAAGCTGGCGTGCTTGCGCGAGACCGTCACGTCGTCGAGGAAGATGTCGCTGTCGGGGTGGCGCCCGGAGCTCACCTCGTCGGCGTCCAGCAGGAACCGCGCACCGGTGTTGGGGCCGCGCAGGACCACCAGCAGGGCGGTGCCGGTGCGCAGCGCGTCGACGGTGGCCTGGTCGGCGCTGGACAGGTGCGGAGCAGCCTCGGCACCGGGGTCGACCTGGGGCTCGCCGATGCCCTGGAAGCGCATGGTCGTGGGCTCGCCGGCGCGGTCGGGGACCTGGTCCTGCCCGTTCTCAGTCATGAGTGCTCCTGCTCCTGTCCACGGCCCTCTCCGGGCCGAGTCCCTAACCCTAGATGAGGGCTTGAGGATGTGACCCCCACTTGACACAGCCATCGTGCCCCACCGCGCACCTCGTGTGTGCGGTGGGGCAGCGAGGACCTCAGCCGAGCTGGGCCCGGTAGGCCTCGACGTCCAGGAGCGAGTCCAGGGCACCCTGGTCGGCGAGGCGCACCTCGTACATCCAGCCCTGGCCGTAGGGGTCGGCGTTGACCAGCTCGGGCGCCCGGTCCAGGGCCTCGTTGACGGCGACGATCTCCCCCGACAGGGGCGCGTAGAGGTCGCTGACGGACTTGGTCGACTCCACCTCGCCGCAGGAGTCGCCCGCGGACAGCGTGTCGCCGACGGCCGGCAGGCTGACGTAGACCACGTCGCCGAGGGCGTCCTGGGCGAAGGAGGTGATGCCCACGCGCACGACGTCGTCCTCGCCGGTCTTCACCCACTCGTGCTCTGCGGTGTAACGCAGGTCCTGCGGGTAGTCCAACTCGCTCATGCTGCTCCTTGTCTCAGGGGGACGCCGGTCGTCACGGGGTGGGAGAGGCGTCCGGTACCGGGCGAGCGTAACGAGGCGTGCGAGGCGACTGCAACGCGTCGATGGTGAGGCTCTGGTCCTGCTCGATCCGGACCGTCGCGCCGAGCTGGCGGACGGTCTCGGTGATGCCACCGGGGATCTGCATCGCGGCGCCGAGCGTCTCCGGGCTGCCGATCGCGCTGATCCGGTACGGCGAGCCGACCGTCGCCCCGTCGACCTTGACCCCGTCGGGCGAGTCGCCGAAGGAGGAGCTGGCCACCACCCGGGCCGAGTTGATCTGCACCGCCTCGGCGCCGGCGTCGCGCAGCTCCTCCAGCGCGTCCAGCATCACCGGGGCGGTGACCTTGTGGCCGGGGTCGTCGATGGTCATCCGGATCCCCGGTCCCGCGGCGGGCGCCGTACCGGCGAGGATGCGCAGCGCGGCCAGCCGGTCCTGGGCGGCCTTGAGCGCCGCCGCCTCGCTGCTGGAGCCGTTGACGAGCTGGTCGCGGGTCGCCTGCAGGGTCCGCGCGTCGTCGTCCAGGCGGGTCGACTGCTGGGTCACGTTGTCGAGGATGCCGACCAGGTCGGGCTGGCGCAGCGACTCCAGGCCCTGGGCCTGGGTCGAGCGGACCTGCGTCGCGACGGCGAACCCGAGGACGACCGCCAGCAGCGCCGCGAAGGCGTTGGCCCGGGTGGCGCGGGGACGGGCCATCAGCCGCAGCCGGTGCCACGCGCTGACCGTGCTGCCCTGCTCGGGCAGCGCGCGGCTGCTCCGGCTGCTCCGGCCGGGTGGGCTCCGGCGGCGGGGACGGGGTCGGGTCGGGGTGGCTGCTCATGCGTGGAAGAGGTGGCGGCGGATCGAGGCGACGTTGGAGAAGATGCGGACGCCCAGCACGACGACGACGCCGGTGGACAGCTGCGCGCCGACCCCGAGCTGGTCGCCGAGGAAGACGATGAGCGCCGCGACGACGACGTTGGACAGGAACGAGATGACGAACACCTTGTCGTTGAAGATGCCGTCGAGCACGGCCCGGACCCCTCCGAACACCGCGTCGAGGGCGGCGATGACCGCGATCGGCAGGTAGGGCTGCAGGGCCAGCGGCACGGTCGGGTGCAGGAAGAGGCCGACGACCAGGCCGACGAGGAGTCCGAGGGCAGGAATCACGGGGAGCTCTCCGTCGTGTCGGGGGTCGTGGCGGTGGCGGCGCTGCCGGGGGCGCGCCGGACGCGCCGGCGGCGGACGGCACGGGCCTGGCCACCCGGGTGGTGAGGGCCGACTCGCCGGGCACGGTCAACCGGTCCACCTCCGCGATGCCGGCGCGCACGCCGAAGTTGGTCTTGAGCGACTGAAGGTAGCTGCCGCCGTCGCTCGCGGCGAAATCAGCGGCCAGCGACGTCGGGTCACCGATGGCCGAGATGACGTAGGGGCGGGTCAGCGGCCGGTAGTTGACCAGGATCGCCTGGCCGGCGAAACGGATCGCGGCCTTGGACGTCAGCCGCTGGCCGTTGACCGAGACCGCCTCGGCGCCGGAGGCCCACAGGCCGTTGACGACGATCTGCAGGTCGCGGGCGATCACCCGCCCCTGGTCGGGCCCGGCGTTGTTGCGCGGGTCGGCGTCGGCGTTCTTGCCGCCGTCCTTGACCGGCGCGTCGTCCAGGGTCAGCCGCAGGCCCGGCCCGGTCACCGGTGCGGCGCCGGTGACCAGCTCGAGCTGGCGCAGGTCGTTGGCCAGGCCGCCCTCGCTCTGCCGCCGCAGCGGCGGCGCCCTGCGCGGCGTTGATCTCGGCCCGCAGGGCGGTGATCCGGCGGGTCTGCTGGTCACCGTGGGCCCGCCGGCTCTCGATCTGGTCGATCAGCTGGGCCTTGGCCCGCGACGCGCTGGTCGCCGGCGCCCGCAGGGCGAGGGCCGACATGGCGAAGAGCAGGCCGATCAGGAGCGCCGCGACGACCAGCAGGGCGCTGCGGTGGCCGGTGGCCGGCGACAGGCCGGCCGCCTCCCGCTTGCCTGCGGCCGCGGCGTAGCCGGGGTCGAGCGGCCGCTGCATCATCTCGGTGATCAGCGTCATCGACTCGTCCGGGCGGCGCCGGGGTGCCGGGCGGCCGGCGGTGGGCGCGCTCATCGTCCCGCCGTCCTCTCGGCCTTCTCGGCGCGGACCAGGTCGCGGACCTGCACGGCGTACAGGACACCGGCCAGCCAGTACAGGCCGGTCCCCCACCACAGGAACGCCCAGCCCACCGACAGGGCCACGGTGGCCAGGGTGGTGGAGATCTGGGCGAGCAGCAGGAACGGGAAGGCGTAGAGCAGGTTGAACGTGGCGGCCTTGCCGATGAAGTGGACCGGCAGCCCCACGTAGCCGTAGCGGCGGACCACGAGCAGCAGCGCGGTGCCGAAGAGCTCGCGCGCGACGCAGGATGCCCACCAGCCACCACGGGATGACGCTCGCGGTAGGCCAGGCCGAACAGCGTGGAGACGATGTAGAGCCGGTCCGCGAGCGGGTCGAGCAGCTGACCGATCCGCGAGACCAGGCCGTAGTGGCGGGCGATCTTGCCGTCGAGGTAGTCGCTGATGCCGGAGGCGGTCAGCACCACCAGGGCCCACCCGTCCTGGCCGGTCAGGATCAGCCAGAGGAAGACCGGGACGCCGACCAGGCGCAGGAACGACAGCACGTTGGGCAGGGTCAGGACCTGGTCGCTGACGACCGGCAGGGACGGGTGTCCCGCCGCCGAACCCCGCTCGTTCCTCACGGTCCGAGCCTATGCGGTCCGGGGGCAGGCCCCCGCCACGCCCCTCCGGCCGCCCGGGGCCCTCCGGCGCAGGGGCCCTGCGGCCGGACGGCGGGGACATACGTCCCTGACGACCCGGTCGCGGTGCCCCGATGCTGGAGGCATGACGAGCGCGCGCCCGCCGGATCCCGTCGCCCCTGCGGCCGTGCGCCTGCCCGCGGCTCGGTACGTCGCGGTCGTGCTGGACCTCGACGGGGTGCTCACCGACACGGCGGCCCTGCACGTGGCCGCGTGGACCCGCCTCTTCGACAGCTACCTCCACCGCCGCGGCGGGGTCGCCGGCGAGGACCACCGCCGGTTCACCGAGGCGGACTACCGCCGGTACGTCGACGGCAAGCCGCGGTACGACGGCGTGCACGACCTGCTTGCCGCACGGGGGATCTCCCTGCCGTACGGCGACCCGGCCGACCCACCCGACCGCGAGACCGTCTGCGGGCTGGGCAACCGCAAGGCCGAGGACGTGCGGGCGCAGCTGGCCGCTGGTGGGCTCCGGGCCTTCCCCGACGCGCTGGGCTTCGTCCGGGCCGCGCGCGCGGCCGGGCTGCGGCTCGGGGTGATCTCGGCCAGCCGCAACGCCGCGGCCGTGCTGTCGGCCGTGCGGCTGCGGGACCGGTTCGACATCCTCGTCGACGGGGAGGTCGCACAGGAGCTGGGCCTGGCCGGCAAGCCGGACCCGGCCACGCTTCCTCGAGGCGGCCCGGCGGCTGGGCGCGACACCGGCGGGCACGGTCGTGGTCGAGGACTCCGTGGCGGGGGTCGAGGCCGGGCGCCGCGGCGGCTTCGGCCTCGTGGTGGGCGTGGCCCGGACCGGTTCGCCGGCGGAGCTGCGCGCCGCCGGCGCCGACGCGGTGGTGGGCGACCTCGGCCGGCTGGTGCCCGAGCCGCCGCTGGTGCGAACCGCCAGGTGAGCGCGTGGTCCTGGCGACTGGCGGGCTTCGTCCCGGCCGAGGAGGGCAGACGCGAGAGCCTGTGCAGCTGAGCGCCGTCGTCCACGCCTGGCGTGGACGGCTGCCGTATCTGGCCCCGTGACCTTGGGCGAGCAGGGGCGCGCTGCCCTCCCCCGCTCGTGCTTCCCGACGGCGCGCCTTCGCGTGCAGGTTGCCCAGATGTTCGTACCGTAGAGTCCGCTGCGCCGCCCGAGGAGGTCCCATTCACCCGCCGTCCACGACCGCACGCGCCCGGTGGGCACCCCCCTCGCGCCGCTGCCTCACGGTGGCGGCCGGGGCCGCGACCCTGCTGGTCGTCCTGGCGGTGGCCGTGGTGGTCAGTGCCCACACCTTCGCCGTCGACCTGTCCCTGCACGACTGGCTGCTCGAGCACCGCACCGCCTGGCTCACCTCGGCGGCGTCGGCGGTGACCGCGACCGGGGCGTCCGGCGTCCTGGTCCCCGTCGTGTTCCTCGCCGCGCTGGTGCTCGGTCGGGGCGCGTGGCGGGGCCGGCTCGTCCAGGCCCTGGCCGTGACGGCCGTCCTGCTGCTCGGCATCGGGCTGCGCCTGGCCCTCGTCAACCTCATCGCCCGGCCCCGCCCACCTCGCAGCGACTGGGCCGTTTTCGCGCGCGGCTACGCCTTCCCCTCCGGGCACACCACGACCAGCGCCCTCAGCGCCGGGCTGCTGATCTGGCTGGTGCTGGGCCGGCTGACCGGCGTCCGGCGCGCCACCGTGGCGACGGTCCTGGCCTGCTGGGCGCTCGCCGTGGGGATGACCCGCGCCTACCTCGGCGTCCACTGGCCCACCGACGTCCTCGGCGGCTGGCTGCTGGCCCTGGCCTGGCTCTCGCTCGCTGCCGCGGTGGTCCCCGGTCTGCTCGCGTCCCGCGTCCCGCCCACCGGGGCTCGGCCCGCCCGGGACGCCCCTACGGTCCAGGGGTCTGCGGGCCAGCCGGGGTCGACGGGACCCACGGAGGCCGGGGCATGAGCCCGGTCTCGCGGCGCGTGTTCCTCGGTGCGGTCACCGCCACCGCGGTGACCGCGAGCGCCTGCTCGCCGGAGGAGCCCGCCCCCACGCGGACCCTCGACGACCGGGTCGGCAACGGCCTCCACGCCACCCGGTACGACGTCCTCACCCGGGCCGACCTCGCCGCCCGGCACCCCGTCGGCCCCGCCGACGACCCGTGCCACCGGGTCCCCCGCGGCCGACCTGCTGCACGGCCCGCGGACCCGGCCCGCCGTCGCGCTGACCTTCCACGGCGCCGGCGACCCGTCGCTGACCAGGACGGTGCTGCGGATCGCCGCGGAGCACTCGGCCGGCCTCACCGTCCTGGCCGTCGGGTCCTGGCTGGACGAGAACCGGGCGCTGGCCTCGGCGATCCTCGACGGCGGGCACGACCTGGGCAACCACACCTGGAGCCACCTGCCGATGCGCCGGCTGAGCAGCGCCGAGGCGCGCCGCGAGGTCAGCCGGGCGGCGGCGCTGCTGACCTCGCTGACCGGCAGCAGGGGGTCGTGGTTCCGGCCCAGCGGCACCCCGCGCAGCACCGGCACGATCCGCCGGGCCGCGGCCGCGTCCGGCTACCACCGGTGCCTGGCCTACGACGTCGACCCGCTGGACTACACCGACCCGGGCTGCGGCCCTGGTCGGCCAGCCGGGTGCACCGCGACGCCGTCAGCGGTTCGATCGTCAGCCTGCACCTCGGGCACCCCGGCACGGTCGCCGCGCTGCCCGCGATCCTGGACGGCCTGGCCCGGCGGGGCCTTCGCGCCGTGACCGTCACCGACCTGATGAGGGGCCCAGCATGACCACGACCCGCACCGGCCGGCAGGGCGCCCGCGGCGCCCTCCTCACCCGCAGGGGCGCGGCGGCCCTCTGCGGCGGCGCTGCTCACCGCGCCTCACCGCGCTGACCGGGTGCACGTCGGGCGACAGCGGGGCCACGGGCGCGCCCGGCACCGGTCACGTCCACGCCGGCCCCGACCTCCAGCACCACCGGGCCCCGACCCTCCTCCCCCACGCCGGCGAACGTCTACGCCCACGCCGGCGCCGGCCAGCTGCAGGGAGAGGCACTCAAGGCCAAGTCGCTGGTCTACGTGCCCAACACCCTCTCGGACACCCTGCAGGTCATCGACCCCCGCACCTACCGCGTCATCGCCCGCTACCGCACCGGCCGCGAGCCGCAGCACGTGGTGCCCAGCTGGGACCTGAAGACCCTCTGGGTCAACGACGACCTCGGCAACGACCTCGTCCCGGTCAACCCCCGCACCGGACGGCCCGGCCGCCCGGTACCGGTCGCGGACCCCTACAACCTCTACTTCACCCCCGACGGCGCCCACGCGCTGGTGATGGCCGAGCGGCTGCACCGGATCGACGTCCGCGACCCGCACACGATGGCCCTGAAGCGGTCGCTGCACGTGCCCTGTGACGGCCTCAACCACGCCGACTTCTCCGCCGACCAGTCCTTCTTCGTCGCCACGCTGCGAGTTCAGCGGCAAGCTCCTCGTCGTCGACCGCAACGCCACCCGGATCCGCAAGGTGGTCAACCTCAACGCCGTGCACACCCCCGGGGCGACCACCCCGATGGAGGCCATGCACATGCACGGGCCCCAGGCCGGGCTGAGCCCCGGCGCGAGCGCCATGCCCCAGGACGTCCGGCTCACCCCCGACGGGACCCGGTTCCTCGTGGCCGACATGCTCCGCAACGGCGTCTGGGTGCTCGACGCCCGCACGCTGAAGGTGCAGCGGTTCCTGCGCACCGGCATGGGCACCCACAGCATCTACCCCGACCGCACGGCCACCCGGCTGTTCGTGGCCAACCGCGACGGCGGCACGGTCACGGTGCTCGACGCCTCGACCCTGCGGACGCTGCACACCTGGCGGCTCCCCGGCGGCGGCTCACCCGACATGGGCGGCGTCAGCGCCGACGGGCGCACCCTCTGGCTGTCCGGCCGCTACGACAGCGTCGTCTACGTCCTGGACACCAGGACCGGCAAGCTGCTGAAGCGGATCCACGTCGACAGCGGACCGCACGGCCTGTGCGTGTGGCCCCAGCCGGGGCGCTACAGCCTCGGCCACACCGGCAACATGCGCTGACCCGTCGCTCCAGCCTCACGGTGGGTGCCCACCGTGAGGCTGGTGCCCGGAGGCCGGACGGTGCTCAGTGCCGCTGCAGCTGGCCGGTGCTCGGGTCGAGCATCAGCGTGCCGGCGTTCCGGTGACCGCTCCCGTCGCCGAAGGTGAACATGTTCGACACGCGTGGCGGCCTTCTCGTCGAAGGAGTGGTTGCCGATCTGCCCCGTCCTCCAGTTGTCCTCCACGAAGCGCAGGATGGAGGTCTGGTCGGTGACGGTGTGGTCCACGAAGTTGCGCTTCGCGTAGGGCGAGACGACCAGCAGGGGCTGGCGGGGGCCGTAGCCACAGCGGTCCTGGTAGCCGCCGGAGACCCGTGCCGGGTCGCTGCCACAGGCGCCGTCCGCGGTGAGCGCGTCGTGGGCGGCGTCGGTCGACTGGTTCACGATCGGACCCATCTTGTGGTCGTACCAGCCGTCGCTGTCGTCGTAGGCGATGACCACCGCGGTGTTCTTCCACTCTGGCGTCTTCTGCAGCCGGTTGATGGTCTCCACCACGTAGCGCTGCTCGTCCAGCGGGCTGCTGTAGCCGGCGTGACCGTCCTGGTAGGCGGCAGCCTTGAGGAAGCTGACGGCCGGCATGCTGCCGGCGTTGACCGCGGACCAGAACGAGGTCAGGTCGTACTGGTGGTTCGCGGCGCCGTCGTGCCCGATCTCGGCCACCGAAGCCGGCGGCGTGTGCTTGAGGTTGGCCGTGCTGGCGTAGTACTGGAACGGTTCGTGGTGCGGGATGTAGTCCTTGCTGACCACGCCGCCGACGTTGACGTGGGTGGCCGCACAGTCGGCGAACCCGCCCTGGAACCAGCCCCAGCTGACGTGCTTGGCGTTGAGCAGGTCACCGATGTTCTTGTTCCTGCGGATCGGTTGAGGTGCTGCTGTCCCGGCTGTCGCAGGCGTCGCCGCTCGGCTGGGGGTCACCGATCACGGTGCCGCTGGCTGGCCGGTACGGCTTCACCGTCGACGGAGAACCCGTGGGTCTGGCCGGAGACCAGGTTCAGCGCGCCCGGGGTCGAGGGCCCGAACGTCGTGCCGTACGAGTTGTCGCTCATCGCGAAGTGCTGGGCGTAGTTCCACAACCCGGTGACGGTGTTGCCGTCGTAGTACCCCATCACCAGCCCCTTGCCCTTGCCGTAGTCGGCGCAGTGGCCGTGTCCCCGCCCGACCGTCTCCACGAACCGGTCCATCAGCCCCGAGTCGAACGCCTTCTGCTCGGCGGTGTAGCTGTGGTCCTGGTCGCAGGTCTGCGCCTGGGCCCGGGACAGTCGGAACGGCTGGACCGAGTTGGGGTTGTTCGGCGCCAGCAGGGACGCGTTCAGGCCGCCCACGCTCAGGCGTGTCCTTGCGCGCCGTGAACCGCGGCTCGCCAGCCGGGTTCGCCGCCGCGGGTACGTGCCGAAGTAGTGGTCGAACGACACGTTCTCCTGGTACAGCACCACGAGGTGCTTGATCGGTGTGCTCGTTCCCGCGTCATGGGGCCGTGGCGGGGCCGAGGCAAGCGCCGGCACGCTCGCGCCGATGAGGGCAAGAGCACCGGCAGCGGTCACCAGCGGGGTACGCACGCGGAGGCGCATCTTGGAGGTCAAGGTCACGAAGGCTCCCGGAGAGAGATTGAGCGGCCGCGGATGCTACGGCCGCTGCCACCTTTCCTCCGGCGACTACGTCGCGGTCTGTCCCGGTTGTCCTGCGGGTGAACCGTCCGTGAACTCCGAAGCGCGGAGCGGAACCCTCTGCCAGAGCCCTTTCTGAGGAAGGCGAGCTGGGAGGAGTCGACACCGTCGGGGGTCCGGAGTCCACAGACCACCGGATGCCATTGACCGGCGTTGAGGCTGTGGCCTCTCACCCGGGAGGCAGCGTCAGGCGGAAGGCCGCGCCGCCTCCCGAGGACGACACCGAGATCTCGCCGCCGGAGGCCACCAGCAGACGACGCACCAGGGCCAGCCCCAGGCCGGCGCCGCGGTGACCGTCGGTGGGGTCGGCGCGTCTCCCTGGCTCGAACACGTGCGGCAGCGCCTCCGCGGGCACGCCGGGGCCGTCGTCCAGCACGTCGACGAGGACCGCACCGGGCACGCCCGAGATCTCCAGCCGCACCTCCCGCGCGGCGTACCGCAGGGCGTTGTCCACGACGGGGGCGAGGGCCCGCTCGAGGACCGCCGCCTCGACCCCCGCCCAGGTCTCCCCGTCACGATGCACGACCCGGACCCGGAGGTCGGGGCAGGCCTCCCCCGACCGGGCGGCGAGGGCCCGCGCCACCTCGACGGCGTCGCGCGCCCGCGGGGGCACCGGTCCCGGTGCGCGCGGTGGCGACAGCGTCTCGAGGATGTGCACGCATCTCCTCGGCGCTGAGGGCGATCGAGGCGTGTCCCACGGCCAGCCGCCCCGCGCTACGGCGGCGTTCCTCGAGCGACCCGTCTCCCGCGACGATGCGGGAGCGACGGCGTGCGTGAGCCATGCGAGCGCTCGCCCACCAGCTACTGCTACGTGCCGCAGCACCGCCGCCAGCCGGCCGACCAGCGAGGCGACGTTCCCGGCGAGCGAGCGGGCCAGCCGGTCGCGGCGCACATGCGTCGCCGACGCGGCAGCCCAGGTCTCACGACGCTGCCGCTCCTCAGCCTGCCGGTTCATCGCCTCGACCGGGACGGCGCGCGACCGCGCCGCGCGCAGGACGGGAGGACTCCGGCCAGCATCAGGACCGCGGCGCGGCGCTGCCGAGCGCGCCTGCGGGTCTGGGCATCAGGGCGAGCTGCTGACGCGTGCACCGGTGGACGCTCGCGCGCCACCGGCAGGCGGCGGTCGGCGTACCGAACCGGCGCGGGTCGGGTTCGTCCGTCTGCGCGAAACGCTCCCGCGGCCCGCGGATCGCCTCGCCTGCCCGCCGGTGGGGTCCCCGGACCCGGTCCCTCGACCAGTGGTGCCCCCGGAAGATCCAGGGCGTGCCCACGTCGATGGCGGCGCTCGTCCCGGCGTGCCGCACCCTCACGACGCCAGTGGACGAGACCTACAGGCTGCTCGCGGCCGCCTCCCGCACGGACCCGCGGCGCCGTCGTCGGCCTGGGCGGCGAGACGGTGGGTGAGGGACGACGTTTTGAGCCGATCGTCACCACGGCGCCCAGATGGCGAGGCCAGCGGTCGCGGCGAGGGTCACGCGGCTGCGCAGGCTCCGGGGACCCCTCATGCGAGCCGGTACCCCCACACCGTGCACCGTGACGATGGCCATCGTGTCGTCGCCGCGGCCAGCTTCGTCGGATTCGTCGCGAGGTTCTGGTCGAGGGGTTGTCACTGACCATCGCGCCGTCCGGCCACGCTGCCCGCACCACGTCCGGCGGCGCACCACCTCGCCCGGCGCAGCCATCAGCGCGGCGAGCAGCCGGTCTGGTCGGGGTAGGGGGTGGCTCCGGACGCCGACGTAGGGAGTGGGTTCGGGGGTCGGATCAGTCTGCGCCGGGCTCGTCGCTGCGGCTGCTCAGCCCGTCCGGCGAGCGCGGTCACGCGCGCGAGGAGCTCACCGAAGTGGAAGGACTTCACCAGGTAGTCGTCACCCCCGCCGCGAAGCCGGACAGACGTCCCCCACCTGCCCGCGTGCGGTGAGGAACAGCACCGGGGTCTGGATGCCGCGCGCCCTCAGCGCCTGGCACACGTCGCGGCCGTCGAGTCCCGCAGGCCGATGTCCAGCACGTCACCGCGAAACCGTCGGGTTGTCCTCGATCTGGGCCAGCACGCTACCGTCACCGCGGTGTCGACGGACAGTCCGTGCTCGCGTAGTCCGCGGGCGACGTGCCCCGCCGCGACGCGTCGTCCTCGATCACCGCCCGGGGGGCTTCCACGTCCTCGAGTATCGCCGCCCGGCGAGGCCGCGCACCCGGGACGCCCGCGTTCAGGTCCTGTTCGGTCCGGGCGGTGTTACCCGGTCGGTCGATCAGCCGCCCGCGGCGGCCGCCGACCGACCGGCTGCCTCAGACGCGGGCCTCGTCCAGCTCGCCCTGCGGCTCCAGGCGACGTCCCTGCGGGTCACGGCGAGGTAGGTCACCAGGCCGAGGATGACCCAGGAACAGCACGCTGGTGATCGACCGGTGCCCAGGCCCAGCCCGCCGTCGCCGCGTCGGCTGCGACAGGTAGTCACCGATCGACGCGCCCAGCGGCCGGGTCAGGATGTAGGCGATCCAGAAGCTCCACACCGCGTCCAGGCCGAGAGCGAAGTGGGCGACCGCGACCGCGGCGATGCCAGGCCGAACAGGCCGGCGGAGAGCCAGTACCCGAGGTCCATGCGCTCCGCGACCAGGTCACCGGCGGCGGTGCCCAGGGCGAAGGTGAACAGCACGGCGAGCCAGTAGAACGACTCGCGGCGGGTGGTGTTGACGTGGTGGATGGACAGGGTCCGCTCGCTGGCGGTACCAGGCCACGAAGCCCACGACGAGGACCACCGCGAAGACCACGGTGCTGGTCTCCAGCGGTACGCCCAGGTTGTCGGTGAGGTTGTCGCTGATCAGCGTGCCGACGACGCTGATCAGCGCCGACGGCGAGCCAGTAGATGCCGGGCCGGTAGGCGCGGGTGCGGAACTGCACCACCAGGACGCGACCACCAGCAGGGCGCTCATCAGCAGCGACACACCCGTCAGGCCGAGACCGAGCTTCTCGTTCGAGCAGGTCGGCCGCGGTCTCGCCGACCGTGGTGCACAGGATCTTGATGACCCAGAAGTAGGCCGTGACTTCGGGCACCTTGTTCCAGCGTCTGTCTGCCCGGCCGCTCAGGGCGCCGGCGGTGTGCGTCGTCGTACCGGCGACGGTGCGCAGCAACGGCCTGACACCACCTTGAACGCCTTTTCCGGGGGCTCGTTCGGTGCTTGCCGGGCCCAGGCGGCCTCGGGCGACGTCGACCGGTGCTCGGTGTTGCCGGCTCGTCGCCGTGGCCGCGGCGACGGGGCCAGCGTTAGCGCGACCACGGCGGCCACCGCCACCGACGCCCGGCCGGTCTCGGTGCCGGCGGGCGCGGTGGCGCGGCCGCCGCCGAGTCGACCGCGCCCAGCGCCGGGTGCCGGGCACCGGCCCGGGCGGGCCCGGCTCTGGCCAGCGCCCGGGCGACCAGGGCGCGGTCCTACACCTCGCGGCCACGGCCTCGTCGGCCCAGCGCTCGACCCCGTCGCACGGCGGCCGCCAGCGGCGCGGCAGCGGGTCGGCCGCAGCGGCCAGCTCGGCCGCCGGACGTGCAGGTCGTGGTGGTGGCGCAGGTTCACCGCCTCGTGGACGAGCGGCTCGCGACGCTCGGCGGGCGGCAGGCGCGCGGGGCGTCGCGGTCGACACCACCACCACGCCGCCCAGACCGGGCCGGGCGTAGGCATCGGGAGCGGGGTCATCGACGACGACCAGCCCGCCCACGTCCGGCCCGAGGCGGCGGCGGTTCCGCCGTCGCGAGGGCCAGGTCGGCGACCGCGCTCGCGACGCGCCGTACGGCCAGACGGCGGCACGGCACCGCGACGCCGGCACCGACGCCCGCCACGACGGGGACCGGGTACAGCACCGCGAACACCGGCGGACGATCAGCGCCGACGACGGCCACCGCCGGCACCCGGGCCAGGACAGGAACACGGCGACAGCCAGGACGGCACCGCTCGACCAGGGCGGTCGGCGGCACGGCCAGGGTCGCAGCCGCCACCGCCGTCGCCGGTCGCACCCGTCGCGCCACCGGCGCCGCCGTCGCCGGCGGCCCGCGCTGACCGCGGCCGGCACGAACATCAGGACGTCCACGTCAGGTCCGGGGCTACGTCGTGGGGTCCGCGGCCAGCAGCCCGGCCAGCAGCTGGTGTCCTCGCGGCTGAGGTCCGCGACGAAGCGGGCGAGGACCCCGGCCCGGTCTCCGCCCTGGTCGGCACCCGCCCGCATGCGGTGTCCGCCAGAGGCTGGCCTCGACCTGGTCCGGGTCTCCCGCGACAGCGTAGACGTCGGCGCGGCCGGACAGCTGGCGGGTGAGCCGCTCTCGCCTGCCAGCCGGGTGAGTGTCGTCATCACCGTGGTGTCGGCCAGTCCGCGACCGAGCTCCGCGAGCACCTGGCCCGGCGGTGAGGGGTTGGGGTGGCCGCCGGCGAGGCAGGCCAGCACCTCACGCTCGAGCACGCCCGCGGGGACGCGGGGTCTGGCCGGCCATGGTAGCCATCCGTGCATACTACTGCAGTGTCGGTAGGACACCGAGGTCGGTCGATCCTCCATTGTCCCTCACGGGACGCCCACGTCCCGAAGGACCATCGCATGGGCGCGACCCACGCCGCGGCAGTCGTCGCGCTCAACCCACTGGACCCGCACAGCCTGCTCTCGAGCTTCGGCGCGGTCGGGGTCTTCCTCGTGCTGTTCGCCGAGACCGGCCT
>CAWHHB010000005.1:0-369987 GCA_963828995.1 uncultured Actinomycetota bacterium
CCGTCGATGTCCAACAAGAGGTGCTTCGGCCCGCGGAAGATCTGGTTGCGGCGGTAGGGCGGCGGGTCTTCGACCAGCCGCGGGTTCTCGACGCGGCGGAAGAACTCGCTGACCGCGATCTGGACCTCCAGCCGCGCGAGCGGCGCGCCGAAGCAGTAGTGGATGCCCTGGCTGAAGCCGACGTGCTCGTTGTCGGGGCGCTCGAGGTCCAGCTTGTCAGCGTTCTCGAACCGCTGCGGGTCGCGGTTGGCCGAGCCGTAGCACAGGAAGATCGGCGAGCCCTGCGGGATGGTCGTCCCCGCGATCTCGATGTCCTCGAGCGCTGCCCGGGTGTGCCAGAACTGGACCGAGGACTCGAAGCGAAGGATCTCGTCGACGCCGGGCACGATCAGCTCGGGGTGCTGGCGCAGCTTCTCGAGCTGGTCGGGGTGCCGCAGCAGCGAGAGCACGCAGTGCGAGATGAGGTTGACCGAGGTTTCGTGCCCGGCGAAGAGCATGAGCATCGCGTTGCTGACGGCCGACTGCTCGGACAGGCAGCCCTCGGGACCGCCGTCGCTGACCATCCCGGAGAACATGTTCGAGCCGGGCTCCTGGCGGTAGTGCTCGAGCAGATCGGCGAGGAACTGCTGCAGCTCAGGCACCGCGACGTGAGCCGCCGCCACCCGGCGCTGCCCGTCCGGCTCACTCGCCTCGGGGCCGAGGTCGAGCCCGTCCAGGCCCGTCTCGATCCAGTCGTGGAAGCGCGGGACGGACTCAAGTGGCACGCCCAGGACCTTGCAGATCATGGTCACTGGCACCGGGAAGGCGAACTCGTCGACGACGTCGATGCGGGTCTTGCCCTTCATGGCGTCCAGGCGCTCGGCGACGAGGCTGCGGATGTCGGGCTCCAGGTCGGCGATCATGTGCGGGCACACCGGCGGGCCGAAGTGCCGGTTCATCCGCCGCCGATTGACATCGTGCTCGGGCGGGTCCTCGGTGATGATCGTCGCCTCGAAGGGGCTGGGCACGTTCGGGCCGGGGCGCTTCCTGGTGTCCGAGGTGACCCGCGGGTCGTGCAGCAGCGCGACGACCTCGCGATAGGTGCTGACGACGTAGGTGCCGTCGGGCTGCCGCGCGACCGGCGTCTTGCGCAGCTCGTCGTAGAACGGGTACGGGTTGGCGCGATTCTCCGTGCGGAGGGCCCGCTGCCAAGGGGTTTCTTCGACCATGATGGTGATCTCGTTCAGGTTGGATGTCGGACTAGGTGCGGGACTGGCGTGCGTCAGGTGGCGCGCCGGGGCCGGTACTCGGCCCTGCGCTCGCTCGGGTCGTGGCCGGTGAGCACGACCTCGGGCAGCGCCGTCGGCACGCCCGGGTCCGGGAACTGGGCCGGGATCGGCGTCATGTCGGCCGGCCGATCCCAGCCCGGCGCGGGCGGCGGGAACGGCGCCGAGTTGGCGATCAGGCCCGCGTAGTAGTCCAGCCACTTGCCCTGGTCGAAGGCGACGGCCGCGACGGTTCGGCCCCGGCGCCCGTAGGCGGCGACGAAGCAGCGTGACTCGGGCGAGCCCTGGGTGAAGACGATCTCGTCGGCGAAGGGCGGCACGCCGACCGACTTGATGTTGACGCCGAACTGGCCCGACCAGAAGCCGGGGATCAGCAGATGCGGGCGGCGGTCGGGCTCGAGGCTCACCATGTTGTGGGCCGCGACCTCGGCGCCGAGCACGGCGTTGTCCCAGTGCTCCATCGCGAGGAACTGGTACTCGTACAGCGCGTGGGGCGCCCGCGCCACGTCCCCCACGACGTAGATGCTGTCGGTCGCCACGCCGTTGATGTCGAAGGCGCGTCCGCCGGCGTCGCATCCGACGCCGAACGGGCCGGCCGCAAGGCCGGAGCCCTCCAGCCACTCGACGTTGCGCTTCGAGCCCAGCGACACGACGGCCAGGTCCGCGTCGATCGTGCTGCCGTCCGACAGGGTGGCGCTCTGCAGACGGCCGTTCGCGTCGCCCCCGAGGGACGTCACCGAGACGCCGGTGCGCAGGTCGACACCGTGCTCGCGCTGCATCTCTGCGGCGATCCGACCGATGACGCCGCCGAGCGCACCGACGAGCGGCGCCTCGGCCATCTCGCACACGGTCACCGCGAGATCGAGCTCGCGGCAGATCGAGGCCACCTCGGAGCCGATGAACCCGGCCCCGACGATCAGGACCCGCCGGGGCCCGGCCGCCAGCCGCTCGCGCAGCCCGGTCGCGTCCTCGCACGTGCGGATGCAGAACACCCCGTCCAGCGCGGCCTCCGCCGGGTTGAACCAGGGCCGGGCGCGGACGCCGGTGGCGATCAGCAGGAGGTCGTAGCGGACCTGCTCGCCGTTGGCGAGATGCACCTGCTTGGTGGCCCGATCGAGTCCGGTCGCCGCCACCCCGAGCCGCCAATCGCCGTCGATCGGCCGCCGGCGCGGCAGCTTGGTGTGGTCGGCCGGCACCGACCCCAGCAGGACCTGTTTCGACAGCGGCGGCCGATCGTACGGTTCGTGCGGCTCGTCGCCGATGATCGTCAGCTGCCCGCGGAAGCCCTCCTCGCGCAGCGCCTCGGCGGCGCGCAGGCCGGCCAGCGACGCGCCGACGACGACGATCCGGCCGCTGGTCTTGAACTGGTCCAGCGCTGCGGTGAGCGTCGCGTCGATGCTCATGCGCCTTCTCCCGCCTCCGGCTTGTCCAGCTGCTCCACGAGGATGGCCTGCACCGGACAGGCCGCGGCCGCGCGCAGAACGCGCAGGCGCTCGGCATCGTCCGGGTTGGGGTCGTAGTGCAGGGCCTCGTTCCCGCGCAGCTGAAAGGCATCGGGGGCGAGGAAGACGCACTGCGCGTAGCCCTGGCAGCGGTTCAGGTCGACAACTACTCGCATGAGTAGGCCTCCTCCTGGTGCGCCCCGTGTCAGCGGCCGGCGTGCGGTCGCGGAGGACCTCGCCCGTCAATTCTGCCACCTTCGCCTTCACCCCCCAAGCGTTCGCATCTGTCATGCGGCAGGCTGCCGATCCGCCCGGGTGATCTGCCGTCGCCGAGTCGGTGTGATCGTCAGAGCGCAGCTGCAGCCGACGGGGTACGGGCCAGCCCCCCGCCCCAGCTGCAGGCGCGGCGAGCTGGCACCCCCGTCGATCAGCAACGCCGCACAGCGCGCTCGGCGGCCCGAATCACGCGGTATCGCAGGTTGCCCGGCCGGAGCGTCGCACCCTGGGCGCCGATGGTGCGTTTCAATTCCCGCTCCCGGTCCACGCGGCTGACGTCCCCGGGTCGTACTGGAGGGCGGTGGCGTTGGGCAGCCAGGCCGCCTCGTCGTAGAGCCTGCTCAGCCGGCGCGGAAGCTTCTCCAGAACATGGTCGGTGCGGACCTGCTCCAGAGCGTCCACCAGGTAGTACGTGCTGGTCGGGTGACCGTTGGCCGACGCGGCGGAACCGAGCTCCTGCAGGAGTGGGCGGGTCACGACCGCGTCCTGGTAGTCGCCGAGCAGGTCCTGGAGCTTCTTGGCCTGCCGGCCCAGCCGCCGGGCGGGTTTGCCGACCACGGGGGCGGCGACCTCGATCACGTAGCGGAGTTGCTTGTCGGCCTTGCGGGCCTCGTGCAGCGCCTGATCCCGCTCCGTCCCCGCCGGCAGCGCCTGGGCGGCCACGAGGTGACGGTCGAGCGTGCGTAGCGCCTTGGCGATGCTCTTCGGCAGCTCCTCCGCCGCGGGCCGCGCCGCGCGCTCGGTGAAGGGCGGGTCGGCCGGCGGCCAGTCCAGTACCTGACGGAGCGCGGCGTAGCGATCGCTGTCGAGCGTGGCATGGGTGGTCTGGCTGCTGTGGACGACGAGCTGGTCCAGCTCGATCCGGGCGTCGTCGACCACCGGGCCAACGATCAACTCCGGAGGCAGCGCGTCGTGCTGTCGTTGGAGCTCTTTGAGTGTCGCCTGGGTGTCGTTCTCCTCGCCGAGCTCGCGGCCCAGCCAGGCCAGCTCGGCGCACACCGGCCGGGTGACCTGCCGGTCGAGGATGCGGGAGAAGCCGCGAAGGGTGGAACGTAGCTGGCGGATGGCGACCCGCATCTTGGTGACCCCCTTCGGGTCGCCGTCGCGCACCGTGCGCTCGGCGTCCCGAAGCGCCCTGGTCTGGGCGCGGAGCGCCTGCAGCACCACCTCGCCGGCCGTGGGCGGGGACGCGGTCGCCGTCTGGTTCTTCGACGACTTGGTGCGGCGGGTGGACGGCTCACGGGTGTTTGTCGCGGTGGTGGTCATTGGAGGGCTCCGATGGTGGTGAGGCGGGTGCCGTCGGCGGCAGGGTCTGCCGGAGCGGTCTGGGGCAGCTCGGTGTCCAGGACGCCGCCGTGGCGCAGGTACACCGTGCGGGTGGCCAGCGCCGTGACCGCGGGCCGATGCGTCGTCGCGATGATGGTGCGACCCTCGACGAGCCGGGCCAGCGCCTGGACCACGAGTGCCTCGGCGTGGACGTCCAGGCCGGCGGTGGGTTCGTCGAGGAGCACGACGGGGGCGTCGACGAGCAGTGCGCGGGCGATGCCGACGCGTTGGCGTTGCCCGCCGGACAGCCCGGTCCCGCCGGTGCCGACGGTGGTGTCGAGCCCGTCGGGGAGGTCATCGGCGAACTCGCTGACCAGCGCCGCCTCGGCGGCGGCAGCCACCTCGGCGTCCGTGGCGTCGGGGCGGCCGTAGCGGATGTTGTCGGCCAGGGTGCCGGAGAACAGGAAGGTGTCCTGCAGGACCATGGCCACCTGCTGGTGCAGCCAGTGCTCCGGGACGTCGGGGACCGAGTGCCCGTCGAGCAGGACCTGGCCGGTGGTGGGACGGTAGAGGCCGCCGATCACGGACAGGAGGGTCGACTTGCCGGCGCCGTTGTCACCGAGCAGGGCGATCCGCTCGCCTGGGGTGACGGTCAGGTCGACGTCGGTGAAGACCGGGCCGCGGCCGGTGCCGTAGTCCAGCCCGACCTTGCGCAGCTCGATGCGGCCGTCGACGCGGGCCGGCAGCGGCTCGTCGGTGCCCTGGTGGTCGGTGGGCTGGTCGAGGATGTCGGCGATCCGTTGGGCGGAGGCGGCGCCCTGGGTGAAGCTGGGTGCCAGCTTGGCCAGGGTCTTCATCGGCGAGAGCATGTTCTTGAGGTAGCTGGTGACGACCACCAGCACCCCGACCTGCCACCAGCCGTTCAGCGCCCCGTAGCCGCCGACGAACAACACCAGCGAGGTGCCCACGGCGGCGACCAGCTGCAGGGTGGGGGAGAACTTGGCGCTGACCTTGACCGAGCGCAGCGACAGGCTGAGCACGGTGTCGTTCTGCGTGGCGAACTGCTGGTCCTGTACCTGCTGGTTGCCGAACGCGTGCACGGTGCGGATGCCCATCAGGGACTCGGTGACGAGCCCGGTCAGGTCGCCGGTGGCGGCGCGCTTGCGACGGGCGTATCGCCGGGTCAGGCCGGCGAAGTGGTTGGCGGTCAGGAACACCAGCGGGGCGACGACGAGCCCGATCAGCCCGAGGCGCCAGTCCACCGCGACCATCACGGCGGCGGTACCGACCAGGGTGAGCACGGACGGGATGAGGTCGGTGCCCACATCCCGCAGGGTCGATTCCACCGTCGACGTGTCGGAGACGACCCGGCTGGTCAGCTCGCCGACGGTCTGCCGGTCGTGGAAGGCCATCGGCAGCCGCTGGGTGTAGGCGAACACATCCGCGCGGATGCGCGAGGTGATCCGCTGGCCGGATCCGTTCATGTACATGTCGCCCAGGTAGGAGAACACCCCCCCGGCGGCGGTGATCACCAGCACGGCGATCGCCGCGACCAGCAGCATCGCCATCGACGAACCGCCGAACCACCCGGCGACGGTGTGCAGGATCCCGCTCTTGCCCTGGCCCTTGTCCTGGAGCAGGTCGTTGATCACCAGCGCCAGCGGCCACGGGGCGGCAAGACTGGCGGCCATCTGACCGCCGTTCATCAGCACGCCCAGGACCAGCGACTTCCGCTCGGGCCGGCCGTAGTCCTTGAACCGCCACAGCTCGCGCAGAGTGCTCAGACCCCCGCTCGAACGCCGACCGGCGCCGTGTCCTCGGGGTTTGGCTGCGTCGATGTCTGCCGGCGGCTGGCCGGGGTTGCGGTGCATTGCGTCCTCCTGGGGGTCCGTGGTCGACGACCACAACGTCCCGAATACAGCGGAGATGCTGATCAGGTCTGACGAAAGTATCAGTAATGACGGCACGGTTCAAGACCGTCAGATCAGTCAGGAATGATGGAGAGATCAGATACTGCTAGGCTCGGAACATGACGACCGCCCCCTCCCAGCCCGCTACCGGCGGTGCCCTCCCACGCAGCCGGGTCGAGCGGCGCAAGGCTCAGACTCGCCATAAGCTCCTCGCCGCCGCACGGGCGATGCTGGCTGACGACACTGCCGCGCAGGCCAGCATCCAGGAGATCACGAACACCGCCGACGTCGGCTTTGGCTCGTTCTACAACCACTTCTCCAGCAAGGCCGAGCTGTTCGAAGCCGCGGTCGCCGACGTGCTCGACGAGCTCGGCGCACTGCTCGACCAGCTCAGCGTCGACGTCGACGACCCCGCACTGGCCTTCGCCCGCTCGGTCCGGCTCACCCTGGGCCTGTGCCGCAGCCGCCCCGAGATGGCCGCGGTGCTGATCGGCCACGGCATGCACTACATGGAGTCACCCCGAGGCCTGGCCCCGCGCGCGCTGCGCGACATCCAGGCCGGCATCGCTACCGGCCGTTTCCAACCCACAGATCCCCGCCTGGCCCGCGCCGCCGTCGCCGGAGCCCTGCTCGCCACCCTGCAACTGGCACTCACCGACCCCGGCCTGGTCGACGACGCCGCCATCGACCACTTCGCCGAACAGGCCCTCCGCATGCTCGGCGCCCCCTACGACCAGGCGCACGCTCTCGCCCACGCCCCCCTCCCGGTCGCCGAGCTCCCCGAACCGCGCTGACGCCGGAAGGTGGACCGGCGACGGCAACGTCCAGCCGCGGCGCGCGGAGCCCGGTTCAGCGCGACCAGCCGTCACCCCGCAGGCTTCCCGCGTGGTTCGGGGTGCAGATCAGCGGGCTCCGAGAGCGCTGTCGGCGGAGCGTGCAACCAACCGCACGCGGAACGCCAATGCAGCCCCTGCCCACCGCGGGCCGCCATCCATCGGGCATGAACTTGCCGACCAGCTTGGCCTTGATGTCACGGCGTTCGTGGAGACGTTCGGCGCGGGGTGGTCCGAGGCGGAGGGTGATGCATGACTTCGACGCCGACCCCTCCGGCGGGTGGGAGAGCCCGTTCGGGCCCTGGTACGTCGCGGGACGACCTGCCCAGCTCATGCTGCGGGTGAGCCACGAGACCATCGATCTGGCAGTGCCCAGGGCGAGTGGCACGGCGTAGGCGTCCCTCACCCCCCAACCGAAGCACGTCGTCAAGCCTGACCCGTCTGGCAGCAGCGCCACGTGTGAGGCCGTCATCGAGGACCTTCTGGCCGTGCGACGCTCCAGCCTGTTCTTCTGCCGCTACTGCCGGAAGCCTGACACCGCCGGAGTACCGGCAGGCGCCCGACGCGTGCATGGGGTGCGC
This sequence comes from uncultured Actinomycetota bacterium, assembly GCA_963828995.1. Lineage (GTDB taxonomy): Bacteria > Actinomycetota > Actinomycetes > Actinomycetales > Dermatophilaceae > CAVRTM01. The sequence continues at coordinate 7,574 of CAWHHB010000005.1, forward strand.
GAGCCAGTGGCTCGGCGTCGTCTACTGAGCTCACATGACGCTGGGGAGGGCTCCAACTGGCCCAGTCGGCGACACCTCACGTGTCGTTGCGGCGTTGCGTTGCATGGAAGGACCTCTGATGGCCACCGGGCGCTGGGCCCACCTGGACGCACGACGCACATGTTGCTCCTCGACCATGTCCTGCGCGCGCGGGGTCAATGCGTACGAGCAATAGCGCGACTGAACGGTCGCGTTCAGACGTCGAGTCGGTAGCGCAGCCACACGCTCCCGCTGGGTGTCGGCGTGGCGTCCACCAGCTGCATCACCCGGCGGTCGGCGACGCCCTGGAACCATCGTGGGCCCACCGGGTCCAGGACGCGGCCCACTGCGAGGCACAGCTCGTCGACCAGTCCCTGCGCGAGCAGGGACTGGGCCAAGGTGATGCTCGCGTGGACGCCGATGTCGCCGGGGGTGCTGGCCTTGAGGTCAGCGACGACGCTCGCCAGTGCGCCGTGGACGGCCTCGGCGTTGGCCCACTCACCGGTGAGTGGCGTGGAGGTGAGGACGTACTTGCGCACCCTGTTGATGAAGTCCGCGAATGGCTGCTCTGCGAGGTCGGCCAGTACCGCGACCATTGGTCGTACGTGCGGCGGCCGAGCAGCACGGCGTCCTGGCGGCCGATCATGTCGGCTTCAAGTCGGCCGAGTTCTTCGTCGAACACGGGTGCGCCGGTCGTGTCGGCGGTCTCGGGAAAGTAGCGGTGCGGGTCCTCGGCTGCCCCGTCGAGGGACGAGAGGGTGTAGAGCACGATGCGAGACACGGGCGAGTCCTTCGATGTAGGGGTTGAGTCCATAAAGCAGACTCCCCGGCAGGTCAGAACTCATCGCCGTGGCTGCGCTGTGGGACGCCGTCGTGCCGGCCCCTGCCTGGCGACCTTTGGTGCTCACCTGTTCGTCGACCCTGACCGTTGCCGCAGGGGCCTGGCCACGGCGATGGTGGCGCAGTAGAGCCCGCTCACCCCGGACGAACCATCGACTCCTGGCTGGGCCCAAGCCGGTGCGATGACCCTGTCCGTCCCAGCTTGTTCTCGTGCCAACGGGATCGGTAGGTGCTGCACTCACCGAAGGATCGCGCGCACGGCCCGTGTCGCGCTGTCAGGGTCCAGTGCCGGCAGGAAGCGGGTGACCTCGCGGTGTGCGTCGACGACCGCGATCACCACGGAGTGGTAGTCGGTTTCCCGGTGATGTTCGCGGCGGAGTCGTAGAACCAGACTGCCGGCAGGGGCGGGGCGGCGTAGCCGACCGGGACGGGGAACGGGGGTACCTGGGCGGAGAGCTCTTTCGATGGGGGTCGGGTTCATCTTGGCGCTTTCATGTCCCAGGCAGGGCCGATGATGCCGAGGGGCGCACGGGACCGCTCATGACGTGGACCTAGCCTCCTGGAACGGGGGCGGTCGGTCGCTCAGTCACCACCGGCGATCCCGAGCACCACCATCAGGACCACCACCACGGCGACGGTGCCGAAGATCAGCGAGCAGTCCAGCCACAGGGGGCGAGTCGGCTCGTTCATCGGGGACCTCCCGGAAGCGTCTCGCGTTACCCGTCGCCGACAACGACCATCCGCATGCTAGCCCCGTCCCGGGAGTGGAGAGGGGGAGTACTTGACCGTTGCGACGACGGCGACGCCGCGACGGTTGTTGAGCCATGGCGCTCCCTCGGCTGCCCGGATCCTCGCGACCTGCGGCGCTCACAACCACCCGCCGGGTTCAGCGCCGTCCCCACTCGACCGGGTGGCACCTGGTGACCGGCGATCGTGCGCGCCGGGGCCTGCCCAGTGGTGGCCACCGGCTGTTGCCCGGACGGTGGCGCGGGAGGACGATGGGTGGTCGGCAGCGAAGCCACGGGAACAAGTACCCGAGCGGATGGGATGTCCTGTCGGCGGGTCGTGCCTGCAGGGATGACCGCAGCAACGCCGCTGACGTCGGCAAAGGAGGTCGCCATGACGGCCTGGCTCTTCGTGTTGGTGCCGCTCACCGCGCTGCTGGTCTGGGCATGGGTCCTGGACCGCAAGCGCAACAAGCGCGCCGCCCTGGCATCCGATCACCTCGACGACTCGGCCGCGCGCAGAGCGGGGGTACACCCCGACCATGAGGATCCCGACTACGGGGGCGGGAGAGCTCCCTCCGTTGAGAGGCGGAAACGGGTGGTGATCGACTCTGCAACGATGTTGGCGTGGTCGCTCGTTCCCTGCCCTTCTCGCCGCGAAGCACGGAGATACTCGAGCTCGCCGACCTGAGAGCCCGGTACAACGAGACGAGGCGCCACCCCGGCGGCCCTCTTGGGGTGTTCCCGGGGGAAGTAGGCGGTCGCCCGCCGCAGGATCTCGTTCTCCTGCTCCAGCTCTTGGTCCGCCTTCGCAGCTCGCGGTTCTCCGCCTCCAGGTCGCCCTCGGCGCTCGGGGGCGGCCCGTCGGATCGTCCTTCTCTGCCGTTCGGCGATGCGCGGCCAGCGTGCCAAACAGGTCTCGGAGATGCCGAAGCTCTTGGCGACCTTCGCGACCGACTGATCACCCTGACGGGCAACCGCGATCACATCACGGCGGAACTCCTCGGGATACGGCGTGGGCGTGATGCTGATCCTTCCAGCGAGGACCTCGTCCTCACAGGTAAGGAGTCAACTGAAGTCTGGGCAGACCCGGAGGTGTGTCGGCGCACTCGTCCCTCTTCCGCAGTGCAGTAGAGGGTGAATGGGCTCGCGGGGCGACCGGCACCGGTAGGCCTTCTCCCGTTCACCCGGTGTCGGTGAGGTCGTCGTGTGCGGCACCTAGCGTCCGGCGCATGAGAGCTCTACGAGTTGTTGCGACCGCGGTCAGCGTGGCGGGCTTGTGCCTGTCCGCTTCGGCCGTTGCCCAAGCCACCCCGGACACCACTGGTCCTGGCGTGCTTCCACAGAAGACCCAGTTTGACCTGCAGGCCCACCGTGGCGGCATTGGCATGACCACGGAGGAGTCCCTTCCGGGCTTCGCGAAGGCCCTGCGGCTGGGTGTCAGCACGCTGGAGCTGGACACGCACATCACCAAGGACGACAAGGTTGTCGTCAACCACGACCGTCAGATCAGCTCGCAGAAGTGCGAGGACACCGGCCCGGCGTTCTCTGGTGACCCGATGTACCCGTACGTCGGCAAGTACATCAAGGACCTGACCCTTGCCGAGATCAAGACGATGGACTGTGGCTACCAGCAGCTGCCCGGCTTCCCTGAGCAGGAGCAGATCAAGGGCTGGCGCATGGCCGAGCTCAAGGACGTCCTGAACCTGGTGAAGTCGTACCACGCCAACCAGGTCAAGCTGAACATCGAGACCAAGGTGGAGGCCGGCTCGCCGGAGCAGACCGCGCCGCGTGAGCAGTTCGTCCGCCGGGTCTACCAGGAGATCCACGCCTCGGGGATCGAGCGTCAGGTCACCATCGAGTCCTTCGACTGGGGTGCGCTCAAGTTGATGCACCAGTTTGCGCCGACGTGGCCGCTGGTGGCGCTGACGAACTACGACTTCCTCGAGGTCGGCAAGCCGGGGGCCTCCCCGTGGCTCGGTGGCGTCGACGCCGACAACTACGGCGGCGACTTCGTCAAGGCAGCCGAGGCAGCGGTTCCTGGCCTGACCGCGCTGTCGCCGAACTACGGCTTCCCGCAGAACGGCAAGGTGGGCGACCCCAACTTCCGTTTCTACCCGGACAAGCAGATGGTCTCCGAGGCGCACGAGCGAGGGCTGAAGGTCATCCCGTGGACGTGCGATGACGGCGCCACGATCAAGGACCTGATGGACATGGGTGTTGACGGCATCATCACCAACTACCCGAACCACGTTCGGGAGATCATGGCTGAGCGTGGCATGCGTCTGCCGAAGGCGTACCCGGCCCCCTGATAGTCGTTCGCGGACCGAAGGCGGGGCACCTCTGGTGGTTCAGGGTGCCCCGCCTTCGTCGTGGCCCGGTCGGTCCCGGAGCCGCGCGTGAGCCAGTACGGAAAGTCGTCACCGATGGGAATGCCTCGGGGTGTCCGACTCCGTTTGATGGGTGGCACATTGGCTTCACTTGATCGGTGACATCTGCCTGAGCGTCACGCCTCCGAGGTTGGTCGCTCCTGTTCGTGGACGGTTGCGCGTTTGTCTAGCCCCAGGCGTCGGCGCGGGTGAGGCAGAAGGGGTGCCCGGCCGGGTCCAGGAGCACTCGCCACTTGCCTTCCCCGGGCTGGTCGGCGGGCACGGTCGCGCCCAGCTCGACGCAGGCTTTCTCGGCGGCTTCGAGGTCCTGCACCGCCAGGTCCAGGTGGAACTGCTTGGACCCCAGCGTGTTTGGCCAGGTGGGCGGTTGGTAGCCCTCGACTCGCCCGAATCCGAGGGCATGATCGGGACCGGTGAGCATCGCGTAGTTGTCGTCTGCATACGGCTGGTCCCAGCCGAGCACCTTGCTCCAGAACTGCGCGCTCGTCGCGGGATCACCGCAGTCGAGGGTGACCATCTTCAGAGACGCGACAGGTTTCGGGGTGGCCATTCAGGGTTCTCCAGTTCGATCCGAGGTGGTGGCGATCGCAAGGTTGGCTAGGATCGGCGGGTGGGCGATTGGACAAACGCGACACGGTCGACCTCGACCGACGCGGGGGTCTTACGCCCCGAGCAGCTCGCGCAGCTCACGACGCTGACCCGCTACCCCGCCGGGCCACGCATCCAGCGATGGGTGGAGAACTACTGGACGCTGCGCTGGGACCTGCCACCCGGGGCGTCCTACGACAGCCAGGTACTCCCGCACCCGGCGTGCACGCTGAGCGTCGAGCGCGGGGGAGCCCGACCCGAGACCGAGGGCGACGCCGTGGTGGTCACCGGAGTGGTCACCCGCCGCTTCGACGTCCGGTTGAGCGGACGTGCGTGGGTGCTTGGAGTGAAGTTCCGCCCCGGCGGCCTCGCCGCGCTCACCGGCCGGCCGGCCCGGCCATGGCGCGACACGGTCGCCCCCGCCCAGACCGTCCTGCCGAGGCGGGTCGTCGACCGACTCGAGGAGCTTGACGGACATCGGTCCGACCCGGACTCTGTCGCGTTGGCGGAGCAGGCCCTGGTCGATCTCGCCGGCAGCACCGGACGACCTGCCGACGACCGCTACAACCGACTCCTTGCCGTCGTCACCGACATGCTTGTCGACCGCACCCTCGTGCGGGTCGGGCAGGTGGAGGAGCGTCACGACATCTCCACCCGGGCGCTGCAACGGCTCTTCTACGAGTACGTCGGAGTCGGCCCGAAGTGGGTGCTGGCCCGGTACCGGATGCACGATGCCGTCTCCGCGATCGACGACGGGCACACCGGCTCCCTCACCGACTTGGCCCACGTCCACGGGTGGTACGACCAGGCGCACTTCATCCGCGACTTCACGGCCCTGGTCGGCGTCACCCCCGGCCAGTACCGTCAGCGTCAGGCCGCACCGGACGCACGGGCGTGAACGCTGTCGACGAACATGCCCACAGCCGGCACGGTGACGCTGGAGACCCGAGGAAGTGTCACCTCTCAACTGAGCACATCTGTCACCGACGAGGTGAAGCCAGGCATGCGCAACGCCGCTCGACATCCTGGCTCCACGATGCTTGACGGTCCGCTGTGGGAGCCGCGTTGCGAGGAGGCCTCGTGACGCCAGGTGATCTCGAGACGGCAACCCCGGTCGCGGAAGGGCTCCACGCTCCGCCCGGCTACATGGGTACGCGGCCCTCGGGCTCCCTCGACCGCTGTCTACGCGCCCGGTGACGCCGGTCCGACGCTTCGGCGCCCCCGGGTAGCTCTCGGCACCCGGAGCGCCATGCGGCCGAGGCGTCAAGACCGACGCTGCGCCTCCGACTGCTCGCGCACCTGCGGCGGAGTCGCCTCGGCCACCAACGGAGCGCCGGCGCTGAACGACGCCGAGCCAGATGAGGCCGCGCGAGCTGCAAGGCTGACGATCCAGCGCACAAGTCGCTACCGACTGCGGAGCGAGAGTGCTGTACGTGAGGTAACCGGCCGCGAGCAGCAGGACCGAGCAGAGCATGGCGATGAACCGGGCGGTAAGGAAACCGCGAGACCGCGAGTTGCACGGCCGAGGACATTCCGCAGATTCTCGGGGATCGACGCCGTCGGCGAGCCCCCTCACGTCCTCGTGTCCGGCGGCGCAAGGCCCGCAGTCCGCTCGAGCGGTCCTCGCGGTCTGCGTGGCGCGCCGGGGACGGCAGCTTGCGCCGGTTGGCGGTCAGCCCCGAGATCGGCTCATCGACCGTCGACAGCACCGGCGTCGATCCGACGCTCGCGCCGCCGGCGGCGGGTCCGCCTCCGCAGGAGCAGGCGACCACCCTACCCGGCGCCGATGCGCTGCAGCCCGGCCGGGAGCCGACGAAGCCGGGCCCAGCGCTGGGTGCGCGGGTCATACGCGTCGACCTCGCGGTACACCTTCTGCTCCGACGCGTCCTCGCCGCCGATCACCAGGAACCGGCCTGCGAGCGCCGCGCCTGCGACCGAGGATCGACCGAACGGCAGTGGTGCCAAGGTGGACCAGTGGCCGGTGCGGGGGTCGTAGGCCTCGTGCACGGCCATCCCGCCGGGGCGGCCGGCTGCCACGTGCAAGACACCGTCGACTACGGCGGCTGCGGTGTGGTCACGGCGCTGTCGGCATGACGCCGCAACGGTCCACCGGTTGGTGGCGGGGTCGTAGACGTCATGTCGACCGGTGTCCCCGGCCGGGCTCCGGCCACCGACCAGGTGCAGCCGACCGTTGAGCGCCACGGCGACCGCGGCAGCACGGGCCACCGGCAGCGGTGCGCGGGCGGACCAGCGGTCCGTGCCCGGGTCGTAGGCGTAGACACCGGTCGTGGGGGTCCCCGCTGCCCCGTAGCCGCCCACAGCGAAGAGGCGCCCTGCCAGCGCCGCGGTGCCCACGTGATCCAGCGGCACGGGCAGCGGAGCAGCACGCCGCAGCGAGCGGCCACGGTGTCGTACACCAGGTGGGTGGTGGAGTGCGCACGTCCATGGACGTAGCCGCCCAGCGACGTGGACCTCGGTGACCCAGTAGGGCCACGCCGACCTCACTGACCGCGACTGGCAAACGGGGTCCAGTCGCCCACCGCAGCGCGCCCATCGCGACAGGCACCGGCTCCTGCTGCGGACTTGACGGGACCGAGGCGGGGGTCTGCCCTCTGGGGCGCCCCGCATCGGTGCGGGCCGATGCGTCGGGGCCGGGAGCGCGAGCACCCGGCGGCAACTCACGGTGAGCAACAGGAATGAAGCCACCCTGAGGACGATTCGCACACGCCGGACACTACTACCGGACTTGTAGTAGACGCCGACGGCCGGGACTACTGCAAAAGGAATGGCCTGCCATGCCGACAGCTGCGAGACCACGGCATCGGCCAGCGACGTCGCGTCCGGGAGAGGCGCCCCCGGTGACGGGTCGAGGCGATCACGTCCGGGCTGTGAGTCAAGGCGGTCCACCTGATGGGAAACCGTCCCAGCGTCCCGACGGCTGATCGCGGCGGCGATCCGACGCACTGAGGCGGGCAGAAGCCGCCGTTGCACTTGCAGCTGGTTGCTGACCTCGGCCCGCCGTCGGCTCTGCGCACACCGCGGCCGCCTGCGAGACGGACCGTGCCCGGCATCGGCACCCGTCACGCCGTCGCTGTCGCTGTCGCAGCTGCTCAGCTAGGGCGTTCGGCGGCCCCGGGTCGCGGGACGCGGTTCCGTTTCGGACCTTGGAGGTAGGGGTGCCGTCGCCCGCGGCGGTGCGGTGGATGCTGGCCTCGGCCGGCGCAGCCGACTCCGCTGAGGCAAACCGCCGCGATCACAGGTGACGCGGGTCCCGTCGCTCGGGCGGCGGCCGGTGTCACCGCCGCCGCGGGCACACGCGAGGTCCGGCAGCAGGCGGCCTCTGGCGCGCGCCCGCTGCCCCGCCTGCGCCAACGGCTCGATCGGGACTGTCCCGGCTCGGCAACCGTGTGAGCCGGCACATATTCGGTACACGCTCCTCACATCATCAGGCGCTCATAGTCGGATGACGATGCAACTGTCAGCGACTGAGGTGGTGACCATGACCGCACGGCCACAACGAGAGACGCCGACGACATGCGCGCTGCTGCTGGCCATGATGGCGGCCTATGCGGCCATCCTCCTACCGGTAGCGCCGCGGAGGGCCGGGGCGGCCGCGTCACCGTTACCGCCGATCCGGAGGGTGGCGCCGACGCGGGCCTTCATCGACAGCTGGGTGAAGGCAGCACTGCTAGCCCAGCAGGCGACAGAAGGCGTCGTCGTGGAGGTGGATGCCGAGGACACCGCGAACACCTTCGAAGTGGACGTGGTCCGCCAAGAAGGCCCAGGCCGCCATCGACGCCAACCAGGCCGCGATCGCCGCGGCGAACGCCCAGATCACCAACCTGCTGGGCCAGCTCGACACGGTGAACGCACAGATCGCCGCCAAGCAGGCCATCAGCGACTTCTGAACGATCTACCGACTCGGTAGTACTACCGAGTCGGTAGGGACGAACGTCCTTGGTGCGTGCGTCGGGAGCCGCCACCTTTGAAGGTACCTAGCCCCAACCGGATTCAAGGGGTCCACCTGATGGGAAACCTTCCCAACGTCCCGACCGCTGATCTGGCTGGCGATCTGACCACTCGGCCGGATGCGAGCGGCAGTTCGCGGAGGTGCTGGCCGGCATCGTGGGCACCGAGCGGGTGTCGGTCGACGACAACTTCTTCGACGACCTGGGTGCCGACTCGATGCTGATGGCCCGCTTCTGCGCGCGGGTCCGCAAGCGCGCGGACCTGCCGTCGGTGTCGATGCAGGACGTCTACCTGCACCCGACGATCCGCAGTCTTGCGGCGGCCCTGGCCGGCGACATCCCGACCGCTGGTCCGGCTGAGAATCCGACAACTCACGCAGAACGGCAGTTTGCGGAGGTGCTGGCCGGCATCGTGGGCACCGAGCGGGTGTCGGTCGACGACAACTTCTTCGACGACCTCGGTGCCGACTCGATGCTGATGGCCCGCTTCTGCGCGCGGGTCCGCAAGCGCGCGGACCTGCCGTCGGTGTCGATGCAGGACGTCTACCAGCACCCGACGATCCGCAGCCTCGCAACCGCCCTCGCCGGCGACATCCCGACCGCTGGTCCGGCTGACAATTCGACACACCCGACCGCGGCGAGCGAGGTTCGCGGAGGTGCTGGCCGGCATCGTCGGCACCGAGCAGGTGTCGCGTCGACAGCAACTTCTTCGACGACCTCGGCGCCGACTCGATGCTCATGGCCCGCTTCTGCGCACGGGTACGCAAACGCGCCGACCTGCCGTCGGTGTCGATGCAGGACGTCTACCAGCACCCGACGATCCGCAGCCTCGCAACGGCCCTCGCCGACACCAGAACCGACAGCCATGCCCGCGCCGGCCTCGCAGCCGGCGGCTCCGGCGGCTCTCGTCGAGCCGCCGAGGCGCGCCGCGCGGGTGAGTACGTCCTCTGCGGGGCGTTGCAGCTCTTGGTCCTCTTCGGCTACCCCGCCCTCACCGTGGCCGTCGCTGGATGAAGGTCTTCGAGTGGGTCCGGCCAGCCCCGACCTGGTGCGACGTCTACCTGCGGTCGGTCGCGTTCGACGCGCCGCTGTTCCTCGGCCTGTGCACCCTTCCGATCCTGCTCAAGTGGGTGCTCATCGGCCGGTGGAAGCCTCAGGAGATCCGGGTCTGGAGCATGGCGTACCTCCGCTTCTGGCTCGTCAAGACCCTGATCCAGCGCGAGCCCGATGGCCCTGTTCCTCGGTTCACCGCTCTACGCGTTCTACCTCAGGGCACTGGGCGCGAAGGTCGGGCGCGGCGCGGTCATCCTGTCCAAGGTGCCCGTGTGCACCGACCTGGTCAGCATCGGCGACAGGCGCGGTGATCCGGAAGGACTCGGTCCTCACCGGCTACCGAGCCGCACGACGGCGTCATCCGGACGGGCCCGGTCAGCGTCGGCAAGGACGCGCTCGTCGGCGAGAGCGACGGTGCTCGGACATCGGGACCTCGCTGGGCGACGGGGCCCAGCTGGGGCACTCCTCCTCGCTGCACGCCGGACAGACCGTGCCCGACGGGGAGCGCTGGCACGGCTCGCCCGCGCAGCCGACCGACGTCGAGCTAGCGGCGGTTCCCCGCAGGCGCACGCTCGGCTCCTGGCGACGGGCCGTCTTCGCGACCGTGCAGCTGGTGAACATGCTCGGGCTGGGTGCGCCGCTGGGCCTCGTCATCGCGGTGCTCGCGCTCACGAAGATCCCCCCGCTCGCCACCCTGCTGGACGCCGGACCGGCCGCCTTCACGAGCTGGACGTTCTACCTCGACACGCTGGTCATCTCCGTCGTGCTCGTTCTTCGGCGCCGCGCTCGTCGGCCTCGTGTTCGTGGGGATCGTTCCACGCCTGCTGAACCGCTTCATCGACGCCGGACAAGGTCTACCCCCTGTACGGGTTCCACTACTGGGTCCACCGCGCGATCGCCCGCACCACCAACCGCAAGTTCTACATGCGTCTGTTCGGTGACACCTCCTACGTCGTCCACTACCTGCGGTGGCTGGGCTACGACCTCCACGACGTGCGGCAGACCGGTTCGAACTTCGGCGAGGAGGTCAAGCACGACGACCCGCTTCCTCAGCGCGGTCGGCAGCGGGACGATGGTCGCGGACGGGCTGTCCATCATCAACGCCGACTTCTCGCAACACGTCCTTCCGTCTGTCGCCGCGTGTCGATCGGAGCCGAGAGCTTCCTCGGCAACCGGATCGCCTATCCCCGCGCAGGGCAGGACGGGCGACAACTGCCTCCTCGCGACGAAGGCTCATGGTTCCGCTCGACGGACACGTGCGGGAAGGCGTGGGCCTGCTGGGCGCGCCCAGCTTCGAGATCCCGCGGACGGTCAGGCGCGACACGCAGCTCGACGTGAAGGACGCGGACGAGCTGCGCCGCAGCCTGCATGGCCAAGAACGTCCACAACACGGTCACCATGGCGCTGTTGCTGCTGACGCAGTGGATCGCCGTCTTCGTCGTCACCCTGCTCTACCTGGTCGCCCTCGACCTCTGGGGCTCTCTGGGGGTGCTCGTGTTCGCGCTGGCCACCGTCGGCGACCTTCGTTCTTCAGCGCTCGCCTACAACCTCCTGGTCGAACGGCTGCTGCTCCGGCCGTCCAGGCCTTGCGCGCCGCAGGGCTGCTCGATCTACGACCGCGCCTTCTGGCGGCACGAGCGCTTCTGGAAGATGTCGTCGGTCAACTACCTCACCGCCTTCAACGGCACCCCGTATCAAGACCCGTGCTCCTGGCGGCTGATGGGTGCGCGGATCGGCCGCCGCGTCTTCGACGACGGCGGCTCTCCTGCCCGAGCGGACGTTCACGACGATCGGTGACGACTGCACGCTCAACGCGGGCAGCGTCATCCAGTGCCACTCGCAGGAGGACGGCGGGTTCAAGTCCGACCGCATCGTGATCGGTGCCGGCTGCACGCTCGGCGTCAGCGCATGGGTCCACTACGGCGTGACGATGGGCGACGGCGCGGTGCTCGCCACCGACTCCTTCCTCATGAAGGGCGAGGAGGTGCCACCGCACGCACTGTGGGGCGGAAACCCCGCCAAGCAGATGCGCGAGCACTCGGGCGATCTGCAGGTCCGCAAGAGCCGGCATCGACGACAACCGCGCCGCCGTGCTCGTCCGGCCGGTCCCGCGTGGACGCGGACGCCCGTGACAGCGTGTCGACCTCGGGGATGGTCGCTGGACGCATCCGGTGCCCTCGCGGACGTCGCCGACCTCCGTCTCGGACATGCGAGCTGCGCCAGACACGCCGAGGAACCGCTGGCCTCCGCCGATGGAAGCTGAGAAGGAGATTGAGATGTCGTCCTCACCATCCTTGCTGTTGGACGTGGAGCTGCCGCCAGGCAGGATCCCGATGCTGCAAGTCGATGCCATCGGCGACGGGCCGAGCTGGGCGGCCGTGCATCGCGACGCCATGCGCGCCGTCGTCACCGAGCATGGTGCGGTCCTGGTGCGCGGTCTCGGGCTGCACGACGCCGCCGAAGTCGCTGCCGTGTTCCACGGGCTGGCCACCGGCGGCCTGATGATCGAGAGAGAGGCGTTCGCGGAACGGCGGACCTACGCCGAGGGCGTCTACTCCTCGACGAAGTGGCCGCCGAACCAGCCGATGTGCATGCACCACGAGCTGAGCTACCGGCTCGAGTTCCCCGGCCTGATGCAGTTCGCGTGCCTGTCCGCGCCCACCCAGGGCGGGGTGACCGGCGTGGCGGACGCCGCGGCCGTGCTCGACGCGCTGCCCGACGACCTCGTCGAGCGGCTCGAGCGGGAAGGCTGGATGCTCGTCCGCAACTACAACGAGGAGATCGGCGCGTCGGTCGCCGAGGCGTTCGGCACCGAGGACCGCGGCGCGGTCGAGAGCTACTGCCGCGCCAACGCGATCGAGTTCGAGTGGCAACCCGATGGCGGGCTGCGCACGTGGCAGCGGCGCAGCGCGGTGGTGCGGCACCCGGTCACCGGTCGGCGCTGCTGGTTCAACCAGATCGCCTTCCTGAACGAGTGGACGCTCGACGCCGAGGTGCACGAGTTCCTGGTCGACAGCTACGGCGCCGACGGGCTGCCGTTCACCACCCGCTTCGGGAGCGGCGAGCCGATCGGCGAGGACGTCGTTGACCTGATCAATGAGGTGTACAAGGCGCAGACCAGGCGGGAGCCCTGGCAGGCGGGCGACCTGATGCTCGTCGACAACATCCGATGCGCACACAGCAGGGAGCCATTCACCGGACCGCGTGAGGTCTTGGTGGGGATGGCTGACCCGGTGCGGCTGGCCGACTGCTCTCCGACCGTCGAGGTGGACGCCTGATGCTGACGTCCCGTGCGCGACCGTTCGCAGAGCGACGGGGGCCGAGCCCGGGCGTCTGGCGAGATGAACAGAAGGGAACCTCGAGCATGCTCATCCGGCTCCCGGACCTTGTTGCCAGGTCCGCGCGACGCAACCCCGCCGCGCCCGCCCTGACCGCGCGGAGAACCACGATCTCCTATGCCGATCTGCACGAGCGGACGGAGCTCGCTGCTGCCGGCCTGCGCGACCTCGGGCTCGAGGGTGGCGAGCGCCTCGCGGTCTTTCTCGACAAGAGGATCGAGACCGTCGTGGCGCTGCTCGGCTGCTCGCGGGCCGGCGGCGTGTTCGTCCCGGTGAATCCCGTGCTGCGGCCGAGGCAGGTGAGGCACATCATCGACGACTGCGCGGTGCGGGTACTGGTGACCTCCACGGACCGGCTGCGGGCCCTGCGCGCCGAGCTCGGCGCCTGCAGGTCACTCTCCCACGTCCTGGTGCTGGGCGACCCGCCGGTCGAGGCCGAGGACACCCCCTACCGGGTCCTGCCCTGGGCGGGGGTCGCCGAGCGCACGAGCCAGGCCGTGTGTCCTCCGACCGGCGGCGTCGACACGGATGTGGCCGCGATCCTGTACACCTCGGGGAGCACCGGGGCGCCGAAGGGCGTCGTGCTGTCGCACCGCAACCTCGTCGTCGGCGCGGAGAGCGTCAGTACCTACTTGGAGAACACCTCAGAGGACCGGATCCTGGCCGTTCTCCCGCTGAGCTTCGACGCCGGACTGAGCCAGTTGACGACCGGCTTCTGCGTCGGCGCCCACGTGGTGCTCGCCGACTACCTGCTGCCGGGGGACGTCGTGCGGCTGTGCGCGGAGAACCACATCACCGGGATGGTGGGCGTACCGCCGCTGTGGATCCAGCTCGCGGCCCAGACGTGGCCGTCCGAGGCCGTGGCCGGGATGCGCTACTTCGCGAACACCGGGGGGCGACTTCCGCGCGTCACCCTGCAACGACTGCGCGCGATCTTCCCGACCGCGGCGCCGTACTTGATGTACGGCCTGACGGAGGCGTTCCGCTCCACCTACCTCGATCCCCGGGAGGTCGACCGGCGGCCCGACTCCATCGGCAAGGCCATCCCGAACGCCGAGATCCTCGTGGTCCGGGAGGACGGCGGCCTGTGTGGTCCGGGGGAGCCGGGTGAGCTGGTGCACCGAGGTCCGCTGGTCGCGTTGGGGTACTGGAACGACGCGGAACGCACGGCCGAGCGGTTCCGGCCGCCGCCGAACCGTCCGGTCGGGCTGTGCACTCCAGAGCTGGCGGTCTGGTCCGGCGATGTCGTGGTCCGCGACGAGGAGGGCTTCTTGTTCTTCGTCGGACGGCGTGACGACATGATCAAGACATCGGGGTATCGGGTCAGCCCTCAGGAGATCGAGGAAGTGGCGTACGAGACCGGCCTGGTCCACGAGGCCGTCGCGCTCGGCCTCGAGGACGAGGCACTCGGTCATCGAGTCGTCCTCGTCGTGACACCCTGCGATCCCGCCGGCTTCGAGCCGGCCGAGGTGACCGCACGCCTGCGGCAGGTCCTACCCGGCTACATGGTGCCCGCCGAGGTGATTGTTCGTGCTGGCGTGCCCCGATCGCCGAACGGCAAGCTGGACCGGGCGTTCCTTCGCCACGAGCTCACCGCCGCCCGCCCTCTGCACGACCGATGAGGAGAAGCCATATGACTAGCTCGACCGAGATCTCGGCGGCGATCTTCGAGGAGGTCAAGGCCGTCGTGATGGTCACGCTGGACATCGAGGACCAGGCCGATGACCTCGGGCCGGAGACGGGGCTCTACGGCAACTTTGCTGAGCTCGACTCGCTGACCGTGGTGAAGCTCATCGTCGCCTTGCGAAAACGGTTCGGGATCGAAATCAAGTTCGGCGAGATCGTCGGTGACGTCCTCTACACCCTCGGGGGACTCGCGGCCTTCGTGGAGTCCAAGGTGGACCAATGTCAGTGTGGGCTCGGCGAATTGCCGCGACATCCTCCATCGTGACCCTGAGGTAGTGACTCATTTGACAGGCACGCCGCGGCCTCAGGCATGAGCCGACCGGCCGCCGAGCCTCATCCGTCGGTACCGATGCTCGGCCGTTCGCCAGCCCGGGAGGCGTGGCGACGTACGGCGCCGAGCGCACCATCGCTGCGGCATCCGGCCGTGCAGGTACTAGTGCCAAGGTCCCATGGCGCGGCGTACCGGCCGGGGAGGACAAAGGGGTGGCAAGGGAACCGGCGAGGGGAGCTGGCATGAACAGCACCGTCAGCATCGGGGTGGCAACGACGTTCACGGTGGCCGCTGTCGCAGGTCGCAGCTCGGCCATGTCGACCGTGTTCTGGACGGGTCTGGCGTTGGCGGCGTGGTCGGCCGTTTCTCTTGTCCTGGCGCTCACCCTCGGCGGCATGTTGAGAAGGCGTGAGGACCAGGTGTTCGTGGCTGACACCCTGGATGCGCCGACCGGTTCGCCGGCGCCGACGCGCCGTCCTGATGACACGGGGTAGCCACCCCCGGGTAGGCCGAGCGTCCCGTTCCGTCCGATCGCCATCAGTCCGCTGGTCGGTCACTTCGAGCGAGGTCGGCATCGGTCATGCTCGGCCTGACGCTTCCGCGAGGGATGCAGCGGTGGGACGATGTGCGAGGTGTCCCTTGACGCGTCGTTCTCGGCGGACCCACGGGGCCATCCGAATGTGAGGAGCCTGCGATGCCCGCAGTGACGGTGGACGACCTGCTCACCCTTCCCCGGCTCCCGGTGCCGGACCCGGCCACGGCTGTCGTGCGACCGGTGAGCTCAGTGACGAGTGCACCGCACGGGCTCGAGGGGGAGGGCTTCCCTGTGCGCCGGGCGTTTGCCGGGGTGTCCTTGAGCGACCTCGACCCGTTCGTGCACATGGACCAGATGGGCGAGGTCGACTACGCGCCGGGCGAGCCCAAGGGCACCCCATGGCACCCGCACCGCGGGTTCGAGACGGTCACCTACATGATCGACGGGACGTTCGCCCACCAGGACTCCCATGGCGGGGGTGGGCTGATCACCGACGGAGCGACGCAGTGGATGACGGCGGGCGGAGGCATTCTGCACATCGAGACACCGCCCGAGGAGCTGGTGGTTTCCGGCGGGCTGTTCCACGGCATCCAGCTCTGGGTGAACCTGCCGGCCAGGGACAAGATGATCGCGCCGGCCTACCAGGGCCTGGAGGCCGAGCAGGTCACCCTGCTCGCCTCCCCGGACGGCGGGGCTCTGGTCCGCGTCATCGCCGGCGAGCTGGCAGGGCACCGCGGGCCGGGCTCGACCCACACCCCGATGGCGCTGGTTCACGCCACCCTCGCGCCGGGTGCCCAGCTGCAGCTGCCCTGGAACCCCGGTTTCAACGCCCTGGTCTACGTCCTCGCCGGATCCGGCCGGGTCGGGGACGAAGGGCGCCCCACCCGCCGCGGCCAGCTGGCGGTGCTCGGGGCCGGGGACTGGGTCAGCGTCCGCGCGGACGACCGCCAGGACCCGAGCAGTCAGGCTCTGGAGGTGCTCGTCCTGGGCGGCGAGCCCATCCGTGAGCCCGTGGCGGCCTACGGGCCGTTCGTGATGAACACCCGAGCCGAGCTCGCGCAGGCGCTCGAGGACTTCCAGGCCGGCCGGTTCGGCTCCATACCCCCGAACGCGCTCATGCCCCACGTGCCGGACCCCGAGCCGGTGCGGGCCGAACACACCGGCATCTGAGGCGCGCCACACGGTCCCCGGGACGGGCCCTCTCCGCGCCAACGACAGGGCCGTCCCGGAGCGTGCCGCGTCGTGGTGGTGTCATCCCCGCCGGCCGTTCCGTCAGACCGGCTTGCGCTCGAAACGTACTGCCCACCGCTGGTCAAATCGAACCCCACTACGGCCCACGCGCCGCGCGGCGCTGCCTAGAATCGACGCGTCAACGACCTGGCGGCTTGCCCCGGACCCGGCGAGAAAGGCTTGGACGATGGTGGAGCTCGTATCCCACGTGTGGACTGGTGCCCTCGACGGCCTGGCGGGCGGAACCACCGAGCCGGTCGCCCGGTTCCGCTACGACCTCGTCAGCGGCAGGTGGTGGTGGTCCGAGGGCATGTACGCCCTCCACGGCTTCGCGCCCGGGGAAGTGATCCCCAGCACCGAGCTGATGCTTGCCCACAAGCACCCGGACGACCGAACCAGGACCGAGCACACTCTCGAAGCTGTCATGGAGACCGGGGAGCCCTTCTGCTGCCGGCATCGCGTCCTTGACGCCGGCGGCACCGTCCACACGGTCCTCTCCCTGGGGGAGGGCGTCTGCGACACGTCCGGGGTGGTCACCGCCATCCAGGGGTTCTATGTCGACGTCACCGAGTCGACGCGTCGGGAGATAGAAGCCGTGGCTCACGAGGCGGTCCAGCGGTCGGCCGAGACCCGGGCCACCATCGAGCAGGCCAAAGGCGTCCTGATCGGCGCGTACGGTATCGACGCCGACACGGCATTCGACTTGTTGCGCTGGACCTCACAACGGACAAACACCAAGCTGCGCCTGGTCGCCTCAAACCTGGTGGACCACTTCGCGCGCCGCCCGGCCGCCGCTACCTCCGCGCAACACCGGGCCAGGGGCCTCCTCGAGGCCATCTCCGGGAGCGGCATCGCGGCTCCCGGCTGAGCGACAGAGCGCGGGCTTGGAAGGGGCAGCCGGCCAGCAAGAACACGCCGTAGGCGCCCTGCCGGCCAGAGGTCACCGGGAACGCAGAGTCGTCGCTGGCCGGCTCGGCGGGTGGGGCCGGAGCTGCGCGCATCACGGGGGCACGCCTTGACCCCGAGCCAACCCGGGTGGCTACCGTGGGGGTTGCGCAGAGAAGAGCCTGTCATGCCGAGTACCAGTGTTCGTTACATCGTCAACGACGTCGACGAGGCGATCGCCTTCTACTGCGAGCACCTCGGCTTCGCCGAGCAGATGCACCCCGCTCCCACCTTCGCGATGCTCACCCGTGGTGACCTCCGACTGGTGCTGAGCGCTCCGAGCGGTCAGGGAGGAGGAGGGCAGGCGATGCCTGACGGGGCCAGGCCGGAGCCAGGGGGTTGGAACAGGTTCATGGTCGAGGTCGACGACCTCGACAGCTCGGCTGCGGCCCTGCGTGCGGCCGGTGTGCGCTTCCGCAGCGGCATCATCGAGGGCGTGGGCGGCCGCCAGCTCATTGTTGACGACCCCTCCGGCAACCCGGTGGAGCTCTTCTCCCCGACGCGGGGGGACGCCCGGCTCAGCGCGCCATGAGCGGGCGAGGACTTCTGCGCACCGCCGTCCCGCCGTCGGACCGGTGGCCGCTGCTTGGCCTCGTGGCGAGAGTCCCCGACACTCGAGGTGCTGGACGCCACGACGACCGGAGGACCTGATGACGCGGACCATCCACACCAGCCCTGACCTGCCGGCCCCCGTGGGGCCCTACAGCCACGTCGCGGAGGCGCTCGGCGTGGTGTGGACGGCCGGCTTCGGCCCCGAGCACCCCCGGTCGGGGGCCGTGCCGGACGGAGTCGGCGCCCAGACCGAGCAGGTCATCGACAACCTCGAGGCGGCCCTGCGCGTCGTCGGGATCGGGCTCGGCGACGTGGTGAAGGTGACGGTCCACCTGCAGCACCTGCAGCGTGACTTCGCCGCCTTCAACGAGGTGTACGCCCGGCGCTTCCCGGAGCCGTTCCCGGTGCGGACGACGGTCGGCAGCGACCTGATGGACATCCTGGTGGAGATCGACGTCGTCGCCGCCCACCCGGCCGCGCCCGGCGGGAGCTGAGCAGCCCGGAGCTACCGGGGAGAGTGACCGTGCCGGCCCTCGACGTGGGGGCGCAGTCAGCCGCGGACCAGCCGGGTCAGGTTGCCGAAGCTGCCGTTGAAGCGGTCACGGTCCAGGCCACCGGTCGCGGCGTACTGCCAGAACGTCTGGTACGGCCAGCCGCCCGGGAGCGTGCCGACCCGACCGCTGCTCGTGGCCACCCACAGCGGGTTGGTGCGGTGGAACGCGGTGGAGTTGCCGGTGCACCGCCGCCACCACCCCAGCGTCGTGTAGATCACCGCGTCGCGGCCGGTGAGCCGGTGGTAGCGGCTGGTGAAGGAGCGGATCCAGCTGACCATCTTGGTCCGGGACAGGCCGTAGCAGGTGGACCCGTAGGGGTTGTACTCGATGTCGAGGACCCCCGGGAGGGTGCGGCCGTCCGCGGTCCAGCCGCCGCCGTGGGCCACGAAGTACGACGCCTGCGTCGAGCCGCCGGAGATGTTCGGGATGGCGAAATGGTAAGCGCCGTGCGACATCCCGGCGCGGTAGGCGCCCAGGTACTGGGTGTGGAAGTAGGGGTTGCGGTAGGTGCGGCCCTCGGTGGCCTTGACGTACGCGAACCGGACCCCGCGCTGGTAGAGCCCGGACCAACCCACCGTCCGCTGGTAGCTGGAGACGTCGACGCCCTCGACGCCGGACCCTGAGGCGAACGGCGTCGTGAGGGCCACCCGGTCGGCGGGCCCGCCCGCGGCCGGCTCCGCCGACTGGTTCCACCCCATGAAGGCCTGGCCCCGGGCGGTGATGCCCTGGTGCCGCGCGGTCGCTGTGGGTCCCGGCTCGGCGGCGAACGCGGACGTCGGGAATCCTGCGATGGCAGCGGTGCTCACCGTGGCGGCGAACGCCGCGCCCAGGCGTCGGCGTACGGACATGGGTGGTCCCCTCCCTCGGTGCAGGTGTCCGGGCGAGTGCGCCGGCTCCCCACCTGCTGAGGTTCGATCGTCCCGCCCGCCCGAACGCAGGGTAAAGACCGCGTTTCGGGGACGTGGACGACGGTGTTTTGGGGGAGGACGTGGCGGTGACCGCGTGGGCGCCGGAGAGCTCCGACGCCGACGCGGTCACCGCGTGTGCGTCAGAAGGCGCTGACGCCGTTCGGGGTGCCCAGGCCGGTGGGGCCGTCCCAGCCGGTCCGCGCGGTGCACCACTGGGTCGTCGGGCAGGTGCCGTCGGAGCCGCTGGTCACGTCGAAGAGGGACGAGGAGTGCTGGTAGGGAAGGGCGTTGGCGTAGCCGGAGGTGTTGCCGGACAGGGCGTAGACGGAGCCGATGATCGGAGCCGACGCGCTGGTGCCGCCGAAGACGAGCCAGCCCGAGCTGCCCTGGTTCGGCGTCGAGTCGTAGACGGCCACGCCGGTGTTGGGGTCGGCCACGGCGGAGACGTCCGCCATCGCGCGCTTGGCGCACCCGGTGTCGAAGCTCGCTGCCGCGGCCAGTGCGGTGTTGTACGTCGAGCAGCCGGCGCCGGCGCCGGACCAGGCCGACTCGGTCCAGCCCCGCGTGGTGCCCGACCGGGTGAGGCTGGTGCCGCCCACGGCCGTCACGTACGACGAGGACGCGGGGTAGGAGCCACCCTGGTAACCGCTGTCACCGGTCGACGCCGTGACGGCGATGCCGGGGTGGTTGTAGTAGCTGCCGTAGGTGCTGTCCGCGGCGTCGGACCCGCCGTAGCTGTTGGAGATGGCCACGACACCGGCCGTGCGCGCGGCCTGGTTGACGGCGGTGCCGAGGTCGGCGAACGAGGCGCTGTTGGCCTCCACGAGCAGGATGTGGCAGTCGGGGCAGGTGGCCGACACCATGTCCAGGTCGAGCGAGATCTCCTGCGCCCAGCCGGCGTTGGTCCGGGGCAGGCTGGTGCTGCTGCCGGTCTGGCTCACCTTGTGGAAGCAGCCGTTGGCCGTGGTGCAGGCCGGCAGCCCGTACTGGGCGCGGTAGACGCCGAGGTCGGCCTCGGCGGTCGGGTCGTTGTAGGCGTCGACGATCGCGACGGTGCGGCCGCCGGAGGTCGCACCGGCCAGCTTGTAGGCGGACTGCAGGTCGGCGGGACCGTACCCGGACGGCGTCCCGGTCGCCTGGGGCTTGCCCGAGGCGTCGGTGCGGACCAGGGCGTGGCAGCCGGCCATGCCGGCGGACGGAAGGGCGCACACCCGTGCGGCGTGCGCGGCCCCCGTCGGCGACGGTGCGGCGGTGGCCCCCGTCGCGGCGACCGTGAGGGTGCCTGCTGAGGCGAGTAACGCGGCGGTGACCGCGGACAACACGCGAATGCGCATGGACGACCTGCTTTCGTGACACAAGGGGCCTTTTGCCCCCAGGTGCCGCCAACCTCGTCCGTTCCCGACGGGTCGATGGGTGACATCCGTCAGGGGTGCTCGTCAGCGTTCGGTCAAGAAGGTCAAGATCGTCCCCGAAGGGACACGCCGCCGGAGCGGGCCGGGCGCCGGGCGACGCCGCCCGGTCAGTGGCGCCGGCGCGCCGGTTCGCCGGTCAGTGCGTGAGCACCTCGGCCAGGTCGTAGGCGATCGCCCGGTCCACCTGCTCGAGCGTGCACGACCGCGGCTCGCGGTCCGGGCGCCAGCGCAGGAAGCCTGCGGCGTGGCGGAACCGGGCCCCCTCGAGCTGGTCGAACTTCACCTCGACCACCCGCTCGGGACGGAGCCGGACGAAGCTGACGTCCTTGTTGCCGCTGAACCGTGAGCGGTCGGTCTCGCCCTTGACCGCCTCACCGTGCTCGTCGGTGACCACGAGGTCGGCCAGCTCGTCGACGAGCTCGAGCCGCCGGGCGTTGGTGAAGGCCGAGATGCCGCCGACGTTGACGAGGCGGCCGTCGTCGGTGTGCAGGCCCAGCAGCAGCGAGCCGACCCCCTGGCCCGACTTGTGGATGCGGTAGCCGACCACGACGGCGTCCGCGGTGCGGGCGTGCTTGATCTTGAGCATCACCCGCTTGCCCGGCTGGTAGGGCAGGTCGAGCGCCTTGGCGACCACGCCGTCCAGCCCGGCGCCCTCGAACCGCTGGAACCAGTCGGTGGCCGTGGCGGCGTCACGGGTGACGCGGGTGAGGTGCACGGGTGCGTCGAGGGTGAGGCCGGACAGGGCTTCCTCGAGCCGCTCGCGCCGGGTCCGGAACGGCTGCGCCATCAGGTCCTCGTCGCCGAGCGCGAGCAGGTCGAAGCAGATGACCTCGGCGGGCGTCTCGCGGCTCAGCCGCTGCACCCGCGAGTCGGCCGGGTGGATGCGCTGGCTCAGGCTCTCCCAGTCGAGCCGCTGGGCGCCGGGCTCGCCTGCCCGTACGACGATCTCGGCGTCGACGACGCACCGTGGCGGCAGGTGGCGGCGGACCGACTCGACCACCTCGGGGAAGTAGCGGGTGAGCGGCTTGGACCCCCGGCTGGCCAGCTCGACCTCGTCACCGTCGCGCAGGATGATGCATCGGAAGCCGTCCCACTTGGGCTCGTAGGAGAACCCGCCGGCGACGGCATCGGCGTCCGGCACGGAGGGGATCGCCTTGGCGAGCATGGGGGCGACGGGCAGGTCGATGGGCAGGTCCACCACCGCAGTATGTCGCCCCGGGCCGGGCGACGCGCACGGACCGCGCGAAGACGGCCGCCCGGGCGGCGTCGGTGGCTGCTGGCATGATGCGTGCATGACGTCGAGGAGCGGGGCCGTGCGCAAGGGGGCCGTGGTGGCGGGGGCCGCCGGCGCCATCATGGCCGGCATGTCGGCTGCTGGATCGCTCGGAGCCGCAACGTACTTCGCCCGTCGCGTGGTGACGCCCGACCCGCGCCGCCCCGACGACACCCAGATCCTGGCGGTGGAGGCCGACCGGGTCACCCTCGGGTTGACCGCCGAGACCGCGGTGCGTGGTCGCTACGGCCTGTGGCTGGACGGCGGTGAGGGCCACGCCCGGGTGGGCGAGCTGCTCGACGTCGACCACGAGCGCGGCCGGGTGACCCGGCGGCTGGAGGGGGTGGACGCCGGCCGGCTCACGGTGGGCTTCGCCCGGTGGAACCAGTACTACTACGCCGGGAGCCCCCGGGAGGCGCTCGGGCTGGAGACGCACGACGTCCGGGTCCGCTCCGAGCTCGGCGACCTGCCGGCCTGGCAGGTGCCCGGTGAGCCGTCCGCGGCCGGCGCCGGGGACCGGTGGGTGATCCTCGTGCACGGCCGCGGTGCCCGCCGTGAGGAGTGCCTGCGCGCCGTGCCGGTGACGCACGAGCTGGGCTACACGACGCTGATCCCCATGTACCGCAACGACATCGGCGCACCGCCCAGCCCCGATGGTCGCTACAACCTGGGGCTCTCCGAGTGGCGCGACGTCGAGGCGGCGATGATCCACGCGGTCGAGGCCGGTGCCCGCGACATCGTCCTGGCGGGGTGGTCGATGGGCGGGGCGATCGTGCTGCAGACCCTGGACCGGTCCTGGCTGTCCGGTCGCGTCTCGCGGGTGGTCCTCGACGCGCCGGTGATCGACTGGGCCGACGTGCTGCGCCACCACGCCGCCGCCAACCGGGTGCCGGCGCCGGTGGGGGCGATGAGCCGCACCCTGATGGGGCGCCGGTCGGCACGGCGGCTGGTCGGCGTGCACGAGCCGATCGACGTGGCGCAGACCGACTGGGTGCGCCGCTCGGAAGAGCTGACCCACCCGATGCTGCTGGTGCACTCCGAGGACGACGAGTTCGTGCCGGTGGGGCCCTCGGCCGCGCTGGCCGCCAAGCGGCCCGACCTGGTGACCTACGAGCCGTGGCGGGACGCGCGGCACACCAAGGAGTGGAACGTGGACGCCGAGCGGTGGGACGACGTGGTCAGGCGGTTCCTGGCTCCAGGCTGACGCCGGCCCGGGCCCAGCGTCCGAGCAGGGTGCCCTCGCTCTCGATCAGGAGCAGCGGATGCAGGTCTGCGGTGACCGGCCCGCCGGCGGTGATGCGCGGGTGGTCGCCGCTGATCACGGTCGGGACCAGGGTCAGGCACAGCTCGTCCAGCAGGCCCGCGGCGGTCAGGTCCCTCAGCAGGTGGGGGCCGCCCTCGCTGAGCACCCGCGGCATGCCCCGACCCGCCAGGTCGGCGAGGCCGGCGGCCAGGTCGACGGACTCCTCGCCGTGGACGAGGACGTGGTCCTCACCCAGGGCCCGCCCGGCGGCCGCCAGGGCCGTGGCCCCCGCCGCGGCGCACGTCAGCAGGTAGGCGTCGCCGGACTCCGCCCGCTGCTCGGCCAGCAGCGGTGGGACCCGGGCGGAGCGGCTGACGACCGCGACCGCAGGGTGCGCGGTCTGCCCTGCGGCTGCGCGCCGGTCCCGCCACTTCGTGCGGGTGACGACCCGCCGGTAGCCCTCGGCGCGCGCCGTACCGGCACCGACCACGACCACGTCGGCCAGCGCCCGCAGCAGCGCGAACACCTCCCGGTCCGCGCCGGTGTTGATCGACCCCGAGCGGCCGTCCGGTCCGGTGGCCGCACCGTCCAGCGTCGAGACGAAGTTGGCCCGCACCCACGGCCGCTCGGCGGTGACCCCGTGCGGGTAGCCGTAGAGGGCGGCCAGGGCGTCGTCGTCCAGGCCGGCGGCCCAGGGGCGTTCCGCCGGGGACGGCAGGAGCAGGTGCATGGCCGCATCCTGCCAGTCACTACGCTGGCGCCGTGTCCCGACCCGTGCGCAGCCCCGGCCTGACCGCCCGCCGACCGGAGGTCCCGCCGGAGCGACTGGTCGCCGAGCTGGTGCCGCCGCCGAGGTTCGACGCCGAGCGGTTCTCCACCTACCGTCCCGACCCCGCCCAGCCCAGCCAGGCGGCCGCCGTGGGGCACCTCGAGCGTTTCGCCGGGGCGCTGGACAGCGGTGGCAGCGGGCGCCGCTGGTCGCTGCGGCGGCGGGCGACGCCCGACGGCGGGGGGCATCTACCTCGACGGGGGCTTCGGCGTCGGCAAGACGCACCTGCTGGCCAGCCTCTGGCACGCCGCCGAGGGGCCCAAGGCGTTCGGCACGTTCGTCGGCTTCACCAACCTGGTCGGCGCGCTCGGCTTCGCCCAGACGGTCGAGGCGTTCCGGGGCCACCGGCTGCTCTGCATCGACGAGTTCGAGCTCGACGACCCCGGCGACACGGTGCTGATGTCGACGCTGCTGACCCGGCTGGCCGACGCGGGGGTGTCCCTGGCCGCGACGTCCAACACCCTGCCGGGCGCCCTGGGCGAGGGCCGGTTCGCCGCGGACGACTTCCTGCGCGAGATCCAGGCGTTGTCGGCCCGGTTCCAGGTCGTGACGGTCGACGGGGAGGACTACCGCCACCGCGGGCTCGCGCCCAGCCCCGAGCCGCTGTCGGACGACGAGGTGGCCAGCCGGGTGGACGGTGACGGTGGCGCGCTGGACCGCTTCGACGACCTGCTCGCCCACCTCGCGACGGTGCACCCCAGCCGGTACGGCGCGCTGCTGGACGGTGTCGACACCGTGGGCTGGCAGGGGGTGCACCCGATCTCGGACCAGAACGTCGCGCTGCGGCTGGTCGTCCTCGCCGACCGGCTGTACGACCGGGACGTCCCGGTCTTCGCCAGCGGCACGCCGCTGGGTGACCTGTTCACCCCGGACCTGATGCGCGGGGGCTACCGCAAGAAGTACTTCCGGGCCGTGTCGCGGCTGACGGCGCTGGCCCGCGAGGCCGGCGGAGGGGTCGCGCGCGGGCAGGGGTAGTGCCACGATCACCCCCATGGCCAAGAGCGCGAAGAAGAGCAAGGGGAAATCCGGCGGCACCGCGGACGCGGGCGGCAAGGGCAAGGGGGTCAAGGGAGCCAAGGGGGATGACGGCAAGGGGGACGGCGGCGGGTCGTCCGGCGGCAAGCTGGCCGCGGCCGCCGACGTCGAGGACGCGTCGGCCGCCACGGCGTTCACCGTCGCGCTGCGGGCCGGGCAGGGGTTCACCCTGTCCGCCCTGGACCCACGGTCCACGCCCGGCTTCAGCGGAGGCAAGGCGGGGGCCGCGGCGCTGACCGCCTCCACCGACGGTGAGCTGGACGACCTGCAGGAGCGGCTCTACGCCGAGTCCCGCACCGGCGGGACGCGCGCGATCCTGTTGGTGGTGCAGGGGATGGACACCGCCGGCAAGGGCGGGATCATGCGGCACGTCGTGGGGTCGGTCGACCCGCAGGGGGTGCGCTACACCGCGTTCAAGGCCCCGACCGCGCAGGAGAAGGCCCATCCCTTCCTGTGGCGCATCCGCAACGCGCTGCCGACGCCCGGGCAGATCGGGGTGTTCGACCGCTCCCACTACGAGGACGTGCTGATCGCCCGCGTGCACGACCTGGTGCCCCGGGCGACCTGGGCCCGCCGCTACGCCCAGATCAACACGCTTCGAGGCCTCCGTGGTGGAGTCGGGCACGACCGTCGTCAAGGTGATGCTGCACCTGTCCAGCGACGAGCAGAAGGCCCGGCTGGGGGAGCGGCTCGAACGGCCCGACAAGTACTGGAAGTACAACCCGGGCGACATCGACGAGCGGGCGCAGTGGCCGGCCTACCAGGAGGCCTACCAGGCGGTCCTGGACAAGTGCTCGACCGACGCGGCGCCGTGGTTCGTCGTCCCCGCCGACCGCAAGTGGTACGCCCGCCTCGCCGTCCAGCAGCTGCTGCTGGAGCACCTGCGGCTGATGGCGCCGCAGTGGCCGGGGCCCGACTTCGACATCGAGGTCGAGAAGGAGCGCCTGGCCCGCACCTGACGGGCGCTCAGCGGTCCGCACCTGACGGCCGCTCAGCGGCCCGGGGAACGCGCCGGCCCGGCACCGCCTGAGGGGCGGTGCCGGGCCGGACCTGCGGGAGGGGTCAGCCGCGGCCGTTGGACGGCGGCGTGGACAGCACGACGACGGAGCGCCCGGTGATCGGGTGCACCGAGCCCGGCTCCCAGGTGGTGCTGCCGTCGGGCAGCACGGCCTCGGTGGTGTCCAGGCGGACCACCCACTCCTCGCCGTACTCCTTGGGCGGCACGGTGAACTCCACCGTGTCGCTGTGGGCGTTGAACAGCAGCAGGAAGTGCGCGTCCACGATCGGCCGGCCGAGCCGGTCGGGCTCGGGGATGGCCTCGCCGTTGAGGAAGACCATCAGGGTGCGCGCGTAGCCGTTGCGCCAGTCCTCCTCGTCCATCTCGGTGCCGTCGGGGGAGAACCACTCGATGTCACCGAGCTCGCTCTGGCCGCCGTGGCCCGGGTCGCCGGCGAAGAACCGGCGGCGCTGGAACACCGGGTGGCTGCGGCGCAGCTCGACCAGGCCCGCGGTGAACTCCAGCAGCTCGGCGCGCTCGTCGTCGAGCTTCCAGTCCACCCACGCCAGCTCGCTGTCCTGGCAGTAGGCGTTGTTGTTGCCGTGCTGGGTGCGGCCGACCTCGTCGCCGTGGGCGATCATCGGCACGCCCTGGCTGAGCAGCAGCGTGGCCAGCAGGTTGCGCTGCTGACGCAGCCGCAGCGCGCGGATCTCCGGGTCGTCGGTCTCACCCTCGACGCCGCTGTTCCACGAGCGGTTGTGGCTCTCGCCGTCGTTGTTGCCCTCGCCGTTGGCCTCGTTGTGCTTCTCGTTGTAGGACACCAGGTCCCGCAGGGTGAAGCCGTCGTGGGCGATGACGAAGTTGATCGAGGCGATCGGCTTGCGGGCCGAGTGGGCGTAGAGGTCGCTGGATCCGGTGAGACGCGAGGCGAACTCGCCGAGGGTCGCCGGCTCGCCGCGCCAGAAGTCACGGACCGTGTCGCGGTACTTGCCGTTCCACTCGGTCCACAGGGGCGGGAAGTTGCCGACCTGGTAGCCGCCGTCGCCGACGTCCCAGGGCTCGGCGATGAGCTTGACCTGGCTGACCACCGGGTCCTGCTGCACGAGGTCGAAGAACGCCGACAGGCGGTCGACCTCGTGGAACTGGCGGGCCAGGGTGGCGGCGAGGTCGAAGCGGAAGCCGTCGACGTGCATCTCGGTCACCCAGTAGCGCAGCGAGTCCATGATCAGCTGCAGCACGTGCGGGTGGCGCATCAGCAGGCTGTTGCCGGTGCCCGTGGTGTCGTAGTAGTGGGCCTTGTCCTCGTCGACCAGCCGGTAGTACGCCGCGTTGTCCAGACCGCGGAAGGCGATCGTCGGGCCGTTCTCGTTGCCCTCGGCGGTGTGGTTGTAGACCACGTCGAGGATGACCTCGATGTCCGCCTCGTGCAGCGACTTGACCATGCTCTTGAACTCGGTCACCTGCTGTCCGCGGGTGCCGGTGCCGGCGTAGTCGTTGTGGGGCGCGAGGAAGCCGATGGTGTTGTAGCCCCAGTAGTTGGACAGGCCCTTGTCGACCAGCGTCGTGTCCTGCACGAACTGGTGCACGGGCATCAGCTCGATCGCGGTGATCCCGAGCGTCTTGAGGTGCTCGATCATCGCCGGGTGGCCGAGCGCGGCGTAGGTCCCGCGGATCTCGTCGGGGATGCCGGGGTGGGTCATCGTCAGGCCCTTGACGTGGGCCTCGTAGATGACGCTCTCGTGGTACTCGTGCCGCGGCGGGCGGTCGTGGCCCCAGTCGAAGAACGGGTTGACCACGACCGAGAGCATGGTGTGGCCGAGGGAGTCCTCGGCGTTGAACTCCTCGGGCTTGCCGAAGCGGTAGGAGAACAGGGCCTCGTCGCCGTCGATCTGGCCGTCGATGGCCTTGGCGTAGGGGTCGAGCAGCAGCTTGGCGGGGTTGCAGCGGTGGCCGTTCTCGGGCTCGTACGGTCCGTGCACGCGGTAGCCGTAGAGCTGACCGGGCTGGAGGTTGGGCACGTACGCGTGCCACACGTAGCCGTCCACCTCGCGCAGGTCGTACCGCGTCTCGGCGCCCTTGTCGTCGATGAGGCACAGCTCAACGCGCTCGGCGACCTCGGAGAAGACGGCGAAGTTCACTCCGCCGCCGTCGAACGTCGCCCCGAGGGGATAGGGGTTACCGGGCCAGATGTCCATGGGGTCCTTCGTTGCGTCGATGAAGCGGAGCGTCGGAGTCATTGTGACCTGTCCGGGCCGTTGGACCACATCTGGACCCTTCATCCTCGCCGGGGGATGCCCGCCGCCCGGGGTCCCGCCTACGGTTGCGCAACAACGGGTGCAGTGAGGAGCGGACATGAGCCAGACCCCACCGCCTGGGAGCACCGACGAGCAGGCGCACGACGAGGCGATCCGGCACAGGTACCTGATCCGCTTCGAGGAGGACACGCTGCGGCAGCGGCCGCTGTGGATCCGGGTCATCATCGAGTTCGTCGGGACCGCGGTGCTGGTGCTGGTGGCCGCCGGGTCCGGCGTGATCAACCAGTACGTCGCCGGGACCCCGATCTCCCGTACGGCGGCCGTGGTGGCCCCCGGGGCCGTGGTCATGGCGATGATCTACGCCTGGGGGCCGCTGTCGGGGCTGCACATCAACCCGGCCGTCACCCTGGCCTTCACCGCCCGAGGCACGTTCCGGAGGGCGTGGGTGCTGCCCTACCTCGTGGCCCAGCTGGCCGGCGCGGTGGCGGCCGCCTGGTTCCTGCAGGTGATGTTCGGCCACGTCGCGGCGGGCGGGAACTACCCGGTCGCCACCCCGGGCGGCACCTGGCGGTCGTTCGTGATGGAGACCGTGCTCACCGCCATCCTCGTGAGTGTGATCCTCAACACCGCCACCGGCTACCGCAGCATCGGGCACAACGCCGCCCTGGCGGTCGGGGCGACCGTGGCCCTGCTCGGCCTCTTCGCCAGCCCGATCAGCGGCGCGTCGATGAACCCGGCACGCACGCTCGGGCCGGACATCGTGGCCAACGACTACGACGGCTGGTGGGTCTACCTCGCGGGGCCGGCGCTGGGGGCGCTGCTGGCGGTGGCGCTGATCGCCCTGGTGCGTGGCCTGCCGGGCAGCAAGGAGCGTCAGGCGGCCGAAGGCGACGCGCTGCCCCTGTGAACCGTGCCACACGCCGTACCCGCTGGCCCTGACGCGCCGCGACCGCCGTGTCCCGGCGCTCTGCCCGGCGTCGACGGCTACCGTTGGGGGGTGGCTTCCTGCTGTGTGACCTGCCCAGACGTCCCGACTGGTCGGCGGCGATGACGGTCCGGGGCCGGGTGCTGCGCGGGCTGGCGCGGGTGCCGGGGGCGGCCACCCTGGCCCGTCTCACGGTCGAGACGGTGCGGGTGTGCATGCGCTACCGGGTGACCGGGCTCGCCTCCGAGGCCGGTTTCTTCGCGCTGCTGTCCCTGCCGCCGCTGCTGTTCGGGCTGTTCGGCGGCGCCGGCTACGTCGGGCGCTGGCTCGGGCCCGACACCGTCGCCCAGGTCTCCCACGCGATCAGCGTCTACGCCGCGCGCTTCCTGACCGACTCCAGCGTCCGGGACGTGATCGTCCCCACGGTGGACGACGTGCTCGGCAACGGCCGCTCCGACGTCATCTCGATCGGTCTGCTGGTCTCGGTCTGGTCGGGGTCGCGGGCGCTGAACGTCTTCGTCGACACCATCTCGATCATGTACGGCCAGAGCGGGGTGCGCGGGATCATCCGCACCCGGGTGCTGAGCCTCAGCCTCTACTTCATCTCGATCCTCATCGGGGCGATCGTCATCCCGCTGGTGCTGATCGGCCCGTCGCTGGTCGCCGAGCTGCTGCCGAGCCGGCTGGACTTCCTGAACGCGCCTCTACTGGCCGGTCGTGGTGGTGGCGACGACGGCCAGCCTCACCACGCTGTTCCACATCAGCACGCCGCGGCGCTCGCCGTGGGTGCGCGACATCCCGGGCGCGGTCCTCGCGCTGACCATCTGGGTGCTGTCCTCGCTGTTCCTGCGGATCTACCTGGGCAACTCCATCGGCGGCAGCTCCCGGTCCATCTACGGGCCGCTGGCGGCGCCCATCGTGGTGCTCATCTGGCTCTACTTCCTGGCCATCGCCGTGCTCATCGGCGCGGCCCTCAACGCCGCCATGCGCACCCTCTGGCCGGTGGAGGAGCGGCTGAGCTCGCGGGCCCAGCTGGTCGGGTGGCTGCGCCGGGAGGTCGGGCGTCGCCGCGAGGACAGGGACGACCGTCGCGAGGAGGAGGACGGTCACCGGGGTGGCGAGGGCAGCGAAGGGCGCCACGTCCGCCATGAGCGGCCGCTGACGCCCATGCCCGACGCGGCCTCGACCCCGGTCCGCAAGCACCCCCCGCCCCGCCCGCCCCGCGTGCGCCTGCGGGCCCCGGCGAGGCCCCCGAACAGGGCCCCCAGTGCGGGTCCGCGGACGGCACGACGAGGGGGGTCCGGAGGGCCAGTTGGACTCCGATCCCTCAGATCGGTTAATGTCTGACCGCACGCACAGCGGGGAACTACACCGCTGACGTTCACACCACGCGGACATAGCTCAGTTGGTAGAGCGCAACCTTGCCAAGGTTGAGGTCGCCGGTTCGAGCCCGGTTGTCCGCTCGGAGGCTTCAGGCCTCCACCGAGAACTCGCCTTCTCGGTGGAGGTCTGCGGCCCTCACGGTGGAGTGGCCGAGAGGCGAGGCAACGGCCTGCAAAGCCGTGTACACGGGTTCAAATCCCGTCTCCACCTCGCAGTACGAGGCAGCACCATCTCGTGACTCCTCACGGGCGATTGGCGCAGTGGTAGCGCGCTTCCTTGACACGGAAGAGGTCACTGGTTCAAACCCAGTATCGCCCACCAGCATGAACACCGGTCGATGGCCAACGACGCGGCGCCGGCCGCGAGCAAGGCGGTGGTGTGCAGCACGTCCGGGTCCTGTGGGCCGCCGTGGCCGCGGGTGAGGTTGTCCAGGTCGTGACCGATGACGACGAGCCGGCCGCCGGGGGCCAGCCAAGTGGCGGCCCGCTCCAGGACGCCTCGAAGAGCCTGGCCGGGCAGCTGGAGGTAGGCCAGCAGGACCAGGTCCACCGGGCCCGGCGGTGACCAGACGGTCACGTCGGCGCGCACCCAGGTCAGCGTGAGGCCGAGGCTGTCGGCCCGGGTACGGCCGGTGGCCAAGCCGGCTTCGGAGAAGTCGACGGCGGTGACGTCCCACCCGCGGCTGGCCAGCCAGATCGCGTTGCGGCCCTCACCGGCGCCGAGATCGACCGCCGCGCCGGGGGCGGCGTCGGCCAGCAGGGACTTGAGGGTTGCGTTCGGGGTCCGGCTCCACGCGGTGCCGTTGTCCTGGGCCGCCTGGGTGTACCGAGCGTCCCAGGACGCGGCGTCGTGCGTGTGGCACCCGGCCCGGTCGGGTGCGTGGCCGCTCACGCGCGGCCACGCAGGATGGCATTCCAGTACAGGAACGGCAGGCCGCGCCGCTTGAGGTACCACATGTCGCGTCGCTCACGGGTGGTGTCGATCAGCGGGATGCTCGGGGTGTGCTGGAGGGTGTAGTCGAACTCGGCCAGCAGCATCTTGTCCCGGTGCGGTCGTCAGCGGGCAGGAGGCGTAGCCGCCGTAGCTGGCCGGGAGGGTGCGGCCGTCCATCGCGGCCAGCAGGTTGCTGACCAGGACGGGGGCCTGCTTGCGGATCGCGGCGCCGGTCTTGCTGTTCGGGGTGGAGCCGGCGTCGCCCAGGGCGAACACGTTGGGGTACCGGGTGTGCTGCAGGGTGTGCTTGTCGACCTGGACGTACCCACCGGGGTTGTCGGGGTCGGCCAGCGGGCTGGCCTTGACCCAGTCCGGGGCGGACTGCGGCGGGACCACGTGCAGGAAGTCGTAGCCCAGCTCCTGGGAGGTGCCGTCGGTGTTGTTGGTGATCGTCACCGTGTGCTGCTCCGGGTGGACCGCGGTGACTTCGCTGCTCTTGTGCACCTCGATGCCGTAGCGGGCCACGACGCGCGTCGAGCTCGTCAGCGAAAACCTTCACCCCGAACATGCCTGGGGTGGGCAGGACCAGCACGACGCGGATGTCGTCCAGGACCCCTTCGCGGCGCCAGTGGTCCGCGGCGAGGTAGGCGATCTTCTGCGGCGCACCGGCGCACTTGATCGGCCCGGCGGGCATCGTGAACACGGCGGTGCCCGAGCGCATCGCCCGGATCCGGTCCCAGGTCTTGGGCGCCAGGTCGTAGCGGTAGTTGCTGGAGACCGCGGGGGTCTCGAGGGCGGCGCCCATGCCGGGGACCTTGTCCCAGTCCAACTGGATGCCGGGCGCGACGACCAGGTAGTCGTAGTGGACCTTGGCGCCGGTGGCGGTGGTGACGACCTGTGCTTCGGCGTCGACCTCCCGGGCGGCGTCCTTGATCCACGCCACGCCCTTGGGCGTGACGCTGGCCTGGCTGCGCCGGCTCTCCGTGGCTGGGGCGCGGCCACCACCGACGAGGGTCCACAGGGGCTGGTAGTAGTGCGTGTCCGACGGTTCGAGGACGGCGACGTCCTCCACGCCGGCGCGGCGCAGGCGAGCCGCCACGGACAGGCCGGCGTTCCCGCCGCCGATGATCAGGACACGGTGCTCGATGGTGCTGCTCATTGCTGGTGCTCCTTCAGTCTTGACGGGTGGCGCGCGGGCAGGTGTGCTCGGCGTGGTGGGCGGTGTGCGTGGGGTCAAGCCGTGGTCACGGGTCAGGCCAGGGAGAGGAAGAGCTTCTCCATGGCGGCGGTGTCGAGCGAGTCGGCGCCGTCGGGGTCGGTCAGGCACTGCTTGAGCCCGGTGGCGATGATCGCGAAGCCGGCCCGGTCCAGGGCCCGGTTGACGGCGGCGAGCTGGGTGACGACGTCCTTGCAGTCGCGGCCCTCCTCGATCATCTGCAGGATGCCGCCGATCTGGCCCTGGGCCCGGCGCAGTCGGTTGACCACGGCGCCCATGTCCTCGGGGTTCAGCTCGACCATCGTGGTTCCTTCGTCGTCGTGGGGTGTCGTCGTGGGGGTCGTCGTGCGGTCAGCGGCGCGTCGACGCGGGTGAGGGCGTCGAGGGCTGCGGCGAGCCGCTGCCCGCCTCGGTCGCGACCGGGGCGAGGGCCTCGTTGCCGGTCAGGCTCACCATGACCGCGGGGTCAAGGGCCTCGACCAGGGTGGTGTCGTCGTCGACCGCGCGGACGACGACGTTGCACGGCAGCAGCAGCCCGACCGACGGCTCGGCCTGCAGGGCGGCGTGCGCCAGCGGCGGGCGGCAGGCGCCGAGGATGACCTGGGGCGGGACGTCGACGTCGAGCTTGGCCTTCATGGTGGCCCGGATGTCGATCTCGGTCAGCACCCCGAAACCCTGCTCGGCCAAGGCCTCCCGGGCCGCGGCGAGCGTCGGGTCGAAGGGCTGCTGGACGGTGGTGGTGAGCGCGTAGGTCATGGCGTTCCTTCCTCGGCTGGGTCGGTGACGTCGTGCGGCCGCGGTGCCGGTCAGGACGCCTTGCTGGGCTGTGCGCTTGTGGACCTCGGCGCGGATGGCGTCCATGTCGAGGCTGCGGATGCCGGCGATGACCTGCTCCAGGGCGGCGGCGGGCAGGGCGCCGGGCTGGCTGAAGACGAGGATCCCGTCGCGGAAGCCCATCAGCGTCGGGATGGAGGTGATCCGGGCGGCGGCGGCCAGGGACTGCTCGGCCTCGGTGTCGACCTTGCCGAAGACGATGTCGGGGTGCGCGGCCGACGCCTGCTCGTAGACCGGGGCGAACATCCGGCACGGTCCGCACCAGGACGCCCAGAAGTCCACGAGCACGATGCCGCCGCTTGCGGACGGTCTGCTCGAAGGTGATCATACCCTCGGGGGTATCAACCGCACCACCTGAGCCGCCATTCCGGTGGGTCCAAGCATACCCAGTGGGGTATGTCACAGGTGCCGGAGCGAGGTCGACGGAATGGCCCGGTCGGGGCTACGGTTGGACCATGACAGATACCCCCCTGGGTATCGAGGGAGCGTCGGCCGACGCGCCCGTCCCATGGCCCGCCGGTGACCGCGCGGCGGACCTGACACCTGCTCGAGAGGACCTTCGCCGATGGTCACCATCGTCCCGATCGACACCCCGACCCTGGGGGACCGCAGCTACCTGGCCCATGACGGGCAGGTCGCCCTGGTGGTCGACCCGCAGCGTGACATCGACCGGGTGCTGGCCCTGGCGCAGCAGGCGGGGGTGCGGATCACCCACGTCTTCGAGACCCACCTGCACAACGACTACGTCACCGGCGGCCTGGCGCTGGCCCGGGCGACCGGCGCGGCGTACCACGTCAACGCCGCCGACGAGGTGGCCTACGAGCGGGTCCCGGTCCGTGACGGTGACGTGGTCGAGGTGAGCCCGTCGTTGCGGGTCACCGTCATCGCGACGCCGGGGCACACCTTCACCCACCTGTCCTACGCGCTGGACCGCCGACGGGGAGCAGGTCGGGGTGTTCTCCGGCGGGTCGCTGCTGTTCGGCTCGACCGGTCGCCCGGACCTGCTCGGCCCGGACCACACCCACGCCCTGGTGCACCACCAGTACGCCTCGGCGCACCGGCTCGCCGACGGCGCTGCCGGACGCCGCGCAGGTGCTGCCCACCCACGGGTTCGGCAGCTTCTGCTCGGCCACCCAGTCCGAGGCGACGTCCTCGACGATCGGGCAGGAGAAGCGCAGCAACCCGGCCCTGACCCAGGACGAGCAGGCGTGGGTGGAGGAGCTGCTGGCCGGGCTGGACGCCTGGCCGGCGTACTACGCCCAGATGGGCCCGGCCAACGCCGCCGGCCCCGCCGCACCCGACCTGAGCGCCCCCGCACCGGCGGACAAGGCCGCGCTGCGGGCCCGGCTGGAGGCGGGGGAGTGGCTGGTCGACCTGCGCACCCGGACCGCGTTCGCCGCCGGGCACGTGCCGGGCACGCTCAACTTCGGCATCGACGGCCAGCTCGCGACCTACCTGGGCTGGCTGATCCCGTGGGGCACCCCGCTGACGCTGCTCGGCGAGACCCCCGAGCAGGTCGCCGAGGCCCAGCGCGAGCTGGTCCGGATCGGCATCGACCGCCCCGCGGCCGCGGCCACCGGCACCCCGGAGCAGTGGACCGACGGCCCGCTGGGCCGGTTCGAGCGGGCCACGTTCGCCGACCTGGCCCAGGTCCGCCACCACCGCACCGTGGCCGTCGTGGACGTGCGCCGCACCCCCGAGTACGACGAGTCCCACCTCGAGGGCGCGGTGAGCATCCCGCTGCACGAGCTGCTCGGGCGCCTGGACGAGGTCCCGGCCGGTGAGGTCTGGGTGCACTGCGCCGGCGGCTACCGCGCCTCGATCGGCGCGTCGATCCTGGCCGCGCACGGCCACCGGGTGGTGGCCGTGGACGACTCCTACGACGAGCACGCCGCGGCCGCCGGGCTGCCGATGGCCGAGAGCGTCCAGGCCGGCGCGTGAGCCTGGACGGAGACCCCTCGTGCTTGCTCTGCCATTCCCCTCGGGCTGCTCATCGGCCTGAGCCTGGGCGCCCTCGGTGGCGGCGGGTCGATCCTGACCGTGCCGGCCCTGGTCTACGTGCTGGGGCAGAGCCCGGTCGCGGCGACCACCGGGTCGCTGGTCATCGTCGGGATCACCTCGCTGACCGGGATGGTCGCCCACGCCCGGGCCGGCCGGGTCCGCGTGGGCCAGGGCCTGCTGTTCGGGGTCCTGGGCGTGGCCGGGTCCTGGTACGGCTCGCGCCTGTCGGCCAGCGTCGCACCGGCCGTCCTGCTCGCGGCGTTCTCGGTGCTGATGCTCGTCGTCGCGGGCGTCATGATCGCCCGCCAGCGGCACGGCCGCGCGCGGCGCCGGGCTGGTCGACGAGGCGTACGACCCGATCATCGCGTTCACCCCGCGCTTCGTCTGCGACTGCCCCCGCGCCGCCAAGGTCGTGGTCACCGCGACCGCGGTCGGGCTGCTGACCGGGTTCTTCGGCGTCGGCGGCGGCTTCGCCGTCGTCCCGGCCCTGGTCCTGGCCCTGGGGTTCTCGATGCCGGTGGCGGTCGGCACCTCGCTGCTGGTGATCACCGTCAACAGCGCCACCGCCCTGGCCTCCCGGGCCGGCCACGGCATCAGCATCGACTGGACCGTCATCGGCGTCTTCACCGCCGCCGCGGTCGTCGGCAGCCTGCTCGGCGGCCGGGTCGCCTCCCGGGTCCGACCCGAGGTGCTGTCCCGGGCGTTCACCGTGCTCCTGGTCGTGGTCGCCCTCTACACCGCCGTCCGCAGCATCCCCCAGCTCCTCTGACCCAGCTCCTCTGACCCGTCCCCGCACGATCACGCCACCACGAAGGACAGTCATGACCACCAGCACCACCCCGCACCAAGCCCGCCCGCCTCGACGCCGCAGTCCCTGCGCGAGTGGACCGCGACCACCGACGGCCCGCGCCTGCTGGACGTCCGCACCCCCGCGGAGTTCACCACCGCCCACATCCCCGGCTCCTACAACGTGCCGCTGGACCTGCTGCGCGAGCACCGGGACGAGCTGCGCGAGCACCTCGACCAGGACGTCGTGCTGATCTGCCGCTCCGGCGCCCGCGCCGGGCAGGCCGAGGCCCTGCTGGCCGGCACCGGCCTGGCCAACCTGCACGTCCTGGACGGCGGCATCACCGCCTGGCAGCAGGCCGGCGCGCCGGTCAACCGGGCCCGGCCCGCTGGGACCTCGAGCGCCAGGTCCGCCTCGTCGCCGGCAGCCTGGTGCTCACGGGCGTCCTGGCCAGCATCGTCGCCCCGAGGGCGAAGTGGCTCTCGGCGGCCATCGGCGCCGGCCTGACCACCGCCGCCCTGACCAACACCTGCGCGATGGGCAAGCTGCTGTCCCGGCTGCCCTACAACCGGGACGCCAGCACCGACCTGCCCACCGTCATCGCCGCAGCTCACCGGCGACCGCAGCTCCTGACCAGGGTTTCCCGATGACGAACCCGGGCGCCAAGCTCGACGCCCAGCGCGAGCACTGGCAGGCCACCTTCACGGCTCACCCCGCCATGTACGGCACCGACCCGAGCAGTCCGGGGGTCTACGCGGTTGAGCTGTTCGGCCGCGAGCACGTGCAGCAGGTGCTCGAGCTCGGCGCCGGACAGGGACGGGACAGCCTGGCCTTCCTGCGGGCGCGGTCTGGACGTCACGGCGCTGGACTACGCCGCCGACGCCCTCGATGAGCTGCGGGCGGCCGCAGAGATGAGCGGGCACGCGGATGCACTGCGCACCGCGGCCCACGACGTCCGGCAGCCGCTGCCCCTACCCGACGCCAGCGTCGACGCGGTGTACAGCCACATGCTGTTCAGCATGGCGTTGACCACCCCCGAGCTGGAACGGCTCGCTCGGCGAGGTGCACCGGGTCCTGCGCCCCGGTGGGCTGCACGTCTACACCGTGCGGCACACCGGGGACGCGCACTACGGCGTCGGCACGCCGTACGGGGATGACATGTTCGAGAACGGCGGGTTCGTCGTCCACTTCTTCGACCGGGCGCTCGTCGACCGGCTCGGCGCCGGTTTCACCCTGCTGGACCTCACCGCGTTCGAGGAGGGCGACCTGCCGCGCCGGCTCTGGCGGGTCACCTCCCGCCGCGACTCGAGGGCATAGTCCCTGGACCGGGCCACGACTCTCCCCGCCTGCCCCGCAGGACCTCCATCCAGCCACATCCTGCGCTATTCGGCCGCCTCGGTCGGGGCGCAACGCCGAGCAGGCGGTCTTCGCGCCGACACCACGGTCACTGAGGTGGTTGCCAGCTCCCGACGGCGGGTATGGCGCCGGACGCCCGGTGACCACCTACAGGCCGAGGAGCATGATGTCCGCGCACGGTGAGGCCTCGCCGCAACCCCGGACGGTGACACCGCCCAGCATCCGGCTGCCCGGGACCATCCTGGGGGTCGGGCTCGGCGGGTTCGTCGACGGGATCCTGCTGCACCAGATCCTGCAGTGGCACCACATGCTGACCAGCACCAACACCGACCGGATCGGGGTCGCGTACTACCCGGCGGACACCGTCCACGGGTTGAGGATCAACACCGTGTGGGACGGGCTGTTCCACACCTTCACCTGGCTGTGCGTCCTGGGTATCGCCCACCATCAATGAACAGCCCCTGACCTGCGGAAACGCGGATCAGGGGCTGTTCTCGTCGAGTCACGGGCCACGTCAGATCAGACCTCGTCTCTGGCTTTGAGTGACTCACTGCAGGCACTAGGTCGCCGGCACTCACTCGGCACTCACGCCCCTGGCTGTGCGGGCTCGTCCGTCAGCGTCCGCGCGATGCACGGTTGCCAGCCCTCGCGGCCCTCCCGCTCGCGGCCCTCCCGGCCCTCCCGCTCGCGGCCCTTCCCGTCCCCGCCGCTCGGGAGCATGCTGGAAGCAGTTGCGCGAAGGGCGGTGTGTCGTGGCGACGAGGACGAGTTTCACCGAGGAGGTCGCACCCTGCGGGAAGGTCATGGCCGGCGTGCGCTACACCGACCGCGACGACGACGGCATGGTCGTCGAGCACCTCCACTATGCCTGTGGCTGCCAGGACTTTCGCGACGCCTTCCACGACGGCAGCGTCCACACCCGGGTGGTCCACCACAACGGCAGGGTGTTGGTCGACGAAGAGCTGCGGGGTGAGTGAGGCGGCATGGTGGATGACGGGACAGGTCTTCAGGCCGCACCGGACCGGGCGCCGTCATGAGCGCCGACC
Source organism: uncultured Actinomycetota bacterium (assembly GCA_963828995.1). Lineage (GTDB taxonomy): Bacteria > Actinomycetota > Actinomycetes > Actinomycetales > Dermatophilaceae > CAVRTM01. The sequence continues at coordinate 46,700 of CAWHHB010000005.1, forward strand.
ATGACGTCCTGATCATCGGCGGTGGCGCTGCCGGGCTCCGCGCGGCCATCGCCATCGCCGGCGCCAGCCCGCAGCTTCGGGTCGCGATCGTCTCCAAGGTGTATCCGATGCGCAGCCACACGGTTTCGGCCGAGGGTGGCGCCGCGGGAGTCATCGCCGCCGACGACAGCGTGGAGGAGCACATCTACGACACCGTGTCCGGCAGCGACTGGCTCTGCGATCAGGACGCGGTCGAGGCCTTCGTGCACGAGGCCCCTCGCGAGCTGCTGCAGCTGGAGCACTGGGGCTGTCCCTGGAGTCGGCAGCCGGATGGCCACATCGCCGTGCGCGCGTTCGGTGGCATGAAGAAGATGCGCACGTGGTTCGCGGCCGACAAGACCGGCTTCCACATGCTCCACACGCTGTTCCAGACCTCACTGAAGTACTCGGCGGTGGCGCGCTATGACGAGTGGTTCGTCACGAGGCTGCTCGTCGACGACGGCCGGGTCCAGGCAGTGGTGGCGGTCGAGCTGTCCACGGGGCGGATCGAGGCCATTACGGCCAAAGCGGTGATCCTCTGCAACGGTGGCGGCGGGCGCGTCTTTCCCTTCACCACCAACGCCAACATCAACACCGGTGACGGCATGGCCTTGGCCTGGCGGGCCGGTGCGCCGCTCAAGGACATGGAGTTCGTCCAGTACCACCCGACCGGCCTGCCCTTCACCGGCATCCTCATCACGGAGGCCGCGCGGGCCGAGGGCGGCTGGCTGCTCAACAAGGACGGCTACCGGTACCTCCAGGACTACGACCTCGGCAAGCCCGACCCCAAGCCGGTGCTGCGGAGCATGGAGCTCGGGCCGCGCGACCGGCTCTCCCAGGCCTTCGTGCACGAGGAGGAGAAGGGGCGGACCGGCGACACGGCATACGGGCCGGTCGTCTATCTGGACCTGCGGCACCTGGGCTCGAAGCTCATCGACGCCAAGCTGCCGTTCGTCCGCGAGCTGTGCCTGAAGTACGAGAACATCGACCCGGTCCGCGAGCTCGTGCCCGTCCGGCCGGTGGTCCACTACATGATGGGCGGGGTCCACACCGACATCCACGGGGCGACGCCGCTGCGTGGCCTGTATGCCGCGGGCGAGGCGGCGTGCGTGAGCATCAACGGCGCAAACAGGTTGGGCTCCAACTCGCTGCCGGAGTGCCTCGTCTTCGGGGCCCGCGCGGGGCGGGCAGCTGCCGAGTATGCCGCGGGGGCGGCCGATCCCGGTGCGGCTGCGGGAACCCAGGCGCGCGAGGAGGTGCGCCGGCTCGAGCGCGACCTGCGGGACCGGAGCGACGGCCGGGTGCGCTTGGCGGATGTGCGGACCGCGATGCAGGACGTCATGGAGGAGAGTGCCGGCATCTTCCGCACCGAGGCATCCCTGACCAAGGGTGCGGCGACATTGCGGGACCTGCAGGAGCGGTCCGCGTCCGTGGCGATCGAGGACCACAGCCGGACGTTCAACACCCAGCTCGTGGCGGCGCTCGAGCTGTCCAACATGCTCGACGTGGCCGAGGCGATCATCGCCTCGGCCCTGAAGCGCGAGGAGTCCCGCGGCGCCCACCAGCGGCTCGACTTCCCGGCACGGGACGACGACCGGTTCCTGGCCCACTCGCTGGCCGTTCGCGGACCAGGGGGCACGCCCGAGATCGAGTATCTGCCGGTCACCCTCACCCGGTGGCCGCCCGGCGAACGCGTGTACGGGAGATGAGTGCGCATGGCTGAGACGACCAGCACGGGCACGACCACGGGAGCGACCACGGAGACGGTCACCCTGCAGGTGACGCGCTACCGCCCCGACCAGGACGCCGAGCCCACCGTCGAGGAGTTCGACGTCCCGCTGCGAAAGGACTGGTCCGTCCTCGATGGCCTCAACCACATCAAGGACCGCCGGGACGGCAGCCTGTCCTACCGCTGGTCGTGCCGGATGGGCATCTGCGGCAGCTGCGGCATGACGGTCAACGGCGAGCCCCGGCTCACCTGCGGGACCTTCCTGGTCGACTACGCGCCGGGGCCGATCAGGGTCGAGCCACTCGCCAACTTCCCGGTGATCCGCGACCTCGTCGTGGACATCGGCGACTTCATGCGCAAGCTCCCACAGGTCAACCCGTGGATCGTGCGGGGCGAGGAGAGGCCGGTCTCCGAGGGCGAGTACCTCCAGACGCCGCAGCAGCTCGAGGACTACTCGCAGTTCAGCATGTGCATCAACTGCATGCTGTGCTACTCGGCCTGCCCCGTGTACGGGCTCGACCCCGACTTCATCGGTCCGGCGGCGATTGCCCTGGCGCAGCGGTACAACCTCGACTCCCGCGACGAGGGGGCCGACGTCCGCATGGACCTCCTCATCCACCCCGAGGGAATCTGGGGCTGCACCTTCGTCGGCGAGTGCACTCGGGTCTGCCCCAAGGGTGTCGACCCGGCGGGCGCAATCCAGCGGTACAAGCTCACGGCGGCGTTGCAGTCCCTGAAAGCCTTCGTGCTGCCCCGGGGGTCGCGATGAGCACCCGCGGTGACGCGGCATACCAAGGACCGGGAAGCCAGCCACGCACCTATCGGAGGCCGGTCAGCATCTTCTGGTGGCTGCACAAGCGGAGCTACGCCTTCTTCGTGTTGCGCGAGATCAGTGCCGTGTTCGTCGCCTGGGCGGTGGTGTTGGTGCTGCTGCTGGTTCGGGCGGTGGCGCAGGGCGAGGCCGAGTACCGGGGGTTCCTGGACTGGGCCGGCACTCCGTGGGTCGTGGTGCTCGACGTGGTGACTCTGGCTTTTCTCGTGCTCCATGCGGTCACGTGGTTCAACCTCACCCCGGCCGCGATGGTGGTGCGGGTGGGGGGCCGACGGCTGCCCCCGGCGGCAGTCGCAGGCGGTGCGTATGCCGCGTGGGTCGTGGTGTCGGCGCTGGTGGCCTGGCTGGTGATGCGGTGATGGTCAAGCGTAGGTCGGAGCCGCTGCTGTGGCTGCTGTTCAGTGCGGGCGGGGTCATGGCGGCGATCTTCCTGCCCGTGCTGGTCTTCCTGTTCGGGCTCGCCATACCGCTCGGCCGGCTGCCAGAACCCAGCCGCGAGCGGGTGCTGGGGGTCCTGGGGCACCCCCTGGTCGCGTTGGTGCTCCTCGGCGTCTGCGCGCTCGCGCTCTTCCACTGGGCGCAGCGCTTTCGCTACACCCTGTTCGACGGCCTGAAGCTCAAGGCGCACCAGGGGGTCATCAACCTGACGGTCTACACGCTGGCCGTCGTTGGGTCCGTGGTGGCGCTCGCGGTGCTCTGGCAGGCCGTCGCGGCGCGGGCGGGCTAGCTCCGCAGGGGCCGGCGGCCGACCCTCTGTCCGTCACGGGGGAGCGGACTCGAACCTGCGGGAGGTGCCTTCGCGGGACGGCGGCGCTGACGGCGATGCGGGCACTGGGGACCGACGAGGTGATCGCCGCGCGGATCGGCCGCGAGCTCGCACGCAGGCGGCATCCGATGCCGGACTGGCTGACCGGACTCGACCAGGCCCGGGTCGAGCCCGACGTGTGGTTCATGACCCACGTGCTCGGCGACGGCGACGACTACCTGATCGGGGTGACGCTGCCGTCAGGGCACGCGCTGTCGGCGCTGGTGTACGTCGACCACAACCTCGGCACGGTGGTGAAGGACGCGTTCGTGGTCCCCGGAGCCGCTGGAGGACCTGGCGATCAAGATGGGGACGCCTGATCGAGGATCCCGACCAGTCGCTGACGCGGACCGACCCGGCCACGGCGCGGGCGGTGATCGAGGCGGCGATCGACTTCGGCTCGCGGCTGTATCCGCCGCTTGACCTCGGACAGTTGGCCGATGTGCCGGCCGCTGGTCGAGTGGATGCTGCGGATGCTGCCAGCGGGCGGGGTGGCTCCCGAGCCGACGGGAGTGGTCAGAGGAGGAGACGGCCGCGATCGCGGACGAGTTCTTCGCCTCGCCGTTCGGCGCGTCGCTTCGACCGCGAGGACGAGCGGGAGCCTGCTGGAGAGCGTGCTGTGGTTCGGCGACCGGCTTACGCGACCGGGGACCCGTGGCGGTGGAGCCCGGTGACGGTGGAGATGCTGCTGGCCGACTGGTTCCCGCGCAAGGTGATTGCCGAGCCGGTCGTACCTGGCGAAGCTCCCGGATCTGCTGCGCGCCTACATCCGCTACTGCCACGACCGCAACGGGATCCGCGGCGACCTGACCGCGGAGACCCTGGCGGCGGTCGACCAGTACGAGCCGGAGTACCTGCAGCTGATCGACAGCGACCGCCAGAGGGCGATGGCGGGTCTCGCCGAGGCGCTCCTGGAGTCCGAGCGGATCAAGAACCTGAGCGATGAGGAGTCGACCTGGAGTACATCGCCGACGAGGTCGGCGGCGTGGACGCGTTGATGAAGCTCGACGCCGAGCCGCTGCCGGACGAGGAGTTCGACTGGGCCGGCATCCCGGACGAGATCCGGCCGGCGGTGCAGGCGATCCTCGAGCGAGTGCGACGCCTGCGCCGACGCGATTCTCGACGTCGAGCACCGCACCGCGATGCGACGCTTCCTCGCGCGGGCCGCGGCGCAACGACCCGGCGCTGTTCCGGCGCAAGGGCTCACCGGTGCGCGGTGCGGCTGCGGTTGCCTGGGTGATCGCGAACCGCGAACCGCACCATCGGCTGCCTGGTCGGTCGCCGATGGCCAGCAAGGACCTGCTCGCCCACTTCGGCATCACCGGATCCGTCTCGGACCGAGCGCGCAGTCGCTGATCCGGGCGGCGGGGATCGACCTACGTCTGACCTACGGCTCGCTCCGGGTCGGAGACCCGGGACTGCTTGGTCTCCGGCCGTCGACGCGGAGCTCGTCGAGGAGCGTGACCGGGCGCGAGCAGACGGACTGACGAGGTGCACCGTGGATGATCGCGAAGCGTTGACGCGGCTGCGTTCGCTCGTGGTCCGCGGCGACGCACGCGGGGCTGGTGGCCGCCTTGAGCCAGGGGCGTGGCCGGCTGACTCGCTGCAGCTGATCGGTGACGGGCTACTGGCAGCGGTCCGCGACGACATCGACGGATCGGTCGAGCTCGCCCGCCGAGTGCGTCAACGCGCTGCGGGAGCGGAGCTGGGAAGGCGACCGTGAGCTGGTGGAGGTCCTGGAGGCCGCGCTGGGCAGTGGCCCTACCCCGATGCTTCGCCCGTTGCCGGTGGACCTGGAGGAGCTGTCCATGATCCTGGCGGCGGCGCGGAATGCTGGATCGGGCCACCGGTGGGGAGAACAGTCGGCGTGAACGGCGCGGTCGGCGTCGAGCCCCACACCTGCTCTCGCGCGCTCCGTCGCACCCGGGAGATCCCCTGGCCGTCACAGAGGGGCGGGCAACGACCGCCGCAGCTGCCGGCGCGTGGTGACGCCGACCTTGGTGAAGACCTTGCGGAGGTGCCACTCGACGGTCCGCGGGCTGAGGTACAGCTCAGCGGCGATCTCGGGGTTGGTCAGCCCCTCCGCGGCGCGCCGGGCGATGTGCGCTTCCTGTGCGGTCAGCTCCGTGTACGTCTCCACCGTGCGCTTGCGGACCGTCTCCCCGGTGGCCAGGAGCTCGTGCCAGGCGCGATCCGCGAACGCCTCGACCCCCATGGCGCTGAGTGCGTCGTAGGCGGATTGCAGCTGGGCCCGAGCGTCGACGCGGCGACCTCGCCGGCGCAGCCATTCGCCGTAGAGGAGCCGCGCCCGCGCTCGCTCGACGCCCATCCGGGTACGGCCGAGTCTCGCTATCGCCTCCCGGTAGAGCTCTTCCGCGGCGTCGTCCTCACGCAGCAGCGCACACCTGCCTGCCTCGATCCCGAGTGCCAGGTCCGTGCCGCTGGCGCGGGTCATCGCGGACAGCTGCCCGAACGCACCCATTGCGAGGTCGGTGTGGCCGCAGCGGACAGCCGCCTCGACGAGCTCGGCGAGCGCCCATTTCGTCGGACCGAGTTCCAGCGGGTCGGTCGCGGCTTCCTGAGCCGCGGCCAACGCCTCCTCGTACCGGCCGCGGCCGTTGCAGAGAACGGCACGGGCAACGTGCATCATCGTGAGGGTGGCGCCGAGGCCGCGAGCGGATGCCTCGTTCACGGTGTCCCTGATCAGCAGCTCGGCACGCTCGTCGTGGCCGCGCATGGCGGCGAGCCAGGCCTCCGGCATGGGTGTCAGGCGGGGCTCACCGCCGGTCACCTCGGCCAGCCACTGCCGTTCCGCGATCAGGGACGCGGCGGCGGTCAGGTTCCCGCTGTGGATCTCGAGGATGGCGCGGTTGGTCAGCACGACGGGAAGCAGGCTGAGGGCACCAGCCTTGCGAGCGACGTCCAGATGTCGCTGGCTCACCGCGTCCCAGTCCACGTCGTCCCACAGGTCGGCGGCCGCCGCCGCCGCGAGCCGGGCGCTGTGGAAGGCCTCGTCCATCGTGAGGTCTTCGCTGCCGAACGCCTGCACCGCTCGGTGCAACAGCGGTGCCGATGCCGCGTACCCGTCGGTGTACAGCACGGTCATCCCCGCGAGCAGCAGATCGGCCTTGCTGGGAACCTCCGGCCGGGGCGCCTCGCGCGCCACCCGCGCCACCTGTCGCATGGCCGAGGCAGGTCCAGAGGCCAGCCGCCCGGAGGACACAGCGGCCGCCAGCGCGTCCAGGTAGGTCTCCCGGGCGACCTTCCCGTCGAACGGCTCGAACCGGCGCGCCGCGGCCAGCAGCATCGGGACGGCCTCGTCCCGATAGGTCGAGTTGTCGGCGATCTGCGCGCGCAACAGGTCGATCCGTGCCTGCCCGGCTACGTCGAGCGGTCCCGCCTGGGCGGCCGTCACGAGGGACAACGCCTCCTCGAACGAACCGGCGGTCGCCTTGGCCTGCGCGGCGTCGATCGAGCGTCGTGCCCGCCGAGCTCGGTCGGGGGTCAGCGCGGCCGCCGTCTCCAGACAGGCGGCTGCTGCCGCGAGCCCGCCGTACGAGAGCGCTCGGTCAGCGGCACGTACGAGCGATGCCGCGACCGCTTCGTCGGTGCCCACCGCCGCCCGGGCGCGGTGCCATGCTCGGCGGTCCGGGTCGATGTCCGGGTCGGTGACCTCGGCGAGGGCACGGTGGACCTCCCGCCGTTCCGCCGGTGTCGCCGAGTGGTAGACCGCCGAGCGGACGAGCGGATGCCGAAACCGGACGCGATCGCCCAGCTCGATCAACCCGGACGCCTCGGCCGCGGTCGCCGCATCGGTACCGATGCCCAGCTGATCCGCCGCCCGCCACAACAGGACGACGTCGCCCACCGGCTCCGCGGCCGCAGTCAGCAGCAGCTGCCGGGCCTGCCATGGGAGGAGGCGCAGCTGGCGCACGAACCGTCGCTCGAGGCGGTTGACCAGGGGCCTGGAGTCGCTCGCCCCGGTGCCCCCGAAGACCAGCTCCGTCGCCGTCAGGCCCCGCGGCAGCTCCAGGAGAGCGAGCGGATTGCCGTGGGACTCGGCCACGACGCGGTCCCGCACGCGGGGATCGAGCGCCCAGGGCACCACCGACTCGAGCAGTGCTGCGGCATCGCCGCTGCCCAGCGGGCGCACGACCAGTTCCGGGAGCCCGGTCAACCGGGGCTCCTCGGTCTCGCGTACGGCGAAGACCATGGCCACCGGTTCTGCACCGAGTCGACGAGCGACGAACTCGAGCGTCTGCGCCGACGCGCGGTCCAGCCACTGCGCGTCGTCCACCACGCAGATCAGCGGCTCCTCCTCGGCCACGAGAGCAAGCAGGCCCAGCACCGCCAAGCCCAGGAGGAAGCGATCCGGGGGGCTCCCCGACCGCAGGCCGAATGCCGTGCCCAGTGCGTTCCGCTGCGGGGCAGGCAGCCGGCCGGCACGGTCAAGGTAAGGACTGCACAGCTGGTGCAGACTCGCGTACGCGAGCTCCATCTCCGACTCGACGCCCGCAGCGCGCGCCACCCGGCAGGAGGCGGCGCGATCGACCAGAAACCGGAGCAGGGCTGTCTTGCCGATGCCGGCCTCGCCGCGTAGCACCAGGACCTGGCTGTGGCCGGCCTGCGCCGCGGTCAGCAGCCGGCTCAAGGTGTCGCACTCGTGCTGTCGTCCCCGCAGCTCCGGCCAAGAACACCCAGTGGACATACCGCACCGCCTCGGGATGTCGGTGAGTCAGTCTTGCACCGGCACCCGGGCCCGGCAACGCCTGCCCGGCGCTCAGGGGGTCGGGCGCCGTGGGCCGGCTCGACGAGTCCACTGCGTCGGGTGTCCGGTCGGGCTTGACCCGGTCAGGTGGTCGGCCGCACGGCGAGGTCTTGACGCGATTCGCCGGGCCCGCCAGGGCCTGGGCCGCAGACCAGGGACTTTCCCTGGGGCGACTCGAGGGCCGGCCGCGCAAGGCTGCTGCGGCCGGCGTGGACCGGCGCCGGCTCCTCGAACCGAAAGGCCCCGACCGTGGACATGAAGCTCGAGGTCGTCGTCGTGCCCGTGTCCGACATGGAACGGGCCAAGCAGTTCTACGAGGCGCTCGGGTGGCGGCTTGACGCCGACCTGGGCACCGGCGAGAACCGGGTCGTGCAGCTGACGCCGCCTGGTTCGGCCTGCTCGATCCACCTCCGCACCGGCAGTGCCGCCAAGCCCCCGTTCCTGGTGGTCACCGACATCGAGAAGGCCCGGGCCGAGCTGGTCGAGCACGGCGCCGCGGTCGGCGAGGTCTTCCACCGCGACGGGGTGCAGCCGCAGCCGGGACCGGATCCGGACCACCGCAGCTACGCGTCGTTCACGTCCTTCACCGACCCGGACGGCAACGGCTGGCTGCTGCAGGAGATCACCGAGCGCCTGCCCGGGCGCTGATACACCGAGGCCGAGGAGGAAAGCGATCATGGACGTGGCCACGCTGACCGATCTGCTCCGGGAGGCCGAGGAGCACCACGGCCGATACGAGCCGACCGCTCCGCCGCACCACTGGTCGAGCTTCTACGCCGCCTACGTCGTCGCCCGGGAGCAGGGCCGCACGCCCGAGCAGGCCGACGCCGACGCCCGGCAGCACATGGCTGCCGTCCTGCGATGACCAGCGACTGCGACGACGTCAACGTCATCAGCGGTGGCTTGCCGGCTGAGCACTGCGCCGGAGCACTCGCCGAGGGCGGGTTGCGCGTCGCGCTGGGCTCCGAGATCTACGCGGACGCGCTCAACGCATTCCGCGCGGTGCTCAGCTCGGAGAGGCAGCCGGTGGGGGCGGTGTCATGAGTAGCCAGACCACCGCCGTCACGAGCCGGGAGCCCGAGCTACTCGGGCAGACCGTCGTTGTCATCGGCGGCAGCGCCGGCATCGGGCTCGCGACCGCCCGACTTGCCCGCGCGGCCGGGGCGAAGGTCGTCCTCACCGGCCGGGATCCCGACCGGCTGAAGCACGCCGCCCACGAGATCACGCCTCTGGCCACTGCCGCGTTCGACGCCACCGACACGGCCCGCCTCGAGCAGTTCTTCCGGGACCTGCCGCAGCCGATCGACCACGTCATGGTCACCGGTAGCGGCCCCTACTACGCGCCGTTGGCCGAGATGGATTTCGCGCAGGCCCGGCACGACCTCGAAACGCACCTGTGGTTGCCCATGTACGTAGCCCGCGCGGCGGTCGGCAAGGTGCGCCCCGGGGGAACGCTGCTGTTCATGGGCGGGACGGGTGGGCGTCGGCGCGCGATCGGCTTCACTCTCATCGGCGCGATGACGGCGGCCATGCCGGCGCTGATCGCCAACCTCGCCCTCGAGATCGCCCCCATCCGCGTCAACCTGATCGCCGCCGGCTTCGTCGACACGCCGCTGTCGGCCCGCCTCCTCGGCGACGACCTCGAGGCGCGGCGCGAGGAGCTGCGGGCCACGCTGCCCATCGGTCGCGTGGTGCAACCGGACGACGTCGCCGCGCTCGCGGTGCACATCATGACCAACGGCGCCCTGACCGGGGCCACGTTCGACGTGGACGGCGGCCAACAGCTCACCTGAGACGACGGGGACGTCATGGCTCGGCACCGATCGGCGACCACGCCTTCCTCGCCGATCGTCACTCTTCGGCGCTGGTCGACCGCGCGGCGGCGACGCTGGCGTTCGCTGCACAGCCCGTCCGGGCATGATCCGCGCGTGACGCGGCACTGCCGATGGCCGGCGACCGTCCAGGCTGCGACCCGGCGAGCCGATGGCGGGCGACTGCGTGCATGGTCGTCGCCCAGAGCGGTGTCACGTCACTGGGATCCCACGTTCACCCCGTGAACCGATATTCCGGCTGCCACGGTTCGTCCGAGTGAACAACATCCCAGTAGCGCTCAGCGATGCGCTCGGGGGCAAAGGCGGTGTCGGCAACGATCTGTCCTGCGATCGTGAGGGTGGCGACGCGGATGCCGTCCTGCATCAAGTCAGCCCCGAGCATCGTCGCGGCTGACCGGAGCGCGGCTTTGCCGAGGGAGACGGTCGCCAGGCCCGGGATCGGATGATCGGCGAATCCGCCGCCCGTCACCAGGATGGTGCCGAAGCCCGCAGCTCGCATCGCCGGGGCGGCGACCTGTGCGACAACGATGGCGCCGATGACGTCAACCGCGTAAGCCGTCTGGAGGTGGGCCACGCTCGAGCTCAGGAGATGGTCCGGAGCCCCCATGACCGCGTTGTAGACGATCAGGCCCGGCGCGCCGTTCCCGCGATAGATGGCACCCAACCGAACGCGCAGGTCTTCGGGGTCGCTGGCATCCGCGGAGATCGTGTCGATGTCGGCACCCGTGTCCGCCAGATCGCTGGCGAGTCTCTCGAGACTGTCGGTACTGCGGGCGACCAAGGTGACTCGGTAACCGCCCTGAGCGAACCGACGAGCCACGGCCACTCCGAGGCCGGGCCCGGCGCCGACCAACAGCAGGTGGCGGCTGTCGATCCCGCCTCCTTCAGCCTCGCGGGGCGTTGTGCCTGTCATGGAGGGCTCCTCACTCGATGGAGGTGGCTCGTGACATTCCAGGCCACAGCAGTCCAGACGTCCGAGGGCGTCGAGCCGATGCGGCGCGTGCAGTGCAACCGCCGCAAACGTATGCGCCACGAATGGCGGGTGGCAACACCCTCATTCGCCGCACTCCGCGCGGGGACACCGGCCGGAGGCGGCCGTGGATCGGCCGGCATCCGAGCGCTACGGCTGAACGACAAGACGGCCCGCGTCCCGGGGGAGGGCTGACGGGGGCCAGTGTCTTCCACGGGCGCGACGGACCTTTCACCGGAGCCAAGGTGGCTACCGTCCTGGAAGCTCCGACCGTGCCGCTGCTGACGTGCGCTCGGTGGCCCGGCTCGGTCTGCGGCTTTCCCGCCCTGCTTCGGAGAAGAGGAAGAGCCAGCCATGACTACAACCCAGCAGCAGACCGTGAGTGGCATCCGTCCGTTCCACGTGAAGGTTCCCGACGAGGCGCTCGCCGACTTGCGCCGGCGCCTCGCGGCGACCCGCTGGCCCAGCGGGGAGCTCGTCGACAATCGGTCGCAGGGCGTGCAGCTGCCGGTGCTCCAGGCGCTCGCTCGCTACTGGGCGACCGACTACGACCTGCGCCGGGTCGAGGCGAGGCTCAACGCGCTGCCGCAGTTCACCACCGAGATCGACGGGGTGCACATTCACTTCATCCACGTCCGCTCGGAGCACGCGGACGCGCTGCCGCTGATCATGACGCACGGCTGGCCCGGCTCGGTCATCGAGCTGCTCGACTCCATCGGTCCGCTGACCGACCCGACTGCGCACGGCGGCGTGGCCGAGGACGCATTCCACGCGGTGCTGCCCTCACATCCCGGCTACGGCTTCTCCGGAGAGCCGACCGAGCTCAGCTGGGACCTCGGCCGTGTCGCGCGGGCCTGGGCGGAGCTGATGAACCGCCTCGGCTACGACAGTTACGTCGCCCAGGGCGGCGACGTGGGCGCCGGCGTCACCGACGCGATGGGCCGCCAGGCTCCCAAGGGTCTGCTCGGCATCCACACCAACCTGCTCGTGACGGCGCTCGGCGACGTTGCCTCGCTACCGGCGGACACCGATGAGGAACGCGCAGCGCTCGACGCCATCAAGACGTTCCAGGCCAGCGGCAACGGCTACTTCGTGGAGCAGGCCACCCGGCCGCAGACGATCGGCTACGCCCTGCTGGACTCACCGGTCGCCCTGGCCGCCTGGATGCTCGACCACGACACCGACGCCTACTACAAGATCGCCCACGCTTTCGTCGACGGGCAGCCGTCGGGCAACCTCACCCGCGACCAGATCCTCGACAACATCACGCTGTACTGGCTGACCGGCACCGGCGCCTCGGCGGCCCGGTCGTACTGGGAGGACTACGGACCGGACGCGCCTGGCGCGGGCCAACAACCTCCTCCACCACCCCCGGTCCCGGTCGGCTTCACCACCTTCCCCGGCGAGATCTGGCGGACCCCGCGCAGCTGGGCCGAGAAGTCCTACCCCACCCTCAGCTACTTCTCCGAGGCCGAGAGGGGCGGCCATTTTGCCGCGTGGGAGGAGCCCGAGCTGTTCGCGGCCGAGCTCCGGGCCGCGTTCCACCCGCTGCGCCAACCCCAGGTCCCCGAGCCGCGTCGCTGATCCCGACGTCACCCGGACCCGCAGCGCCGCCTTCCGGCCCTGGCGGTGAAAGATCACGGCATCCGCCTTCCGCGTGGGCAGGAGGCGGGTGCCTTGGAGGGCACCGGGGGTGGTCTGGGTGGTGAACCTCGAGCGGGTCGGCGCCGTGGCGGTCGGCACCTGACCGGCACGGCGTCATACGACGTGTCCACCTCGGCGGCGGGTGGGCCATGGTGGTCTGTGGTGGGTCGGTCCGAACCGTCCGGCTCTGGTGGCCGTTGATCGTGCGGGGTACAACTGCTGGATGGGGTCCGTACAGCAGGAGATCGAGATCACGTACGAGGTCGACGACGCCTTCGAGTTCCCGTCGCTGGCCGGCTTGGCGGCGGGGCACGACGGTGTGACCCCGGTCGTGGAGGGTGAGGCGGTCGATCAGCGCCTGGAGGCGACCTACTTCGACACGCGCGACCACCGCCTGGCCCGGGCGGATCTGACGCTGCGCCGGCGGACCGGTGGGCAGGACGCCGGGTGGCACCTGGTGGTCCGCGGTGCCGGGGGCGCCCGGCAGGAGGTGCGCCTTCCCCTGGGTCGTGCGACCGTCACCGTGCCCGCCGCGCTGAGGAGCATGGTGTGGGCCCTCACCCGCGGTGAGCGGTTGGCGCCGGTGGCCACGATCGTCACCGACCGCACGGTGCACCACCTGGTCGACGCGAGCGGTCAGGTGCTGGTGGAGGTCGCGGACGACCGGGTGCGAGCCCACCGTGGGTCGAGCGCGGCGTCGGGCGACGGCCAGGTCAGCACCTGGCGGGAGATCGAGGTCGAGCTGCGCGGCGCCGACCGCGGCTGGCTGGACGCGGTCGACGCCGGGCTGCGCGACCTCGGCGTGAACGTGGCCCAGGCGCGGTCCAAGCTCGCCCGGGTGCTGGCCGAGGACCCCGCCGCGCCCGCCTCGTCGGGCCGGGACGAGCAGGGGTCCAAGCGGCCCTCACCGAAGTCGCCGGCCGGAGACGTCGTCCTGCGCTACGTGAACCAGCAGGTCGAGCAGATCCTCGTCAACGACCCACAGGTCCGCCTCGACACCCCCGACAGCGTCCACCGGATGCGGGTGGCCACCCGCCGGCTGCGCAGCGCCCTGCAGACGTTCAAGCCGGTCCTGGGCGCTGAGGTGATCACACCGTTGCGGGCGGAGCTGAAGTGGCTCGCCGGCGAGCTCGGCGTGGCACGCGACGCCGAGGTGCTCCGCGACCGGATGACCGCGGCCCTGCACCAGGAGGACCAGGAGGTCCACCTCGGACCTCTGGGGGACGCCGTGGACACCGACATGTCCCAGGCCTACCGCAGCGCGCACGACGAGCTGCTCAAGGCACTGGACTCAGAGCGCTATCACCAGCTCGTCCTGGACCTCGACCGGCTCGTGAGCGCACCACCGCTCACCGGCAAGGCGTCCCGACCAGCGGCCAAGGTGCTGCCCCAGCGGGCCGCTCGCGCGTATGCCCGGCTGCGGGGGCAGGTGACCGCGGTCCACGACGCCCCCACCTCCGCCGAGCGTGACACCCACCTGCACGAGGCCCGCAAGGCCGCCAAGAAGGCCCGGTACGCCGGGGAGACGATGACCGAGTTCTTCGGCAAGCCGGCTGCCCGGTTCGCCAAGGTGATGGAGAGCCTGCAGGAGGAGCTGGGCGAGCATCAGGACAGCGTCGTGATGCGAGCCCGGCTGGAGGGGCTGGCACGCCAGGAGACCGCTCCCGCCGCCGCGTTCGCCTACGGCCGCCTGCACGCCCACGAGGAGCAGCGCGGCCAGCTCGCCGTCATCCGCTTCGAGACCGCCTGGCGCCAGGCCCGCAAGAAGTCCCTCCGTTCCTGGATGACGTGACCAAGCATAGGAACGCGCGGGTTTCCTCCAGTCACCCAAGCCCGGGGGCGCTGCTGAGGGGTAGCGAGGCCAGGTAGTCTCTCGCCCGGCGTTGCGCGGATGTTCCGTGCGCTTGACCGTGGCTGAAGTGGTCAACAAGGTCCGCCGCGAGGGCGCGCAGCTTGGTGTTGGTCTGCTGCGAATGCCATCGCAGCAACTCGAACGCCGACGGGGCGTCGATGCCGTACACGCCGATCAGGATGCCCTTGGCCTGCTCGATGACGGCCCGGGTCTCGGCTGACCGCTGCACCGCCTCGTAGGCCTGCTCCTGTACCTCGCGTCCGGTCGAGGCGGTGACGTCGATGAAGAACCCGTGGACGGCGGTAACGGCCCCGGACGCGTCGCATACTCCTTCGCCCAGGGAGAGGACGATGTGGACGGCGCCGGAGGCGTCAAGGATGCGGTGTCGACAGCAGAAGGGCTCGCCGGTCGCCATGACGGCCTGCAGAGTGTGTTCGGTCCTGGTTCGGTCGTCGGGGTGTTTGTGGGCCAGCATCAGCTGGGTGCTGGGAATGACCTCGCCGGGTTCGAACCCGTGGAGGGCGTACATCCCCTCGGACCACCACCACCTGCCACCGACCAGGTCGTACCGGAACCGCGCGACGGGCTCGGTGGCTCCGCCGGCGAGCCCGTCCAACGCGCCGAGCCACTCCTGGCTCGCAAGCTCTGTCATGGTCCGAAGCCCTCCACCCGATTCACGGCGCCGCCGAAATGACGGCGGAAGCGTAGACCATCTGGTCAAGATTGACCATTACCGGCATCGCTCCCGACCGGACCTCCTGATCCGGTTTGTCGGCGCGGTCCTGGCCGAACAGCACGACGACCGGGCCGAAGCGCGCCGCTAGCTCGGCCCAGGCGTCCTGGCCCGATCCCGCGCCGACCTCACAGGAGGCGACCGACCCGATGACACGCACTGCCGATCAGCACCTAAACCGTGACCGGTTGCCGAGTTCGCCATCGATCACGTCGACGCATTCCGCTGATCGGCAGCGAAAGGCGTGGCCGCTGACGTTCCTCGTGCCCTTGGGGATGGCGGCGGCCGCGTGGTGTGCTTGTGGGTGTCGATCCCACCAGTGGTGGCGGTTGTCGATGACGTCAGGCTGGTATTTCTGCTGCGCCCGGTCCGGCAAGGAGACCAGCGAGGGTAAGGAGACTCCGATGTCCAACACCGTGTCGGTCGAGGTGTTCATCAGCCCCTACAAACCGATTCCGGCAAGTCTCCCTGGATGGGGTCAGGCCCGGCAGGCGACGTGGCCGGCGAGCACGTCGACGCTGATCTCCGCGGGCCAGGACGCGATCCTCGTCGACGCGCTGATGACGACGACCGAGGGCGAGCAGCTGGCGGCCTGGGTGAAGAAGTCGGGCAAGAGCCTGTCGCTGATCTTCCTGACCCACGGGCACGCCGACCACTTCTTCGGAGCCGGCCCGACACTCCGCGGGTTTCCGCAGGCGCGCCTGGTCGCGCTGCCCGAGGTCGTCGAGGAGGCTCGAGGCCAGGTCGGCCCGCAGTACCGACAGGTCTGGAGCTCGTTCTTCCCCGGCCAGTACGACGAGAACCCAGCCGTTCCCGAGCCGTTGCCCTCTTCGGACCTGCAGCTGGACGGTCACACGGTGCGGGCGGTGGCGGTCGGTCGTGCCGATGGGCCCCTCGCCACCGTGCTGCACATACCGGAGCTGGACGCCGTGATCTGCGGGGACGTCGCCTACAACAACATCCACATGTGGCTGTTGGGCTCGACCGCGCAGAGCCGCGGCGCGTGGCTGGCAGCCATCGACGCGGTCGCCGCCCTGAAGCCGATGACCATCGTCACCGGCCACAAGGACCCGGACGCACCCGACGACGACGCGACCCGCGTCCTGGACCAGTCCCGCAGCTACATCGAGGACTTCAACCGCGCGGTGGAGAAGGGCGGATCGGCCGAGGAGATCATCGATTCGATGTTGAGCCGTTACCCCCACTTCGGCAATCCCTACACCCTGTGGCTGGCGGCGCAGAACCAGACCACCGAGTGAGCGCGCTCCGGGAACCATCCCGGCGGAGGCGACGTGGGCTGTGCCTACGACGGCAACGTGCTGCCCGGAAAGCTCCGCGTGGGATGGACGTCGTAGGTGAAAACGCCCTCTCGTACCCCGGGGTCCGCTGACATGATCCGCTCCACGTCGTCCGGGGTCGCGTCGAACACACAGACGCCCACGACGCCGCTGCCGTCCGCGATCGGACACACGATCGGCATCAGCCCGGCCAGGTGCAGGGCGTAGTTACGCTTCCCGTGCGACCAGATGGTGTGCGTCACTCCGGAACCGCGGTCGGGCCCCGGTGTCTCGAAAGCGCGCCCGGCCTTGAGGACGACGATCGTGTACGGCCGGGTGGTCCGCAGCGCCTCCTCCAGCAGCTCGTCGGTGACCTCGGGCAGGTCCCGGTCGTCGGTGTAGTCCATGGCGCGGCTCCTCTGGGTCCAGTGTTGTCACCGGTCGCACATCGCGGTCAGCCTTCCCCGACGCAGCTCCCGACGGCAACCGCTGGCTGCTGCAGGAGGTCACGCACGACGCCTGGTCCTTCCAGCGCCTTGGCTCCTGCGACGGGCAGCACGCCAGTGACACACCGGGTCGCGTTCGGCAACACTCCGACCATGAGCGACATGCCGGCGGCCACCCTTTACCACCGATGGTTGGGCTGGCACGCCCTTGAGCTGCGGCGGGCCGGCACCGTTCTCGTCCTTGGACTGCTCGTGGCTCTTGCCCTGATGGTCTTTGTCACCTGGAGGCTGGCGCTGGTCGGGGGGTGGGACGCCGCCGCATTGGCATTCCTCCTGACCGCCTGGTCGATCATCGGCCGAGCCGACAGCTCACGCGCGGAGCGGCTCGCCACCCGTGAGGACCCCACCCGGGTCTCCTCGACGGTCCTGCTGACAGCGGGCAGCGTAGCCAGCCTGCTGGGCGTAGGTTTCGCGCTGCGCCTGGCGGGACGCCAGAGCGGCGCACCGCAGGTGCTGCTGATCGGCGTAGCCGTGCTCACCGTCATGCTGTCGTGGGCCCTGGCCAACACGGTCTACACCCTGCGCTACGCGCATCTGCACTTCGCGTCGAGGGTGCCGGGCATTGCCTTCGGCGACTCGGCTGAGCAGGACCGGCCCGACTACCGCGACTTCGCCTACGTCGCCTTCACCATCGGGATGTGCTACCAGGTGTCCGACACGGCGCTGCGCCATCCCCGCCTGCGGCGCACCGCACTCGCCCACGCGTTGTTGTCGTACCTGTTTGGCGTGGTCATCGTGGCAGGTTCGGTGAACCTGATCTCCGGGCTGATTCGCTAGGCGGTCATCGCAACCGGTCCGGATCGACTGAGCGAGTCTCGCCGCGCCCCCGACGGGTGGCTCATGACTGCGCGTATCGGACACCACGGCATCACCCGCTCGCGGGGCTGTTCCGCCTCGACGGCCCGGGTGCACTCTGGGTCTATCGCCGAAACGGCGCCGGCGAGACGCAACCAGGTCCGTTTTCAGCCGTCGTTGACAACGAACGACTCTTGACGGGACGTTGCGAGAGCAAGCCCTACCCGCGCTATCCAACCCGCAGGCAAGGAGTCGACATGACCGCGCAGCCCGATGACAACAAGCCGACGATCGTTCTGGTCCACGGCGCCTGGGCCGACGCCACCGGGTTCGGCGGCGAGATCCGCGCCCTGCAGGAGCGAGGGTTCCGCACCGTCGGGTTCGCCAACCCGCTTCGGGGCCTCCCAGCCGATGCGGACTACCTTGCGGACTTCCTGCGGAGCCTGACCGGTCCGATCGTGCTCGTCGGCCATTCCTATGGCGGTGCCGTCATCTCGGCCGCCGCGACCGGCAACGAGCAGGTCACGGCGCTCGTCTACTTCAACGGGTGGATGCCCGACGAGGGCGAGAACATCGAGCAGCTCCTGGGGAACTACGAGGGCAGCCTCGTCGGGCCCTCGATCAGGCCCGTGGCATTCACCGGCCCGGACGGGAGCGACGGCGCGGACCTCTACCTCGATCCCGAGGCGTTCCACGCGGCCTTCGCCGCCGACGTCGACCGCGCCACGTCGGACGTCATGGCCGCGACGCAGCGGCCGTGGAACGGCGCGGCGTTCGGCGCACCGTCAGGCCCGCCGGCCTGGAAGGCAGGGATCCCGTGCTGGTACCTGCTCGGCAGTGAGGACAAGGCGATCCCACCGGCGCTGCAGCGGTTCATGGCCGAGCGGGCGAACGCCACCGTCGTGGAGGTGCCCGCCTCCCACGCCTCGTTCGTGTCGCAGCCCGAGGCCGCGACACAGCTCATCCTGCAGGCCACCGAGGCCACGGCGCCCGCTGTGAGTGGCAGCTGACGGTCGGCTCCCCGTGCCGCTTCAGGCGACACCTTCGCGTAGTCATGGCCTGCCGAGCGGCCGCGTGGAAGATACGGTGATTTCGAGCCCCCGCTCGGGGGTCCGTGAGCGCCCGGGTCCCGGATCGGAGGGTGGCGTCATGGGTGGAGGACCTGGCGGCACTGGTGGTGCGGGGGAGGGGCGTTACCTGCCGGTCGCTGACCACGGGTTGATCGGTGATCTGCACAGCGTGGCGCTGGTGGGCATCGACGGCACGATCGACTGGTACTGCTGTCCGTCGCTTCGACGCTCCCAGCGTCTTCGCCGCGATCCTGGACGCGGACGAGGGCGGGAGCTTCGAGCTGGCCGCCGCGGTCCCGGCGAGGACCAAGCAGTTCTACTTCCCCGACACGAACGTGCTGATCACCCGGTTCCTCACCGAGGACGCCGTCGGCGAGATCCAGGACTTCATGCCGGTCAGCGACTCCGCCGAGCGGGATCGGCACCGGCTGATCCGTCGGGTGCTGTGCGTGCGCGGGTCGATGCCGTTCCGGGCGCGGGTCGCGCCGCGCTTCGACTACGCCAGGCAGCCGCACACCGTCAACCCTTGGGACGGAGGGGTGGTCTTCGAGTCCGCGGACCTGACCCTCGCCCTGACCGCCACGGTCCCGCTCGAGCTCAGACGGCCGCGACGTCACTGCGGAGTTCACGCTCGGCGAGGGCGAGTCGGCGGTGTTCACGCTCGACCAGGTGGGCGGCAGTGTCGCAGCGCGGGGCTGTCCGCACGCCGAGGCCGAAGCCGAGTTGAGGGCCACGGTCGCCTTCTGGCGGCGGTGGCTGTCGGCGTCGCGCTACCGCGGCCGGTGGCGGGAGATGGTGCACCGCTCGGCGCTGACGCTGAAGCTGCTCACCTACGCCCCGACCGGCGCGATCGTGGCCGCCCCGACGACCAGCCTGCCCGAGCAGGTCGGCGGTGAGCGCAACTGGGACTACCGCTACGTGTGGATCCGCGACGCCGCCTTCTGCGTCTACGCGCTGCTGCGGCTGGGCTTCACCGGCGAGGCCGCGGCCTTCATGGACTTCCTCACCACGGTCGTCAGCCTGCACCCCGGCGGTACGTCCGGCCCGCTGCAGATCATGTACGGCATCGACGGCCGCACCGAGCTGCCCGAGCGCGAGCTGACCCACCTGAAGGGCTACCGCGGCTCGGCTCCGGTGCGGATCGGCAACGACGCGGTCGACCAGCTCCAGCTGGACATCTACGGCGCGCTCATCGACTCGATCTACCTCTACGACAAGTGGGCGCAGCCCATCTCCAGCGACCACTGGGACGGGCTGTGTGCGCTCGTGGACTGGGTCTGCGATCACTGGGACCAGCCCGACGAGGGGATCTGGGAGACCCGCGGCGGCCGCAAGAGGTTCCTGTACTCGCGGCTGATGTGCTGGGTGGCCATCGAACGGGCCATCCGGATGGCCAACCGCCGCGGACTGCCCGCCGACCTCCCCCGCTGGGAGCAGACCCGCGACGCGATCTACCGGCGGATCATGCGGAGCGGCTGGTCACCGACGCGACAGGCGTTCGTCCAACACGAGGACGACGACGTCCTCGACGCCTCCGTGCTGATGATGCCGCTGGCCAAGTTCATCTCCCCCACCGACCCGAAGTGGCTGTCCACCCTCGACGCGCTCGGCACCGACCTGGTCTCCGACTCGCTGGTCTACCGCTACGACCCCGAGGCCAGCCCGGACGGCCTACGCGGCGAGGAGGGCACCTTCTCGATCTGCTCCTTCTGGTACGTCGAGGCGCTCACCCGCGCCGGACGACTGGACGAGGCGCGGCTGGCCTTCGAGAAGATGCTCACCTACGCCAACCACCTCGGCCTCTACGCCGAGGAGATCGGCCACACCGGCGAGCAGCAGGGCAACTTCCCCCAGGCGTTCACCCACCTCGCGCTGATCAGCGCCGCGTTCAACCTCGACCGGGCCCTGGGCTGAGGGCAGGGCTGAACCTCCGAAGACCTGGCCAGCCGGCAGGCATCGGGCAGCGGTTCCCGGTCGGGGCCTCCACGCCAGGTTGAGGAAGGGGCCGGGGACGGGTTGACTGGGTGGCGATACGGCTTGGCGTACGAAAAACGACGCGGGGGGCTGGCCGGGAGCATCGCGTGAGCGAAGGGTGACGCCGGTGTTGAAGGACGTTCGTGAGTACATCGACCGGCTGCACATTGACGGCCACACGGTTGACGAGGACTACGACGACGACCCGATCCTGATTGACCCCTACGGCAAGGCCGTGGACACGTGGCGGGAGAACTACCCGTATGAGCAGCGGCTATCCAGGGAAGAGTACGACGCAGAGAAGTATGCGCTGCAGGTGGAGCTGCTGAAGCTGCAGAACCACCAGATCGAGACCGGGGAGCGGCATGTGCTCCTCTTCGAGGGCCGTGACGCCGCGGGCAAGGGCGGCACGATCAAGCGCTTCACCGAGCACCTGAACCCGCGGTTCGCGCGGGTCGTGGCCTTGACCAGGCCCAGCGACCGGGAGCAGAACCAGTGGTACTTCCAGCGGTATGTCCAGCACCTGCCGACCGCCGGGGAGATGGTGCTGTTCGACCGCTCCTGGTACAACCGCGCCGGCGTGGAGCGGGTGATGGGTTTTGCCTCGCCGGGGGAGTACGAGCAGTTCATGGCCCAGGTGCCCCTGTTCGAGCGGATGCTGGTCGAGAGCGGCATACACCTGAGCAAGTACTGGTTCTCCGTCACCGCCTCCGAGCAGCGGACCCGGTTCATCATCCGGCAGGTGGATCCGGTGCGGCGGTGGAAGCTCTCGCCGATGGACCTTCAGTCCCTGGACAAGTGGGACGCGTACACCGAGGCGAAGGAGGCGATGTTCCTGCGCACTGACACCGATCACGCGCCGTGGACCTCGGTGAAGAGCAACGACAAGAAGCGAGCCCGGCTGAACACCATGCGTCACTTCCTTTCGCAGTTCGACTACGAGGACAAGGATGTCGACGTGGTCGGCGATCCGGATCCGCTCATCGTCAAGCGGGGCATCGACGCCGTCGGAGACTGAACGCAAGGAACCGGCTGCCGGGCCGGTCTGCGTGAATACTCGGTGAACTGTCGCCGGAAAGCGTCCACTCGAACAGTCAGGGATGCAGTGGCCGAGGCACCATCGAGTGGTGAACGCGGACACGCTGGTACTGGTACTGGTGGTCGTCACCGCTCTCGGCTTCGACTTCACCAACGGTTTCCATGACACCGCCAACGCCATGGCCACGTCGATCGCCACGGAGGCGCTCAGGCCCCGGGTTGCCGTGGCCCTGTCTGCGGTCCTCAACCTCGTCGGGGCCTTTCTGAGCGTGGAGGTTGCGCTCACCGTCACCAACGCCGTCGTCAAGATCCAGGACTCGTCCGGTGCGCCGGATTCCTCGCTGACCGCGAACGGCGGATATGCGTTGCTCATGATCGTGCTGGCCGGGCTGGTCGGGGCCATCATCTGGAATCTTCTGACCTGGCTCTTCGGACTGCCGTCGAGCTCGTCACACGCACTCTTCGGCGGGCTGGTGGGTGCGACGGTCGCGGGTCTCGGTTGGTCAGCAGTGAACTGGACCGGGGACGGGGCCAAGCTGGATGGCGTGCTTGGCAAGGTCGTTCTCCCCGCGGTCATGTCGCCCGTCCTGGCCGCGCTGGTGGCGACGTTGGGGACCTGGCTCGTGTTCCGGATCATTGGAGGTCTGCTGGGCGAGAGGACCGAACGTGGGTTCCGCATCGGCCAGGTCGGGAGCGCTTCCCTGGTCTCGTTGGCGCACGGCACGAATGACGCCCAGAAGACGATGGGTGTCATCACCCTTGCTCTCATCGCGGCAGGCCGATGGACCGACACGAGCGCGATCCCGCTGTGGGTGAAGGTCCTCTGCGCGCTGTCGATCTCGCTGGGCACGTACGTCGGCGGCTGGCGCATCATCCGGACCGTTGGCAAAGGGCTGGTCGAGATCAACTCGCCCCAGGGCATGGCGGCGGAAAGCTCCTCGGCTGCGGTCATCCTGGCCTCCAGCCACCTGGGTTTCGCCCTGTCCACCACCCAGGTGTGCACGGGCTCGATCACCGGAACCGGGATCGGTAGACCGGGCGCGGTGGTGCGCTGGCGCGTGGCCGGCCGCATGGTCGTCGCCTGGTGCCTGACGATGCCGGCGGCGGGGATCACCGGCGCCGTCATGTGGTGGGTTGGTCACGTGGTCGGTGGTGCCGCGGGCGCCGTCGTCATCATGGGCCTCCTGATCGGCGTCAGTGTCTTCATGTGGTTGAGGTCCCGTAGGGCGCCGATCAACCCGGAGAACGTCAACGACGAGTGGAAGGACACCCCGCGGCCGAAGACCCATACCGCGGTGTGAACGAGGAGGTGGCGCCATGTGGGAGCTGTTTGTCGGGGCAGCCTGGCGGGTGACCGTTGCTGGAGTCGTCTTCGGCGCTGGCCTGCCCGCGCTCTACGCCGTGGGCGTTCGCTGGACCGTGCTCGGCTCCGGCGGCGACACGGGCACGGACGCGCCATCGTCGGCCCCCTCGAGGGTCAGGCGCGTTCTTGGCATCGTCTGCTTCGCGCTCGTCCTGATCGCCGTGGCGATGGGCCTTCTCATCATCGTGGCATCCGGGCTCGGCAAGGCGGTCAGCTTCGAACACGGGTACCCGACCCTCGTACCCAAGGGCTGATGTGGACAGCGCGTCATGACCACGGCACGCAACGAGAGTCTCGTCTCGCGGGTCGTCGGCTGGATTCGTGAGGGCTACCCCGAAGGGGTGCCAGATCACGACTACGTCGCCCTGTACGGCATCCTTCAGCGCGCGCTCGCGCCGACCGAGCTGGACCGCGTCGTCGGGGAGCTGATGCACGACGCGGACTCAGGCGATGCGATCGTGACCCGTCCCGTCATCGCGGAGCGGATCGCAGACGTCGTGAAGGGTCCGGCCGTGCCGGGCGACATCGCCCGGGTGTCGGCCCGGCTGGCTGCCGCGGGGTGGCCCCTCTGGGCGGGATCCTGGGAGGGGGACACCCCTTCCGGCGCGGAGCTTGAGGGCCCGGTCCGACCCCACCTCGTGTCTCGAGTGGTCGGATGGCTGAGGGAAGGCTATCCGTCGGCCATGCCGAGCCAGGACTACGTCGCTCTGGTTGCGCTGTTGCGCCGTCGGCTGACCGACGCGGAAGTCGCCCAGGTAAGTCATGAGCTCGTCCGCCACGGGACGCTGCCGCCGGACCGCGCGGACGTGGGGACGGCCATCGCGAAGGTCACCTCGGAACTTCCCTCCGAAGAGGACATGGCGCGCGTCCGCGCGTATCTCAGCGCACACGGCTGGCCCACAGAGTTCTCGTTGTAGTGGGACATCGTCACCTGTGGGCCGGAATGGCTCAGCCGGGTTTGCCGCCCTCGACCCAGCGCTGGAACACGTCGATCCACGCCTGCGGCCAGACGCCGTCGCAGGGCATGGTGCCGCGCGGAGCCGGGCGAGGATGGCGTCGGCGTGCTGGCTGACGTCCTCGTGGGACCACAGGTCGAACGCGAAGCTCATCGACTGGCGGTCTCGTTGGCGGAACAGCGGCTTGATGTGGTCGGTGAAGCGCACCGGCTCGTCGGCGGCGGGCAGGTCGACCGTTGCCTCGTCGCGCTGCGTCGGCGGGGCGAGCGCGGAGATCCTGGATCCGGGCGGCCCGGCCGCGGTGTGCCAGTCCCAGTGCGGCATCGGCATGTGCTGCGGGGGCCGGGCGCCGGACTGGGAGTTCTCCACCGCGAGCCGCGAGCCCCACTCGATGTAGGCGGCGAACGCCGACCGGAACTCGGCGTCGTTCGGGAGCCCGGCTTCGCGCGCGGACCGCAGCAGCAGGGCCACCCAGCGGGTCCGCCTCTCCTCGGTCAGCTCCTTGCCGACGTGCTGGGACAGCATGCGGGGATAGCCGCCGTACTCCTGGCTGTAGCGGGTGGGGCCGCCGAACACCTCGCCGAGCCACCTGGCCACTCGTTGAGGGTGGTCCGGCGACATCGTGGCGAACAGGGGGGCCAGGAGTGGGTCCTGCGGGACGTGCTTCTCGTAGAACAGGCGCGTCATCCGGGTCA
The DNA here is from genome assembly GCA_963828995.1 of uncultured Actinomycetota bacterium. Lineage (GTDB taxonomy): Bacteria > Actinomycetota > Actinomycetes > Actinomycetales > Dermatophilaceae > CAVRTM01. The sequence continues at coordinate 71,557 of CAWHHB010000005.1, forward strand.
GCGCGGGCAGTCCGCCGGCCCACTCGAACATGGTGGGTTCGTGGTCGGTGTCCGGGACCGGGTCGCGGAAGCTCACGTACCAGTGCATGCCGCTGCAGAAGGGTTTGTTCTGCGACTGTCCGCACCGGCACAGGGCGTAGTGCTCGCGGGACGCGCCCTGGTTGCGGGCCATGTCCGTGCCGTCGTGGTCGATGAGGGGGATCGCGCCGGTGATGCGGTACGGGCCGTCCTTCGACACCTCGATCATCGGCGCCCGGCGCGTGTGGTGGTCGACCTCCGCGCGGGCCTCCTCCTGGTCGATGGCATAGCTGAGGGCTCCGGACGGGCAGTCCCGGACCGCCCGGATGATCTCGTCCATCCGGCCGCCGCTGGGAGTGACGAACGGTTCCTCGCGGCTGTGGAAGACGGTGGCGAGCCGGTCGGTGCACAGGCCCGAGTGCTGGCAGGTGCCTCGGTTGTCGAGGATGGTCACCTGCTGACCCACGTAGGTGTCCCGCCGGTCCGGGACCCGGCCGGGGTCCTTGGCGTCGGTGAAGCCGATCTTGGCGTGGGTGCCGTCGCAGAGGGGCTTGAGCTGCGAGCCACCGCAGCGACAGAGCGCCATCTGCGGCCGCACCGGCAGGGGCCGGCCGAGCCAGTCGTCGAGGCTGCGCGGGTTGGTCACCAGATAGGGGCCGTTGGGGGCCGGCTGGATCTGGGGGGCCAGTCCCGCCTGCAGGGCCTCGAACTCGGCCAGGAGCTCGGCCGCGTCGGCCGTCTCAGCCAGCTCGACCGCCAGGTCCTGCAGCGCCGCGGTGGCCTCGGTGAGCTCCGGCACATCGCGGAACCGGACCCGGAGCTCGGTCGCGGTCCGCGCCAGCCCTGGCAGCCGCCTGTACAGCTGCCGGGCGGAGTCCGGCTCCGAGCCGTCCGGCCGAGCTGACCCGACCGGCGGCTCGGTGGTGGGGTCCGTCGCTGAACCGCTGCCGGCGATCGGGACCCCGGCCACCTGCCGGAGTGGGCGCAGCACGCTGTCCCGCAGGCGGGTCCTGACGTGCCGTGCCTGCTCGCCGTCGGCCACCTGCCCGAGCGTGCGCTCCAACTCGGTGGCGGCCTCCAGAAGCGAGCGGATCCCGGTGCCGATGTCCGACATGTGTCCCTCCGTGCGAGGGGAAGCCGACGAAGCCTGGGCCGGTCTGTTCTCGCTGGTGAGGACCCGCAGGCTGGGCTCGGCCCGGACCGCAGAGCTGGCCGGCGGAACAGCCAGCGACAGACTCGATATTTCGACGATAGCGGACCCCGTCGGTGATGAACCACCACTGGGCAGGGCCTCCGGCCGCCGCACGCTCGTGGCGAAAGCGACAGGGTGACGCCAACCCGGCGGCGCCTCGGGAACGGCTCCCGGAGCGTGGCTGGGAGTGTGGCCGCGGAAACCCGCCTAGAACTTCGGAAGGTTCAGCAGGTCGTCGGTCCAACTCCCGTCGACATGGGCGCGGATCAGTTTCGGCTTTCGCTTGCCCCGGTCGACCACCGCCACCGAGCAGCGCGTGGCGCCGTCCCAGGTGAAGAACCGGTTGCCCTGCTCGATCCAGTCGACGACCTCGGCGACGGAGCTGGTGGTCGACTCCTCGCCGTACTGCCAGCGGACCGCCTCGATGTGCCGGTGACGCGCCCTACCGCCGGGCCAGCCCAGCCCCGCGCCGCCACCGGACAGGCGCACCATCGTGATGTCGTAGTTCGGCCCGGCGTCCGAGTACGCACTCCGCGACGGGGGCTCACGCTTCGGGCTCACCACGTCCCCGTTCCGTCGACCTGCCCGCCACAGCTGCTCCGCCATCCGGGCTCAGGCTCCCGGCACGGGCCTGGGGCGGGCCCAGGTGCGGCGCCGGGTCGGTGCTCATGCCGGCCAACCTCGCCGCACCTTCTTCGCCGACGCCTCCCACGCGGATCTGAAGCGCTCGACGGCCCGGTCCCCGCGCGCCTCCTCCTGCGCGTGGAGGCGGCCGTACACGAATCCCGCGCCGGGGGTCGAGTCGCCGCGCGCCAGCTCCTCCAGTCGTTCTCGCATGACAAGGCTGTCCTGGTGCTCGTCGAGCTGCTCCTGAAGGCGCTCCATCGCGGTCGCAAAGGTGGACGCATCCTTGCCGAACACCCCGGACACCGCCTCGCCGGCGTACCGCGCCTGTTTCGCGGCCTTGCGAGCCTCGTGCAGCAGCTGGTCGCGACCGGCGACAGTCGGCGCTGCGAACGCCTCCCCGACCAGCTCGACCAGAGTCCGGTAGGTCCGTGCCACCCGGCGCGGCAACGCCGTGGACGCCTGGCGGGTGGCCCGGTCGGTCAACGGGGGTGCGTCCACCAGCGTGGCAAGGGCGCCGACGAGCCGGTGGTAGCGGCCGGAGTCCAGCTTCTTCAGCAGGTGGTCGTGAGCGGCCCGGTGGGCCTGGTTCATCCGGCCCTCCACCGACCCGGTCACCGCCGCGAGGTGGAGCTGCTGGGTCTCGGCGTCGATGGCGCCCAGCAGCCGCTCCCGGATCACGTCGGCGTCGCGCGCTGCGCCGAGCTCGGCCGCCAGCCACCTGAGCTCCGCCCGCAGGAGGCGCCTCTCCTCGGGGACGAACAGGGGTTTGAACGTCTTGAGGGCGCTGCGCAGCCGCCGGGTCGCGACCCGCATCGTGTGAACGCTGTCGGGATTGTCGACGCGAACCAGGACGTCCTGGGACAGGATCCGCCCGACCTGCTCGCCGAGGTAGGCGGCGACCACCGCGCCCGCGGGGGACGTGCCCGTCAGCCGCATGCTGGTCGCGGTCGACGTCGGTGTCGAGCCCGAGGGGTCGAGCACCCGGGCCAGCTTCGGCCGTCTGCCCGCGGCCGTCACCCCCAGACCGCGCAGGTTCGCATCCAGGGTCTTCAGGAGGTCCGGGCTGCCGTGGGCCAGCTCCACCTCGATCTCGCGCCACGACACCGGCGGCTGCTCGGCGCCGTCCGCGCCCGGCAGCAGGGAGGGAAGCGGATGCGCCTCCACCCGGTCGTCGGCGACCTCGACCAGGGCCTGACCGGTCGCATCGAGCAGGTGGCGAACCGTCCGGTCGGTCGTGATGCGTGCGACGGGCAGCAGGGGCTCACCCCGGGACCGGGCCCAGACCATGTGTCCCAGCGTGCGCGGCACCATGTCCACGTCACGGTCACCACCCGGCGGCAGGCGGATCTCCCGCCGAGCACCTGCAGCGGCGGGGATCGTCAGCTGCCAGCCGGCGTCGTTGCCGCCGGTGCGGCGGCGCAGCGTCAGACCGGCGCGCGCCAGCCGACGGTCAGCGGTGTCGAAGTACGTCGTCACGAACCGGTCCCGCACCTCGTCACCCTCGACGACCGGCACCGCCGCGCCGCGCCCAACGGCGAGCCCCGGCAGCGGCGGCAGCTCCAGGTCGGAGTCGACGTCGTACGTCACCTCAAGCTGGTCGTGAACGGACACCATCAACCAGTTCTACCCTGTGCGCGGCCAGGTGGTCCGGTTCAACCTCAGCGAAGGCGTCGTGGCTCCAGGTGCCCCGCGCACCACCAGCGTTGGCTGGACCGGGCAAGCCGTGCCGGGGAGTCGCTGGGCGAGGCGGGGGACCCGAGTGTCGGTGACTCCTACCGTTCACCAAAAAGCGGTTCTGCCGTTACCGCAGGACTTCGTAACGTGGGGCTGGCGCAGCTCCAGACCCTGGCTGCAGCGTGCATGTCGCTGTGTCTCCCTGGAGGGTCCCGAGCACATGACCACGCTCACGCAGGAAACACTTTCCTCACCGCCTGAAGGGCGGACCGAAGACACTGGCGCGGCTGTCGTCGTCGCCCGGACGGGCTCGATCAGCGTGGTTCGTGCCCATGGCCCGCTGGGCCAGGTCGCGGGTCAGGCTCGCGACGCCGCCGTGGTGGAGCTGGCCGAAGCCCCGGCCGCCGTCGTCTGTGACCTTTCCGGGGTCACCGGACCTCGCGAACCGTGCGCCGTGTCTCTGCTGGCCTCCCTCGGCGCGCACGCACAGCACTGGCCGGGCACTCCCGTCGGCGTCCTCTGCCCCGACCACGCCCTGCGTCGCGCACTCGAGCACGAGGTCCTGAGCCGGCACCTGCAGATCGCGGCAAGCCAGTCCCTGCTGTGGCCTTTGCTGTCCGAGGGGGCGGCCAGCACCACCGTCCGGGAGTCGCTGGTGCTGGCTCCCACGGCGCTCGCGGCCAGGGCCGCCCGCGACCTGGTCTCCCGGGCGTGCCTGGACTGGGGTCGCAGCTCGCAGATCCAGGCCGCGACCTTGGTCGTCAGCGAGCTGGTCACCAACGCCATGGTGCACGCGGGCACGGATCTGGAGGTGTCCCTGACCCGCTGCGGTCCCCGGCTGCGGATTGCCGTGAAGGATCACAGCAGCCGTGCTTCCGCGCCTCCAGGACGCCGGCAGCTCGGGGGTGACCGGCCGTGGCTTGGTCCTGGTGGACGCCGTCAGCGAGTCGTGGGGTGTCCTTGCCCACCGGCGACGGCGGCAAGGTCGTCTGGGCGGTGATCCTCGAGCGAGCCTGGACTGCCCCGGCGTCGTCGCAGTCGCGGTCGGCCGACGAGCGGCGACGGGTCGCAGGCCGTGTCCACCCCGACGCCCCGGGGCGCCGGGGTGGACACCCCTGAGCGCGTGATCATGCACGGCAGCCGACGGGATGAGGGCGTCGTGAGCAGCAGGGCTGGTGCGGTGTTCCTCTTCGACCTGGATGGCTACGTGTCAGCGTTCCGTTCGGTCGAGGAAGCGGCTGCCTGGATGGAGCCCAACGACGTCCTCGACGGCGAGTACCCCGCGGTGTTCACCCTGGACGGTCACGTGGTCACGCCAACGACCACGGATGCCAACCGGGTGACCCTGACGGTCACGGAGGAACGAGACGAGGCGTCCCTGATGCACTGGCTGAAGGAGAGCGGGTCGCGGTACGGGCTGACCAGCCCTGCCGATGACGTCCTCGCGGTGGCCAACGAGCTCCTGCGGCAGGAGTGGCAGAGCCGGTGGCCCACACGCCCCCGGTGGCTGTCGCGGCGGCTGTACGGCGACGGACCGACGCAGCTGTAGCGCGTCGGGGCGCGAGGCGTGGCACCGTCGTACACCACTCCGCGCTTGGCATAGGAGCAAGGGACCTGACCGGGCTGAGCCTGAGCTCCCGGCCCTGACTATCGCCAGGTCTGTGACTGTGGGCGGCGCGTTGCGGCGTGGGCGGCCACGGCACAGCAGGCCAGGAGCGCTGCGGCCAGCCACAGCGGCGCGGCAACGCTGACCCAGCGCAGCAGGGCGCCGCCGGCGAGTGCTCCGCAGAGCATCGCCGCGATCGGCACCAGTCGTCGGGCGCGCATCGCCCAGGACGTGGCGTCGGCGACCAGGCCGGTGACTGTCATGGTGAGCACCGTGGTCGTCAGATCGGGCACGGCCAACCTGCGCGCGACAGCGTTCTGGCCGCCCATTGCGACGGCAAGCAGACCGATCAGGGTGAGCCGCGCCGCGGAGCCCCCCACGCCGGCGGTCTGCGCAACGACGGCCGCCCCAGCGACAAGTGCGGCCTGCGTCGCCGTGGCGGCGGACAGCAGGTGACCCCTGTGCGGGGCCCGGCGCAGTGCCCAACGGCCGCCGGCGAACGCGCCGAGGCTGAAGGCGAGGACCGCCACCAGGCTTGCGACGATCGCGATGCCGCCGACACCGGCCAGCCCGAAGCCGAGGAACACCACATTGCCGGTCATGTTCGCGACGAACACGTGGCCGAGACTCAGATAGCTGAACGCGTCGACCAGGCCCGTCACCACGGTCAGGCCGACCAGAAGCACCGGCAGCGGACCGTGGGCTCGTCCAGCGTCCATACGCTCAGTGTGACCAGCCGCAGCCAACCATCGAAACCTCCGGGGCCAGCATTGCTGCCAGGCACGCCTGGCGACCCCGGCGGTGCGGACGGTCCGCTCAAGGGACCTTCGCCCCTAGAGCTTGGCAGGCATCGGAAACGAGGGTGGACGCTATCTTCCGGCGTCGCACCTTCCTCGGACGGCGGCCGGGGACCTTCAGTGAAAGCAGCACCGAAACACTCCGAGGAACAGCCCCATGGGGGCCTCACTCCACAACAGCTCAGAGTGCGCCGACCCGGCGGCGAGGTGGCAGGGTGGCGGATTCGCTCAAGCGGTGGTGGTGGGGCTGGTTGCTCAGGTCGCGTACGCGCAGTTGGCCCCGGCTCGACTGCGTTTCGACGTACGCACGAGTCCAGGAGGTAGTCATGCCGACAGTCACGACCGAGGACGGCGCCCAGATCTACTACAAGGACTGGGGCGTGACCGGCTCACCGGTCATCCTCAGCCACGGCTGGCCGCTGAACGCGGACGCGTGGGATTCGGCCGCGCGGTTCCTGGGGGAGCACGGCCACCGAGCCATCACCCACGACAGACGCGGTCACGGCCGGTCCAGCCAGACCTGGGACGGCAATGAGATGGACACCTACGCCGCCGACCTCGCCACCCTGATCGAGACGCTGGATCTGCGGAACCTCACGCTCGTCGGGCACTCCACCGGCGGCGGGGAGATCGCCCGCTACGTGGGCCGGTATGGCAGCGACCGGGTCGCGAAGCTTGTTCTGGTCTCCGCCGTCCCGCCGCTGATGCTCCGTACCGCCGACAACCCGGACGGGCTCCCGGTCGAGACCTTCGACGGCCTCCGGGCCGGCGAGGCAGCCGCCCGCGCGCAGCTCTACCGGGATCTGGCCGACGGGCCGTTCTTCGGCAACAACCGCAACAACGACATCTCCCAGGGGGTGCGGGATGCGTTCTGGCTTCAGGGCATGGCGTGCGGGCACCGCGGCGCATTCGAGTGCATCGCCGCGTTCTCCGAGACCGATTTTCGGCCCGACCTCGCCAAGATCGACGTCCCGACTCTCGTCATCCACGGTGACGACGACCAGATCGTTCCCTTCGAGGTGGGCGGCAAGCGGTCCGCCGAGATGATCGACGGCGCCGTCCTCAAGGTCTACGAAGGCGGCGCGCACGGGCTCCCCGACACTGCGAAGGACAGGCTTCACGCCGATCTCCTCGAGTTCATCGACGCGTGAGACCAAGAACCAGGAGACAGTCATCAGCAACGCCATTGCCAAGGGTCTGGTCACACGAGCCGGGCCTGGTGAGGGCCTCCCGCGGCCGTCAGTGCAGGTGCGTTTGCCAGTCCGCAGGCACGTGACCGCGGGGGCCGGGCGCGGGCTGGTCCTCCGGGTGGTGGGTCGGTGGAGCCAGCGACGGCCCGTTGTACGCCTGCTCGGTGCGGTAGTTCCAGAACCAGTCCTCACCCGGCTCGAAGCTCTGGATGAGCTCGTGCCCGGTCTCGATGAAGTGCTGGGTTGCGTGCTGTGAGGGGGAGGTGTCGCAACATCCGATGTGCCCGCAGGCCGCGCAGCGCCGCAGGTGGAACCACCAGCCACCGGCCTGGGTGCACTCAAGACAGCCCGGCCCGCTCGGCGTGGCCGCCGGGTCAATTCCTTCGACCGGGGTCATCCGCCCAGGCTAGGCCCGCGAGCCGTACCGCGGTACACCCGTACGACATCCTCCGGTCCCGACCGAGATGCGCACCGCCTGGCCACGTCGTGAAGGGGCGTTGGTTCCTCACCGCGAAGTCGGGCGCGGCACCAGGCGGCGTGGGATCGGCGGCCCAATTGCGTTGATCTACGCCGAGGTTGACCTGAGCGAATCAGCCCATGCTCTGGCGTCTACTGCGTAGAGAATGGCCGTCTCGGCCTGCTCCACGGTCCACGCCGCATAGTCAAGGGCGTCCATGGCGTTGTCTTCAGCGCGATCGGCGTCCCTCTCTGCGATCTTGGCGTCCCGCTCATCCTCTTTGCGGTCGATGTCGGCTTGCAGCTTGTCCATCTTCGCCGCGAGGTCCGCCTTCATCGCCGCCCAACGACTCTTCGCCTCCTCGGCCTCCTGGCTCGCCTTCGCCTTCAGCTCGTCCTGTGTCTGAGCCGCGTCAGCCTTTGCTTTGCTGATTCGCGCGTGAACCTGCTCGTAGTTTTCCGCTTGCGCCGTCTCGTACGAGCGCTTCAGGTCAGCCGCTCGTTTCTGCAAGGCGTCGACCTGTTCGGAGACAGTCATGAGCACACCTCCATCGTTCGGGCGAGCCCCGCGACAGAAGGGCCCAGGCGTAGGGCTCGCAATCGGTCGATCTCCACGTTCCTCCCCCTCCAGCGGCTGTCAAGGGGCCTCGGAGCGCGGAGCGGAACCATTGCGCCGGCTATCGGCGAAGGCCATCCACCGCTTGGGGTGGCGGACGGTGGGCACCGAAAGTGGTGAACAAGTGCTCGATCGGCATGTGCAACGTCAGCGGGTGGTGAGCACCATCCGGAAGCGGGCGGCGCCGGAGAGCATCTTTCGGTAGGCCTCATCGGCCTGGTCCAGCGGCGCGATCTCGACCGTCGGGCGGATCCCGTGCAGGGCGCTGAACGCCATGGTGTCCTCCACATCCTGCGCGGTGCCGGACGGGTGGCCGCGGATGATCCTGGCCTTCATGAGCAGCTGGTTCGGGCTGATGCCCAGCGGCTCGGCGTCCGCGCCGATGACCACCAGCTCGCCGCGGGGGCGGAGCCCGTCCACCGTCGCCGTGATGGCGTCGGACTTGGCGGCGGTGGCCAGGATGACCTTGGCGCCGCCGAGGGACTGCAGCGCGTCCGCGACGGGGGTGTCCGCCGTGCTGTCGATGTAGTGGTGCGCACCGAGCTGCTTGGCGAACTCGGCCTTTTCGGCTCCCCGGGCGATGGCCACGGTCTCGAAGCCCATCGCGGCCGCGTACTTCACCCCGAGGTGGCCCAAGCCCCCGATGCCGAGTACGGCGACCAGGTCGCCCGGCCGGGCGGAGCTGCGCCGCAGCCCGTTGTACGTCGTGACCCCCGCGCAACCCAGGGGCGCCGCATCGGTCGCCGCCAGCGCGTCGGGGATCCGGGCCAGGGCGTCGGCCGGTGCGATCACCGCCTCGGCGTAGCCCCCGTCATACGCCCATCCGGGCACCTTCAGGTTCTCGCACACGATGAAGTCACCCTGCCGGCAGGGCGTGCAGTGGTGGCAGCTGCCGCCGAACCAGCCCACCGCCACCCGCTCGCCCACCTGCCAGCCGCTGTAGGTTCCCTCGCCGATCTCCTCGATGCGCCCGGCGATCTCGTGCCCGGGGACTACCGGAAACCGAACACCCGGCACCAAGGCGTTCACGAAGAAGACATCGCTGTGGCAGACCCCGCAGGCCTCCACGGCGATCCGTACGTGACCTGGGCCTGGCCGCGGCACCTCACGCTCGACGACCTCCAACCGGCCGTCGGGAGCGGACACCTGCGCGACTCGGTACGTGCTCATCTGGATCTCTCCCGGCAACACGACAGGCCTCCACAGCCAAGACACCAGCTCCGGCCCGACCACGCGTTGCGACGAGACCACGGACGTGTCGCGACGGCTCGGTTGTGGCTCATGCCTGTACAGACTCAAAACCCTGCACCCGCCACGGTATGAGATCGGTCACTGGCCAGCAATGGGCCGTCCTACTGACCTGGCTCGGCCGGGCGTCGGCCGTGTCAACGACGGCTGAAAACGGACCCCTTTGCGACGGTTGAAAAACGGACCCCATGTGGTTGTCACGCCTCGAGCAGGTGTTTCCGGCAGCGCGTTACGTCCACGTGCCCATGGCTGATGGTGGTGAGGGGACGGTTCAGTCCCTGGTCGACGCGACAGGCGGCACCGTACGACGCGCCTGGGTGACCGGACCGCTCGGGAGGCTCGGTCGAGGCCGCGTTCGGGATCCTGGGCGACGGTGAGACCGCCGTTATCGAGATGGCCGCGGCGTCCGGCCTGGAGCTCGTACCGGCTGCGGATCGCGACGTGCGGCGTGCGACGACGTACGGGACCGGCGAGCTCATCTCGGTCTGCCTTGATCAGGGCGTCCGACGACTCGTGCTCGGGCTAGGATGGAAGCGCCACCAACGACGGTGGTGCCGGGATGGCGCAGGCCCTTGGGGCGCGCCTGCTCGACGCCTCTGGTCGGCTACTGCCCCTCGGGGGGGCCGCGCTCGCGAACCTCGCCCGGATCGACGTCAGCGGCCTCGACCCGAGGCTGCGCGACTGCGCCATCGAGGTCGCCAGCGACGTGACCAACCCGCTGATGCGGGCCGACGGGTGCGAGCGCCGTCTACGGACCGCAGAAGGGCGCGACGCCCGCAGACGTCACCGAGCTGGACGCCGCCCTTGCGAACTATGCGGACATCGTGCGCCGCGACCTCGGGCGGAGCGTGGGACAGGTGCCGGGCGCTGGCGCCGCAGGTGGTCTCGGCGCCGGACTCCTCGCGTTCACCCAGGCCCGGATCAGCAGCGGGATCGACATCGTCATCCGGCTCACCGGACTGGTCGACCACGTCGCGAAGGCCAAGCCTCGTGCGTCACGGGCGAGGGACGCATGGACGGTCAGACGCGCTATGGCAAGACGCCCTTCGGGGTGGCCTCGGTCGCCAGGGCCGCGGGCACGCCGGTGATCGGCATCGCAGGAAGCGTGGGGGAGGGCGTCGAGGAGCTCGCGGAGTACTTCGACGCCATCATCCCGGTGATCGGTCGGGTCGCGCCGCTCTCGGAGGTGCTGGCCGAGGCAGCCTCGAACGTCGAGCGCACCTGCGCAAACGTGGGACGGCTGATCGCGCTCACCATCGCCGATCGATAGGTCTGGACCTGCGCGGCGGAAGGGAGGACCACCGTGCGCAGGTATTGTTCAGCCCGGTCTGCCACGTCGAAGGACAGAGGGGGTTCGATGCTAGACGAGCTGGATCACACCTTGAGGGATCCTCTCTACCTGCAGCTGAAGAACGCCCTGGTCAAGGCGATCCGGGAGGGGCGGTTCGGCTCCGACGGGCAGCTGCCGACCGAGCACGAGCTGTGCGAACAGCTCGGGATCTCCCGCAATCCCGTGCACCGCGCGCTGGCCGAGCTGTCCAGCGAGGGCGTGATCATCCGCCAGCGACGCAGGGGCACGTTCGTCAACCCCGCCTGGCTCACCCGCCAGCTGACCGACACGCGCGTGAGCATCGCGGTCCCGACCAAGGACTGGGCCAGCCTCGTCCGGAGCATCACCCCGGCCGAGATCGTCCTCGACGTCGAGGTCGTCCCCTTCACCGATCTGCACCGGCACCTGCTCGCCGCGGTCGCCGCCGGGGAGGCGCCCGACCTCGCGGTCCTCGACTCGGTCTGGGTGCCGCAGCTCGCCTCGCTCGACGCGCTGTACCCCATCGACGATCTCGATGCGGACTGGGTGGAGCAGACCTACCGGGCCGACGTCGCTCGCGCGTTCGTCGACGCCACGAGCCAAGGTGGTCGTGTCGTCGCGGTCCAGGCCGAGGCGGACGTGGCCGGGCTCTGGTTCGATCGCGAGGGTATGGCGCGGTCCGGCTTCGTCCACGCCCCGACGACGTGGCGTGAGCTCCGCCAGGTGGCTCGGAGCTGCCTCGAGCTCTATGGCCGCCCGCCGATCGCCGTCCCCGCAGGGCTGGACGCCGCCGAGACCGCGACGTACGTCCTGCACGGCTGGCTCTCCGCCAACGGTGCGTCAGTCATCAGAGACGACCGAGTCGTCCTCGGCGAACCGGCAGCGGTCCGGGCCCTCCGGGCGCTCTCCGCACTGGCGAAGGACGGCCTCATCGACAAGGCGAGTGTCGGATGGGGACGAGCCGCGGCCTTGCAGTCGCTCGTCTCCGGGCGCAGTCAGATCGCGCTGGGTGGAAGCTACGACCTGGCCGAGATCACGGCGCTGACCGGGCTGTCGCCAGCTCAGGCCTGGACCGCTTCGGATTCGCCGCGCTGCCCGCGGGGCCGGAGCCGGGATCGAAGGTGCTCGCGGGCGGGCTGGCCTACGCCGTCTTCCGCCAGTCACGCCAACCACACCATGCGATGCGCATCATCCGCCGCCTCATGGAGGTCGCGGTCCAGATGACCGTCGCCGACACGACCGGGCAGCTGCCCTCCCGGGTGAGCGCGGCCTCGGTGCTCGAGGGCGGGAGCGGCTTCCTGCACGACGTGGCACGGCTGCTGCCCGAGGCCACCACCCGCCCGGCGGTGCCCGAGTACGAACGCGTGAGTGTCCAGCTGCGGCACCTGCTCGCGGCCACCCTCTCGGGTGGCTCGGTGCCCGGCGAGGTGCGCCTGCGCGGCCCAAGGCATCTCCGCCGTGACCGGACTCGCGCTGGCCTGAGCCGGTTCGAGCTCGCCGGACGGCCCGAGGGATCGCGTCACACCCGAGGGCTTGACATCATGCCGACCGGCCGTCACGATTTGTCATTGCAACGATGACAATTAGCCCTGGGAGACCTCCATGACCATCCGCAAGACCACGCACGTCAGGGCGTCTGTCGGCTGTCGCCGCAGCCCTCTGCGTCGTTCCGCTGGCAGCCGCCTGCTCGGGCAGCGACTCCGGCGCCGAAGGCTCGGGGACGGGAAAGCCAAGCGGCGACATCCGCGTCGTTTCCAACTGGACCGGTGTCGAGGGCGAGGCCTTCCAGGCCGTCGTCGACGGCTTCAAGAGCAAGTACCCGGGCACGAGCGTCAAGGTCGAGGTGGTCCCCTTCGACCAGACACAGACGCAGCTGTCCCAGCAGTTCGCCTCGGGCAACGCGCCGGACGCCGCGGTGGCGCTGCCCGGCATGGTCCGGCAGTTCTCGCAGCAGGGCTTGCTGATGAACCTCGACGACCAGTGGAAGACCTGGATCGACAAGGGTGAGTACAACGAGTCGCTCAAGGCGATCGCCATGGGCGCCGACGGCCACGCCGATGCGGTGTACTTCAAGGGCAACGTGAACGGCCTGATCTGGTCCACGAAGGCCACCCAGACCAAGCTGGGCCTGACGAAGGCCCCGACGACCTGGGCCGAGTTCACGGCTGCCCTCGACAAGGCGAACGCCTCGTCCAAGGCATTCGCCGTCGGCGCCAAGGACGTCTGGGTCCCGACCCAGTGGGTCGACCCGGTCATCCTCAACGTCGCCGGCGTGGAGAAGTTCCAGCAGCTCCAGCAGGGCAAGATCGGCTGGGACGACCCGAAGATCGTCGAGGCGATGACGGTGCTCACGGGGCTCATCGAGAAGTACTGGTCCGCGGACGCCATGGACACCGGCTTCAATGACGAGGTGTGCGGCTGGGTCTCTGGCAAGCACGCCTTCGGCAACAACGGCGCCTTCGTCAACGGCGTCGTGCCCTCCTGCGACAAGAACCTCAAGTCGGGGACCGACTACAACTTCTTCCCCCTGCCGGCGTACGACGGGCAGAAGTCGGCGCAGTCGGTGAGCGGTGACCTGTTCGTCGGCAACAAGCAGAGCAAGAACCCGGCGACGACCAAGGCGTTCCTGGCGTACCTCGGATCCGTTGAGGGACAGTCGATCTGGGCCAAGAAGGGCGGCTACGTCGCCCCGAACATGAAGGTCCCGACGGACGTGTACCCGTCCGGGAACGACAAGAAGGCCGCCAGCCTCTGGCCCAAGGACGCGTCCGCCGCCGCGGGCTATGACCTCGATGACTGGATCGGCGGCGAGATCCAGGTCAAGTACCGCCAGGCCCTCCAGAACCTGATCCGCAACAAGGACGTCACGGCCTTCACCCAGGCCATGGTCGCGGCCGACCAGCGCTCGAAGGGCTGAGATCGATGATGCCGAGCCGCGCCCGAACAGCGTCGGCCAGGTCGCGCGGGCGCGGCTCGGAATCCCGACTGGCATATCTGTTCCTGGCACCCATGCTGGCGATATTCGTCGGGTTCTACGTCTGGCCCGCGCTGGCCACGCTCTTCTCGAGCTTCTTCACCTGGGGGATGCTCAACCCTTGGCGGGTCGACAAGCCCGACCTGTGGGTCTCGGCTGGGGTGAGCAACTACACGACCACGCTGACCAGCGCCGACTTCTGGAACGCCGGGCTCAACACAGCCGTGTGGCTGGTCGTCTTCCCCGTCCTCGTCGTGACCATCTCGCTCGCCCTTTCGCTGCTGATGTGGGAGGCCAGGAGAGGCGCGGGGTTCTTCCGCAGCGCGATCATCTTGCCGATGACGATCTCGCTGGCCGCCGTCGGTGTCATCTGGGGATTCATCTACAACCCGGACCCCGACAAGGGTCTGCTCAACGCAGGCCTGCGGCTCATCGGCGTCGGTAACGCAGACCTCACGTTGGGCCCGCTGGAGCTGCATCTCGGTCGCTGGCTGTCCAACCCAGGCGTGCTGCACATCGGTGGCCTGGACATCCGGCTCACCAACATCATGATCATCATCCCAGCCGTGTGGGCCTTCGTCGGTTTCGGCGTCATCACGTTCACGGCCGGCCTCACCTCGGTCCCGGCGGAACTGCTGGAAGCAGCGAGGGTCGATGGTGCTTCCCGTTGGCAGACGATCCGGCACGTGACCCTGCCCAGCCTGCGGCCCTCCATCGTCGTCGTCGTCGTCATCTCGGTCATCTTCGCTCTGCGAACGTTCGACATCGTGTTCGTCACCACGGGTGGCGGTCCCGCGCAGGACACCGAGGTCCTCGGGCTGCTGCTGTGGCAGCAGGCGTTCCAGTTCCTCGACTCCCCGAGGGCCGGTCAGGCCGCCGCTATCGCGATCATCATGTCGGTGGTTCTCATCGCCGGCGCCATGCCATTCCTCCGCAAGAACGGAGCCTCGTCGTGAGGTCTCAGTGGCGCACGCTCGCCCTGTACGCCGTGCTCACCCTCGTGAGCATCGTCTGGATCGTCCCCGTTGTCGGGGCTGCCGCGATCGCGGTCCTGCCGCTCGACCAGAGCACCAAGGGCTGGTGGCGTGCCGATGCGAGCACGGCGACGCTGGCCAACTTCCGCCGCGTGTGGGAGGGGGGCCTGTCCGGCTACGCGCTGAACAGCCTCATCATCGCGGTTCTGTCAGTGCTCATCACGCTCGCCGTGGGCACCCTCGCGGCGTACGCCATTGCGCGGATGCGGTTCAGGTTCAGGACGATCGTCCAGGTGATGCTCCTCACCACGATGATCGTGCCGGTCCAGATCATCCTCATCCCGCTCATCCCGTGGTTCCGGACCTTGGGCCTGAACAGCGGCTCGTGGCAGTATCTCGGGATCGCCCTCGTGCACACCGCGTTCGGTGCCGGGTGGGCAATCTTCATGCTGAGCAGCTTCTTCGAGGCGATCCCGAACGAGCTCATCGAGGCCGCGAAGCTCGACGGCGCGGGATCGCTGAAGACCTTCACGACGATCGCGCTGCCGCTGGCGATCCCGGGAATCGTGTCGTTCGTCATCATCGACTTCGTGTTCGTCTGGAACGACCTGCTCATGGGTCTCACGCTGCTCGACGCCGACCACAGACCGATGACCGTCGGGCTGGCGAACCTCAACGCACCCCAGCTCAACCAGGACGACCTCATCTCGGCCGGGTCGATCCTGGCGATCCTGCCCCCACTTCTCCTGTTCGCCCTGTTGAACCGCTACTACGTCCGGGGCCTGTTCGCCGGGGCGGTGAAGGGATGACGGCCGAAGTGGCCCGTAGCGTCCAGGTCGCCGTGGTCCAGCAGGTCATGCCCGTTGGGGACGCCGCAGGGAACCGCGAGCACCTTGCTGGCCTCGTGGACGAGCACTGCGAGGTCGACCTCATGGTCTTTCCCGAGATGTACATCACCGGCTACGACCTGGGCGTGCTCGCCGCGCGCAGCGCCGACCTGGCCGAGCACGCGACGACCGGGCCGAGCGCACTACTCGTCCGCCGGCTGTCGCTGCGGCATCGGCTCACGATCGTGGTCGGTTTCCTCGAGCGCGCCGACGACGGCAAGCTCTACGACTCCCTCCTCATCGCTGCCCCCGGAAAGCCACTCTCGGCCTACCGGAAGTCGCACCTGTTCCCGGCCGAGCTGCCGGTCTTCTCGGCCGGTCACGAGCTGCCCGTGGTCTCGACGCCGGCGGGTGTGCTCGGGCCGCAGATCTGCTTCGAGCACGCCTTCCCCGCGATCTCCACGACCCAGGCGCTCGCGGGCGCCGAGATCCTCGTGATCCCCTCCGCGGTCGGCGACGACCACGAGCACCTGATCGAGGTGCGCACGCGGGCCCGGGCCCAGGACAACCAGGTCTTCGCGATCGCGGCCAACTCGAACTCGCCGGGTTTCTGCGGGAACTCCATGGTCGTGGACCCCCGTGGGCGAGTCCTTGCCGCGGCCGGTCACGAGGACGTCGTCCTCCGGGCGACTCTCGACCTGTCGGAGATCCCCGCTGAGCGCCGGCGTGAGCCGTCGCTCGGGATGGGACGACCCGGCCTGTATCTCCTCGGGCGCATGGAGAGCGACGCGTGACAAACCGCAAGCCCCGCGACGTCGGCAACGGCCTTCTCGCCGCCTCCTTCACCCAGAGCGCGATCCTCGCGGTCACGCGGCCGCACCCGCGGGCCGGGATGGTCGAGCTGACGGGTGCGCGGGAGTTCATCGAGGCCAGCTGACCGCGGTGTCGAGGCACGCGTCCGCGACTACCGGCGTCACCTCGCCAGTGACGCCTCGGCAGCATTGCGGCTGCTCTCGGAGGCGCCATTGACCCTCGAGGCAGACGCCCTCACGCGGGGCGCGGACCTGCGCTGGACCGCGCGGTCCGATGGCCCCGTGGTCGTCCAGTTCCGCGGCCGCCTCCAGGCGACCTCCCTACGCCGAGATCACCGACATCGCGCCCCTGTCGCCGATGCCGCAGGACACCACCTTCGAGCTCGACGGACCGGTGCTCACCCTGCGCTCCGCCACCCTCGGGGCGACCGCGACGATCATGGTGTCCTCACCCGGCGACTCGGCGGCCTGGGTGCAGTCAGGCGACGGCTTCGACTGCAGCGTCCGCGGCGGGCCCGCAACCGACCTGTCGCTGATCGTCGACCTCCAGGTCGACGGCGGGCGTCCGGACTCCTCGGGGCGGAACCCACGTCGTGCCCACCGTGGCGGGCGACCTCGCGGCGCGGACCGGTCAGGCGGCGCGGGCGTATGCCCTCGGGTGCTGTGCGCTCGACGTCGCCGAAGACCAGACCTGCGTGGTGACCGACCACCGTCTGCTGCCCCTGTCCTGGACACGCGACGCGTACTTCGTCGTCCTGCCGCTGCTGCTCCACGGCGAGCCGCATTCGGTCGAGGAGGACGTGCTCCGACGCCATCTGAACTGGCTCTTCGGGCCGGCCCGCGCCGAAGGGCCGTGGATGCGTAGCCACCTGACGGGCGGCCAGGTCAAGGACCCCGGACTGCAGGCGGACCAGCAGCTCTATCCCGTGCTCGAGCTCGTCGACTTCCGGCGGCGTTTTGGGCACTGGCCTTCAGCGGACCTCACGCGTTGGCACCAGGGCATCCGCGCCGCGTTCGACGATCTCATCACCTCGCCCGAGACGGGGCTGCTGGTGAGCGAGGAGAACCCCGCCGATGACCCGGCCGAGTACCCGCACAACTTCTCGACCCAGATCTTGTTCGCCGAGGTGCTCGGTCGCCTCAGCACGAGTCGCAGACGAGCTCGGACTCGACGGCGCCGACCTGGATCGCCAGGCCCGTCGCGTCCGGGAATCGACCAAGGCGCTGTTCCGGGTTGACGTCGGGGCCGGCCGCCCGGCGTACGCATACGAGGTCGACGGCGATGGCCACTACCGCCTTTACGCCGACGCCAACGACCTGCCCTCCGCACTCGCGGTCGCCTGGGGCTTCTGCTCGCCGGACGACCCAGCCTGGCGCGCCACCATGGAAGCGGCCTTCGACTCCGAAGGGCCGTATGCCCTGGCGGGGCGGTTCGGTGGACTCGGTTCGGTGCACACGGCGGGCGTGTGGGCGCTCGGGCTCGTCCAGGAGCTGGTCTTCGCGCGGGCGATCGGTGACGAGGAGCGCGCGACGCGCGTCCTCGGCGTCCTCGAGGAACTGGTGTCCGACGACGGCATGTTGCCCGAGACCGCCGACCCTGAGTCCGGCGAGTGGCTGTCCCGGCACTGGTTCGGTTGGCCGGGTGCCGCGCTCGCCTGCGTCCTCAGCTCCGGCGACCTCCGCCCGCTGCCGGCGTAGTCACGGGCCGCGCCCGAAGGATGGGTTCGGGCGCATG
The DNA here is from genome assembly GCA_963828995.1 of uncultured Actinomycetota bacterium. Classification (GTDB taxonomy): domain Bacteria; phylum Actinomycetota; class Actinomycetes; order Actinomycetales; family Dermatophilaceae; genus CAVRTM01. Next base: position 89,612 of record CAWHHB010000005.1, read on the forward strand.
AACGGCCTGCGGCAGTCGCCGGCCGCGACCTGCCTCGGTGACCCCTCGACGGCCTTGCCGACGATCATGCCGCAGCGAGCTTGGGGTATGCCGCGTGATCCACGCGTGCGGGGAGCACGCTGGAGATGAGCCACCCCTTGCTGTCGTGGAGGGGACCAGAGCCGAGGACAGAGCCGCTGGCGCGGTCATCGGTCACCACCTGCGCAGGACGACTCGCAGGTCGGTTGATCGCGGCTACCTCTCCGGCAGCCCCGAGCGAGCGAGTCGCCGCAATGGACGGCGGCAACCGAGCACAGAGGATCACACCCCGAAGCCCACTACCCGTTGCTACTGCCCGCCCGGGAGTCCGAGCCGGAGCCCGTCGGCACAGTGGGCCGAGCGCAGGCAGCCGGCATAACATGAGGGCGGGCCCGGCGCGTACGGTCACCGGGCCGCCTCGGGTGTGAAGAGTCGTGGATCAAGGAGGGATCATGGCGGAACCCACCCTCCGGCCGGGCTCGAGCGGCGAGGCAGTACGGCAGCTGCAGCAGGCACTTCAGGGGCTGGGCTACGACCCGGGTGCCATTGACGGTCACTTCGGGTCGCGAACCGAGTCAGCGGTGAAGGCCTTCCAGGGCGCCCAGGGGATCACGGTTGACGGCATCGTCGGCGAGATCACCTGGCTGAACATCGACGAGGCCGACATGAGCAACCCCACGATCCGCAGGGGCTCCACCGGAAACCCCGTCCGGCGGGCGCAGAAGCGGTTGACGTTGGGTGGCTACGACACGCACGGCGTCGACGGCGTCTTCGGCGCTGGCACGGAGGCAGCGGTCACGCGCTTCCAAGGTGATCGCGGACTGACGGTCGACGGCATCGTGGGGCCGCGAACCTGGGCGGAGATCGACGCGCTGGGCGATTAGTCCAACTGTGTCGGGTGCAGTGCGGGTGTCAGCCCACCCAGCATCACCGCAGGTCAGAGGCCCCTTCGGGGGCCTGTTTCCGTTTCTCCTGCCCGTTCGCGGAGTCTGCCTGGATCGTCGCGGGTGTCAGGGTTGGGGTGTGGCGGCGCTGACGAGTGACTGTTCCGCGCCGGAGCGGGTGGTCCGGTCGCCCCCGTGCGCGCCGTGCCAGTCCAGGACGAGCATGGTGGCGTCGTCGGCGAGGGCCGGCTGGCAGGTCTCGAGGACCTTGTCGGTCAGGCGCCGGGTGGCCTCGCGCGGGTGCAGGGCCCGGGACAGGGAGATCTCCGCGATCAGGTCCAGGGTGGCGGCGTTCCGCTCGAGCATGCCGTCGGTGACCAGGACGAGCCGGTCGCCCGGCTCGAGGTCGAGGTCGGTGCTGCGGTACTTCGTGTCGGCGAACATGCCCATGGGCAGGTTCACCGGCAGCTCGACGGGCGTGACGGCCCCTGCTCGGCAGAGGTAGGGGGAGACGTGGCCGGCGTTGACCAGCGCGAGCCTGCCGGTGCGCAGGTCGAGGCGGCCCAGCAGACCGGTCGCGAAGCCCTCGGTGGTCGTGAGGGACGCGTGCTCGAGCAGGGCCTGGTTCGCGACCTCCGCCTGCTCGAGCAGGGAGCCGCCGGCGCGGCGGGTGTTGCGCAGGCTGCCGACGCACAAGGTGGCGGTCAGGGCGCTGGCGACACCGTGGCCCATCGCGTCGGTCATCGACAGGTGCAGGGCGTCGCGGGCCAGGCTGTAGTCGAAGGTGTCGCCGCCGATGGTGGCCGCCGGTTCCAGCCACGCCGACAGGACGAAGGCCCCGGCCTCGCAGGTGAACGCTGCGGGCAGCAGCCGGCGCTGGATCTCGGCGGGCAGGGAGAACGACGTGCTGCGCTGCGCCCACTCGAAGAGGTCGGTGTGTCGCCGGTTGGCGATCACCACGAACGCCAGGACGTGCCCGATCCGGGCGATCTGCGCCAGCACGGCCGCAGGGGGCTCGTCCGGGAGGGTCAGCCGCAGCAGCCCGAGAGCTTCCCCCCGCTCGGTCACCGGCGCCAGCACCACCCACTGGTCGCTGCCGCTGCCGCTGCCGTTGGCGGCGGCGGCGGCCTTGGGCGCAGGTGCGACAACCTGGACCCTCTGGGTGCGTAGGGCCTCCTCGGCGGGGCCGCCGTCGAACGGCAGCGACTCGGCCCGCTCCTCGTCATCGAACCGGACGCCGGCCGCCTCGCCCACGCTGCCGGCGCCATCCGGCGCCCGGCCCGGGGACACATGGGAGAGGCGGACGAAACCCCGTCCGGACACGTCCGCGATGAGGAAGAAGGCCGCCTCGGCGTTCAGCGCGGCGGCCAGCGCACCCGTGACCGCCTCGACCGCCTGCAGCGGCGAGGCGTTCTCTGCGGCATCCAGTACCTGGCTGAGCGGCTCTGTTGGCGCCGCTTCCACCCACATGCAGGGAAGGATAGGGCCCCTGCCGAGCGGATGCCCAGCGCCGAAGTGCCCCTTGCGGGCCGGAATGTTCTACGAAGTCTGTCGTAGCTGAGCGCGCTCAGAGGGTGTCGTGGGTGAGCAGGGCCGCGAGCGAGCGGGCTTCTTCGTCGCACGCGGCACAGCCCCGCAGGTGCTGGTCCATGGCGGCGTCACGGTGGTGGGGGTCGCTCAGGTGGGCTTCGACGTAGGTGTCCATCTGCGCGAAGCAGTCGTCGCAGGACAGCCACGGGGTCGTGTCGAGGAGGAGCGCGTCGACGGCAGTCGGGCCCAGGGCCTGCGGTCGTGGCGGTGGTGTGATGCTCATCGGGTGCCTGCCGGGGTGCTGGAGGGCGTGGGGTCGGGGGAGCGGGTCGCGGTGCCGGGGAGGTAGCCCTGGGCGGTGAGCTCGCCGCGCAGGCGGACCCGGGCGTCGTGGACGGTCTTGTAGAGGGCGCCGCGGCTGGTCCCGAGACGTTGCGCGAGGACGTCGATGGGGACACCGTCGACGAGCAGCGCGATGGCGATCCGCCGCTGGTACGGGGTGAGGACGGTCCGCATCGCGTCGGCGACGGCACCGGCGAGGTCGTTGCCCTCCGCGTGGTGCTCGGGGCTGTCGTGGGTGGCTGCGGGCAGGTCGAGGTCGCGCAGCTCGACCTCGCGGTGCTGCCACTGCAGGCGGCGGACCTCGGTGGCGGCCTGGAGGATGGCGAACTTGAACGCCCAGGTGCTGAACCGGCTGCGGCCTTCGAAGGTGTGCAGCTTGCCGAGCAGGGAGGTCATCGCCTCGTCTGCGGCCTGGTTGACGATGACCTCGACGGTGGCCGGGGACGGGTCGGGCAGGACGGCGCGCATGCGCCACACCTGGTGGCCGGCGGCGCGCACCATCAGCTGGTGGAGCTGTCGCATCGCGACCGCCTGCTCGGGGCCGGGGGTGGCCAGCGCCAGCACCCAGTCGGCCGGCTCCGTCGACCTCTCGGGCGCGGTCACGGCGGCCTGCCTGGTGTCACCCGGCGGCGTCTGCTCGTCCCCGCTGACGGCGGTCACCCGAGTGTCCCGGTGTCGTCTGCCGAGGAGAGGATGCGCGCGGCCAGGTCCGGGGGGCATCCGGCGTCCACGAGCTGGAGCAGCGCATGAAGGTCGACGCGTTTCGCGGCCAGGGCGTCGGCCAGTGCCGGCCGGAAGCCGGCCTCGCGCAACCGGCAGGCGCGCCACTGGCCGACGTCGACCGGAGGTCCGGGGGAGTGGCACGGCACGGGGCTGCGGGTGGGCTGGGTGGTCATGCCCTGTTTGCTGCGCGCCCGGCCGAAGGTCTTACCGGCGCGGTGTCCCGCGGTAAGACCCCTGGCCTGCGCGGGTGCTAACACGGGGTCAGCCTCTCATCGTGTCCCCGCTGTCAGCGGGTCCGGCACCGAGGGAGGGCAACGTGTCGAGCTCAGGAGGACCCCATGGCCACCACGCGCCCTACGAGCCCCGGCCCACCCCGTGGCCGCTGCGCCAGGCCTGGCCGGTGAGCACCGGGGGCACCGCGTTCGTCCTGACCGGCGGCGGCAGTCTCGGCGCCGTCCAGGTCGGGATGATGGCGGCCCTGCACGAGCAGGGCATCGACCCGGACCTGCTGGTCGGCACGTCCGTCGGTGCTGTGAACGCCGCGTACGTCGCCGGGCCGGGAACAACCGGGCATCGGCTGGCCGCGCTCGCCGACCTGTGGGCGGGGATGCGCCGTCGCGACGTGTTCGTCGCCGACCCGGGACGCTGGCTCCGCGCCGCCGTCGGCGGGTCGGCGTCCTTCTTCTCCGCCGCCCCGTTGCGGCTGCTCCTGAGGAACCACCTGGGCTATCACGCGTTCGAGGAGGCGCGGCTCCGGCTGTACGTGACCGCAACCGACCTCGTCACCGGCGCCGCCCTGCTCCTGGGCAGTGGCCCGGTGGTGGCGGCGGTCACAGCCAGCGCGGCCGTGCCCGGGCTCCTGCCCCCGGTGCGATGGGGTCAGCGCACGCTCGTCGACGGCGCCGTCGGGCACGCGGGCACGCTGGCCCACGCCGACGCCCAGGGGGTGGACGACATCTACCTGCTGCCCGCGGGGTACCCGTGCGCGGGACCACCACCGGTCAGCGCGCTGGGCGCGGCGCTGACCGCACTGAGCCTGCTGCTGCACCGGCAGCTGATCGAGGAGGTGCGGGCGTACACCGGCCGGGCGCGGTTGCACGTCCTTCCCCCGCTCTGTCCGCTGGCCGCGTCGCCGGCCGACTTCAGCCACGCGGACTCCCTGATGCTGCGGGCCCACGCCACGACCCGCGACTGGCTGGACCACCCATCCCGGCACCCCGCCCACCAGGACGGTGCGCTCGCCCTTCACGCGCGACACCGCGACGAGCACCATCACCAGCACCAGCACCAGCGTCCCGTCCCGTCACGAGGAGAGGAACACTCGCATGAGCACTGCGTCACCGTTGGACCACCTGGCCCCCAGCACAGGCACCACCACCACACCCCGGCGGGTGCGTGGTCGATGGGCCGGCACGAGGGCCGGAGCCGGGGCCGTGGAAGAGCCGGACCTGGAGGGTGCCGCGTCCGCCGCACGCGCGATGCTGCAGGCCCTCGGCGTGGACCTTGCCGCCGAGTCGCTGGCCAGGACACCGGAGCGGATGGTGTCGGCGTTGGCCGAGCTGCTCAGCCCACGTCCGTTCCAGATGACCACCTTCCCCAACGACGGCGGCTACGACGAGCTCATCGTCGCCCGCAGCATCCCGGTCCGGTCGCTGTGCGAGCACCACATGCTGCCGTTCATCGGCACCGCGCACATCGGGTACCTGCCCGGAGACCGCATCCTGGGCCTGTCCAAGCTGGCTCGCGTGATGGAGCACTTCTCGAGCCGCCCGCAGGTCCAGGAACGCCTGACCACGCAGGTCTCGAGCTGGTTGCGCGACCAGCTGGGCGCGGCAGGGGTCGGTGTGGTCGTCGAGGCTGAGCACCTGTGCATGACCCTTCGGGGCGCTCACGCACCCGGGACCACCACCATCACCTCCAGCCTGCTCGGTGTCCTGCGCGAGGACCCCCGATCGCGCGCCGAGTTCCTCGCCCTCACCCACCGGTCGCGCTGACGGGCCGTCCTCAGCAGCCGCGGGGTGGCTCGCCCGTGGGCTCAACGGGCAACGCGCCGTCGCTATCCCGCCTTGAAGACCTCCTGGCGGGTCTCGATCTCCTGCGTCGTGAAGGCTCGCTCGCGGCGGACCCCGCGGCTGAAGGCCACCAGCCACGTCATCACGGCGGTGAACCGGTTGCGGTAGCCGGTCAGGAAGGCGATGTGGATGAACAGCCAGGTCAGCCACCCGAGCAGCCCTGACAGCTGCAGCGGTCCGGCGGAGACCACCGCCCGCCCTCGTGCGATGTACGCCGCCGAGCCGAGGTCGATGTAGCGGAATGGCCTTGCGGCTGGGCCGCCCTGACAGCTGACGCCGGATGCGGCGACCGGCGTAGGCGCCCGACTGCATCGCCACCTCAGCCAGCCCGGGAAGGTCGCCGAGGCTCATGACGTCACCGACGACGGAGATCTCCGGGTGGCCGGGGATGGTGAGGTCCGGGTTGACCTTGATGCGCCCGGCCCGGTCGCGGGACGCGCCGGTGGCGAGCGCCAGCCGCTTGGCGACGGTCGGCGCCTCCACGCCCGCGGTCCAGAGCACCGTGCCGGCGTCGTAGCGCTGCACGTGTCCCTCCGAGTCGCTGACCAGCAGGCCGTCGGCGTCCACCGAGGTCACCCGGGAGTGCATGTGCAGCTCGACCCCCAGCGTCTCCAGCGCCTGCGCGGCCTTCTTCGCCAGCGCCGGCCCGAAGGCGGCCAGCGGCTCGGCGCCGCCGTCGAAGAGCAGCACCCGGGCGTCCTCCGGTCGGATGCGGCGGAACTCGGCTCTCAGGTTGCGGGTGGCCAGCTCCCGGATCTGCCCTGCCAGCTCGACGCCGGTCGGTCCGCCACCGACCAGCGCGAAGGTGAGCCACCGGCGTCGCTCCGCGTCGTCAGTGGCGGTCTCGGCCATCTCGAAGGCACCGAACACCCTGCGCCGGATGGCGAGGGCGTCGGCGATCGTCTTCATGCCCGGCGCCCACCGCGCGAACTCGTCGTGACCGAAGTAGGACTGCCGGACGCCCGCGGCCACGACCAGGTGGTCGTACGGCAGCGCGATCCGGTCGCCGCCGGGACGCGCGGCGATCACCCGGCGCCCGGCGACGTCGACGTCCTCCACCTCCGCGAGCAGGCACCTCACGTTCCGGTGCCCGTCGGAGCAGGTCACGCAACGGCGCCGCGATCTGCCCCTCGGAGAGGATCCCCGTCGCGCACTGGTAGAGCAGCGGCTGGAAGAGATGGTGCCCCGCGCGGTCCACGAGGGTCACGTGCGACGGGGACGCGACGTAACGCCCTGGCGGCGAACAACCCGGCGAAGCCGCCTCCGACGATCACGACCTGCGGTCTCGTCCTGGTGTCCATGGCATGTGCTCCAGAGTCTGGTCAGGTGACCGGGTCGTGCCAGACGTCTCCTTCTGGCAGCAGCGCATCGGCCTCCTTCGGCCCCCAGCTGCCCCGCGCGTAGGCGTGCACGGGCGTGGCGTCGTCCAGGACGGGGTCGACCACACGCCAGGCCGCCTCGACGGTCTCCTGGCGGGCGAACAGCCACCGCTCGCCGTTGAGCGCCGCGCCGATCAGCCGGTCGTAGGGGCGCATGTCGGCCGAGCCCTGCTGGCTGAACGACAGGTCCTCGACCTGCGGGGTCCACCCCGCGCCCGGCGTCTTGCCGACCAGCGTCATCCCGACCTCGCTGTCCGGCCAGATCCGGAAGCGCAGCCGGTTGGTGGCGGGCGAGTGCCGCAGGTCGAACATGTCGTGCGGGGGGCGCCGGAACCGGAACGAGACCTCGGTGGCGGTGACCGGCATGCACTTGCCCGCGCGGATGAGGATCGGGACGTCCGCCCAGCGCCAGGAGCTGGACGACGTGCGCACGGCGACGTACGACTCGGTGGTCGACCCGGGTGCGACACCGGGCACGTCGAGGTAGCCGTCGTACTGTCCTCGCACGGTGTGCTGCGCATCGAGCGGGCGCAGGGCGCTGATGACGCGCGGACTTCGCGGCGAGCCACTGCTCGCCGCCGCTGGCCCGGACGGCGGGTCGGCGAGGACGCTGGCGAGCACCTGCAGCATGTGGTTCTGCACGACGTCGCGGATGGCGCCCGTGCGGTCGTAGAAGCTGCCGCGGTCCGCGACGTCGAAGGCCTCGGCCATCGTGATCTGCACGCCCTCGACGTGGGTGCGGTTGAGCAACGGCTCGAAGATGGAGTTGGCGAACCGCGCGAACAGGACGTTCTCGAGCGGGTCCAGCCCCAGCCAGTGGTCCACCCGGTAGACGGCGTCCTCGGGAAACACCTCGTGCATGGTGTCGTTGAGCTTCAGGGCGCTCTGCAGGTCGGTGCCGAACGGCTTCTCGACCATGATGCGGGCGTTCTCGGCCCGCCCGGCCGCCGCGATGCCGTGGGCGATGCGCCCGAACAGCGGTGGCGGCACCTCCAGGTAGTACAGGGCCCGGGCGTTCGCGCCCATCTCGTCGGACATCGCGGCGTAGGTGGCCGGGTCGTCCAGGTCACCGTCGACGTACCGCAGCAGCGCGAGCATCTTCGCTGCGGACGGGCTGTCCGGGTCGATGCCGTTGTTGCGCAGGGACGTCGCGGCGTAGTCGCGAAGCTGCTCCAGCCCCCAGCCGCTCTTGGCGACCCCGATGACGGGGACGTGCAGCACGTCCCGGTCGACCAGGCCCACCAGGGCGGGGAACGTCTCGAGCTTGGCCAGGTCACCGGTCACGCCGAAGATGACCAGCGCGTCCATGGGTTCGGTTGCCATTGCCGTGCCTCCTGGCCTCGTGAGATCGGTTGTCGCTCAGGCAAGTCGCTCGGCGATGTGGTCGCCCACCCGCAGCGCGTTGGCGATGGCCGTCAGCGACGGGTTCACCGCCCCGATGCTGGGGAAGAAGCTGGTGTCGACGACGTAGAGGTTGTCCACGTCGTGGGCCCGGCACGTGACGTCGAGCGCGGAGCTCTGCGGGTCGGTGCCGAACCGGACGGTCCCGGCCTGGTGCGCGGTGGCACCGATCGGCATGCCCTTGTGCAGGTAGATGCTGTGGTCGAGCAGGTGCTCCCGGTGCATGCCCAGGTCGCCGAGCATGCCCTGCAGCTTGTGCCGCAGCCGCCGGAGCCCCTCGACGTTGTTCTTCTCGTCCAGCGTCAGGTGGATGCTGTCGTCCGGTCCGAGCGTGACCCGGTTGTCCGGCTGCGGCAGGTCCTCGCCGCACAGCCAGAAGTCCACCGCGTGCTGGGCGACCACCTCGAACGGCATCGTCGGGCGACACCTTGCCGGCCCACCGCGGCGCGCCGCTGCGCACCTGCTCGGCGTCGGACTTGCCGAGCATCTGGATCCCGCCGAGCGGGTAGTCCCAGTCGTCCGAGCCCGAGTACCAGTCGTTGACGGCGAGCGTCTTCTGGAACCGGGTGGGGTTCGGCTCGTTCGACACGGCCATGAGCGCCAGGTTGTTGTGCCGCATGTAGTGGCGGCCCACCACGCCGGAGCTGTTGGCCAGCCCGCTGCGGGTGCGTGTCGCTGGCCGAACGCAGCAGCAGCACAGCGGAGTTCACCGCACCGCAGGAGACCACGACGATGTCCGCGCTGAAGCGAGACGGTGGTGGACCCGTCGACGAGCGCGGTGACGCGGTTGACCGTGCGACCGCTGGCGTCGGTCTCCAGGCGCAGCACGTGGGCGTTGGTCATCAGCTCGACGTTGGGGTGCTCCAGCGCCGGGTCGACACAGATCACCTGGGCGTCGGACTTGGCGTTCGAGCAGGCAGGGGAACCCGTCGACGCGGTCACAGCGGATGCACCTGCTGTCGTGGGTCGCGCCACCCTGCTCGTCCTGGGTGAGGTCGACGCCGATCGGCAGGTGGAACGGGTGCAGGCCCTGCTTCTCCAGGTCGTCGCTGAGCTGCTGGATCCGTGGCTCGTGCTGGACCGGCGGGTAGCGGTACTGGGCGCTGGCGGCCCCTTCGGTGGGGTCCTCGCCGTGGTGGCCGTGGACGAGGTACAGGTGCTCGGCCTGGGTGTAGTACGGCTCGAGGTCGTCGTAGCCGATCGGCCAGGCCGGCGACAGGCCGCCGTGGTGCCGGATCTCGCCGAAGTCCTCGGGCCGCAGGCGGAACAGCGCCGCGCCGTAGAACTTGGTGTTGCCGCCGACGTAGTAGTTGACCTCGGGCGGGAACTCGTCGCCGTGCCGGTCGTACCAGTACTCCGGCGCGCGGTACTTGCCGCGCACGAACACCGCGGTGGAGTCCCAGTTGTCGCGCTCACGCGGGAGGTAGTCGCCCCGCTCGAGCAGCAGGATCCGCTTGCCCGTCGGCGCCAGCCGGTGGGCCAGGGTCCCTCCTCCCGCTCCCGTTCCGATCACGATGACGTCGTAGTGCTGGTCTCCGGTCACCCGTCGACCGTCGGGGCGTGACCACGTCGACCGCATCACCCCCGGGGGATGATGCCGCCCCGGACCGCTGCGATGACCCTGCAAGGGTGGGTTTGTGACGCGCCACCGCGATCCAGGGAGCGGCATATGAGCCAGCTCGACCTTGCCCGGTTGCAGTTCGCCATGACGTCGATCTACCACTTCCTGTTCGTGCCGGTCACCATCGGCCTGGCGTTCCTCACCGCCGTGCTGCAGACCTGCTGGCACCGGTCCGGCCGCGACGAGTACCTCCGGCTGACCCGGTTCTTCGGGACGCTGCTGGTCATCAACGTCGCGGTCGGCGTCGTCACCGGCCTGGTCCAGGAGTTCCAGTTCGGCATGGACTGGTCGACCTACTCCCGGACGGTCGGCGACGTGTTCGGTGCGCCCGCTGGCGATGGAGGGGCTCGCCGCCTTCTTCCTCGAGTCGACGTTCCTCGGGCTGTGGCTCTTCGGCTGGGACAAGCTGTCCCGCCGCGTGCACCTGGCCGCCATCTGGGCGGTGGCCCTGGGCGCCGCGCTGTCGGCGGCGTTCATCATGGCGGCGAACTCGTGGATGCAGCACCCGGTCGGCTACACGACGAACCCGACCACGGGCAGACCGCAGCTCAGCAACATCTGGGCCGTGATGACGAACCCGGTCTTCCTGCGCGGCTACCTGCACGTCCTGCTCGCCTCGCTGACCACGGCGTCGGCCGTCATGCTCGCCGTCGCGGCCTGGCAGCTGCGCCGGGGCTCTGCCCCCGACGTCTTCCGCCCGGCGGCCCGGCTCGCCCTCGTGGTCCTCACCCCGAGCGTCTTCCTGGCCATGATCGTCGGCAGCGAGCTGGGCGTGACCGAGGCGACGTACCAGCCGATGAAGATCGCGGCGTCCGAGGCGCAGTGGGAGACCTGCCAGCCGTGCTCGTTCTCGCTGTTCCAGATCGGCGGCGGCAACGCCGACCACACGCCGACCAAGATCATCCAGATCCCGCACCTGCTGTCGCTGCTGGCGACGAACACGTGGAACGGCCAGGTGTTGGGCCTCAACCAGGTCCAGGCGCAGTACGTGCAGCCAGTACGGGCCGGGCGACTACGTGCCGAACGTGTTCGTCCAGTACTGGTCGATGCGGGTGATGGCCTACACCGCGGGGCTGCTCTTCCTGGTGGCCCTCTGGGGGTTGTGGCGCCTCCGCCGCCACCGGCTCGACAGCTCGCCGCGCTTCCTGCGCGTGGCCGTCTGGGCGGTGGTGCTGCCGTTCCTGATGAACACGGCCGGCTGGCTGCTGACCGAGAACGGTCGTCAGCCATGGATCGTCCAGGGCATCCAGCTGACCAAGGAAGGCGTGTCGCCGTCCGTCAGCACCACCGAGGTGGCGTTCAGCATCATCGTCTTCTTCCTGCTGTACGCCGCGCTGGCCGTCATCGACGTGATGCTGATGATGCGGTACGCACGTCGTGAGATCCCCCCGGCGCCGGCGGGTGAGGGCGACGAGCCGGCCGTCGTCCCCGCCATGAGCTACTGAGGCCGACCATGACTCTCCAGACGCTCTGGTTCATCATCATCGCGGTCCTCTGGACCGGCTTCTTCATCCTCGAGGGGTTCGACCTCGGTGTGGGCATGCTGCACGGCGTCCTCGGCAAGGACGAGGCCGGTCGCCGGGCCGCGATCAACACCATCGGGCCGCTGTGGGACGGCAACGAGGTGTGGCTGATCGTCGCGGCGGCCGCCATGTTCGCGGCCTTCCCGGCGTGGTACGCGACGATGTTCTCCGGCTTCTACGTCGTGGTCGTGCTGCTGCTGGGGGCGCTGATCGCGCGCGGGATCTCCTTCGAGTTCCGCGGGAAGGGGCTCTCCCACCGATGGCGGCGCACCTTTGACGCCCTGATGACCGGGGGCAGCCTGCTCGTCCCGCTGCTGAGCGGCATCGCGCTCGGCAACCTGCTGCACGGCCTGCCGATCGACAGCAGCGGTGAGTACACGGGCGGCCTGCTCGACCTGCTGAACCCGTACGCCCTGTTCTTCGGGATCACCCTGCTCGTGCTCTGCGCGTTCCACGGGGCCACCTTCCTCGGCCTGAAGACCGGCGGGGACCTGCAGCACCGTGCGCACGCGCTGGCCCGGCGCACGGCGCTTCCGGCCGGCGCTGCTGGTGCTGGTGCTGGTGTTCTGGACCCACAGCATCGCCGGCAGGGGGGTGGTCCCCAACGTGCTGCGAGGTCACGGCGGTCCTGGCCGTGATCGCCGCCGGCTGGCTGCTCCGCGAGGGCGCCGAAGGCTGGTCCTTCGTCGCGACCAGCGTCGCGATGGGCACGACCGTCCTGTCCCTGTTCGCGGACCTCTACCCCCGGCTGATGGTGTCGAGCACCAGCACGGCGTACGACCTCACGGTGCAGAACTCCGCGTCGGGAACTTATGCGCTCAAGGTGATGACCGTGGTCACCGCGGTCCTCTTCCCGGTCGTGCTCGTCTACCAGGGCTGGACGTACTACGTGTTCCGCGAGCGGGTGCGGCCCGACAGCTTCGCGCGGGGCACGACGGTCACGCCCCCCGCGTCCGGTCCGGGGCAGGCACCCAGCGTCCCGGCGCGTCGCCCGCCGGCATGACGCGGACGACCAGCGCGGTTCGGCGGTGAGGCCCCTCGACCGCCGCCTGCTGAGCTCCGCACGATCCGCGCGTGGGCACCTGGCCGTCACCGCTGCCGTCACCACCCTGGCTGCCGTGCTGGTGCTGGCGCAGGCCTTTGCGGTGGCCGAGCTCGTGGTCCGGCCGTTTCAGCAGGGCGCGGACGTCGCGTCGTTGCGGGCACCGCTGCTCGTGCTCGCCGGTGTCGTCATCGGGCGGGCGCTGTTGGCGTGGGCCGCGGAGGTGTCCGCGCACCGCATCTCGGCGGAGGTGAAGTACTCGCTGCGGCAGCAGCTGCTGGAGCACGTCGTCCGGCTCGGACCGGCGTGGCTGTCCGGGAAGGCCACCGGCGAGCTCGCGACGCTCGCCACGCGCGGCACCGACGCGCTGGACGCGTACTTCGCGCGGTACCTGCCCGCGGCGATCTCGGCTGCGGTCGTCCCCCCGGTGGTCGTCGCGGTCGTGCTGTCGCAGGACCTGCTGGCGGGGCTGATCATCCTCGCGACGTTGCCGCTGGTGCCGGTGTTCGCGATCCTGGTCGGCACGGCGACCCAGCGCCGGGCACGTTCCCGGTGGCGGACGCTGTCCACGCTCGGCGCCCACTTCCTGGACGTCGTCGAGGGGCTGCCCACGCTGCTCGTCTTCCGTCGGGCCCGCGCCCAGGTCGAGACGATTCGCCGCGTCATGGAGGAGAACCGCCGCGCCACCATGGCGACGCTTCGTGTCGCGTTCCTGTCGTCCGCGGTGCTGGAGTTCGTCACGACGATCTCGGTCGCCCTCGTGGCGGTCTCGACCGGGCTGCGGCTGGTCGGCGGCACCATGGACCTGCGCACGGGGCTGGTGGTCATCGTGCTGGCCCCGGAGGCGTACTGGCCGCTGCGACAGCTCGCCGTCCACTTCCACGACAGCGCGGACGGCCTCGCCGCCGCCGAGCGGGTGTTCGCGATCCTCGACACGCCTGTCACCCAGCGCGCCACCGCACCGGTGGGGGTGCGGTGCGACCTGAGCCGGTCGCACCATCCGGGTCGAGGCGCTCACGGTCACCTACGGCCGGAGCCGCCCCGCCCTCGCCGCACTCGACCTGACGGTGGCGCCGGGGGAGTACGTCGGCATCGCCGGCCCCAGCGGAAGCGGCAAGTCCACCCTGCTCGGTGTGCTGCTCGGGTTCGTCCAGCCGTCATCGGGTCGTGTCCTGCTCGGCGGGACGGGCGGCACGACCGACCTCACGCGGGTCGACCCGGACGACTGGCGTGCGCAGATCTCCTGGGTGCCGCAGCGGCCGTGGCTCGCCGCCGCGAGCGTCGATGACAACGTGCGGATGGCGCGCCCCGACGCCGACGACGCCGCGGTGGCCAGCGCGCTGCACCTGGCCCACGCCACCGGCTTCGTGGCGGCCCTTCCGCGCGGTGGCTCGACCGTGCTCGGTGAGGGCGGCGCCGGGCTGTCTGCCGGTCAGCGCCAACGGATCGCCCTCGCGCGGGCCTTTCTCCGTGACGCCCCCCTGGTGCTCCTGGACGAGCCGACGGCGCACCTCGACCCGGTCAGCGAGGCGGCCGTCGCGGCTGCGGTCCGGCGGCTCGCGCGCGACCGCACGGTCGTCGCCGTGGCCCACCGGCCGGCGCTGCTGGCCGACGCCGACCGCGTCGTCCGGCTGGACGGGTTCCTCCCGGGCGGGACCACCGTGTCGGCCACCGGAGCGGCGTCGTGACGGCCACCGTGGGTGGGCACGACGTGCGCCGGCTGATCGCCATCGCCCGGCCCGCGGCCGGCCGTCTCACCCTCGCGGCGACCGCCGGAGCCGCCGCGATGCTGGCGAGCGTCGGCCTCACCGCGACGGCGGCCTGGCTGATCGCCCGGGCCTCGCAGCAGCCGCCGGTCCTGACCCTGTCCGCGGCAGTGGTCGCCGTCCGCTTCTTCGGGGTGGCCCGCCCGGTGCTGCGCTACGGCGAGCGGCTGGTGTCGCACGACGCGGCGTTCCGCGTGCTCGCCGACCTGCGGGCGGGCGTGTACGAGCAGCTGGTGCCGCTGACTCCCGCACGGCTGGGCGCCAGGCGCCGGGGAGAGCTGCTGGCCGGCGTCGTCTCCGACGTCGTCGCCGTGGAGGACCTGCAGCTGCGGGTCGTCCAGCCGGTCGCGGTCGCCGCCCTCGTCTCGGCCGTCGGTGTCGCCGTCGCCGCCTGGGTGCTCCCGTCCTTCGCCGTGGTGCTCGCCGTCACCCTGGGGGTCGCGGGTGTGGTCGCGCCGCTGACGGCGGCCATCGTGTCGCGCCGGGCCGCGGCTGTTGCTGCGCCGGGCCGGGCAGCGCTCTCCGCCGCCGTGGTCGACCTGCTGGAAGGCGCCCCGGACCTGACCGCCATGGGCGCCGTACCGCATCACCTGCGGGAGATCGAGCGCCTCGACGCGCAGGTGACGGCCGCCGCCCGGCGGGTCGCCTGGTCGGCCGGGCTCGGCGCCGGGCTGGCTGCGGTGGCCGCCGGTGCGGCGGTCTGGGGTTCCGCCGTCGTGGGGACCACGGCCGTCCGGTCCGGCGACCTGGCGGGCACGATGCTGGCGGTCGTGGTGCTCGTGCCACTGGCGATCTTCGAGGCGCTCGTGCCGCTGCCACAGGCCGCCGTCCTGTTCGCACACGTGCGTTCGGCGGCGCACCGACTCTTCGCGCTGCTCGATGCAGAGCCCGCCGTGACCGAGCCGTCCGTCCCCCTGCCCCCACCCTCCCCGCCGTACGACCTGCGCCTGCACGGCGTCCGCGTCCGATGGGCGGACGACCTCCCGCTCGTGCTCGACGGGCTGTCCCTCAGGCTGCCGCCCGGCCGCAGCATCGCCGTCGTGGGGGAGTCCGGGTCGGGCAAGTCCACGCTCGCCGCCCTCCTCCTGCGCTTCCTGCGCGCCGAGGAGGGGACGGTGCTGCTCGGCGGATCGGACCTGCAGCAGCTCGCCTCCGACGACGTGCGGAAGGTCGTCGGGCTGGTCGCCGACGACGCGCACCTCTTCGCCTCGACCCTGCGGGCCAACCTCGCGCTCGCCCGCCCCGGTGCCCCCGATGCCGAGCTGGTGGACGGGCTGCGACGGGCACACCTGGGGGACTGGTACGACGGGCTGCCCGCGGGCCTGGACACCCTCCTGGGCCAGCGCGGGGCGCTGGTCTCCGGCGGCGAACGGCGGCGCATCGCCCTGGCCCGGGCGCTCCTGGCCGGACAGCCCGTCCTGGTCCTCGACGAGCCCACCGAGGGTCTGGACGAGGCGACGGCCGAGGCGGTCGTCAGGGACATCCTGCGAGGCAACGCCGGACCGCGCCGTCGTGCTGCTCACCCACCGCACCGAGGGGCTGGATCAGGTCGACGAGGTGCACGAGCTGCGCTCGGGTCGGCTGGAGCGCCTGCGGTAGAGGACCTGCGTACCTGGTTCGCGAGGGCGCGCGAGGTCGCCCGACTCCGGCTACGAGGGCAGGATGCTGATGGCTCGGGAGATGACCAGCAGGCCGATCACCAGCGAGGTCGCGGCCTCGATCATCATCGTCAGCTTGGCCCAGGTCCTCACCGGCAGCGTGTCGGTCGGGCTGAACGCGGTGGCGTTGGTGAACGCCAGGTACAGGTAGTCCGCGTACTGCGGTCCCCAGCCGCTGGGGACGTGTCCGGGGAAGGTCTCCTCAGGGAACATGAACGCCGCCCGCGACGGGGTTCCGACTGCCCGGGCTACCGGGCCGCCGCGGTCGAACTGCCAGTAGCACAGGCTGAACGCGATGACGTTCGTGACCCAGATGACCCCGCCGACGGCGAGCAGAGTCCCAGCGCCGATCTCGGGCCGGCCGGTGATGACGGAGCGGACCAGCTGGACGATGGAGAAGGTGTTGTCCACGATGATGACCGCCAGCAGCAGGGTGGTCAGGCGCCGCAGGACCGGCGTGGTGCGGTCGATCCGCCCTGGGTCGCCGATGACCAGTGCCGCCAGGAGCAGGACCTCGACGACGGCGAACGGCCAGTGGGACCGGTACGGCGGCGGCAGACCCAGCCGCATCACGGTCGCGGCCAGCACAGCCACGGCCATCGGCCATCGGCGTTCGCCGACATCGCCGTTGGCTGATCGTCCCTCGCCCGGCTGCGACATGGCCCTCAGTATCGCCCACGCCCGACCGGCCGAAGCGGCGTCGTCCTCTGGGCTGGGTGTGTCAGGGGATCACCAGATGGAGAAGGTAGTAGGACGCGGCCGCTGCGATCGCGGCGCCCGGAATGGTCATCACCCAGGCCAGGACGATGCTGCGCGCCACACCCCACCGCACCGCGGAGCGGCGCCGACCGGCCGAGCCCGACCCCATGACCGCCGAGGTGATGGTGTGGGTGGTGGACACCGGAACGGCGTACACGAACGCGGTCACGTACAACACGCTCGCCGCCGCGGACTCCGCGGCGAACCCCCGCGGCGGGTCCAGGTGCACGATGCGCCGCCCCAGGGTCCGCATGATCCGCCAGCCACCCGCCCAGGTCCCGGCAGCCAGGGCGCAGGCAACCAGGATGATGACCCACAGCGGCACGCTGTAGTCCTGCTGGACCCCGACGGTCACCAACGCCAGCACGATGACACCCATGGTCTTCTGCGCGTCCTGCAACCCGTGGCCCAGGGCCATCGCGGCCGCCGACCCCGACTGGGAGAAGCGGAAGCCTCGCCCGACCCGGCCGGGACTGCGGCGGCGGAAGGTCCACAAGATGATGGCCATCAGCGCAAACGCCAGGGTGAACCCGACCAGCGGCGAGAGCACCATCGGGATGACGACCTTGTCCACGAGTCCGCCCCATTTCACCTGGGTGCCCGACGCGAGGGCAGCGCCGACCAGGCCGCCGATCAGCCCGTGTGAGGACGAGGACGGCAGCCCGGCCCGCCAGGTGACCAGGTTCCAGGCGATGCCGCCGAACAGTGCGGCGGCCACCACGACCAGGCCGCCGGTCCCGCTCGGGACGGCGATGATGCCGCTACCGACGGTGGCCGCCACGCCGGTGCCCAGCAGGGCGCCGACGAAGTTCATCGACGCCCCCAGGGCCAGCGCGATGCGCGGGGTCAGCGCCCGCGTGGACACGCTCGTCGCGATCGCGTTCGAGGCGTCGTGGAACCCGTTGGTGAAGTCGAAGCCCAGGGCGACCACCACGATGGCCGCCAGCCCCAGCCACTGCACCTCAGGCCGCCCAGCCGTCAGGCAGCCGACCCTGGCAGGGTTGGTAGGGCAACGGAACGCGTGGCCGGTGGGGCGGACACCGATACGTCGGACATGGTCGCGGCTCCTGTTCCGCCTGCAGCGTCGCCACCGTAAGACCCCTGCGCCATCGCCGGAATCACCCCGTAAGGGTGGAATCGCCGCACGCCGGCGGGTCACTGGTGGGCTGCTGGGTGACGCCGGGAATGACGGTGCTGCCGTACAGCCGGGTCGTCACGCCGCTGATCGGCTGGCAGCCGGAGTCCGTTCCGGCGCCGTACTCGACGCGCACGCGCAGGCTCCGCGGATGCGCAGTGGTGCTGGGCAGCAGGAACAGCTGGGCGCTGGCGCCCCCGGCGAGGGCGAACGGCAGCGGGTGGTCAGCGCTGGCCGCGCCGGCGAGCTCCCAGTCGTACCGTTCAGCCTTGCCGGTCCGTTCGTGGTCCTGGGGCAGCAGGCGGACCTGGTCGACGAACCCGGACCCGGAGCCGTGGTTGACGATGCGGACCAGGATGCGCCCGTCGTTGTCGCGGTAGGCCCACACGGTGGGACGGAACTGAACGTGCCGGTACTGGGCGACGGCGATCCACGCAGCGACCGCGCCGATGACCCAGATGCCCGCAGCCGCAGTCCAGTCCGCGGCAGTGCCGGTGCTCGCCGCGGACAGCGCGGCCTGGACGTGCGCGGTCATCGGGCCCGGCGGCCCAGCCCGTGGACCCGCGCCGGTCCGGGCTCGTCGACGGTGACGAGGGCTCCGGTGAGCGGGGTCGGCTGGTCAGTGGGCCAGGGCATGCCCTCACGATAGGGATGGGACGCGGACCCGTCAGGGCATTCGACCGAACGGGCTGTCCCCCCGTGTTCGATGGCCGACAGCGACGACTCCGGTTCGCTGCTCGGGTCACACCGTGTCGCGGCGCGGCTGGACCACGCGCACTCCGGCAGGGGGTCGAGCGTCGTCGGCGAGGAGCGCGCCGTCCAGCCAGGACTCGATCGCCCAGGCCAGCTCCCGGGGGTGGCTGAAGTTCACCGCGTGCGCGGCCCGTTCGACCAGCGCGACCGACACGTGCTGGGGAGCCAGCCGCACCACCTCCCGGACGCGGGACGGAGACGGCATGAGCGGGTCCCGGCCACCCAGGACGGCCAACGTCGGGACCGGGGTGTGCAGCAACCGCTCCAGGGACGGAAAGAGGGTCAGCTCGCGGAACAGGCGCAGGCCGTCGACCGGTCCGAACCTCAGGTAGTCCGGCAGCGCGACCGGGACCATCCTCGGGCTCTCACGCGCCACGTCCAGCGCCAGCTGGCCGAGCGCGCGGGGCAGCGGCTGGTTCTGCACGCCTCCAGCAGGCGAGACCAGCACGAGGCTGTGGACCCGTTCGGGTGCCTCGTGCGCCACCTCGAGACCGATCGGACAGCCCATCGAGTTCCCGACCAGCACTGCCTGCTCGATGTCCAGCGCGTCGAGGACCGCCAGCAGGGCGCCGGCCAGAGCGGGGATGTCCAGGACGGTGTCGCGGCGCTCGCTGAGCCCGTAGCCCGGCAGGTCGGGGACGACGTTCACCCATCGGCCGGCAAGCAGGCGTGCCGTGGGCATGAGGTACGCGCCGGAGATGGCGAACCCGTGGATGTGGACCAGCGGCGGGCCGCTCCCGCCCACGCTTCGACGGCAGTGGATGGACCTGTCCTCGACGCGGAGGTGCTCCGTCACCCACCCACCGTCGATCGCCATGGCTCATTCTCCCGCGGCCCGGGGCGGTCTGCCGGTGTTCTCACCTCACGGGACGAGCAGACGAGGCGACCGAACCCCTGGTGAGTCGGCTCCGCGGGGGTTCACGTCGCCGGCTCGGAGGGGAGCACACCCTGGGCGACAGCCCGGACCAGGCTCTCGTGGTCCCGTTCGGTCTGGTCGGCGTAGGCCCGCGCGAAGCGGCACATGGCAGCGTCCAGCTTCTTCGACGACCCCGCATAGCCCGCGATCATGGAGGCGCCGCTGGTCCGCGCGTGGGCCTTGGCCAGCAGCCGCCCACAGATTCCCGCGTAGTCGGCGAGCGCGCGGGAGTCCAGCGCGTCGACCGAGATGGTCCCCTTCATGTTCCGGAACTGCCGTACGTAGTACTGCCGGTCCTGCACGGTGGTCCAACCCAGCAGGGGATCGCTCACGGTCTGGAGCGCCTGCTGGTACTCGACCACGCGCTGGCCCTGGTGGGCGTGCCAGGCCGACTGCCCGTGGACGAACGGCGCCACGACGGACCGGCGTGCCTGCTTCAGCTGGAGGAAGACCACGTCGTCCGGGGTGCTGCCCTCGCACAGGGCGACGTAGGCGCGCAGGCCGACGCTGCCCACGCCGACCACCTTGTGCGCGACGTCGACGAGGGTGTATCCGCTGAGCACCCGGCGCCACTGGGTCGGCAAGGTGTCGAGGTAGGCATCGAGGCCCTCGGCGATGTGTGCGGCTTCCGCGGCGCTGACGCGGGTGACCAGCGGTGGTTGCTCCACGATGCGGCGGCCGGTCCCGTGCGGCTCGGTGAGACGGGGCAGCGCCCGGTCACTGAGGTTGGTGCGGGCGCGGCGAGCGGCCCGGAGGATCTCCTGACGCAGCGACTCATCGGAGGCGCTCTTGTGGAGCCGGTCGACGTCCAGCCGCTCGAAGGCGCGCGCCAGCAGGGGCTGCTTCGCGAGCCAGCGCACGTGCTTGCGATAGGTCGCGACGCAGTCGGCGACCGCGCTCTCGCACTGAGCTTCGGTGGCCGTGTTCTGACGGCCCGCAACCCAGATGCTTGCGGTCAGCCGGCGCAGGTCCCACTCCCAGCTTCCCGGGTGCGCCTCGTCGAAGTCGTTGAGGTCGATGACGAGGTCGCGCTCCGGCGAGGCGTAGAAGCCGAAGTTGCCCAGGTGGGAGTCGCCGCAGATCACCGGCGTGATCCCGGTGGCCGGGAGGTGGCCGAGATCGTCGGCCATCACCCCGGCGGCCCCCCGGAGGAACCCGTACGGCGAGGCCGCCATCCGGCTCACCCGGACCGGGACCAGCGAGTCCACCCGGCCCTGGTGCGCAGCCCTGACCTGCTGCACGACGTCGGGTCGGCCGGGCCACGGGGTCCACGTCCCCAACGCCGAGCGTGGCACCTCCCGGCGGATCTGCCGTCCGAGGCGGTACCGCTCGGCCCGTGGCGTCGGGCGACGTCGCAGCGAGGCATACGACTGTCCGTCGACGGCAGGAAGCACCACATGGCCGCCGGGCAGCGTGGGCACGTCATCCATCGTCGTATTGTCCCCCGCTCGCACCGGGATGGGGCAGCCGCAGGCGAACCACCCTGCCGTGGCTGCGAAGGCGGCCACCGCGGCCGGACGACCCGCCAGGTGCCCATGCAGGTCGGGCGCACACGAGCGTTGCGCGCTAGCATGCGGCGTGGGTCCCCGATACTTCAGCTCGCGTAGGGATGGGCTCCACAGGCGAAGCCCATCGAGGATGCCTCGGCCGTGACGCGGCCGGGGCCGCTCTGGGAGGCTTCCGGATGCATCTGGTCACCGCCGCCACCGTCCCGGCGTCCAGCGACGCGCAGCTGATCATCGCGGCGGTGGTCGCCATCGCCGTGGTCATCGTGCTCATCACCTGGCTGAAGGTGCACCCGTTCCTGGCCCTCATCTTCGGCACCGCGACCCTCGGGGTGGTCGCCGGTCTGGGGGTCACCAAGACCATCGACAGCTTCACCACGGGCGTGGGGACGACCGTGGGCACCGTCGGGCTGCTGATCGCGCTGGGGGCCATGATCGGCGGGTTGCTGGCGGACACCGGCGGCGCGGACCGGATCGTCGACGCCGTCGTGGGGCGCGTCCGGCCCAGGGCGCTCCCGTGGGCGATGGCCGGCGTGGCCGCCCTGGTCGGGCTGCCGCTGTTCTTCGAGGTGGGTGTCGTCCTGCTGGTGCCGGTGATCGTGCTGGTCAGCCAGCGCAGCCGCGTGAACCTGCTGAAGATCGGCATCCCCGCCCTCGCCGGGCTGTCGGTGCTGCACGGCCTGGTGCCACCTCACCCCGGCCCTCTCGTCGCCATCAGCGCGCTCAAGGCGGACCTGGGCACGACCCTGGCCTTCGGCCTGCTGATCGCGATCCCCACCGTCATCATCGCCGGGCCGGTCTTCGGCAACCTGATCAGCCGGTACGTCGTCGTCGAGGCCCCGAGCAACGTCTTTGCCGAGCACGAGATGGCCACCGCCGGTGCGCCGGCGCGGTCGGAGCCGGCCTCGGAGCCGGCTTCGGAGCGCACCGAGCCCGCGGAGCGCACCCGCGACGGCGCACCCGGCGCACCCGGCTCGGCGGGCTCCCAGGGGTCCGTCGTACCGGAGGACCGCGTCGGGACCGGACGGCGTCGGCCCGGCGTCGTCGCCACGGTCATGACGGTGCTGCTCCCGGTGTGCCTCATGCTGGCGCGGGCCATCGGCGAGGTCGTGCTCGACCCGAACAGCAGGCTGAGCCACGTGCTCGTCGTCGCCGGCACCCCGATCGTCGCGCTGCTCGCGGGAGTCGTGTTCGGGATGTTCGCCCTCGGCGTCAAGGTCGGCATGGACCGCCGCCAGATCTCGGCGTCGGTCGGCGGCGCGCTGCCGGGCATCGCCGGCATCCTGCTCATCGTCGCCGCCGGCGGCGGGTTCAAGCAGACCCTGGTGGACGCCGGCGTGGGCGAGGTGGTGGGCAACGCCGCCAAGAGCGTCAACCTGTCCGTGCTCGTTCTGGGTTGGCTGATCGCGGTGGGCATCCGGCTCGCGACCGGGTCAGCGACGGTCGCGACGATCACCGCCGCCGGCCTCGTGGCCCCGCTCGCGACGGGCCTCGGCACCAACGGGGTGGCGCTGCTGGCGCTGGCCGTCGGTTCGGGCTCGCTGTTCTTCTCGCACGTCAACGACGCCGGGTTCTGGCTGGTGAAGGAGTACTTCGGGATGACGGTGGGTCAGACACTGAAGTCGTGGTCGGTGATGGAGACGATCATCTCGGTCTGCGGCCTCGTGTTCGTCCTGCTGCTGAACGCCGTGGTCTGAGTGCCGCCGACAGTGGACGCGGCCGGTGACTCCGCCGGTGTCGTCATCGGCGTGGACATCGGCACCACCAGCACGAAGTCGGTGGCCTACACCACGGACGGGCAGGTCGTGGCCTCCGGTGGAAAGGCGTACCCGCTCCTCGAGCCGTTCCCCGGGCACGCGGTGCAGGAGCCGGACGTGATCGTCGAGGCGGTGCTGGAGGCGGTCCGGCAGACCACGGACGGGCTGGACGGCCGGCCGGTTGCCGCGCTCTCGTTCAGTGCCGCGATGCACAGCCTGCTGGGCCTCTCGCCCGAGGGCGACCCGCTCACCGACGTCGTGACGTGGGCGGACACCCGCTCCAGCGAGCAGGCCCGACGGCTGCGGGCGTCGCCCGGCGGGCTGGAGCTGCACCGCCGGACGGGCACCCCGTTGCACCCCATGTCGCCGCTGCCCGAAGCTGGTCTGGTTCCGGGAGCAGGAGCCCAAGCTGTTCGAGCAGGTGGGCTTCTGGGTCGGGATCAAGGAGTACGTCCTGCTGAGGTTGTGCGACGCGCTCGTCGTCGACCACTCGGTGGCGTCGGCCACGGGGCTGCTGAATCTCGCCTCCCTGCAGTGGGATGCCGAGGCCCTGCACCTGGCGGGGCTCGAGCCCGAGCAGCTCGCCGAGCTGGTGGCCACCACCACGGTGCTGCCGGAGCTGACCACCGAGGCGGCCGCGCGAACCGGGCTGCCGGCCCGGACGCCCGTCGTCGTCGGCGCGAGCGACGGGCCGCTCGCGAACCTGGGTCTCGGTGCGGTGGCCCCGGGTGTGGCGGCCTGCTCGATCGGCACCAGCGGGGCGCTGCGCGTCATGGTGGACCGCCCGGCGGTCGACCCGCTCGGCCAGGTGTTCTGCTACGCCCTCACGGCCGACCGATGGGTCGTGGGCGGGGCCATCAACAACGGCGGTGTCGTCCTGGAGTGGGCCGGTGGCGCACTGGCCCCGGACCTCGGCAGCGACGCCGCGGAGGAGCTGCTCGACCTCGCCGGGTCGGTGCCGGCCGGCTCCGGCGGCCTGCTGATGCTGCCGTACCTGCTCAGCGAACGCGCGCCCCACTGGAGTGCCATTCCCCAGGGCGCGTACGTCGGGCTGTCGCGCGCCCACCGCAGGGAGCACCTCATCAGGGCGGCCCTCGAGGGCGTCTGCCTGCAGCTGGGCCTGGTGCTGGGGTCGATGCGTGCAGCCGGGTTGGACATCCACGAGATCCGCGCCACCGGAGGGTTCGCGCGAAGCCAGCTGTGGCGGCAGATGCTGGCCGACGCCCTCGGCGTTGCCATCCAGTTCCCGCAGGGACACGAGGGATCCAGCTTCGGCGCCGCGCTGCTGGGTATGCAGGCGCTGGGCATCATCGACAGCATCGACGTCGCCGCGGACCTGGTGCGGGTGGAGTCGACCGTTCGGCCCGACCCCTCGGCTGCGGCGACGTACGCGTCGTTGCAGCCCGTCTTTGCCGAGCTGTACTACGCCCTCGCGCCGACCTTCACCACCTTGCGGCGGCTGGCCCCCGGCCTGCCCTTCGACCTGCCGGAAGGGCCCCGACCGGGTGGACGGGAGGCTGGGACCGTGGGCGCCGGCCGGAAGGGAGATCAGCGATGAACCAGCCCACGATCAACGTCGTCCCGGTCGCCATGCCGGAGGGGGTCAACCTCATCCTCGGCCAGTCGCACTTCATCAAGACCGTCGAGGACCTGTACGAGGCCCTGGTGGGCTCCTCGCCGTACCTGCGTTTCGGGCTCGCCTTCTGCGAGGCGTCCGGGCCGCGGCTGGTCCGACGGGCCGGGAACGACCCGGAGCTCGTCGCGCTGGCGGTCCGTCACGCGCTGGACATCGGGGCGGGCCACTCGTTCGTCGTGTTCCTGCGCGAGGGCTTCCCGGTGAACGTCCTCAACCAGGTCAAGTCGGTCCCGGAGGTGTGCCGCGTGTACTGCGCGACGGCCAACCCGGTCCAGGTCCTCGTTGCCGAGACGGAGCAGGGGCGCGGGGTCCTCGGCGTGGTCGACGGTGAGACGCCGCTGGGCGTCGAGAACGACGACGACGAGAGGGACCGCAGGACGCTGCTGCGCGAGATCGGCTACAAGCTCTGAGCCGGCACTGGCCACCGGGACGGTCACGGCAACCGCGGCGCGGTGCCCCTCGACCGGGCCTGGCGTCGAGCACATACTGGTGACTGGGGTCGGTCGAAACCCGTTGGCACTGGCCGACGCCCGGTCAGGAGAGCTCATGACCATCGGCTTCAACAGCGGCAGCCGCTCGATCCAGGATCGCTTCGACACGCAGGCCCTGTCCGACCGGATCGACGCGTTGCTCGTCAGCGAGACCATCAGTGAGCACGACCGCAGGTTCATCGAGGACCGCGACATGTTCTTCCTCGCGACGGCGGATGCCGAAGGCCGGCCGACCTGTTCCTACAAGGGCGGCGAGCCGGGATTCGTCCGGGTGCTGGACCCGTACACGGTGGCCTTTCCCAACTACGACGGGAACGGCATGTACCTGTCCACGGGCAACGTCCTGGTGAACCCGGCAGTGGGCCTGCTGTTCATCGACTTCGAGCGCGGCCACCGGATGAGACTCGACGGCACCGCGAGCATCGACTTCGACGACCCGTTGCGCGACGACTACCCGGAGGCCCAGTTCGTCGTTCGGGTGCGCGCCCGCGCGGTCTATCCGAACTGCCCGCGGTACATCCACCGCTACCAGCTCGTGCGGCGGTCGCGGTTCGTGCCGCACGACGGCTGCCTGACGCCGGTCCCGGAGTGGAAGCGCGCCGACTGGGCGGTGGACGCCCTTCCCCGGCAGGATCCCGCCCGCGACCCCGGTGACCGCGAGGTGCTCGGCCGTTGACGCCAGTTACGCCGTCATCTCGGCGATGGCGATGCGCGCGGCTGACGGGCATCCCTTGGTGAACCCGTAGAAGGGGCCGAAGTCGCGGGTCGACGCGAAGCCGGTCACGAAGAGCCCGGCCAGGGACGTCTCGAAGCCCTCGGTGAGGTCGGGGAACCCGTCGGTGATCGAGACCTGATCGAGGACACCGCCCAGGTAGGGCACGCGAGCAAGGTCAGCCCGGTAGCCGGACGCGAAGACCACGTGATCGGCAGTCAGCGCGGTGCCATCCGAGAGAGTCAGCGTCACGTCACGGTCGCCGGTTGCCGTGTCGACCACCTCGCACCCCGGATGACTGGTCACGACGGCGCCAGGAAGCCGGGGGACGAGCCAGGGTTCCAGGGTCAGACGGCCGGCCTGCCAGAACTCGGCCACGATGGCCCGCCGCTGCTCGACCGGGAGGCCTCGCCACCATCCCCGGTGGGTCAGCGTCTGGTCGACGTACCGGTCGACGAAGGACCAGCTGACCTTGGCGAACGCGGGGGTGCTGTGGCGGTGCACCACGTCCACGTGCTCGGCATCGTGGTCAGACAGCAGAGCCGCCCACTCGTAGGCGCTCTGCCGGCCGCCGATGATCACGACCCGGGCACCGGCGAGCTCGTCGAAGGAGACCAGCTCACAGGTGTGCGAGCGGCGAGCCGGTGGGACGTCGGCGTACCACGCCGGCAGGTTGAGGAAGTGGCTGATGCCGGGTGCCGCGAGGACCTTGTCCGCCGTGATCGTCGTACCGTCCTCCATCGTGGCCACGAAGGCGCCGTCCGGCTTGGTCAGGCCGGTCACGAGGCGCTCGTCGACGTCGAGCGACTTCCGTTCGCGGAACCACTGCGTGTAGTCGAGAAAGACCGCGATCGGGATCGGGTCGACGTCTTCGGGGCGCAGCCCGCGATCCTCGAAGAACGCCTCGAACGTGTGCTCGCCGCGCCCGTCGAGGTGCCAGTCGGGGCCAGAGCGGAGGAACATGTCTGCCGGCATGTGCTGCCGCCAGAAGGCCATCGGGTGCCCGACGATGCGGGTCTCGATGCCGTTGTCACGGGCCAGGGCAGCTGCGGAGTAGGCATAGGGCCCTGCGCCGACGACCAGCAGATCCGTCCGATCCGGCATCGCGTCTCCCGAGAAGGTGCGGCAACAACCCGAGGCTATCCACCCACCCCGCGCCTGCGGGCCAGGCTCAGGAGACGGCGGTTCGCGACGTGTCCAGCGGGTGTCGGGACCGCAGCCGGGCACGGGTGGCCCGGTCGGTGAGGGCGCCGAACAGCAACCCGAGGGTGGCCCAGACAGCGACCTGGGTCAGCATCGACCCGACGCGGAACGCCCACAGGGTGGAGGCCGGGAAGGTGGGCGCCACCTCATCGACCTGAGGCATGACGGCCATGCACGCAGTGACCAGCGCCACGTAGACGCCGATCCCGACCAGCGCCCGGTCCCACCGGTCCAGCCGATGCGCCTGCCGGGCCACCAGAACGGCGATGACCGCAGCCAGCAGTGACAGCACCACCATGGCGAAGTACAGGCCGGTGCGTCGGCCGATCGTGTCGGGGCTACCCACCGCCGGCGGGTTCGCCGGGTACTTCAGGAACGGAACCAGAATGATCGTGGTGAACCCGCCCAGCGCCAGCACGCCGGCCGTGGTGCGGGCACCGGCAGCTCCCAGTCGCCCCTGAGCCACCGCGAACCCGAGCCCGAACAGGCCGCCGATGGCGGCGCCGAAGCCGAGCAGGGCGGTCAGCAACCCGGCGGTGGACTGGACGCTGCGGCTGACGAGCTCCACCTCACCGGCGCCGTGGGCATGATGGCCTTGTTCCACGGCGATGGCAGCGGCAACCGCGGGTTCACCGACGACGTGGGCGATGACGAAGGCGACGAGGCCAGCGGCCAGGCCGACGAGCAGACCGCGCACGAGCAGACCGCGCACCATGGCGTGATCGCCTAGTGGCAGGGGAAGCCGAGCAGGTGCCGGCCGTCGTGGAGGAACTCGTGCACGCCGGCACCAGAGATCAGGGAGGTCGCCCCCTGCTCGGAGCTGACGAAGTACAGGACCGTCAGGGAGAGGAGAACCACCAGAACCGCCCACGGCGCGATCTGGCGCAGTGGGATGACCGGCAGGGCGGCAGGCTGGACCACGCTGGGGGGTTGAGCCATGAGCGGTGACCTCCAGGGAACGACGCGTCCCGGTTGGATCGACGTGACGACAGGGGGTCTGGCTCCCGGCCCGGTAGGGCCGGTCACAGTGGCGCGACCGCGCCGGACTCTCACCGGCTGCCTCCCACCGTCACGATGGATGCGCCCGACACTAGGGTGCGCCCAGAACCGGTGTCAACGAAGGGATCAGCCCATGAGTGCCCACGCCGTACCCGCATGACGGTCCGGCTTCAGCTGCTGACGCCGGGGCTGACCCACGCTGGACGACGCGGTGTCCTGGGCGGCGACGAGCCCCTGGACGCTCACGGTGAGCGTGACGCCCGAGCGTTGCGCGGCTCCCTGCGGCCCGGCGCGGCGGTGGTGTGCAGCCCCGCGAGGGCGTGCCTGCAGTCGGCTCACCTGCTCGGCGTCACGCCGACCCAGGACCCGCGCCTGCGCGACTGGGACCTGGGCCGTTGGGCGGGAAGAAGCCTGGACGACCTCGCGGTCGAGCACCCCGACCAGCTGCAGGCATGGGCGCAGGACCCCGACTTCGCCGGCCACGGCGGGGAGTCCCTGGCTCAGCTCCTCACCCGGACGCGGGAGTGGCTGTCCGCCGTCGAGACCACCGCGAACGGACCACTCCTCGCGATCGCTCCGACAGCAGTCACCCGCGCGGTCCTGGTCACGGTCCTCGACGCGTCCGCGGGGACCTTCTGGCGCATGGACGTCGAACCGCTCGCGTACGTCGGGGTGAGCCTGCGGGCGGGGCGGCGCGCCGTCCGGTGGGCCGCGACGCACCCCTGAGGGTCGCAGGCCACGACCGGAGCCGGGCCCGGTGCCGCTCATGCCGCGCCCGGGGCCGCCAGCCTGGTGCGGGCCTCGTCGGCGTCGGGGTGGCCGATGGCCTCCAGGAGGGCCAGCGCCCGTCGCCAGCTGCCTTGTGCCGACGGGGAGTCGCCCGCTGCGTCCTGGCTGTCGCCGAGGTGGATGAGGACGCTGCCCTCGCTGCCGGGGTCGCCCAGGTCGCGGTAGATGGCCAGGGCCTGCCGGTAGCAGTCGACGGCCTCGGCCAGGTCGCCGCGGTGGTGGTGGACGTAGCCGATGCTGTCCCAGGCGCCGGCCTGACCGTGACGGTCACCTTCGGCCTGGAGCAGGGACAGGGCCTGCTGGCTTGCGGCCAGGGCCCGCTCGTGCTCGCCCAGCTGGGCGAGCACCCATCCGCAGGCGTTGAGCGCTCTGGCCTGCCAGACCCGGTCGCCGACCCGGGTGAACAGCGCCACCTCCTGCTCGCAGTGGTCCAGCGCCTCCTCGTAGCGGTGCTGGGCGAGCAACAGCCAGCCGAGACTGTGGTGGGTGCGCGCCTGCCCACCGTCGTCGCCGAGGTCCTCGTACAGCCCCAGTGCCCGGCCCAGGTGGGCCGCGGCGTCCTCGTGGTGGCCGAGCTGCGCGAGCGCCCGGCCGAGGTCGCGGTGGGTCCGTGCCTGGCCGGCCCGGTCGTCGAGGCGGCCGAGGGCGTCCAGCGCCAGGTGCTGCGTGGCGACGAGCTCCTGCCAGTGCCCGTGCCAGTCCAGCTCGGTGGTCAGCGTCCACGCCAGCTGCCAGCAGTGCTCGTCGAACCCGTGACGGGCGGCCACGCCCACCGCCGCGACGAGCACCGCGTGGTGCTGCGCGAACCAGGCCAGGGCCTGCTCGTGGCCACCGGTGGCGCGGACCGTCACACCCGGTGCGGGTGGGGCGGTCACCACGGGCGTCCGGGTGGGGTCCACGGTCATGGCCGCGGCGTGCGCGGTGTGCAGGTAGTGGTCCAGCAGCCGGCGCACCGCGGCGCGGCGGTCCTCGTCGCTGTCGTCGCGGGCGCACTGCTCGGCGGCGAAGGCGTGGAGCAGGTCGTGCAGGGTGTATCGGCCGGGATCCCGTTCGGCGAGCAGGTTGGACCGGATCAGCTCGGCGAGGAGGCCCTGCGCGCGAGCCACCGGGATGCCGCCGAGGCTCGCGGCGGCGTCACCGGCGAGGTCCGGCCCGGGGTGGAGCCCGAGCAGCCGCAGCAGCCGGGCCGCGTCCGGGCTCAGCATCCGGTACGACCAGGTGAACACGTCGCGCAGGTCCGTGGCCGGGTCACCGCCGGACAGGGTGGGCAGGGTGTCGGCCGCCTCGCGCAGCCGCGCCGCCAGCATCTCGAGCGGCAGTCCGGGAGCGGAGGCCGCGCTGGCCGCCGCGACGGCGATCGCCAGCGGCAGCCGCGCGCACCGGTCGAGGATGGCCCGGGTCGCCTCCGGTTCGCCGGCCACCCGGTCGGCCCCGATCCGCCCCGCGAACAGGTCGTGCGACTCCTGCTCCGTCAGCGGGTCCAGGCCCAGTGGCTGGGCGCCTTGTGCGGCGACCAGGGTGGTGAGCTGGTTCCGGCTGGTGACGATGGCCAGGCAGCCGGCCGACCCGGGCAGCAGCGGGCGGACCTGCTCGGCGTCCCTGGCGTTGTCCAGCACGACCAGCACCCGCCGAGGCGCCAGCACGCTGCGGTACAGCGCGGCCCGGGCATCGAGGTCGGCCGGGATCCGGGCGGAGGTCACCCCGAACGCGCCCAGGAAGTCGGCCAGCACCGCGTTCGGGTCGAGCGGCGCTGCGCTCGGGTCGAACCCGCGCAGGTTCACGTACAGCTGGCCGTCCGGGAACTGCCCGGCGACCCGGTGGGCCCAGTGCACGGCGAGGGTGGTCTTGCCCACGCCCGGCATTCCGGACACCGCCGAGATCACCACCGACGGCGAGGGGGAGGAGGCCGGCTCCCGTTGCGCGGCGAGGACGGCGTCGAGGCGGGCGAGCTCGTCCACCCGCCCGGCGAAGCCGGGGACCGCGAGCGGCAGCTGCGCCGGCAGCGGCGTGGCGGGGTGCGGCGCGGGGACGGCGGGCGGAGGCGGTGGCGGTGGCGCGTCGAGCCCGGGGGCCTGGCGCAGGATCGCCGCCTGCAGCTCGCGCAGCGGGGCGCTCGGGCTGATGCCGAGCTCCTCGTCGAGCAGGTTCCGCAACCGTTGGTAGGCCGCGAGGGCCTCCTGCTGTCGACCGGAGCGGTACAGCGCCAGCATCAGCTGTCGGTGCACGGACTCCTGGAACGGATGCCGCCGGGCCAGGGCCTCCAGCTCGGGTACCAGCCCGGCGGCCTCGCCCAGCGCCAGCCGGGCGTCGAACAGCCCCTCCACCGCGACCATCCGCAGCCGCTCCAGCCGGTCCGCGTGCTGGCCGAACCAGTCCAGACCGGCCACGTCGGCCAGCGCCGGCCCACGCCAGAGGCCGAGCGCCGCGCGGTAGCCGGCGGCGCTGCGCGCCGGGTCGTCGCACTGCCTTGCCTGCTCGACCAGCCGCTCCGCGACCACGACGTCCGTGGGCTCGGCGCCGAGGTCCAGCCGGTAGCCCGGGGGCTGGGAGAGGACCGACGCCTTGTCGCCCAGCACGCCGCGGAGGTAGGAGACGTGGCGCTGCAGGGTGTTGAGGCTGGCGCTCCCGTCCCCGCCCCAGACGATGTCGATCAGCCGGTCCGTGCTCACGACGTCACCGGCGTGCAGCGCGAGCGCGGCCAGGACGGCCTTGCGCCGCAGGCCCGGCACCGGACGGGCCACGTCTCCGGCCGTCACGTCGACCGGTCCGAGCAGCCTGACCTGCATGGATGCCTCCGCCTGCCCGGGCCAACAGGGCCCGTTTCAGCCGCACGTCAGTGCCGCTTCAACCCCCAGCGTGACAGTGGGTGACGGGTCGGGACATCACCCGGCCCCCACGAGACGGAGAACCAGATGAGCATCCTCAAGAAACCAGCTCTCGGCGTCGCCGGAGCCCTGCTGTTCGGGGCCACGGCGCTGGGGGCAACCGCCCTGACCGCGGCACCGGCCCACGCGGCCGTGCCCTTCCACGAGCTCGTCGGCCAGGGCAGCCACAAGTGCCTGGACGTCCGCGCCGAGGACGGGGTGGGCAACCGGAACGCCCGGGTCCAGACCTGGCAGTGCTTCGG
Source organism: uncultured Actinomycetota bacterium (assembly GCA_963828995.1). Classification (GTDB taxonomy): domain Bacteria; phylum Actinomycetota; class Actinomycetes; order Actinomycetales; family Dermatophilaceae; genus CAVRTM01. The sequence continues at coordinate 121,353 of CAWHHB010000005.1, forward strand.
CTCGGCGAACCAGGAGTGGGGCATCATCTTCGCCGGGACGTACGGCGGCGTCGACTACTTCGAGTTCGCCGGCAAGACCACCGGCAGCCTGTGCATGGAGGTGCGCGACTCCTCGTTCTCCAACGGCGCCCAGGTCGACCAGTTCCCGTGCGCGCCCGACGCCAACCAGCTGTGGAAGCTCGGCCCCGGCACCGGGAACAACTCGTTCACGCTGGTCTCCATGAACAGCGGGAAGTGCCTCGACGTGAGCGGCAACTCGACCGCCAACGGCGCGAAGGTCCAGCAGTGGGCCTGCAACGGGTCGACCGCGCAGAGCTTCACGTTCAACTGATCCGGCGTGTCTCTCGTCCCGGGGCAGGTCCGGCGTCAGGCGTGGTGGTGGTGGCACAGCCTGGCGCCGGGCTGGCCGGCCCGGATCGTCCCGGTTCTCACGGGCGCACGTTCTGGTTGAGCCGGAAGACGTTCTCAGGGTCGTAACGACGCTTCAGCGCCCTGAGCCGGTCGTACCGCTCGTCGCCGTACGACTGCCGGACCCGGTCCTCGCCCTCCTCCATCAGCCAGTTCACGTAGGCCCCGGCGTGGGGCGGCGCGAGGGCGGCCCAACCCGTCTCGTGCCCAGTCGCGCTCCTGTTCGAAGCCTCGCGCCGAGTCGGTCGCACCGAGCAGGTCGAGCAGGTACCCGCTCGACCTGCTGCCGAAGGAGGTCTCGTCCCCGCCCACCCGGGCCACCGCGCCACCGAGCTGCCAGGCCGTGACCGCCGAGCGGGGGGACCGGATCAGCGCAGCGCGCGCGAGCGTGGCGTCGAGGACGTCATCGGTCAGCCTGGCGACGTTGGTGGCCCTGGAGTAGACCCACATGCCGTGGGGGAAGTTGGGGTCGAACAGCGCCTGGTGCTCGACGAACGCCCGCACCGCGCTGAGGTCGACCAGGCCCCGCCCGACGCCGCGCATGGGCTCGAGCACCGTCCTGCCGCGATCGGGCGGTCCCACCCAGCAGGACGCGACCATGACCGCCGGCTGCCCCCGCAGCGCCTCCGGCACCTGGTCCGCCGTCGGCGCCCGCCGCATGATCAGCGCGGTGGTCAGCTCGTCCGGGGCCGAGTCCGCCCAGTCGCGGTAGTGGCGCACCACCTCCGCTCCCTCGTCGAGCGGCCAGAGCAGGAGGCCGGAGTAGACCATCGGTCCGACGGCGTGGAGCCGGAAGCTCGAAGCGGGTGACGATGCCGAAGTTTCCGCCGCCGCCGCGAACACCCCAGAACAGGTCGGCGTTCTCGACCTGGCTGGCCCTGCGGACCTTCCCCTCCGCGGTGACCATCTCGACCGACAGCAGCTGGTCGACCGTCAGCCCGTACCTGCGCATCAGCCAGCCGATGCCACCACCGAGGGTCAGGCCGGCCAGCCCCGTGTGGGTCACCGAGCCGAGGGGGACGGCCAGGCCGTACGCCTGGGTGGCGCGGTCGAGCTCCCCGAGCAGGACGCCGGCCTCCGCCTGCACCACGCGTCGCTCCGGGTCCACCCGGATCTGCTTCATCGGCCCGAGGTCGACGACGACCCCGCCGTCGCAGACGGAGAGCCCGGCAAAGCTGTGCCCTCCGCCCCGGACGGCCAGGGGGAGGCCCGACCGTCGCGCGAACGTCACGGCCGCGCTGACGTCGGCGGCATCGAGGCAGCGCACGATCACGGCGGGGTGACGGTCGATCGACCCGTTCCACACCCTGCGTCGCTCGTCGTACGACGGGTGCCCGGGCCGGACCAGCTCACCGTGCAGGCAGCGCCCCAGCCGGCCGAGCGCGGCAGCGTCGATCGGGGGTCCCTGTGCGCCGGTCCGGTCCGTGTCCAGCTCGACTGTCATCTCGGCACCTCCACGGTTGCGCAGTCACCCGGTCCCTGCTCGCAGCATGCGCGTGCCCGGGGTGCCGTGTCAGGAACCTTCGTTCCACCTCCGGGCCTCCGCCGCGCTGAAGAGCCGCTCCGGCTCCAGGACCGTGATGCCATGGGAGCCGGTCTGCACGACGCCCTCCTGGCGCAGCTCTCGCAGGACTCGTACGACGACCTCGCGGACCGTGCCGGTGGCGTCGGCGAGCTCCTGCTGGGTGATCCTCACCACCAGCTGGTGGTCACGCCCGCCCCCGGAAGCGAGGTCGAGCAGGTGCCGGGCCACCCGCTGTCGGACGGTCGCAAAGGCACTGCCCGAGAGCTCCCCCAGGAAGGAGAGGACCCGTTCACTCGTCTCGGCCAGGAGCGCGTTGGACACCCGCACGTCCCGCAGGGCGAGCTCGCGGACGATCCCCGGCCGGAACCGGACGATCACCGAGTCCGTGAGCGCCTGGATGGCGAACGGCCGCGACGCCTCGGCGAAGAGGGTCGCGACGCCGACGAGTGCCCCGGCGCGGCAGTAGCGCACCGTCATCATCCGTCCGTCCGGCGCTGACACCCGGGCCCGGACGAGGCCCGCCGTCACGAGCTCGAGGTGCGGCTCGGCCTCGCCTTCACCGTGGATGGTCTGGCCTGCGCGGACAGGCGCCTTCGTCGCCCCGGCGGTGAGCCTTGCCAGCACCTCCTGCGGGAGCCCCTGCAGCGTCGAGAGACCAATCGCGGCACGCACGTCGGGATCCATCACGACGTCGACCCTCACCCACGTCACGCCTGAGCGCTACCCGTGACGCCGCGGCTCCGGCCTCGGCGAGGGACCGCCCTCAGCGGTGGTCGAGGAACAGCTTGGCCGCCAGGGCGAAGCCGGCGAGGGCGACCGCCACCCGGACCGCGGTCTCCGGGAGTCGGCGCAGCAGGGGCGGGCCCAGGGCTGAGCCGAAGATCGTCCCGATCGCCAACGGGACCATCATCGGCCAGTCGACCGACCCCGTGAACACGAAGATGACCGCCGCGGCGATGTTGGCGGCGCCGACCACGGCGGTCCGCAGCGCCGAGAGGTGGGCCAGGCTGTCCTCCATCACGGCACCGAACGCCGCGGTGAGCAGGACACCTGCCGCCGCACCGAAGTACCCGCAGTAGATCGTGACGCCTCCGATGAGGGCGGTGACGACGTGGTGGTGTTCGTCGATCCGCCCGGCATGGAGCCGGCGCAGCCAGGGGCGGGCGAGCAGCACCAGGGACCCGAGGGCGATCAGCCACGGCACCACCCGCTCGAAGACACCGGGCGGCAGCTTCAGCAGCAGCAGGGCGCCGGTCGTCCCGCCGACCACCCCGATCGAGCCGAACCTGAGGATCCGTGCCCGCATGCCGCTCAGCTCCGGTCGTGCCGAGACCAGACCCCCGAGGGTCGTCCCGGTCAGGGCCACCGAGTTGGTCACGTTGGCGGCCAGCGGTGGCAGGCCGAGAGCCAGCAGGGTCGGGAAGGAGACCAGGGAGGCCAGGCCGGCGCCGTACCCGACGACCCCGGCGCCGACGCCGGCCAGGAGCAGCAGGCCGAACTGGACACCGGGCTGCGTGGTCACGTGCGCGTCACTCTCCAGGGGAAGCGGTCAACCCGGACACCGCCGGGTCGGCGCAGTCGGCGGGTTGCCGAGCCTAGACGTGCCCCGGAACGCGGCGTCAGCCGCACTGGCCGGCCGCCTGCTGCCGAGGACGTGGTCGACGTCGTCGGTCGCGTCGCGCTCGCGCTCTCCCCGTTCCGGCACGCCCGGCACGGTGACTGAGGTACGACGAGGAAGGCCACCCGACCCCGGACCGGCCTGATCGAGGCCGCCCAGGCCCAGCTCGCGGAGCGGGGTGTCGAGACCTCGGGCATCCAGGTGCTGGACCCTCGCGACGGCGGCACGTTCCTGTTCTTCCGCGACCCGGACGGCAACAACTGGGCCGTTCAGGAGATCCGCGACCACGTCGGAGCGAATCCGGCGTAACGGCAGGCCGATCCGCGGTGCGTCCGCGCACGGTCCCGGTCCTCACCGGTCGCCGGGGCCCTGCTGCCAGTAGGGGGCGCTGGCCGGGATCCGCGGCAGGGCGGACCGCACCGAGCCGAACCGGTCGTCCTGGTCCCGCCAGGAGGCGTAGGCGGCGTCGATCTCGGCGCGGTTGCGCGCGACGAAGTTCCACCACATGACGATCGGGTCCTCGAACGGCTCGCCGCCGAGCAGGACGGCCCGCGTGGGGTCCCGGACGTCGAGGGTGAGCTCGTCGCGCCCCCGGCCGAGGTAGGCGAGCTTGCCAGGCGGCAGCGGCTGGCCGTCGATGCCCACCGCTCCCTCGAGCACCACGACGGCGTACTCGAAGTCCGGGCGCAGCGGCACGGTGGTCGGCCGGTGCAGCGCGAGGTCGACCCCGACCAGCGGGGTGTCGTGCCGGGCCGGACTGGCCTGGCCGCCGAAGTCGCCGACCAGCACCGTGGCCACCGCGCCGTCGAGGTCGGCCCGGGGCAGCTCGCCGTGGTGCTCGAACGCCGCACCCCCGTGCCGGGTGGCCTCGGGGAGCGCGACCCACAGCTGGATGCCCTCCAGCGTGCCGCGGTAGTGGCCGGTGGCCTCCTCGGCGTGCGCGACGCCGTGGCCGGCGGTCATCAGGTTGAGCTGGCCCGGGCGGATCACCTGCTCCGACCCGAGGCTGTCGCGGTGCAGCACCTGCCCGTCGATCAGCCAGGTGACGGTCTGCAGCCCGATGTGCGGGTGCGGCCCGATGTCCAGCCCGCTGTTCTCGGTGACGTCGGCGGGACCCATGTGGTCGGCGAAGCACCAGGCGCCGACCGTGCGCCGGCCCCGGCGGGGCAGCGCGCGACGGACGCGGATCCTCCCGACGACCTCCTCGCGGCTGTCGCTGACCTCCACGCAGGCAGCGCCGGGGTGTCCGGTGTCGGCGACGGCGGTGGGGGCGTCGACCTCGCGCACGAAGCCGCTCATCACAGCACCTGGTGCCCGTACATCTCGCCGAGCGGGTCGGCGATGAGCTCGATGCGGGCGCCGTCGGGGTCGCGGAAGTACACCGAGACCCCGCTGTGGACGACGTGCTCGACGCCGGCCTGGTCGAGCGCGCTCGACCAGCTGCTGCCACCGGTCGGGGTCCACCGAGATCGCCATGTGGTGCAGCCCCCCGAGCACCTCGGCGTAGGGGCCGACGTCCAGTCCGGGGAAGTCGAAGAACGCCAGCAGGTTGCCGTGGCCGATGTCGAAGAAGAAGTGCGTCGAGCCGGGGTAGTCCCGGTTCTCGATCAGCTCGGTCAGCGGGAACCCGAGAACGTCCTGGTAGAAGCGGATCGTGCGCTCCACGTCGCTGCTGATCAGGGCCGTGTGGTGCAGGCCGCGGGCCGAGGACGCCGGCCGCTGGTCCACGGGTCGCAGGTACTGGTCACGCAGGTGCGCTCGCGCGACCTCGAGGGCGGGCAGGTCGCGGTTCGTCGTGTCGGACGGGGTGTCGGTCATCGGTCTCTCCTCGGGTGGGCGGTGGTGATGGTGGCTGTTCCGTGCGGTCGGGTGGGCGGCCGCACGCGGTCAGGGCTGCTTTCCCGCATGGGCGTCCCGCAGCAGGCGGACGAGGTCGGCTTCGGTGACCGGGCGCGGGTTGACCACGGGCGACGCGGCGACGGTGGCGGCCACCTGCGTCGATCGCCTCCGGGGCGAGCCCCAGCCCGGCCAGCGAGGTGGGCGCGGCGAGCCGGGTGGCGAGGTCGAACAGCGCCGGCCCGACCCGGTCGGGCCCGGCCACGCCCAGCGCCTCCGCCGCGAGGGCGAAGGCGGCCGGTGCCGCCGGGGCGTTGAACGCGGCGACCTGGGGGAGCAGCGCGCTGTGGACCCCGGCGTGCGGCAGGCGGTACGTGCCGCCGAGGACGTGGGCGAGCTTGTGGTGCAGCCCCATGGTGGTGCTGCCCAGCGCCCAGCCGGCGAGCCAGGCGCCGTACAGCGCGTCGGAGCGCGCCGGCAGGTCGTCACCCCGGGCCACGGCGACGGCCAGCGCCGGCGGCAGGGCCCGCAGGGCCCCGGTGGCCACCGAACGCAGCAGGTCGGTGGTGTCGGGGGCGTACAGCGACTCGAGGGCGTGGGCGAGGGCGTTCATGCCGCTGGCGCCGGTGATGCCGGCCGGCAGGGAGGTGGTCAGGGCCGGGTCGTAGACGACGGTGCGGGGCAGGACGCGGGGGTCGCGCCCGGTGGTCTTGCCCTCCCGGTCGGTCTGCCCCCAGATGGAGGTCATCTCGCTGCCGGCGTAGGTGGTCGGCACCGCGAGGACCGGCAGTCCGGTGTCGCGGGCCACCGCCTTGGCCAGCCCGGTCGCCGACCCGCCGCCGACCGCGATGAGCACCTCGGCACCGAGCGCCCCGGCTCTGGCCACCGCGCCGGCCGCGAGCTCGACGGGCACGTGCTGGGCCACGTCGCGCAGCCGCCCGACCAGGCGGGTGCCCAGCTGGGCGCCGACCGTGTCCGCGGCGGCGTCCTCGTGCGGGCCGGCGATGAGCAGCGCCCGCCCGCCGAGCGACCGGGCCTCGTCGCCGACCTGCTCGATCGTGCCGACGCCGAACACGACCCGCACCGGACGCCCGGGGAGCACGGCGGCGTCATACGTGAACGGCCTTGCTGCGGTGCGGCCCGGCAGTGTCATGAGCGCTGTCCTCCGATGTCGATGCCAGCCTGGCAGGGGTCAGGCGGAGAGACCGGCGTGCATCTCCCACACCAGGATCTCGGCCGGCTCGGTGGCCGTCACCCTCTGTCCACCGGTGGCGGTGAACCGGACCGCGTCACCCGTCGCCAGCTCGCCGGCCCCCTCCAGGGTGACGGCCCCGCGGGGCACGAACAGGTGCAGGTACGGCGCCTCGGGCAGCTCCACGGACTGGCCGGGCTGCAGCCGGGCGGCGTGCAGCGCGGCGTACCGGTTCCTGATGCGGATCGCCGACGCGCCGTCGTGCTTGTCCATGCCCGAGGCGACCGGGACCAGGCCGCCGGTCAGGAGCTCGTCGCCGATCTCGAGCTGCTCGTAGCCCGGGGTGATGTTGGCCTCGTCCGGCACGACCCACATCTGGACGAAGTGCACCGGGTCGCGGTGGGTCTCCCCGCCGAGGCGCCAGGAGTCGTTCTTCTCCGAGTGGAGGATCCCGCGGCCGGCGCTCATCCGCTGGGCCAGGCCGGGGTAGATGACCCCGTTGTGGCCGGTGGAGTCCTGGTGCACGAGTGACCCCTGCAGCACCCAGGTGACGATCTCCATGTCCTGGTGCGGATGGGTCTCGAACCCCGTGCCCGGGTCGACGATGTCGTCGTTGTTGACCAGCAGCAGGCCGTGGTGGGTGTTCGCGCGGTCGTGGTGGTGACCGAAGGAGAACGAGTGCTTGGAGTCCAGCCAGCCGAAGTTGCTCGTGAACCGCTGCTCGGCGCGGCGGATGTCGATGTCGGGGGTGAGGGTGCTGCTGCTCATTCGGGGTGTCCTCTCAAACGCTGGTGCGCTTGGTTGATGACGTATCACGTACATCGTTCGCCAACATGAGTGACGTGTCAACTATTCCGGTAGGGTGGTCGCATGACTCCCGACAGCCCCTGGTTGACCGACGAGCAGCAGCGCACCTGGCGCCGCTGGTTGGCGGTCAACGACCAGCTGCCGGCCGCGCTGCACCGAGAGCTGCAGGCGGACTCCGACCTGTCGCTGCAGGACTTCGACGTGCTGGTGAAGCTCACCGACGACGGCGAGGGCCGGGTCCGGGTGTCCGAGCTGGCCAGCGCCCTGCGCTGGGAGCGCAGCCGGCTCTCCCACCACGTCAAGCGGATGGAGGGCCGAGGGCTCGTGCGGCGAGAGGAGTGCGCCGACGACGGGAGAGGGGCCTTCGTCGTCCTGACCGCGGCCGGCCGCGCCGCCATCGAGCGGGCCGCGCCGGCGCACGTGCGGACGGTGCGGCGGCTCGTGTTCGACGTGCTGTCCGACCAGGAGCTCGCCGCCCTCGACGCCATCACCGGCAAGGTGCTCACCCAGCTCGAGCGGGACGCGGCCCAGGACCCGGCGGCGCACTGACGGCGGTCCGGCACGGAGGGCGGCCGGCGGTGAGGGCAGGGCAGGACGAGGCGCTGCGAGACGGCGCGCCGCGCGCGGACCGGTGGAACGCTGGGAGGTGCATCCCGCTTCAGCCCTGCGACTGAGGAGAACCCATGGACTACGACGTCTTCGACCTCGGCTCCGTTGCTCTGACCGGTGGCATGACCCTGCCTGACGCCAAGCTCGCCTACAAGACCTACGGAGAGCTCAACGCGGACAGGACCAACGCGATCGTCTACCCGACCTGGTACTCGGGGCGGCACTGGGACAACGAGTGGCTGATCGGCGAGGGCCGCGGCCTGGACCCGAGCCGGTACTTCATCATCGTGCCCAACATGCTGGGGAACGGGCTGTCCTCCTCGCCGAGCAACACCCCGGCCCCGTTCGACCGGGCGCGGTTCCCCGACATCGCCGTCCGGGACAACGTGGCCGTCCAGCACCGGCTCGTGACCGAGCGGTTCGGCATCGAGCGGTTGGCGCTCGTGCTCGGCTGGTCGATGGGCGCGGGACAGACGTTCCAGTGGGCCGTCAGCCACCCGGAGATGGTCACGCGGATGCTGCCCTTCTGCGGCAGCGCCCGCACCAGCCGGCACAACAAGGTCTTCCTGGAGGGGGTCAAGGGCGCCCTCACCGCCGACGCCGCCTTCCGGGAGGGCTGGTACACCGAGCCCCCCACCCGGGGGCTGCGGGCCGCGGCCCGGGTCTACGCGGGATGGGGCTTCTCCCAGGCGTTCTACTGGGACGAGGTCTACCGCGAGATGGGCTACACCTCGCTGGAGGACTTCCTCGTCCGCTTCTGGGAGGGCTTCTTCCTCGACGACCGCGACGCCAACAACCTGCTGTGCATGCTGCGGACCTGGCAGACCGGCGACGTCGGCAGCACACCCGGGTTCGACGGCGACACGGCCGCGGCGCTGGCCTCGATCACCGCGCGCGCCATCGTCATGCCGGCCGAGAAGGACCTCTACTTCCCTCCCGAGGACGAGGCCTGGGAGGTGTCCCAGATGCGCGACGCCGAGCTGCGGGTGATCCCGGGCATCTGGGGCCACTTCGCCGGGGGTGGTGACAACCCCACGGACGTCGACGTCATCGACGCCGCGGTCAAGGAGCTGCTGGGCGGCTGACCTCCAGCGCCTACTGTCGCGCCCGGGGTCAGCACGCTGTGGTGCCGGCCCCGGGGCTCACGGGGCCCGCCCACTCATCAGGTCGTGTGATGGGTCCATCAGGTCGTGGTCCCTACTGCCCGGTCCGGGCGGCCGGCAGGCTGGGGCCGTGCTGACCACCGACCTCGGACCACCGGCGAGCCCGGACCTGGAACGCCCTCCGGCGAACGCACCCACCCGCCGGGTGCTCCCGGCCCTGGACCGGCCCGGCGACGCCCTGCGGCACCTGGGCCCGAACTGGTTCGCCGCCGTGATGGGCACCGGCATCGTGGCGACCGCCGGGGTCACGCTGCCGGTGCAGGTGGCGGGCCAGCGCGCTGCCGCCCTCGCCGTGTGGGCCGGCGCGGCCGTGCTGCTGCTCGTCGTGGTGGTGGCGACCGCCGCCCACTGGGCCCGGCACCCGCAGCAGGCTCGTGCGCACCTCGACCACCCGGTGATGAGCCACTTCTACGGCGCCCCGCCGATGGCGCTGCTCACCGTCGGCGCCGGGGCGCTGCTGGTCGGCAGGGACCTCATCGGGCTGCGCGCCGCCGTGGACCTCGACTGGACGCTCTGGGCCGTCGGCACCGCCCTGGGCCTCGCCAGCGCGGCCGTCGTCCCCTACCGCGCCTTCACCCGGCACGACTACGCACCCGACAGCGCCTTCGGGGGCTGGCTGATGCCGGTCGTCCCGCCGATGGTGTCGGCGAGCACCGGCGCGCTGCTCGTGCCGTACGCCGCCCCGGGGCAGCCCCGCGAGACCCTGCTGCTGGGGTGCTACGCGCTGTTCGGGCTGTCGCTGCTGGCCAGCCTCGTGGTCATCAGCCTCATCTGGGGACGCCTGGTGCAGCACAAGATCGGGGCCGCCGCAGCCGTGCCGACGCTGTGGATCGTGCTGGGACCGCTCGGCCAGTCGATCACCGCGGCCGGGTTGATGGGCAACGCCGCCGCGACCGTGCTGCCGGCCCCGTACGCCGGCGGCGCCGCGGCACTCGCGCTGTTCTACGGCCTCGCCACGTGGGGGTTCGCCGTGCTCTGGCTCGTCATCGCCGCAGCCGTCACGCTCCGGACCGCGCGGCACCATCTGCCGTTCAGCCTCGCCTGGTGGAGCTTCACCTTCCCCGTCGGCACCCTCGTCACCGGGACCAGCGGCCTGGCCGCGCGGACGGGGCTGGGCCTCTTCGGTGCCGCCGCCGTCGCGCTCTACCTGTTCCTGCTCGGCGCCTGGGCGATCGTGTCGGTGCGCACGGCTCGCGGTGCCGCCTCCGGCCGGCTCCTGCTCCCGGCCCCCTGCCCGCCGGTGCGCGCCTAGCGTCGCGCGGCGATCGCCAACAGGTCCCGGGCCGGTCCGGTGGGGCGCTGCCCGGCGGGCCACACCGCCCTCAGGGACCGTCTCAGGTCGACGCCCTCCACGGCGACGGCGACCAGCCGGCCGGCCGCGAGGTCGTCCTGGACCGCCAGGCTGCTGAGGACCGCGGGTCCGGCGCCGGCGGACACCGCCGACCGCACGGCGCTGGTCGAGGACAGCTCGAGCACCGGGGTCGCCAGCGGCAGGTGCGCGGCGAGGGCAGCCTCGAGGGCCGTCCGGGTGCCCGAGGTCGGCTCGCGGTGCACCAGTCGTGTCCGGGCCAGCTCTGCGGCGACAAGGGGTCTGCGACGGCGGGCCCACGGATGGGTGGACGCCACGACGACGAGCAGCTCGTCGGTCGCGACCACCCGCCCGTCCAGGCCCTGCGGCCGCCGTGGCCCCTCGACGAAGCCGAGGCCGGCCTCGCCGTCGCGCACCTGTCGGGTCACCTCGGCGGAGTTCACGGCGTCCAGGGTGACCGCGGTCTCGGGATGCTCCGCGGCCAGCTGCACCAGCCAGCGCGGGAGCAGGTGCTCGGCCACGGTGAGGCTGGCGGCGACGCGCAGCCGCCCGTCGCGGCCACCGCGCAGTGAGGTGATCCCGGCGTCCAGGACGGCGGCGGCGGCGAGGACGTCGCGACCCCAGTCGGCCAGCAGGCCTCCGGCCGGGGTCAGGGACGAGCCGCGCGGGGTGCGGTGGACGAGGGGCACCCCGACGACCTGCTCCATGCGCAGGATGCGCCCGCTGACGGCGGGCTGGCTGATCCCTCGCAGCGCGGCCGCCCGTCCGAGGCTGCCGGTCGTGGCGACGGCGATGAGCAGCTCGAGCGAGTCGAGATCGGGCACCCGGGAGGACAGCACCGGCTCACCGTACCCGGGTCATAGGGTCGTGTGATGGGTCTGCTCGACCGTGACGCACCCGTCGTCGCTGACCCGGCCACGGGGCCTGCGGTCAGGCGAGGGCGAGCAGCCGCAACGTCGCGGCGTGACGCTCCAGCCCCGCGGCGGCGACCTCGGGATGCGCGCCGTACCACTGCAGCTGGCGGTCCCGGACGACCTCGTCGGGCACGGTCCGGCCGGCCAGCACCCAGTGCTCGCGCGGCTCGGCGTCGATCCCGAGGGCCTCCAGCACATCAGCGGCGAGCGGGGCGTGCACTGCGTCGAGCAGCGTCCGGCCCGGGTCGGGCACGGCCGCCGCCTGCCCCAGGCGCTCGAGGACGCGCTCGGCCAGCCCGCGCAGCACCGTGTTGCCGGGGTGGTTGACGGTGTGCGCCGCGTCCGCGCCGGCCCGTGGCAGCAGGTCGGAGACCGGGACGAGCCCGTGGCGCCGTTCCCGGGACCGCAGCTCCTCCAGCGACTGCTCGGCGACCGCGCGGTAGGCCGACGCGCTGGCCGCGCGAGCCGGCGCGGTGCCGGTGACGCTCTGCACGAGGGTGCGCAGGTCGTGGTACGGCACCACGGGTGGGTCGCCCACAGGCGACCGCACGATGGCCTGGAACGGGAACAGCCCGGCATAGCGCATCACCGGGAACAGCACCGTCTGCGCTCCGGACGGCAGGGCCGCGGTCACCTGCGCCGTGCCCAGCGGCAGCTCGCGGTAGTCGCGTCGGACCGGCTGGCTCAGCAGCACGGAGGCGTGGGCGAGGGTGCGCCGCAGGTGAGGGAGGTCGTCGCGCTCGAGCTCGTGCACCGGTGGCACACGGACCGAGCGCAGCGAGCCCGCGAGCAGCACCCGCAGCGACTCGGCCTGGCAGTTGCCGTGGACGACGACGAGCGGGCGCCCGTCGTCCGGGGGCAGCGGCCGCAGGCCGTAGAACTCGCCGTAGTGCAGCCGTCGTCCGCGGGTCGCCTCACCGGGGTCGGCCGCGGGGGACGGCGGCGGTGGCGCGACCGGAGAGCCCATGGGGCGACCCTAACCGGCCGGGACGTCGTCCCCGTGGCTCTGGTCAGCGGGCACCCTCGCCGTTAGCCTCGGGCCATGCTGGATCACGTGGGAGTCCAGGTGGCCGACGTCGAGGCGTCGGTCGCGTTCTATCTGCGGACCTTCGCCGCCATCGGGATGCGCGAGGTCATGCGGATCCCTGTCGAAGGCACCGTCATCGTGGGGCTGTCGGACGACACCGGGGTCCCCGACCTCTGGCTCGTCCCGGCCGGCGCCGACGAGACCCGTGAGCTCCACGTGGCCTTTCGCGCGCTCAACCGCCCCGCCATCGACGCGGTCCACGACGCCGCGGTGGCAGGGGGCGTGGAGGTGCTGCACGCCCCGCGCGAGTGGCCGGAGTACCACCCGGGCTACTACGCCGTGTTCCTGCGTGACCTCGACGGGCACAACGTGGAGGCCGTCTACCACGGCCACTGAGCCAGTCGGTGGGCCGTGCGGGGGCGTGGCAGTCTGCGCCGGGGGCGACGCTCGATGACGTCCGCCGGCCGGCGAGGTCCGACCCCTCCACCCCCTGACCGAGAGGACCCCCCGCATGCGCACGCTGGTCGTGACCGAGTTCATCACCCTGGACGGCGTCGTCGAGGCCCCGGGCGGTGAGCCGACCCACCCGCACTCCGGCTGGACCATGGCCCACGGTGACCCGGAGCTCTACGCCTACAAGCTCCAGGAGACCCTCGACGCGGAGTCGCTCCTGCTCGGCCGGGTCACCTACGAGGGGTTCTCGGCGGCGTGGTCCGAGCGCGACGGCGTCTTCGCCGACAAGATGAACGCGATGCCCAAGCACGTCGTGACGTCGACGCTGCACGAGCTCGGCTGGAACGCCACGGCACTCACCGGTGACGTACCCACGGCCGTGGGCGAGCTCAAGAACGGCGACGGCGGCCCGATCCTCGTGGCCGGCAGCGCCACGCTCGTCCGCACCCTGCTCGACCACGACCTGGTCGACGAGCTGCGGCTCATGGTCTACCCGGTGATGGTCGGCGGCGGGGTGACGATCTTTCCCGACCAGCGGCACAAGGCGACGTTCGAGCTGGTCGACCTCGTCCGCTACGACACCGGCGTCCTGCTGCAGGTCTACCGGCCGGTCGCCTGACCGGCGCCCCCGGTCCTGCCGCTGGGCGGACCGGGGGCCGGGTGGGGCTCAGGCCGAGATGGTGGCCGTGTCGATGACGAAGCGGTAGCGCACGTCCGAGCTCACGACGCGCTCGTAGGCCTCGTTGACCTGGTCGGCGCCGATCGTCTCGATCTCGGCCCCGATGTGGTGCTCGGCGCAGAAGTCGAGCATCTCCTGGGTCTGGGCGATGCCGCCGATGTTCGAGCCGGCGAGGGCCCGGCTGCCGCCGACGACGGAGAAGGGCGCGATCTCGTACGGCTTGGACGGCAGGCCGACGTTGACGAGGGCACCGAGCGGCCGCAGCAGCGCCATGTAGGCGTCCATCGGCAGGTCGGCGCTGACCGTGTTGATGATGAGGTCGAACGTCGAGGCGTTCTGCGTGAACGTCGCGTCGTCCTTCGTGGCGAAGTGGTGCGCCGCGCCGAGTCGCTTGGCGTCCTCCTGCTTGTCGAGCGTGCGGGACAGGACGGTGACCTCGGCGCCGAGGGCGGCGGCGATCTTGACCGCCATGTGCCCCAGGCCGCCCATGCCGATGACGGCGACCTTCTTGCCGGGGCCCGCGCCCCAGCGCTTCAGCGGGCTGTACGTCGTGATGCCGGCGCACAGCAGCGGCGCCGCGGCGTCGAGCTCGATGCCCTCGGGGATGCCGAGGGTGAAGCGCTCGGAAACGACGACCTGCTGGCTGTAGCCGCCCATGGTCTTCTCGCCGTCGTAGCCGGTGCCGTTGTAGGTCATGACGGCGCCCTTGGTGCAGTACTGCTCCTCGCCGTCCTTGCAGAACTCGCACTCGCCGCAGGAGTCGACCATGCAGCCGACGCCGACCCGGTCGCCGACCTGGTAGCGGGTGACGCCGGGGCCTACCGCCGAGACGATGCCGGCGATCTCGTGGCCGGGGACCATCGGGAAGATGGCCTGGCCCCACTCCTCGCGCACCTGGTGGATGTCGCTGTGGCAGATGCCGGCGAACTTGACGTCGATCTGCACGTCGTCGTCGCGCAGGGCACGACGCTCGATCGTGCCGGGCTCGAGGGCTGCCCCGGCCGAGGCGGCGATCAGTGCGTGGGTGGTGCTCATGGAGGTGCTCCTCGTGATTGCTGACGTTCGGGCAGTCCACGGTCCAAGGGCGCCCGCGGCGCCCCTATTCCGCGCGCCAAGGCGCCGCCCCCAGCAGGGGCGGCGCCTCGTGCGGCGTGGGTGACGAGCGTCACGGGGCGACGGTGGGCCTGACGTCTGCCACGACGTGGGTGACCGGCAGCGAGTGGAGGTGGCGCGCCTTCTGCACCACACCGTGGCGCAGCCACCTCGAGCGCTCGTGCGGGTGGGTCGCGATGACCAGCTCGTCGGGCCGGTACGACGTGACGGCCGCCTGCAGCGCGTGCATCGGGCGGTAGTCACCGAGGGCGCCGTCCGCGGTGAAGCCCTCGCCGCGCAGGACACCCAGTGTGTAGTCCAGCCGTCGCTGGGCCGCCTCGACCGACCCCTCCTCGGGTACGGCGAGCTCCTCGTGCTCCGCCTCCCCGGGGCTGGCCGGCCTGGCCGGGACGCACACGAAGTACTCAGCGCCGCCGCGCTCGTCGATCCGGCGCAGCTCGTCCAGCAGCTCGTCGGCCGCCACCGTCTCGTTGGCCAGCACGAGGATCCGCTCCGCGGGGCGTGTCGCCGGCACCGGTTCGAGCGCGACCGAGCCACCCCGCCAGCGCGTCACCGCGTACAGGACGAGCACCAGGGCCCACGCGAGCACGCTCAGGATGAGCTGCGGGCGCACGTCGACGTTGACGTACATCTGCACGAGGACGCCGACGATGGCCGCGATGGTGAGGATCGAGAGGACCGGGTAGAACCACATCTTCACCAGCAGCCTCTCCGGCGGGGTCCGCCGCCGGAGGATGACCTGCGACACCGCGATCAGCAGGTAGACGAACAGGATGATCGCGCCCGAGGAGTTGAGCAGGAACAGGAACACCGTGTCGGGGGAGACCGCGGCCGCGATGACGCAGAGGAAGCCGACCACGGTGGAGGTGAGGATCGCCACCCGGGGGACCCCGTTCTCGCTGACCGAGATCAGCTGGGGCGGGGCCTCGCGTCGCGCGGCCAGCACGAAGAGCATCCGCGACGCCGTGTAGAGGCCGGAGTTGAGGCAGGACAGGACGGCCGTGAGGACCACCGCGTTCATCAGGTCGGCGGCGAAGGGGATGCCCATGGCCTTGAACGCACTGACGTACGGCGAGGCACCGAGCTGGGTGGAGTTCCAGGGCAGGATCACCGCGAGCAGGAACAGCGACCCGACGAAGAAGATGGCCACCCGCGTGACCACGGAGTGGGTGGCCTTGGCGATGGCCCGCTCGGGGTCCTCGGACTCGGCGGCCGCGACGGTGGCGATCTCGGCGCCGACCATGGAGAAGATCACCACGACGATGGCGGCGAAGACGGCGCCGACGCCGTGGGGGAAGAACCCGCCGTGGGCGGTGAGGTTGCTGAAGTCCAGGCTCTTCCCCGGCCAGAGGCCGAGGACGAACAGGGACCCGAGCGCGAGGAACACGCAGATCGCCGCCACCTTGATCCCGGCGAACCAGAACTCGAACTCCCCGAAGGAGGTGACCGAGAACAGGTTGGTCGCGGTCATCAGGAGCATCAGCCCCAGGGACAGCAGCCACAGCGGGGCGTCGAACCAGTAGGTGATGATCTTGGCCCCGGCCACGGCCTCGAAGCCGACCACGATCACCCAGAAGTACCAGTACAGCCAGCCCACCGAGAAGCCGGCCCAGCCGCCCATCGCCCGGCGGGCGTAGTCGGCGAACGAGCCGGTGGAGGGGTTGGCGGTCGCCATCTCGCCGAGCATGCGCATGACGAGGACGATGAGGACCCCGGTCAGCGCGTAGGCGAGGAAGGCGCTGGGGCCGGTCTCGTTGATCACGACGCCGGATCCGACGAAGAGACCGGCGCCGATGACGCCGCCGATCGCGATCATGGTGAGGTGGCGCTGTTTGAGGCCCTTGTGCAGCTCGGCCGGTTCTCCGCTCATGAGTCACCCTCCGACTCGGCGTGCCCTCGGAGGCCCTCTGACACCGGCCCCGGCGGCCGGCCCTCAATGGGCGACCATCCTCCGGCGGCGCGACGCGCGCAACCCGTGGCCCGGCGAGCCGCGGGCACGGCGTGCCGGCCAGGCTCGGACCATGACGGTCGGCAGCCGGGCCCGCGCGTGGGCCGGGTCGGCGGCGCGCTGGGCCAGGTCGGCGGCGCGGCGCGCGCTGCGGGTATGGCGACGCCGCGGGCCGGCCGCGCTCACCCGCGCGGCCCGCCTCACGGTGGCAGCCGTCGCGGCGTACGTCGTGGCGCGCGCGCTGTTCCCCCACACCCAGCCGCTGACCGGGCCGTTGACCGCCCTGCTCGTGGTGCAGGCCACCCTGTTCGCGACCCTGACGACCGGCCTCAAGCGCGTGCTGAGCGTGGTCGTCCGGTGTCGTCATCGCGGTGCTGCTGTCCGAGGTGGTCGGGCTGACGTGGTGGAGCCTGGGCGCGGTGATCGCGGCGGCCCTCGTCATCGGCCAGCTGCTGCGCCTCGGCGAGCACCTGCTGGAGGCGCCGATCAGCGCGATGCTCGTGCTGGGGGTCAGCGGCGCGCAGGCTGCGGCGGCGTCCACGGGTGGCCGAGACGCTGGTCGGCGCCGGCGTGGGGGTGCTCATCAACGTCGTGTTCCCCCCGCCGCTGCGCGGCCGGGACGCGGGCGCGGTGGTGGAGCGGGTGGCCGTCGAGGCGGCGGAGGTGCTGGAGCGGGCCGCCGCGGAGCTGCCCTCGGGCGTCTCGGGCCCTCAGGCCACCGGCTGGCTGGAGGACTTCCGGCGGCTGGACCGGTCGGTCGAGCGGGCCGACCGGGCCGTCGCGGAGGCCGCCGACAGCCGCCGGCTCAACCCCCGCGCGGTGGGGACCGCCGACACCGACCCGCGCCTGCGCAGCGGCCTGGACGCACTGGAGCACAGCGTCGTCGCCCTGCGGGCGCTGTTCCGCTCGATCGCCGACGGGGTGCTGGACGCGGTCGGGGAGGAGACGGGCTACACCCCCGAGCTGCTCGAGGCGTTCGCGCTGCTGCTGGCCGACCTGGCCGCGAGCGTCCGCGCCTTCGGTGCTCTGGTGCACTCCGAGTCGCACGTCCTGCACCCGGGAGCCGAGGTGCCCCTGGCCGAGGCCATGGAGGCGCTGGGCGAGACGCGGGCCCGGCTCACCGACCTGCTGCTGGTGGACGCCCGCGAGGACCCGGACCGGTGGCTGCTGCGGGGGTCCGTGCTGGCGGCGGTCGAGCGGGTGCTGGCCGAGCTCGACGTCGAGGAGCGGCTGCGCCGCAGGCGGCAGTGGGAGAGCGAGGCGGCTGAGCGCGGGCGGGCGACCCAGGCCGTGGCCCGGTTGCGTGGCACGCCGGCGGCGGCGCGGCCCGGCCGCCGCGGTGGCGGCGTCGCCGGTGAGCACCCGGTGGGACGAGGTCAGCCGCGGTCAGGCGGGTGGGGCGCGGTGCGCCTCCAGGACGGTGTCGATCGCCTGGCGCACCGTCGGACCCGGGGACCGGACGGGCCACCTGCTCGCAGCGGTCGATGACGAGCCCGGTGGCTCCGGCGGTGAGGAGGTCGACGGTGTGCAGCACGTCGGGGTCCTGGGGGCCGCCGACACCGCGCTCGAGGTTGTCGCGGTCATGGCCCACGACGAGCAGCCGGCCGCCCGGGGACAGCCACGTCGCGGCCCGCTGCAACAGGGGGACCAGCATCCGGGCGGGCAGCTGGAGGTAGGCCAGCAGGACCAGGTCGACCGGTGCCGGTGGGGCCCAGGTGGTGGCGTCGGCGAGGACCCAGGTCACGGTGACCGTGCGCGGTCGGCGCGCGGCGCCCGATGTCCAGACCCGCGGCGGAGAAGTCCACGGCGGTGACGTCCCACCCCCGCTCGGCCAGCCAGATCGCGTTGCGGCCCTCGCCGGCGGCCAGGTCGACGGCGGTCCCGGGCGTCACGTCCGAGAGGACGGCGGCAACGGTGGCGTTGGGGGTGGTGCTCCAGACGGTGGCGTGCTCGTGTGCCGGCCTGCGCGTAGCGGGCGTCCCAGGCCGCGGCGTCGCCGCCAGGACGGGGGACGCCGCGTCGCCTCCGCCGGCCGGCGCGGCACGCGGGTGGTCGGGTCCGGCTGGCCCATGGCGGCTCCCCGCTCGGCGGACAAGGCGCCCGCGGCAGCGTGGGCGGCCGCGGTCACGGCACCCGTGGGACGGCGCGGGCGGGTGTCGTCGGCGGACGCCACGTCGCGGGCGGGAGACCGTTCAGCGGCCGGTCAGGGACCACGCGGCGGACGCCGCCAGCACCGCGGCGCCGTCGATGGCCCAGTGCAGGCCGATCGGGGCCAGGACGCTCCCGCTGCGCAGCCGCAGCGCGCAGAAGATCCACGCCGGCCGCGCCGGTGGCCAGCACCACGCCGGCGACGGACGCGACCTGGGAAGGGCTCCCGTCCCGAGAGGAGACCCGAGTCCTGCGCGTTGCTGGCCGCCACCTGCAGCGACGAGGGCACGTGCCAGAGCTCGACAGCGTCGAGGAGACGAGCACCGCCGTCCGGGGGCCCGTCCGGCGCAGCAGCGCGGCCAGCAGCACGTCGCGGACGGCGATCTCCTCGGGCAGGACCGTGCCAGCGGCACCCGCACCAGCGCGGATCGGGCCGCCAGCGCCGCCTCGTTCCGGCAGCGCTGGTCCAGCAGGAGTCCGGTGGCCGGTAACGCCACCGCGACGGCGAGGACGAGCACCACCGCCGCGGCGCGGCGCCGCCGAACAGCAGCCCGCTGCGCCAGGTGTGGCGGCCCAGTCCCAGCTCGGCCCAGCCCAGCCCGCCGGCCCGGCCCAGCCCGAGCAGCAGCAGCGCCGCCAGCGGTACGGCGACCTGGGCGGGGCGCACGGCCAGGTGGCCGCGCACGGGGCCGCACGAGGACGAGGACGGCGCGGGCGACGAGCGCGGTGCCGCGCGGCCGCGCGGGAGGAGCCGCGCCTGTGGCGGTCACCATCATCCACCTCGGAGGGGCCACGTCCACCGTGGCATCGGACCGGGCACGCGGGCCCGGCGACGGCGGCCGGCGACGCCAGCCGTGACCGGGGTCGGCCGCGGCACCCGCACCCGGCATAATCGCGGAGGACCGTCTGCACCGACGTACCCACCACCGACACGACCGAAGGCTGACTGTGAGCACACAAGAGCATCCCGAACGCCGCACGAGCACCACCGGGATCCTCGGGAGCGTGGCGCGATGAGCCGGCGCGGTTCGAGGCGCAAGGACGCACTCGCCCCGCTGCCTGCGGGCGGCCTGCGCGTGGTGCCGCTGGGCGGGCTGGGGGAGATCGGCCGCAACATGACGGTCTACGAGCACGCCGGCAGGCTGCTGGTCGTCGACTGCGGGGTGCTCTTCCCCGAGGAGCACCAGCCGGGTGTCGACGTGATCCTGCCCGACTTCACCTGGATCCGCAGCCGGCTCGACAAGGTCGACGCCATCGTGCTCACGCACGGGCACGAGGACCACATCGGCGCCGTGCCGTACCTGCTGCGCGAGCGGCCGGACATCCCCCTGGTCGGGTCCAGGCTCACGCTGGCCTTCATCTCGGCCAAGCTCAAGGAGCACCGGATCACCCCGAAGACCATCGAGGTCCGCGAGGGGCAGCGGCAGGCGCTCGGCCCGTTCGACTGCGAGTTCATCGCGGTCAACCACTCGATCCCCGACGGCCTGGCCGTCGCGATCCGCACCGCCGCCGGCCTGGTGCTGCACACCGGTGACTTCAAGATGGACCAGTTCCCGCTGGACGGTCGCATCACCGACCTGGGGGCGTTCGCGCGGCTGGCCGAGGAGGGCGTGGACCTCTTCGTCCCCGACTCCACCAACGCCGAGGTCCCCGGCTTCACCACGTCGGAGAAGGACCTGACGCCGGCCATCGAGCAGGTCTTCCGCACCTGCCCGGGCCGGGTCATCGTGTCCAGCTTCGCCAGCCACGTCCACCGCATCCAGCAGGTGCTGGACGCCGCCCGCGACCACGGCCGCAAGGTCGCGTTCGTCGGCCGCTCGATGGTCCGCAACATGGGCATCGCGCGTGACCTGGGCTACCTCAACATCCCCGACGGCCTCGTGGTCGACCTCAAGCAGCTGGAGAAGCTGCCGGCCAACAAGATCACGCTGATCTGCACCGGGTCGCAGGGCGAGCCGATGGCGGCCCTGTCCCGGATGGCCAACCGGGACCACCCCATCCGCGTCACCGAGGGCGACACGGTGCTGCTGGCCAGCTCGCTGATCCCGGGCAACGAGAACGCCATCTACCGGGTGATCAACGAGCTGACCCGCTGGGGTGCCCACGTCGTGCACAAGGGCAACGCCAAGGTGCACGTCTCCGGGCACGCCAGCGCCGGCGAGCTGGTCTACTGCTACAACATCGTCAAGCCCGCCAACGTGCTCCCGGTCCACGGGGAGTGGCGCCACCTCAAGGCCAACGCCGACCTGGCCATCAGCACCGGCGTCCACCCCGACCGGGCGCTCATCGCCGAGGACGGCTCGGTCATCGACCTCGTCGACGGCATCGCCTCGATCACCGGCCAGGTCCCGGCCAGCCTCGTGTTCGTCGACGCCATGACGGTGGGCGGCGCCACCGAGGAGTCGCTGACCGTCCGCCGCAACCTGGCCGAGGAGGGTGTCGTCACCATCGTCGCGCTGGCCGACCCCGACACGGGCAAGCTGACCGAGAAGCCCGACTTCCTGGCGCACGGCTTCGAGCACGACGACTCGACGTTCGACTCGGCGGTCCCGGTCATCCAGCGGGTGCTGACCAAGGCCTCCAAGGACGACATCGACGTCGAGCAGACCGAGGAGCTGATCAAGCAGGCCGTGTCGACCTGGGCGCACCGCACCTACCGGCGCAGCCCGCTGATCATCCCCGTCGTCATCGACGCCTGAGCCGCGCCGCGGCCTCACCGCGATCGCCTCACGAGCAGGGTCACCTCCATGGAGGTGACCCTGCTCGGCCCGGAGCCGGAGCTCGCCGTACGACCGGCGTCGCCCGGCCCGGCCGGTTGCTACGACAGGTCGGCGGCCGAGGGCTCGGACGCCGTCATCGGCAGCTCGAGCCGGACGAGGGCGCCCCCGCCGGGCTGGTTCATCGCCACGGCGTCGCCGCCGTGCGCGCGGGCGAGACTGCGGGCGATGGCCAGGCCGAGCCCGTTGCCGTCGTACGTCCCGTCGGGGTGGTCGCCGCCGCGCTCGAACCGCTCGAAGGCGCGGGGCAGGAACTGCTCGGCGAAGCCGACGCCACGGTCGGCGACCTCGATGACGGCCAGCCGCCCCGGGGGCCGGGTCTCTGACCGCAGCCGCACGGAGACCGAGCTGCCGGGCGGCGCGTAGCGCAGCGCGTTGTCCAGGAGGTTGCCCACCGCCTGCCTCAGGCGCTGCCGGTCGGCCAGCACCGTCACCTCCTCCGGGGCGTCGACGTGCACGTCGACGTCCGTGCGGGCCCGCATGGCCGCATCCGCGGCGCGCACCAGCAGCGGGCGCAGCGACGTGGGCGCGAGCTCGAGCAGCCGGCTGCCCTCGTCCACGCGGGCCAGCAGCAGCAGCTGCTCGGCGAGCTGGATGAGACGGTCGGTCTCGACGGCAGCGAACGAGACGGCCTCACGGAGCTCCTCGCTCGAGCGGTGCGGCCGGCTGGCCAGCTCCAGCTCCGCGCGCAGCACGGTGAGGGGGGTGCGCAGCTGGTGGCCGGCGTCGGCCACGAACCGGCGCTGCTGCGACAGCGCGTGCTGGAGCCGGCCCAGGAGCCGGTTCATCGTGCGCGCCAGCTCGGCCACCTCGTCGCGGGTGTCCGGCACGGCCAGGGCGGCGCTGGTGTCGGCCGCCGAGATGACCTCGGCCTCGCGCCGCAGCTTCTCCACCGGTCGCAGCGCCAACCCCGCCAGCACCCAGGCCCCCATCGCGGCGAGCGCGATGCCGATGGCGCCCCCCGTGGCGAAGCCGCTCCTGAGCCGGGACAGGATCGCGTCCACCCCGTCCAGGTCGGCTCCGACCACCACCACCCACGCGCCGCCGTCCAGGTCGGAGGCGACGGTGGCCCGGATCAGGTCACCCTTGCCCGGGAGGCCGGGCGTGGCCCGGAACTCCACCGGGTGGGTGCGCGCCGCCTCGAACTGGCGCTCGTCCAGCAGTGGCCGGTCCTGCTTCACGTCGTAGCTGAGCACCACCTTGCCCTCCGGCGAGAAGATCTGTGCGATCTCGTCGGTCTCGGGGGTGTAGGGGGAGTGGAGCAGGTCCGGGCGCAGCGGGCGGTGGCGCAGCTCCTCCGACCGGGTGAGCACCAGCCGGGCGAGGACCGCCTCGCGGGCCTGCAGCCGGGAGTGCACCGCGTCGTCCAGGTTGCTCTGCATCACCCGCAGGACCATGACCGCGGCGATGGCCAGCACCACCGCCGTGGCGAGGGCGAACAGCACCGCCAGCCGCCAGCGCAGGGCCACCCGGGGTCAGTCCTCGCTCGGCCGCAGGCGGTAGCCCGAACCGCGAACCGTCTCGATGTCGTCGCGCCCGAACGGCCGGTCGACCTTGCGCCGCAGGTAGCTGACGTACTGGTCGACGATGTTGGAGTCCCCGTCGAAGGCGGAGTCCCAGACCTGCTCGCGAAGGTAGGTCCTGGTGAGGATCTGCCCCGGGTGCCGGAGGAACACCTCCAGCAGCGCCAGCTCCCGCATGGACAGGACCAGCTCGGTGTCGGCCCGGTGCGCGCGGCGGGCGCCGACATCCATCCGGAGGTCGCCGTTGCGCAGGGTCGGGGAGTGCGCGGGGTCGCCCCGGCGCAGGACCGCGCGCAGGCGAGCGGTCAGCTCGGCGAAGCTGAACGGCTTGGTCAGGTAGTCATCGGCCCCCGCGTCGAGGCCGTGCACCCGGTCCGCGACGTCGTGCCGCGCGGTGAGCATCACGACCGGACAGGCCAGGCCGGCTGCCCGTAGCGCGCGGCAGACCTCGAAGCCGTCCTGGTCGGGCAGCACGACGTCCAGCACGATGGCGTCGTAGCCGGACTCGCGTGCCAGCCACACCGCCTCCTGCCCGTTCGAGGCGGCGTCGACCACGTAGCCCTCCTCGGTCAGGCCCCGCTTCAGCACGCGGGCCATGCCGGGGTCGTCGTCCACCACGAGAAGACGCATGGCACCACGGTAGGAGGCGACCGCGACCAGCGGGCAAGGGCTTTGGTCCCGCGGGACCTTCGTGAGAACGCGTACATGCTGCGTACACGGTCCTTTCATCATCGACTCTTCATAGTCGGTTCATGGGAACGAGGTGGAGGACCAGCGGCGTCTCGACCATGCGGACGCCGGGACGCGGAGCGGCCATGGCCGGCGCGCTCCTGCTGGCGGTGCTGCTCGCCTACGAGGCGGTGCTGCTCCTCGTCATACCGGGTGCGGCGCGGGCGGCACCCAGCAGCCCCAGGCCGCCGGCGAGCATCGGCCCCCTCTCACCGGTGCGCGGCACCCTCGAGCAGGCGGTGCTGCTGGCCGAGGACGCCACCGGAGGCGTGACGGTGGAGGTGGACGCAGAGAACACCAAGGGTCGGTATGAAGTCGACGTGGTCAAAGGCAAGGTGGAGATAGACCTCTCCGTGGACGTCACCACAGGGCGCGTCGTGGAGATCGGGCGGCAGCCGGCAGGCAGGTAGCCGGCCTCAGCCAGATCCCAGCACCGACAGGGGCAGCGGTGCGGACGACGTGACCACGCAGGTGCGGCCGCGACGACGAGGCACCCATCACTCACCAGCATGGAGGGAACGATGAAACACGCCTTCAGCGCCCGGCCGGGTGCGTCAACAGATCGGCCAGGGCACCTGGCGGCGCCGGATGTGGCCCCGCAAGGGTCGACGGGCCACCATCACGAACGGGGGGCGCAGTCATGCAGGGCGTGATCCTGGCGGCTGGTCAGGGCCAGCGGCTCCGTGACCCGCTCGGGCGGCCCAAGTGCCTGCAACGACTGGGCGGTGTGCCACTCGTGCACCACCAGATCAACGCGCTGGCGAACGCCGGTGTCGATGACGTCGTCATCGTGGTCGGCTACCAGCAGGCGCAGGTCCGCCAGTCCGTCGGTGCTGCCGCGAGGTTCGTCGTCAACGACCGTTACGCGGAGACCAACAGCATGTACTCCTTCCTGCTCGCGGCGGACGTCGTGGACGAGGACGTCGTCGTGATGAACTCCGACCTGTTCTTCCACCCCGAGCTGCCGGCACGGCTGCTGGAGCTCGACGGTGACGCGTTGCTGTACGACTCGGCGTCGGGCGGCGAGGACGAGCACATGAAGGTCCAGGTCGCCAACGGGCACCTGGTCGAGATGTCCAAGGTCATGGACGGCGCCCGCGTCTCGGGCGAGAACCTCGGCATGCTGCACCTGAGTGCGGCCGGCGTCGCGTCTGCGGCCCGGGCAGGTCATGCCATCGTCAACGCCGGTGGCGAGCAGGCGTGGCTGGCGACCGCCATCAACAGCATCGCCGTCGAACACCCCATCCGCTGCGTGGATGTGGCCGGGTGGCCGTGGGTGGAGATCGACTTCCCGGAAGACCTCTGGCGGGCCCGTGCCCAGGTCTTCCCGTCCGTGTCCGAGGCCATCGACCAGGTCGAGCTCGAGCTGCTGGGCCAGCGCGAGCTGATGGGAGTGCAGTCATGAGAGTCTTGTTCACCGGTTACGCGCCCGTGCACTTTCTCTGTTTCAAGCCGCTCTACGAGGCGCTCGTGCGCACACCCGGGGTCGAGGTGCAGCTGTCGGGCGGCACCAGGAGCAAGTCGGCCCAGGCACCGGGTGGCTACCTCTACGACGCCGACGAGATGTACAGCCGCTTCGGGCTCCCTGAGGGCACAGTGCTTCCCGTCGCAGCGCTGACGAACGCCGAGTACGACGTGATGTTCTCGGCCAACACCCAACGCATCGAGCCGCGCCGCGTCGACCGCCGGATCCAGATCTTCCACGGGATGTCGTTCCGCAACCGCGCGATCCGGTCCGAGACGGACGGGGCCGAGAACTACTTCTTCCTCGGCCCGTACATGAAGCGGGGCTTCGAGGCCACCGGGATCCTGCCCCCTGGTGACCCCCGGGGCGTCGACATCGGCTTCCCCAAGACCGACCGGCTCCTCAACGGCTCGCTGGACCGCAAGGAGGTGCTGGCGAGCCACGGGATCAGCGGCGACCGACCGGTCGTGCTCTACGCCCCCACCGGCGAGCTGCGCAACTCCCTGGAGACGATGGGCGAGGAGCTGATCGCCAAGCTCGACGCGCTCGACCGGTACGACATCCTGGTCAAGCTGCACGACCACCCGCACGGCGCAACCGACTGGTGGTCGCGTCTCGCCCCGCTGGAGAGCGAGCACGTGCGACTGGTGCGGGAGCCGGACGTGGTCCGCACCATGTCCATCGCCGACCTGCTCATCAGCGACGCGTCCTCGGTGGCGAACGAGTTCGCGCTGCTCGACCGGCCGATCGTCTTCCTCGACGTGCCGGAGCTGATCGAGCTGACCCTGAGGAAGGGGGCGCGCCTCGACCTCGAGACGTGGGGCCGCAAGGGCGGCGTCGTCGTCCCGGACGTGCCCGCAGCGCTCGACGCGGTGCAGGCCGGTCTGACCGGGCCGGACGGCTGCTCCGAGACCCGACAGGCGATGGTGCGTGACCTCTTCTTCAACCCCGGGCACGCGACGGAGGCTGCCCTGGCGTGGCTGAGGGCCGAGGCGATCCTTCCATGAGCGAAACGGTCCGGGAAGCAACCGGCTCGCAGCGGACGTTGCGCCAACGGCTGGCGGCCGCCTTCCACGGACTGGGCCCCTACGCCCGGCCGTACCGCCGCCAGCTGGCTGTGGCGGTGGTGGCCTCGGCCGTCGTGTCCCTGGCCCAGCTGGCGTTTCCCTGGCTCCTGAAGGGGACCGTCGACCTGGCGCTGGCCCGGCGGGGGCACCACACCCACTGGCTGACCACCGTCCTGCCGTCCGTGGGGAGCCCGGTGGCCTGGCTGGGTGGCGCCTTCGTCGTCCTCAGCCTGGTCCTCGCGCTCTCCGAGTACTGGCAGCGGCTGGCTGTCTCCAGGTTCGTCGTCCCGACGATCGACGACGCCCGGGTGGGGATCTTCACCCGGCTGATCAGCTCCTCGTCACCGCAGGACCTGGCCCGCGACCCGGGTGACGTGCTCACCCGGGTGGTGGGCGACAGCGCCCGGCTGCGGGTGGGTCTGAGGGGCCTGCTCACCCACCTCCTGCAGCACGGCCTGTTCATCGTCGGAGTGTTCGTGGTGCTCACCGTCCTCGACCTGCGGCTCGGGATGGTCTACCTGCTCGGCCTGCTCGTGGCCCTCACCATTGCCGGCCGCGGCGCCGTCAGGACCGCGGCGATGGCGCGTCGGGCCCGACGCAGGGAGAGCAAGCACGCGGCCCGAAACCTCGCTGCCGCAAGGGAACCCGGGGTGGCGCTGGTCATCAAGGACCCTGACCGCGACCGTCCCGTTGCGGCCATCACCCAGGTCAAGGGGCTGACGGCCTGCGCCGTGCAGGGGGTCCTGGCGCTCACCGCCTGCGCCGTGCTGCTCCTGGCGGTGCGCTTCGCCAAGGCGGGCCAGCTGCAGGCCGGCGACGTGGCCCTCGTCAGCGCCTACCTGCTGATGCTCAACTACCCCACGACGCGGGTCGGCCGGCAGATCACCCGGCTGGGACCGCAGATCACCAGTGCGGAGCGGCTCGCCCGCCTGGCCGAGCCGCCGCCCCAGCCCGTCGCGCCGGCTGCAGCGGAGCCTGCGGTGCTGACCGCGGCACCGACGGCGGTGCTGACCGTGGCACCGACGGCGGCTGCTGACCGCGCTGCCGACGGCGGTGCTGACCGCGGTGCCGATGGTGGCGCAGCCGCAGGACCGGCCCGGGTGCCTCCACGAGCAGGCGCCTGAGCTGGCGGTGCGGCCGTGAGCACCGCCGTGACCACCGCGGTGCTGTGCGCCAGCAACCATCCCGGTCGTGGCACGATCGCGGACACGATCGGCGCGTCCGACCGGCGGACGATGCTCGAGGCGGCCACCACCGCGTCCGCCCACGCGTTCATCAGCGAGCTGCCCGAGGGGTACGACACGCCGGTCGGCGACGGCGGGGTGATCCTCAGCCCGTCACAGCGCCTGCGCCTGTCCGTCGCCCGGATCCTGGCCACCGACCCTCCTGCGGTCCTGCTCGACGACCCGACCGCCTACCTGGACGCCGCCTCGGAGGCCGCGGTCCTCCCCGGCCTCGAGGCGGTGTTCCGTGGCCGGAACGTGGTGGTCCTCGATGCCTCGCCGGCGGTCACGGCCGCCGCCCGCGCCGCGGCGGAGCACGCCGGCCAGCCGTCGGGGCCCGGCGCCGTACGGTGCCCGGCACCGAAACCGGTACCGGCACCGGCGGCGGCGTGCGCGCTGCGACCGGACCCGGCCCTGCCCCACCTGCACGAGCTGATCGACGACCACGCGATGGCACCGCTGCTCGGGGCCGCGCTCGAGCCCGGCGCCGTCCCGGACGTGAGGGTGCACTCGGTGCGCTACAAGCCCCGCGACAACGTCGTCGTCCAGTACAGCGTGCAGACCGCACGCGGCTGGTCCACCGCCGTCGCCTACGCCTGCGCCGGGGTGGGTCTGGAGCCCAAGAGAGACCGCCGGCGCAACCGGCGGCTGGCCGCCCGGGTCCATGGCAGGACCCCGGCCCGGGAACCGCTCGCGTACCTCCCCGAGGTGTCCGCGCTCGTGCAGTGGATGCCGCTCGACGTCCGCCTGCCGCTGCTGAGCCACACCGGCGCCGAGCTGGGCGCCCGCCTGGCCCGTCACGGCCTCGAGAGCTCCGGCGAGGAGCCCGAGCTGCTGCGCTACTGGCCGCGGCGCCGGGCGGTGCTGCGCGTCGGCGCGCACGTGCTCAAGCTCTACCGCGACCCCGCGGACTTCGCCGACGCCGCCAGGGGCCTGCGGGCCTCGTCCACCCTGCGCAAGGTGCACACCGCGGCGTTCGAGGGCGTGGTCCGCACGAAGCACACCACCGTGCAGGCTCACCTGCCCGGCCACAGCCCGAGCCTTCGGGTGCGCTCCTCGGACGTGGCCGGCCACCTGCTGGCGGGCCTGCACGCCGACGCCGCCCCCCGGTTGGCCCGCACCACGCCGGAGAGCCTGCTGGCCAAGTCCGTCGCGCGGGCCGGCGTCCTCGCCGAGCTGCTGCCCGAGCTGCGGGAAGAGCTGGACGCGTTGATCGACGAGCTCGCCGCGCGCGTGCCCTCGAACCTTCCCCTGGTCACGAGCCACGGGAACTTCCACGCGGGCCAGCTCCTGGAGGGGCCGACCGGTCTGTGCCTGATCGACCTCGACCGGCTCTGTCTCGCGGCGCCCGCCCACGACCTCGCGTCGTACGCCGCTCACGTGGCCTTCGGCCGGGAGGGTGAGATGGAGACGGTGACCGCGACGCTGGACAGCCTCCTGGCCGGCTACGGCCGGTGGCCGGAGGCTCTCGAGTGGTTCCTCGCCAACAGCCTGCTGCGCCGTACCGCCGTGCCGTTCCGCCTCCAGGACGAGCACTGGCCCGACGCCGTCGCGACGCTCGTCGCGTCCGCCCGGCAGGTCCTGCAATGACGCGGCGACGTGGCGGCGCCCACCGGGCCCCGGTCGCCACCGTGCTGGACGTCCGGGGGCGGTTCCGTCCGTTGCTCCGGGGCGTGGCGCCCCAGATGCGCCGACACCGGGGGCTCTTCCTGCGGGGGCTGGCGTTCACCCTCGCCCTGGTCGGCACCCGGCTGCTGCTGCCGCTGCCGCTGACCGCCATCGTCCAGATCTCGACCGGCCGGCCGTCGCCCCTGCCGGCCTGGTGCGACCCGGTCCTGCTGCTCAGCGGGGTCTTCGTGTTCCTCGCCCTCATGGCCGGCGTTGCCGAGCACTTCCAGCGACTGGACTTCGCGCACTTCGCCAACCGGAGCCTCACCGACGCGCGCGCGGCGGCTCTGGCCCGGCTCGGGCAGAGGGAGGAGATGCCGGAGGACCTGATGGCCCAGGTGATGCTGGACAGTGCCAAGGTCAAGCTGGGACTCAAGGGAGTGCTCAACCACATCATCCTCAACGGGCTCTGGGTCCTGGGAACCTGCGCGGCGCTGGCCGTCGCCGACGTGCGGCTCGGGGTGGTGCAGCTCTGCGGATCCGCCGTCACCCTCGTCATCGCCGTCTTCGGCGCCGCACGCACGGCGGCGCTCGCCGACGACCACCGACGCGGTGAGACCCGTCTCTCCGGTGTGGTCCACGACGTGGTCCGGGACACCGGCACCGGGGACGGCGAGGACGACCTCAACGAGCTGCGCAGCCTCGGCACCGCGAGCGCGCAGGCCGACGTCCGCCTGAGCCGGTGGGAGAACCGGACCACGGTGGCGGTGCACGTGGTCCTGACCTTCACCGCCCTGCTCGTGCTGACGTTCGGCATCGGAGCCGTGGAGGGCGGTCGGCTGAGCGCCGCGGTCATGTTCAGCGTGGTCGCCTACATGCTCATGCTCCACCGTCCGGGGGTGCGGCTCGCCCGGCAGATCACCCGCCTCGGGCCCCTGCTCGTCAGTGCCAACCACCTGGGGCGCGTCCTGACCGGCGATCTGCGAGGCGGCCCGCGCAGCGTGGCGCGCCGGGCGCGCAGTGCCTGCTGACCCCGGGCGCCGCGGTCCGACGGTCGTGCCCGTCTGGCCTCCGTCGGGCCGTCAGCCGCCCCAGATGTCCTCCACGAACCGGTCGGCGGTGCGCAGCCCGGCCAGCCACGCGGCGCCGTCCGCCTCGCCGGCGCCGGTGTGGTCACGGAAGATCCGCGATCAGCGAGGCGCGCACCCCCGGTGCGATGGTGGAGGCGTTGCCGCAGACGAAGACGGCCGCGTCCTTCTGCAGCAGGTCCCAGACCTCGTCGGCGCAGTCGAGCATCGCGGCCTGGACGTAGCGGCAGCCGCCGTCGGGCCCGCGCGAGAACGCGTTCTCCACCCGGACCAGGCCGCTGCTGCTCGTAGTCGCGCATCTCGTCGGCGTAGAGCAGGTCGGTCTCCTGGTTGCGGCAGCCGAAGAACAGCAGCGACGGCGGCGACCGGCACGCCCTGGTCGCGCAGCGCCGCCCGCTCCTGCAGGAAGCCGCGGAACGGCGCCATCCCGGTGCCGGCCCCGATCATGATCATCGGCACGTGCGGGTTCTCCGGTGGCCGGAAGGCGATGGACGGCTCGCGGACGAACGTGAACACGGTGCCGTTCTCCGGGCAGCTGCGCGAGGTAGCCCGAGCAGACCCCGGTGTAGCGTGCCGGCGCCGGCCCGCGCCGGTGCCCGCAGCACGCCCGACGGTGATGCTGGCAGCCGCGGGGCTCACCAGCGGCGAGGAGGAGATCGAGTAGTAGCGCGGCCGCAGCGGGGGCAGCAGGTCGAGGTAGACCTCGAACGGGACCCGGCAGCCCGGGGAACTCGGTCGAGCAGGTCCAGCACCGAGCGGTTGCCGGCGAAGACCTGCTCGCGGTAGCGCGCCTGCGACGGCTCGTCGTCACCGGTCATGCGCCTGCCAGCGCCGCCCGCTGCGCGGGGTCGTCGGTGTAGCGGGCGAGGACCTCGATGTCGTCCCGGGTGGCGACGTCCTGCAGCTCCACGCAGCTGCCGAGCACGCCCAGCAGTGGCGCCGGCTCGTCGATCGGCAGGTGGGTGTGGGTGCCGCTGTTGGGGATGATCGTGACGTACTGCCCGGCGTCGAGCCCGAACCGGGCCATCACCCGCCGGATCAGGTCGACGTGTTGCGCGGCAGCACCCCGAGGTGGTCGCCGGCCCGGTACGACGAGCCCTGCGGCAGGGCGATCTCGAGGTGGCGGGTCGACCGTGGCGGGGCGGCGCCGTCGCCGGCGTGGATCAGCTCCCGGTTCTGCCGGACCTGCGCCGGGAGGGCCTGGTAGGACACGATCACCGGGTTGGTCAGCTGCCGGTTGGTCAGCGTGATCGACAGCCGGGGGCCACCGGTGCCGACCGCCGCGACCTCGGCCGGCAGGTCCAGGGCCGCGGCCAGGTCGCTCCAGAGGTCGGCGTGCCAGGCGCGGTACGCCGCGTCGAAGTCCGCCGCGGCGTTGCCCTCACCACGCGGGTGCACCCGGTGCGCGCCGTGCGCCGCCAGCTGCTCGTCGAGCAGCGTCGGCACCGCCTGGTACGTCGCGGCCCACTCGGTGTTGCCGCAGCCGAACACCGAGTAGGAGACACCGGCGGCGGCCTCCGGCCCGGCGCCGCTGATCCACCGGCAGAACGCGGCGGCGTTGTCGGGCGGGGTGCCGTTGTAGGACGAGCAGACGACGAGGGCCGCGCCGCGGTCCGGCAGCGCGTCGACCTGGTCGTCGAGCGCCGCGAGGGTCACGTCGAATCCGCGCTCCGTGCCCTCCCGGGCGAGCCGGGTCGCGATGGACTCGGCGGTGCCGAGGTTGGAGCCGAAGAGCACCAGGAGCGGGGTGCCGTGGCGGGCCACCAGGGACGCCGTGGGCGGTCGCGGTCGCCGCCTCGCCCCCGTCGGAGGTGGCGACCGTCCCGGCGGTGGAAGCCGGGTGCGCCGCCGGCACGCTCGAGCCGGACGTCCGGGACGTGGCCGCACCTGGATGTGGAAGTCGTCGGGCTTGACGGTGAGCGTGGTCTTCGTCCGGAGCTGGTAGTTCCAGGTCGTCGACGAGGTCGAAGCGCTGCAGCAGCATGCCGAGCACGAGCATGGCCTCCTGCAGGGCGAACTGCCTGCCGATGCAGGCCCGCTGGCCGGTGCCGAACGGCTTGTAGACGTTCGGCGAGATGGTGGCCAGCCGCTCCGGCGCCATGTGCTCGGGGTTGAACTCCGCCGCGTCGGGCCCCCAGACGGCCGGGTCCCGGTGCAGGGCCGGGGTGAGCACCGTGATCGGGGTGTGCGCCGGGATGGCGTAGCGGCCGCCGATCACGGTGTCCTCGTAGGGGTAGCGGCTGAACCCCGGTGCGGTCGGCCACAACCGGAGCGACTCGTCCAGCACCTGGCGGATGTAGGTCAGCCGGTGCACCTGCTCGAACGTGGGCCACGCGTCGCTGCCCAGCACCGCGTCGGCCTCGGCCCGCGCCCGGGCCAGGACGTCCGGGTTCTTGAGCAGGTAGTAGACCGCGAAGGACAGCAGGCCCGAGGTCGTCTCGTGCCCGGCGATGAGGAAGGTGATGCACTGCGCGCGGATGTTGGAGTCGGGCAGGCCCTGGCCCGACTGCCTTGTCGACGCCGCTGAGCATCCGGCCGAGCAGGTCCGTGGTGTCCGCCGCGTCGCCCTGCGCCCGGCGCTCGGCGATCAGCCGGTCGACCAGGCCGTTCATGAAGGCCTGGTCCTCCTCGACCCGCCGCTGCGCGCGGATCTTCAGCCGGGTCTGGATCGGCAGCTGCCGCGTCCGCGCCTGGGCCTCGGCGAGCGTGCGCACCATCGCCTCGACGAACGGGTGCGGGGTGTCGCGGTAGAACGAGTTGAACCGGTAGCCGAACCCGCAGAGCGCGATGGTGTCGAGGGTCAGCCGGGTCATGTCGGCCGGGACGTCGACCTCCTCGCCGGGGTTGAGCCGGCTCCACTTGTCCATCAGCTGCTCGGCGATGTCGACCATCTTGGGCATGTAGTCGCGCATCGCCTGCAGGCTGAACGGGGACAGGAGGATGTTGTGGGCGCGCTGCCACAGCGGGTCCTGCGTGTCGGCGGTGAAGAGCCCCGCGTCGGTCGCACCCTTGCGCAGGTTCGCTCAGGCCGCCCCCGACCAGCTTGTCGAACCGCGACGTCGTCGCAGATCTCGTCGACGAGGTCGGCTCCCGACACGATCAGCCGGGTGCCGCTCGGGCACCGCGAGCCGGAAGATCGGCCCGTACTCGCCGGCCATCTCCATGAAGCCCTCGATCGGGTTGGTGGCGTCGATGTCGAAGGCGTTGCCCACCAGGGGCAGGCCGCGCGGGCCGGGGATCTCGTCGAGGGCGATCGTGGTGCTCATGGGTCAGTCCTCCGGGGCGACCAGGGCGGGGGCGCCGCGACACCCGGCGCTGTCGTCGCCGTACACCCCGAGCGCCGGGCTGGAGGCCGCTGGTGGGCCCGTCACGTCGTCCCCCCGGTGACGACGACCGCGAGGATCCTCGCCCGACGCTAGGCCGCCGGGGTGCGGCCCGCCTCATCCGCCGGGGGTGAGGCGGGGGGCTCAGGCAGCTGAGGTGGCGAAGGCCAGGACGTCCTCGGCGGACGGGATGAAGTAGTACGCGCCGGTGAGAGGCCTGGCGTACCGCGTCAGCTCGTCGCGCACGCCGTACAGCCCAGCCATGCTCTCCAGCATGGCGACCAGGGGCGCCTGGTCGGCACTGATCCCCACGAACATGGTGCCGTGCTCACCCACCCAGCCGTACGGCGTGTTCCGCCGGAAGATGTGGCCGAACTCGTCCTGGTCGGTGCGCGCCACGTGCGAGGTCACGGGTCGGTCGGACAGCTCCACGCTGTCCTGCTTGGTCCGTCCGATCACCCGTTCCTGCTGCTCTCGGCTCAACGCGCTCCAGGCGGCGGCGTCGTGCACCCACTTCTGCAGCAGGAGGACGGATCCGCCGGCACCAGGCGAGCCCTGTGGCACCAGCACCTGCTGGGGGGCGACCAGCAGTGAGGGGTTCTCGGTGCCGTCGATGAACCCCGTGAGGTCGAGATCGCGATGGTAGGACCAGCTCACGGTCTCCTCGGCCAGGCCGGCCAGCTCAGCCAGGGCCGCGATCATGCCGAGGGCGGCATCGAAGACGACGTCGTTGGAGCCGCCCGCGACCCAGAGCACGAGGTCGTGCTGGGTGGCCGGCATGCTGAAGCCTTCGATCCCGACGACCGGCTCGACGAAGCCGTGGAGGTCCCGAGGCGACCGGTCCGGCGCGACCGCACGCCACAGCTCCGGACGAAATCCGGTCACCAGGTTCACCCCGCCCATCGTCGTGCGCGGCTCGGACAGGTCGGCAACGGCGTCCACCAGGGCGGGAGCAGCTGCCGGGTCGCGAAGGTCGAGCTCGAGGTAGGTGTGAGCGAGGTTGCCGAGCGCAAAGATGCCCGTCTGTGGGACGGTCACGCCATCGTCTCCCTCTCGCCCGTGATCCGATGCCGGATCCGACAGACAGGACAACGACAGTCTAGGGTCCGGCGTCCACGGTCCGCGAGATTCGCTGTCCAGCGCGCGAAGGGTGACCCACGCTTTCATCTCGGCGCGTGAATCGCAAGCACGGGCAAGCATATTCGCGCACCCGACGATGGGCGTCGTTCCGTCGCCGTGGTGCTGGGTGCACACCCGCCGGTGTTGCAGACGTGCCGCGGTGTTACGCGCCTCACAGGACCTTGGTCCCGTCTCGGTGCCGTCGTGTTCCTGAGCATGGAGCCATGACTCTCATGAGCCTCGCCGTTCAGCACCAGCACGACACCGCGTCCCGATGCAGCGTCTGCCGCTCGTTGTGCTCGATGTACGGGTGCACCAGCCTCATCTGCCGGGCCCTGGACTGCGACTGAGCGGGCGGCGATGACGCTCGGCATCGGCCGTCGCCGGTGGGGGCCCGGACTCGTCCTCGGCGACCGGGCCCCCTCCGCATCAGGTGAGGTCGAACCGGTCCAGGCTCATCACCTTGACCCACGCCGCGACGAAGTCCCGGACGAAGTTCTCCTGCGCGTCGTCACTGGCGTAGACCTCGGCGATGCGCTCGGAGCTGGGAGTTCGAACCGAAGAGGAGGTCGACGGTGGTGGCGGTCCACCTCACCTCGCCCGTGGCACGATCCCGGCCGTCGAACACCGTTCTCGGCCGACGCTGATGGCTTCCACTCCGTGCCCATGTCGAGCAGGTTCACGAAGAAGTCGTTGGTCAGCGTCTCCGGCCGGTCGGTGAGGACCCCGTGTCGGGTGCGCCCGGCGTTCGCACCGAGGGCGCGCATGCCGCCGACCAGGACCGTCATCTCGGGAGCGGTCAGCGTCAGCATGTGGGCGCGGTCCAGCAGCAGGGTCTCCGGCGGCAGCTTCTCACCGGCACGCAGGTAGTTGCGGAACCCGTCTGCCTTGGGCTCGAGCACGGCGAACGACTCCACGTCGGTCTGCTCCTGGGAGGCGTCCGTGCGCCCCGGAACGAACGGGACCGTGACGTCGTGCCCGGCGTTCTTCGCCGCCTGCTCGACCGCCGCGCACCCGCCCAGGACGATCAGGTCGGCCAGCGAGACCTTCTTCCCGCCGGACTGTGAGCTGTTGAAGTCCTGCTGGATCTGCTCGAGGGTCTGCAGCACCGCGGCGAGCTCGGCCGGGTCGTTGACCTCCCAGCTCTTCTGCGGCTCGAGGCGGATCCGCGCCCCGTTGGCCCCGCCACGCTTGTCGGTGCCGCGGAAGCTCGCCGCCGACGCCCAGGCGGTCGAGACCAGCTGCGAGATGGACAGACCCGATCCGAGGAGCTTCTCCTTGAGGGCGGCGATGTCGCCGTCGTCGATCAGGTCGTGATCGACGGCCGGGACGGGGTCCTGCCACAGCTGTGGCTCCGGGACCCAGGGACCGAGGTAGCGCGAGACGGGGCCCATGTCGCGGTGCAGCAGCTTGTACCAGGCCTTGGCGAACGCCTCGGCGAGCTGGTCCGGGTTCTCCATGAAGCGCCGTGAGATCGGCTCATAGGTCGGGTCGAGGCGCAGCGCGAGGTCCGTGGTCAGCATCATCGGGGCGTGCCTGACCGAGGGGTCCTCGGCGTCGGGCACGGTGTCCGCCCCGGCACGGTCCTTCGGCTTCCACTGCTTGGCACCGGCGGGGCTCTCCGTGAGCTCCCACTCGTAGCCGAACAGGGTCTCGAAGAACTTGTTGTCCCACGTGATCGGGGTGGGCGTCCAGGCACCCTCGAGCCCGCTGGTGATCGCGTCCTTGCCCTTGCCGCTGCCGAAGGTGCTCTTCCAGCCAAGGCCCTGATGCTCGACGGGACAGCCCTCGGGCTCGGGACCGACCAGGCTGGGGTCGCCCGCGCCGTGGGTCTTGCCGAACGTGTGGCCGCCGGCGATCAGCGCGACGGTCTCCTCGTCGTTCATCGCCATCCGACGGAAGGTCTCCCGGATGTCCCGTGCGGCGGCCAGCGGATCCGGGTTGCCGTTCGGGCCCTCCGGGTTCACGTAGATCAGGCCCATCTGCACGGCGCCGAAGGGACCGGTCAGCTCCCGGTCGCCGCTGTAGCGCTCGTCTCCGAGCCACGTGTCCTCGGGGCCCCAGAAGATCTCCTCGGGCTCCCAGATGTCCTCACGCCCGAAGCCGAAGCCGAACGTCTTGAAGCCCATCGACTCCAGCGCGACGTTGCCGGCGAGGACCAGGAGGTCGGCCCAGGAGATCTTCCGGCCGTACTTCTGCTTGACCGGCCACAGCAACCGGCGCGCCTTGTCGAGGCTCGCGTTGTCGGGCCAGCTGTTGAGGGGGGCGAAGCGCTGGGCGCCGTCGCCGGCACCGCCACGGCCGTCCTCGATGCGGTACGTGCCGGCGGCGTGCCAGCTCATCCGGATGAAGAGCGGCCCGTAGTGGCCGTAGTCGGCCGGCCACCAGTCCTGCGACGTCGTCATCACCTCGATGACGTCCTGCTTGAGCGCCTCGACGTCGAGGGTCCTGAACTCCTCCGCGTAGTCGAAGTCCTCGCCCATCGGGTTGGATCGCGGCGAGTGCTGGTGGAGAACCTGCAGGTTCGGCTGGTTCGGCCACCAGTCCTGGTTCGTCCTGGGCCGAGCGTGGGCCGGAGTGGGGGCGGGAATTACCGGGTTTTCACTCTCGCTGCCGTGGTCAGTCACGTCGATCCTTCTCCTCTTCTCGGTGTCTGGCTTCGTCATCCGGTTGCTGGTGCCGCGACGCACTCGGGGCACGCGCCCCAGTAGGTGACCTCGGCCTCGTCGATCGAGAAGCCCTGGTCGTCGGTCGCCGTCAGGCAGGGAGTGTCACCGACGGCGCAGTCGACGTCGGCGATGGCACCGCACGACCGGCACACGACGTGGTGGTGGTTGTCCCCGACCCGCGCCTCGTAGCGGGCCACCGAGCCGGACGGCTGGATCCGCCGCACCAGCCCCGCGGCGGTCAGCGCGCGCAGCACGTCGTACACCGCCTGGTGGGACACCGCGGGGAGCTCGCTGCGCACGGCACCGATGATCGAGTGGGTGTCGGCGTGCGGATGTGCGTGCACCGCGGCCAGCACCGCCAGCCGCGGACGGGTCACGCGGAGGTCGGCCCCGCGCAGCATGCGCTCGAACGTCTGAGGCCGTTGCCACGCTGCCCAGTTTCCTCCACCGTCTGGAACGAATCAAGAAGCAAGACGCGGAGGACGGACGTGGCGTGCGCTGACGCTGACGGGCGGTTCTACCCGGACGTCACCAGCGCCACCAGCGCGTCGACGTCCACGTCCTCCTTGGGCGTGAACGCCGCCGCGCCGCAGTCGTCCAACCCCGGCGGCAGGTCGGCGCGACGGTGGGTGGACACGAGCACCACCGCTGTCTCCGAGTCCGGCGCCTTCACGATCAACTGGCCCGTCGTCGGGCTTCAACCCCTCCAACGGGACGCTCAGCATCACCGGGGGCTCGCAGGCCGGCTACACCGTGAGCGGCACGATCAAGAGCGGCGCCTTCACCGGCGGCCGATCACCGGGTCGTGCCGGCGGTCATGGGGTAGACAGGGCTGTGCCCGACGCCCCCCTGGACGACTACCGCAGCAAACGGGACGCCACCCGCACGCACCGAGCCGGTGCCGCCGCCCGGTCCGCTGCCCGACGGCGGCGACGACACGTTCGTCATCCAGGAGCACCACGCGACGCGCGCTGCACTGGGACTTCCGGCTCGAGCGCGACGGCGTGCTGGTCTCGTGGGCGGTGCCCAAGGGCCTGCCGACTGGACCCGGGCACCAACCGGCTCGCGGTGCACACCGAGGACCACCCGATGGAGTACGCCGCGTACGAGGGCGACATCGCCGCCGGGGGAGTACGGCGGTGGGCGGGTGCGGATCTGGGACCGCGGCACCTACGAGACCGAGAAGTGGACCGACCGCGAGGTCAAGGTCGTCCTGCACGGCGACCAGGGTCAGCGGTCGCTACGTGCTGTTCCGGACCGGCGGGAAGAACTGGATGGTGCACCGCATGGACCCACGACCCGCAGGCTTCGAGCCGCTGCCGGAGCTGATCCGGCCGATGATGGCGGTGCTGCGCGACGAGCTGCCCGCCGGACGACGACCAGTGGGCCTACGAGATGAAGTGGGACGGCGTGCGCGCCGTCGTCTACGTCGAGGGCGGACGGCCACGAGCGCTGTCGCGCAACGACATCGACATGACCGTCGCCTACCCCGAGCTGCGTGAGATGGCAGCGACGCTCGGGTCGCGACCGGTGGTGCTCGACGGTGAGATCGTGGCGCTCGACGCGCGCGGGCGGCCGAGCTTCGAGCGGCTGCAGCCGCGGATGCACGTCACCAGCGCGACCCAGGTCCGGCGGCTCGGCGTCGTCCACGCCGGTGACCTTCATGGCCTTCGACGTGCTGCACCTCGACGGCCGGTCGACGCTGGGCCTGCCCTACGCCGAGCGCCGCCGGCTGCTCGAGTCGCTGCAGCTGGAAGGTCCCTCGTGGCGGACACCGCCGGCGTGGTTCGGCGACGGGGCGATGGTGCTGGAGGCGGCCCGGGAGCAGGGGCTGGAGGGCGTCGTCGCCAAGCGGCGGCAGTCGCCGTACCGTCCCGGCCGGCGCGCCGAGGACTGGCTCAAGGTCAAGCACCTGCGGACCCAGGAGGTGGTGGTGGGCGGCTGGAAGCCGGGTACGGGCCGGCGGGAGGGCACGATCGGGTCGCTGCTGCTCGGCCTGCCGGGCCGTGAGGGGCTCGCCTACGTCGGGAAGGTCGGCACCGGCTTCACCGACCGGGCGCTGGACGACCTGGCCGCGACGCTGCGCGGACTGCGTCGTGCGGAGTCGCCTTTCAGCGGAACGGTGCCGCGGGCCGAGGCGCGCGACGCCGTCTGGGTCGAGCCGGTCGTCGTGGGGGAGGTGCGCTTCGGCGAGTGGACCCGGGACGGACGGCTGCGGCACCCGGCCTGGCGCGGGCTGCGGCCCGACAAGGCCGCGCAGGACGTCGTCCGGGAGAGCTGAGCAGGGCCCCGTGCCCGGCGCGACGGGGCCGTGCGGTCGGTCACCCGGCCGAGGCCACCGCACCGCTCGGGCCGGAAGCCAGCGCCGCCAGCAGAGCCGTCGCCGTCGGAGGGTCGGTGACGAGCTCGTTGAACCAGCCGGCACGGGCCCCGGCCACGATCCCGGGCACCTTCTCCTGCCCGACGGCCACGGCGATGACGGAGGGGATCCGCCGGAGCACCTCGTAGGGGGTGGCCAGCAGGCGCTCGACTCCCGGGTAGTCGACGGGCGCGCCGTCGCGGTCGAAGAACCGCGTGCACACGTCGCCGACCGCCTCGCGCAGCCAGCCCCCGCCGGTGGGCACGAAGCGGGGGATGGACTGGCGGACCTTCGGGGGAGCGCCCAGGCCCACGACGGCACAGCGGGCCTGCTCCCACAGCTCGCTGACCCGCCTGATCGACGGGTCCTGCAGCAGGTGGGCGTGCAGGTCGGGTCCGGGGAGCGCCGGCGCGTAGAGGAAGTGCGGGCGAGCCGCCGATCTTGGCGGCGACCATGCGGGTGATCTCGTTGGTGGCGTACCACGCCTCGGGCTCGTCCTGGCCCCCGACCGTGGGTGCGACGAGCACCCCCGGCAGCACGGGCAGGTCGCCCTGGGCCACCTCGTAGACCGTGCGCCCGGAGGACACGAGCAGGACGTCCCCGGCGACGAGCCCGGCCCGGAGGATCGCTCGCGACACCGCGGGCGCCATCGCCGTGCCGATGTCGGTCCGGCCGGCGATCGGGACGATCTCGACCGTGCGCAGACCCAGGGCATCCGCCGTCCGCAGCGCGAGGTCGACGTGGTCGATGTCCTCGGGCGGGATCACCTCGATCCGGACGATGCCCTGGCGTCGCGCCTCGGAGAGCAGGCGGCTCACGGTCGCCCGGCTCGTGCCCAGACGGGCGGCCACCTGCGCCTGGGTCGCGTCCTCCAGGTAGTACATCCGCGCCGCGGCATGCATCTGCTGCGGACTGAACCGCTGTGTCGCGGCCCGTGTGCCGTCGAGTTCCACCCTGCCACCTCTTTCCCCTCAGAACGTAGTCGCCGACTCCACCGTGGTCCCCACCGGGATCCTAGGACAGTTCCTGCACATTTGCTCTGGACAGATGTGCAGGAGCCGTGGATATCTTCGTCGTGTTACGCCGCGGTGTCGCCCGGATCACACCCTCGTGAGCCGGCCGGGGACAGGACACCGCGCACCACTGCCACGGAGGTCGGACGTGACCCAGCTCAGCGAACCCACCCAGCGTGAGGCTCTTCCCGCGACGATGGAGGCCGTCATCTGCCACGGCCCGGAGGACTACCGCCTCGAGGAGGTGCCGGTGCCCACTGCCGGCCCCGGCGAGGCGCTGGTCCGGGTCGAGGCCGTCGGCATCTGCGCCAGCGACCTGAAGTGCTACCACGGCGCCGCGAAGTTCTGGGGTGACGAGAACCGCCCGGCCTGGGCGCAGACCGACGTCATCCCCGGTCACGAGTTCGTCGGCGAGGTCGTCGGCCTCGACGACGAGGCCCGCGGCCGGTGGGGGATCGAGGTCGGTGACCGCGTCGTGGCCGAGCAGATCGTCCCGTGCGGGAAGTGCCGCTACTGCCAGCGCGGCCAGTACTGGATGTGCGGCCCCCACGAGATGTTCGGCTTCCGGCGCAGCAACCCCGGCGGCATGGCGTCGTACATGGTGTTCCGCCCCGAGGCGCGCGTGCACAAGGTCAGCAAGGACCTTCCCCCCGCCCACGCCGCGTTCGCCGAGCCGCTGTCCTGCGCGCTGCACGCCGTCGAGCGCGCCGGGATCACCTTCGACGACGTCGTGGTGGTCGCCGGCTGCGGCCCGATCGGCCTGGGCATGATCGCCGGCGCCAAGGCCAAGTTCCCGGCCAAGGTCGTCGCGCTCGACATGGCGCCGGAGAAGCTGGAGCTCGCCAGGTTGTGCGGGGCCGACCTGGTCGTGAACATCGCGGAGGAGGACCCGGTCGAGGTCGTCAAGGGGCTCACCGACGGCTACGGCGCCGACGTCTACCTCGAGGGCACCGGGCACCCCTCCGCCGTGGCCCAGGGGCTCAACCTCCTGCGCAAGCTGGGCACGTTCGTCGAGTACAGCGTCTTCAAGGACGACGTCACCGTCGACTGGTCGATCATCAGCGACGACAAGGAGCTCGACGTGCGCGGCGCCCACCTCGGCCCGCACTGCTGGCCGGCCGCGATCCGCATGATCGAGTCGGGCGTCCTGCCGATGGACAAGATCTGCACCCACCAGCTGCCCCTGGCCAAGTTCCAGGAGGGCCTCGACCTGGTGGCGTCGGGCAGGTCCTCGATCAAGGTCTCGCTGATCCCGTCCTGAGCCCACCCCAGAACCCCACCTCACCGTGG
This sequence comes from uncultured Actinomycetota bacterium, assembly GCA_963828995.1. GTDB lineage: Bacteria > Actinomycetota > Actinomycetes > Actinomycetales > Dermatophilaceae > CAVRTM01. Next base: position 163,355 of record CAWHHB010000005.1, read on the forward strand.
ACAAGGAGAAGACATGAGCAGCCTCCGGGGCTCGTCGCCCGCCGTCGTGAAGAGGCTGGTGCTGGTCGCGGCCCTCGTCGTGCTGGTGCTGGCCATGGTGCTCAACACCAAGTTCCTCACCCCGAGCGAGGCCACCGCGCTGAAGCCCGCCGCGTTCAACGCGAAGACCTACGTCCAGAAGAACTTCCCCAAGATCACCGAGACGCTCACCAGCAAGGCGACCGACGTGGTGGTGCTGGTCCCGGCGGTCACGAAGGACGAGGCAGCCGCGGGGAAGCAGTACGGCGTCGACGTCGGCAGCGGGAAGTTCGCCTTCCCGGTGAAGGCGACGGGCACCGTCACCGAGGTCGACGAGAACTTCATGACGCTGGCGGTACCCGGGGTCCCGGCCGGCAAGTCCGTGCGCGTCCCGGTCGGCTCGGCGGTCACCGGCACCCCGGTGCGCGACGCGACCGGTGACATGACCTTCAGCGACTTCACCGGGCAGACGGACTTCCAGTCCGTGGCCAACGAGCTCAAGGTGAGGATCCGCTCGGACGTCATCGCCAAGACCGATCCCGCGACGCTCAAGGGCAAGAAGGTGACGGTCGTCGGTGCGCACAGCTCGGGCGGGCCGCGCACGTCGTTCATCATCCAGCCCGTGTCGATCGAGGTGTCGTGATGACCGAGGCAACCCAGGACGTGATCACCACGGCGGCCGACGAGGACGAGGTGGTCCTGCGAGCCGTCGACATCAGCAAGACCTACGGAGTCACCCACGCGCTCAAGGGCGTCAACTTCGAGGTCCGTCGCGGCAAGGTGACGGTGCTGTTCGGGGAGAACGGCGCCGGCAAGTCCACCCTGATGAAGATCCTCTCCGGCGTGGAGCAGCCCTCCGGCGGCCAGCTCGTCCTCGACGGCGAGGTGGTCGAGCTCGACTCCACCAACGACGCGGTCGACCGGGGCATCTCGATCATCCACCAGGAGCTGAACCTCTGCCCGAACCTCAGCGTCCGGGACAACATCTTCATCGGCCGCGAGCTGCGCACCCGCAGTGGCGTCGACTACGCCCGCGAGACGGCCATCACCCGCGACCTCATGACGCGGCTCGAGGAGCAGATCGACCCGGGCACCCTGGTCGCCGACCTCAGGCTCGGGCAGCAGCAGATCGTCGAGATCGCCAGGGCCCTGGCCGCGGACGCCCGGATCCTCATCATGGACGAGCCGACGTCCGCCCTCAGCGCGACCGAGGTCGAGGTGCTGTTCCGGGTGATCGCCGAGCTCACCTCGCACGGGGTGGCGATCGTCTACATCTCCCACCACCTCGAGGAGGCGATCGAGGTCGCGGACCACGCCGTCGTCTTCCGCGACGGTGAGCTGGTCGCCACCGCGAACGCCGCCGACATCGACCTGCCCTGGGTGGTGTCCAAGATGGTCGGCCGGGCTGCCGAGTACGACTTCACCGGCGAGCCGCGGGAGTTCGGCGACGTGGCGCTCTCGATCGAGAACGTCCGCGTCGTCGACGCCGAGGGCGGCGGCCGGCTGGCCGTCAGCGACCTGTCGCTGCAGGTGCGGGCCGGCGAGATCGTCTGCCTCTACGGCCTGATGGGCGCGGGGCGCACCGAGCTGATGGAGGCGCTGTCCGGCCGCCAGCCGATCGCCGCCGGGCGCGCCGTCCTCGGGACGAAGGACCTCAAGGGCCACACGATCCAGGAGCGGATCGCCATGGGCATCGGCCTGGTTCCCGAGGACCGGCAGCGCGACGGCCTCGTCCAGCTCATGACGGTCGGCGCCAACATGTCCCTCGCCAGCCTGCTGACGATGGTCAAGCGGTCGCTGATCTCCCGGAGCAGGGAGAAGGCCCGGATCGAGAGCGAGATCGGCGACGTGCGGGTCAAGACCGCCGGCCCGCACGCGCTGATCACCTCGCTCAGCGGCGGCAACCAGCAGAAGGTGGTCATCGGCAAGATGCTGCTGACCTCGCCGAAGGTCCTGCTGCTGGACGAGCCGACCCGTGGCATCGACGTGGGGGCCAAGGGCGAGATCTTCAGCCTGCTGTTCCGCGAGGCGCGCAAGGGGCTGGCCGTCCTCTACGTCACCTCCGAGGTCGGCGAGGCGCTGACGGCGTCACACCGGATCGTGGTCATGGCCAAGGGCCGCATCGTGCGCGAGTTCGACCCGGCCACCGCCACCAGAGAAGAAGTCATGGCGGCCTCGGGCGAAGCCGGAGCCGACGTCCACGCGATGGGAGCAGAGCAGTGACCGACACCCTCCAGACCCAGGCCCCCCAGCCTGAGGCGCCGCCAGAGGCTCCCAAGCGCAAGCTCAACCTCAACGCCTTGCTGGTGGAGGGCCGCGCGCTGGTCGCGCTGGTCATCATCATCGCCATCTTCGCGTCGCTGTCACCGAACTTCCTGCAGCCCGAGAACCTCATCCTGATGACCCGCCACGTGGCGATGAACGCCATCCTGGCGATCGGGATGCTCATGGTCATCCTCAACGGAGGAATCGACCTCTCGGTCGGGTCCACGGTGGGCCTGTCCGGCGTCGTCGCCGGCTACCTGCTGCAGGGCTACGACATGCCGCTGACCCAGCTGGTGGCCTACCCCGCGGTCTGGGTCGTGGTGGTGATCTCGCTCCTGGTCGGCATGCTCGTCGGGCTGATCAACGGCGTCCTCATCTCCCGGTTCAACGTCGCACCGTTCATCGCCACCCTCGGCATGCTGTACGTCGCCCGTGGCATCGCCCTGCTGATCACCAACGGTGAGACCTTCACCAAGCTGCAGGGCGAGCCGGCGCTGGGCAACACCGGGTTCCTCTCGGCCCTCGCCGGCGCTCCCCTCGGCATCCCCATGCCGGTGTGGCTGATGGTCGTCTTCGCGATCGTGTTCTCGGTGGTGCTCAACCGCAGCGCCTTCGGCCGCTGGCTCTACGCCACTGGCGGCAACGAGCGGGCGGCCGAGCTGTCCGGCGTGCCGATCAAGAAGGTGCAGACCCGCGTCTACATCATCTCCGGCTTCTGCGCCGCCATGGTCGGGCTGCTGCTCACCGCAGACCTCCCGGCTGCGACGCCGCGGGCCGGTGAGTTCTACGAGCTCAACGCGATCGCTGCGGTCGTCATCGGTGGTGCCGCCCTCTCCGGCGGGCGAGGCACCATCCGCGGCACCCTCATCGGCGCCTTCGTCATCGGCTTCCTGGTCGATGGCCTCGTCCTCGTGGGCGTCTCCGTCTTCTGGCAGCAGGTCATCAAGGGCGCCGTCATCATCCTCGCCGTGGCGGTGGACCAGGCGCAGCAGACCCTGCAGAAGCGACGGTCCGTGAAGCGGGTGCAGGTGCAGCCGCGCAAGCCCCAGGCGACCCCGGCGGGCTGACCGACGACCGTCCGGCCCCCGGGGCGGACGTGGCGCACCACCACCCACACCCATCAGCACAGCACCCATCCAGAACGAGAAGGGCACACCATGTTCCGCAGACTCACCACCGCCGCCGTGGCAGTGACGTTCACCGTCGGGCTCGCCGCCTGTGGCGGCTCCTCGGACACCTCCGCCGGCAGCAGCCCCAGCACCAGCGGGGGCGGTGCCACGAGCGCGTCGGCCGGCGGCACCATCGCCGTCATCACCGTCGACCCCTCGAACCCCTACTGGAAGGCCGAGGTCGACACCGCCAAGTCGGAGGCCACCAAGCTCGGCTACAAGACCACCGTCGACGCCCACAGCAACGACGCGGACAAGCAGAACCAGTTCATCGACGGCGCGATCAGCAAGAAGGTCAAGGCGATCATCCTCGACCCGGCCGGCGCGGACGAGAGCGTCGGCGCGGTCCAGAAGGCCACCGACGCGGGCATCCCGGTGTTCCTCGTCAACGCCGAGATCGCCAAGCAGGGCGTCGCCAAGTCCCAGATCGTGTCCAACAACGCCCAGGGCGCCACGCTCGGGGCGGAGGAGTGGGCCAAGTCCGTCGGTGAGAAGGGCCAGTACGTCGAGCTGTTCGGCAACCCGACCGACAACAACGCGCAGGTCCGATCCGACGGCTACGCCGAGGTGCTGTCGCAGTACCCCGACCTCAAGCGGGTCCAGAAGGAGACCGCCAACTGGGACCGTGCCGAGGGCAAGGCCAAGATGGAGATCATGCTCAGCGCGCACCCCAACATCGTGGGCGTGGTCGCGGGCAACGACGAGATGGCCCTCGGTGCCATCCAGGCCCTCAAGGACGCCAACAAGCTGAAGCAGGTCAAGGTGCTCGGCTTCGACGGCAACCAGGACGCCGTCAACGCGGTGAAGTCCGGTGAGATGGTCGCCACGGTCCTGCAGCCCATCGTCGAGGGCACCAAGGCGGCCGTGAAGCAGGCCGACAGCTACCTGCGCACGGGCAAGACCGGTGCCAGCACGGAGAAGCAGGCCATCGACTGCGTCCTCATCACCAAGACGAACGCCGGGTCGCTGAACAACTTCGTCCTGACCCAGTAAGCCCCACCCGGTCGCATCGGGCGGGACGGCGCATCCGCCCGCCCGGTGCCGACAGGTGACCACCCCATCCTTCGCGCCTTCCCGGAGAGACCGATGACCCACATCTACGACGACCCCGCAGAGTTCAAGGAGGCGGTCATCGACGGCTTCGCCGTCGCCTACGGCCGTTACGTGCAGCGCGTGAACGGCGCGTCGGGCTTCGTCCGGCGCGGCGGTCCGAGGGCCGGCAAGGTCAGCCTCGTCATCGGCGGCGGGTCGGGCCACTACCCGTCCTACTCCGGCGTCGTGGGCGCCGGATTCGCCGACGGCTGCGTCCTCGGCGACGTGTTCACCTCGCCGTCCACCGAGCAGGTCTACCGGATCTGCAAGGCCGCCAGCGGTGGTGGTGGGATCATGCTGTCGTTCGGCAACTACGCCGGTGACCGGCTCAACTTCGCCGCAGCGCAGGAGCGCCTGATCGCCGAGGGCATCGACACCCGCATCGTGTACGTGACCGACGACATCGCCTCCGCCGCGCCCGAGGACGCCGACAAGCGGCGCGGCATCGCCGGCACCTTCACCGTCTACAAGATCGCCGGTGCGGCCGCCGACAGCGGCGAGTCGCTGGACGAGGTCGAGCGGGTGATGGCCGCGGCCAACGCGGCGACGTACTCCTTCGGCGTCGCCTTCGGCGGGTGCACCTTCCCCGGGCAGAAGGACCCGCTCTTCACGGTGGAGCGGGGGCAGATGGAGTTCGGCCTGGGCATCCACGGCGAGCCCGGGATCCGTTCCTCCGCCTGGATGCCGGCGGCGGATCTCGCCACGTCGCTCGTCGAGGCCGTCCTGGCGGAGCGCCCGGCCGGCGCCGACGGCCGTGCGGCCGTCGTCGTCAACGGTCTGGGCGCAACCAAGTACGAGGAGCTGTTCCTGCTCTACGGCCACATCGCGCGGCTGCTCGAGCAGGCCGGTGTCACTCCGGTGATGCCCGAGGTCGGTGAGCTGGTGACGAGCCTGGACATGGCGGGCTGCTCCCTGTCGGTGACCTGGCTCGACGACGAGCTCGAGCGCTACTGGGTCGCGCCGGCCGACACCGCCGCCTTCCGGCGCGGTGACGCGTCGTCGCCTGCCGACCTTCGAGACGGTCGCCGCCGCTGACCGAGGACGAGCAGGCCGAGGCGGTCGCGGAGGAGGCCAGCGAGGCCTCCGTCGCCGGCTGCGGTGACGGCCCGTGCCGCCATCCGGGCCATGACCGACGTCGTGCTCGCGAACGAGGAGCGGCTGGGCCAGATCGACGCCGTGGCAGGCGACGGCGACCACGGTGTCGGCATGGCGCGCGGCAGCCGGGCGGCCGCGGCCGCCGCGGACGCGGCCGAGGGTGGGGTCGGCTCGGTCCTGGCCGCGGCCGGCGACGCCTTCGGCGACAAGGCCGGCGGCACGAGCGGCATCCTCTGGGGCATCTTCCTGTCCGCGATCGGGGCCACGCTGGGCAACACCGACGAGGTCACGCCGGAGCGGCTGCGCGACGCCGTGCGGCACGGGGCGGACACGATCCGGCGGGTCGGCAAGGCCGAGCCCGGCGACAAGACGATGCTCGACTCGCTGATCCCGTTCGTCGACGCCCTCGACGCGGGCATCAGCTCGGGCGCCGGGCTGGGCGCGGCCTGGACCGACGCCGCCGCGACGGCGGTCGAGGCGGCGGAGGCCACGGCGTCGCTCGTGCCCAGGATCGGGCGCGCGCGGCCGCTCGCGGAGCGCAGCGTCGGCACCCCCGACGCCGGCGCCACATCGATGGGCCTGGTCCTCAGCGCCGTCGGTGACGTCCTGGCCGCCGCCCCGTGCGACGGCAACCCCACCACGTCAAGGAGCAACAGCTGATGGAGCAGAAGTACCGCCTGGCCGTCGGGTCCGACAGCGCCGGCTACGAGTACAAGGACGCCCTGCTGGCCGACCTCAAGGCCGACCCGCGCGTCGCGTCGGTCGAGGACCTCGGGGTCTACGAGGGTGGCCTGGAGAACGCGTCCTACCCCGAGGTCGCGATCGCCGCGGGCGAGAAGATCGCCGCGGGCGAGGTGGACCGCGCGGTCCTGGTCTGCGGGACGGGCATCGGTGTGGCCATCGCCGCCAACAAGGTGCCCGGGGTCCGTGCCACCGTGGCCCACGACTCGTTCAGCGTGGAGCGCTCGATCCTCTCGAACGACTGCCAGGTGCTGACGCTGGGGCAGCGGGTGATCGGGCTGCAGCTCGCCCGCCGGCTGGTCCGGGAGTGGCTCGGCTACGCGTTCGACCCGACGACGCCGTCGAACGACAAGGTCGCGGTGATCACGGCCTACGAGGAGGACTGAGGGACGGGCTCGCCGCCGGCCCGCAGCTGCTCGGCGCCGATGGCCAGCAGCTCGATCAGGCCGTCGACGGTCCAGGCGGCCCGTCCGACGAACAACCCGTCGGTGTGCGGGTCGGCGAGCAGCTGCGCGGCGTTGGCCGCGGACACGCTGCCGCCGTACATCAGGGCCCGGGCACCCCGCCCCCCTGTGCGCGCGGCAAGGTCCTCGGCCACCGTCGCCATGACGGGGGCGACCTCCGCGGGGTCGGCGGGCCGCCCGCCGACCCCGATCGCCCACACGGGCTCGTAGGCCACCAGAACGCCGGCCACCTCCGAGTCGGTGAGCCGGGCCGTGGCCGCACGCAGCTGGGCCACGACGAAGTCGCGCTCCTGGCCGCAGTCGCGCACCTCGGCCGGCTCGCCGACGCAGATGAGCGGCGTCAGGCCGTGGTCGACCGCGGCCCGCGCCTTGAGGGCGACGGTCGCGTCGGTCTCGCCGAAGTGCTCGCGACGCTCGGAGTGCCCCATCTCGACGAGGGCGGCGCCGGCGTCCTGGACCATCCGCATGGACACCTCGCCGGTGCCGGCCCCCTCGGCGGCCCAGTGCGCGTTCTGCGCGCCCAGCAGCACCGTGGTGTCCGCCGGCAGGCAGTCGCGCACCGCTGCCAGGGCCGTCAGCGGCGGCAGCACGAAGGGCTGCAGGCCGTCGGGAACCGCCACGGTGGCCAGGCGCGAGGCATAGGCGCGCGCCTCGGCCAGCGTCTTGTTCATCTTCCAGCTCGTGCCGACCCAGACCGTGTGGTCGCTCACGGTGGCGCCGGCCTGCCGCTCGTGGGGTCGACCGCTGACCCCTGGTCGGGGGAGATGTCGGGCATCCGTTCAGGGTAGTACCCCGGTGTCGGGACCAGCCCGCCTAGGATCCACCACAAGGTGGTGGCCCTGACGCGATGCGGTGGTGGATGTGGACGACCTGCTGCTGGGCACCGACCTGCTGCTGGGCATCGACCTGGGCACGGGCAGCAGCAAGGGCGTCCTCGTCTCGACTGACGGTCGGACCCGGGCCACCGCGAGCGTCCCGCACCAGGTGCAGATGCCACGGCCGGGATGGTTCGAGGTGGATGCCGACGGCATCTGGTGGGCCGACGTCGTGGCCCTCTGCCGAGAGCTCCTGCCCCAGGCGGCGGGGTGCCGGATCGCCGGGGTCTGCGTCAGCGGGGTCGGCCCTTGTCTGTTGCTGGCGGACGCCGACGGGCAGCCCCTGCGCCCGGCGATGCTCTACGGCATCGACACGCGTGCGACCGACGAGATCGCGGAGCTGACGCAGCGGTACGGCGCCGAGGCCATCCTCCGTCGGTGCGGCAAGGCCCTCTCGAGCCAGGCCGTGGGGCCCAAGCTGCTCTGGGCGCGCCACCACGAGCCGGAGGTCTGGGCCCGGACCCGCACGTGGTTCGGCGCCAGCTCCTTCGTCGTCCAGCGGCTCACCGGGGAGTACGTGCTCGACCACTCCACAGCGAGCCAGTGCGACCCGCTCTACGACCTGGGCCGGCAGGACTGGGCCCACGACTGGGCGGCCGACATCGTCGGCGACGTGCCGCTGCCACGGCTCGTCCAGCCCAGCGAGGCCGTCGGCGAGGTGACCGTGGCGGCCGCGGAGCAGACCGGCCTGCCCGCGGGCACCCCGGTCGTGGCCGGGACGGTGGATGCCTGGGCCGAGGCGTTCAGCGCCGGTGTGCGGGAGCCCGGCGACCTCATGCTGATGTACGGCTCGACGATGTTTCTCCTGCAGGTGCTCGAGGAGCCGGTGTACGACCCGATGCTCTGGACGACGGCCGGGGTCGACGGCGGCTCGTTCACGCTCGCGGCCGGCATGGCCACGTCGGGGAGCCTGACCGGGTGGCTGCAGGAGCTCGCGGGAGGTGTGTCGTTCGACACGCTGGTCGCCGAGGCCGCCGCCACGGCCCCGGGCGCGGACGGGCTGCTCATGCTGCCGTACTTCGCGGGGGAGCGGTCGCCGATCTTCGACCACAGGGCCCGAGGTGTGATCGCCGGGCTGAGCCTGCGTCATACACGCGGGCACGTGTTCCGGGCCGCCTACGAGGGGATCGCCTTCGGCATCCGCCAGATCCTCGAGCTGATGGACGTTGCCGCGGGTGCGCCGGCCTCGCGGCTGGTCGCGGTCGGCGGGGGCACCCGCGGAGACCTCTGGACGCAGGTGGTGTCCGACGTCTGCGGCCGGCCCCAGGAGCTGCCGCACCAGACCATCGGTGCCAGCTACGGCAGTGCGTTGCTCGCGGCGATCGGCACCGGGCTGGTGCCGCCCGCGACGGTCTGGGCCGAGACGTCACGCACCGTCGAGCCCAACCCCGAGCATCGTGAGGTGTACGACGAGCTCTACGCGATGTACCGCGATCTCTACCCCGCCACGCAGCCCACGGTCCACGCGCTGGCGCGCCTGCAGGAGCGGGTGAGCCGGTCAGTGCAGGGGCTCGCCGACCCGCTCCGGCCGGCCAACGACAGGCGATGACCGTCAACGGTTTCCGCCCGCCAACGGGTGGAAGTTGACCAAGGGCTTAAGTCCCTACCGCTGTGGGCGCTGTGTTTGACTCAGAACATGAGGTGCTCGCCCACGGCGCTGACCGTGATGAACTCCCAGACCAGGTGTTGTGAATTCTCACTGACCCGGGCCGATGGCACGACGACATCGCCGGTCCGTGGCCGACTGCGTCGGGACAGATCCCGCGCGACCCGGCAGCTGGTGGCCTGCGCGGCGACCTGGCGGCGGCGGGTGGTGCAGTGTCATGGCTGACCGGCAGATCGGCCTGATCATGCTCGCCGACGCCGAGCAGTCCACGGAGCAGGTCGAGCGGACGGGCGACGAGGTCGCCGCGGCATTCGAGCGGATCAGGGCCCAGATCGTCGCCTCCTGGGGGCCGGAGCCCATGGCCGCGGGCGCCGCCTGAAGTAACAGCAGGACCGCAGGGAACCGGAAGCACCGGCTCAGGACGCCGGCAGCGACCGCAGCGACCCGGAGTTCGACGGTCTGCTGACTCGATTCCCCACTCGTGTAAGGCGTTTCACGGGAACAGCTGTTGGGCACGACGGTGAAGTACGTCGCGTCCGACACGCGGTCACCCCGTCGTCGCCGTGCACCCGGATCCAGGCCGTGCGCGATCGGCGGTCCTACCATGACGGGCAACGCCTTCCCACCGCCGCGCCGCATGCAGGTTCTGCGACCTCGGGTGATGCCGAAATAGGTTGGTGGGTCATGGGTCTCGCGGCCGAGGGGTTGTCGGTGGTCGCGGCTAGGTTCAGTACATGGAGGGGACCTGCTTCGAGTCGGACTGGGCGGCGGTGGCCGCCGGCACGTCGGCGCTGCGTGCGCTGCTGGGCCGGTTGCACCAGGCCGGGTCGGACCGGTTGGGGCCGATGTTCGCCGAGCTGGACGAGCTGAAGCTGCTGGCCGAGGCCGGGCAGGTCGCGGTGCTGGGTGAGGGCCTCAGCGCGGGGGACGTCCGCGAGTCCGACGCCGCGTCGCCGGCCGGGTGGGTCCGGCACTGGGGCCACTCCTACGCCGCCGGCGGTGCGGCCGCGCTGGTGGCGGTCACCGTCGCGATCGCCCAGGAGCGCAACCGGGTGCTGCGCGAGGCGGTGCTGGCGGCGCGGGCGCCGGTCCGCAACGCGGCGGTCGCGATCGGGGAGATGGACAAGCTCCGGCCCCGGTTGACCCCGGAGTGCCATGACACGGTGCTGGCCGGGTTCGTGGCCCTGGCCGAGGGGCAGGGCCCGCGGGAGATCCGGGCGCTGCGGCCGGCGCTGATCGCCAAGTACGGCCACCTCGGGGAGTTCCAGCGCCGGGAGGACCGGCTCAAGCACGGCACGTCCCTGTCCCAACCGTATGAGGATGACGGGATGGCCGAGTACCGGCTGCGGCTGGACCCGGAGGGCTCCGCGGTGCTGGAGGCGATCCTCGGCCCGCTCGCGGCACCGCAGCCGAGCACGGAGCACGGCTCGGACCTCCGGACCAGCGACCAGCGCCGGGCCGACGCGCTGGTCGAGGTCTGCCGCCGCGCCGCGGCCGCCGGCGGGGCCGCCCCGGCCACCGCCAAGGCCGCGGTGGTGGTGACGATGGGCTACCAGGACCTGCTCGACCGCACCGGGGCCGGGACGACGCTGACCGGGGAGCTGCTCGCCCCCGAGACGGTCCGGCAGGATGGCCTGCGACGCCGCGATCATCCCGGTCGTCCTCGGCTCGCAGGGTGAGGTGCTCGACCTGGGCCGGACCGTCCGGCTGGCCACCCCAAAGCAGGTGCAGGCGCTGTGGATCCGGGACCAGGGGTGCACCTTCCCCGGCTGCTCGAGGCCCCCAGCCTGGTGCGTCGCACACCACGTCTGGCACTGGTGCGACGGCGGCCCGACCGACCTGTCGAACCTGGCCCTGCTCTGCCCGAGGCACCACACGATCGTGCACCAGAAGGGCTACACCGCCACCGTCACCGCGACCGGGGTGACCTGGCACCTGTAGCTGCCCCGCCCCGCGACCCGCCATGCGAGACGGGTCGCACCGGCACGCCCGGGCGACGGGGAGGTACACCGGCTTGCGCGTGGCGTCCGACCGGGGGTGCTCAGAGGGCCGCGTTGGCCATGTCGAGAGCGTGCGAGGTGGAGTCGGCCAGCGCATCGACGTGGTCCTGCGTCAGCCGCTCGCACACCCAGTCCCAGTGCATCGACACCATCTCGCCCGGGGCGGGCGTCGGCACCAGCGACATCCCGTCGGAGGACCAGCGGACGGACTCCGTCCGCGGGTCGCCGAGCCCGAGCCGGGACCCGTCCCAGGTCAGCGGCTGCGACTCCACGTCAGCCCGCTCGCCGTCGACACCGACGACCGTGCCCCAGCGGATCCGGCACGAGTCGAGCACGGAGCGCGGCACGTCGCTGCTCCCGCCGAGCATCCGGGCCCACGGGTAGACGGCGAACACGTGGAACCCGTGGTTGGCCAGCACGTGCTCCGACGGCTCCACGGTGGTGAGGAGCCCCCCGGACTGGCCCTGGAAGCGCTGCCGGAGCGCCGTGAGCAGGTGCTCGGGGTCGACCCTGCCGAGCAGGTCGTTGCCGACCCAGTAGGCGTCGACGACCAGCGGGTCGAGCGGGTCGAGCCCGCAGGCCTTGCCGAGCACCGACAGATAGGCCCACGCACCCTCGAACTGCCGGGCCCGGGCAGCGACCTCGACGGTCCCGCCGCCGTACGTCGTGTGCTGCAGGAGCAGCGAGGCGTCGTCCGGGCCGCAGTGGCCCAGCTCGTTCGGAGGGAAGGCGTAGCGCGCGAACCGTGTCGCGCCGGTCTCGGTGAGCAGGCCCATTCAGCAGATCCTCGGGAGCTGTTCGCCGATCGGCAGGTCGACCACCCGCATCCCGCCGAGCCCGGTGCGGGCCACCACCATGCCGGGGTGCTCGTGCACGCAGTGACCGATCACCGCAGCCGAGGCCCCCAGCGGGTGGGCCCGCATCGCCGCCAGCACCGACTCCGCGTCGTCCGGGGCGACGAAGGCCACGAGCTTGCCCTCGTTGGCGACGTAGAGCGGGTCCAGCCCCAACAGGCCGCAGGCGTCGCGGACGGCGTCCGGGATGGGCAGGTCCCGCTCCACCAGCTCGACGCCGACCTTCGCCGCCCTGGCGATCTCGTTGAGCGAGGCCGCGAGGCCACCCCGGGTGGGGTCCCGCAGCACGTGGACGTCCGCCCCGGTCGCCAGCATCGCCGCGACCAGGCCGTGCAGCGGGGCGGTGTCGCTCTCGACCGCGGTGCCGAACTCGAGCCCCTCCCGGCAGCTCATCACGGCGACGCCGTGGACGCCGAGGTCACCGCTGACGAGGACGACGTCGCCGGGGCACGCCCGCGCCGGGTGGATGTCCACCCCGTGCTGCAACAGCGCCGATCCCGGAGGTGTTGATGAACACGCGGTCGCCGTGCCCCGCGTCGACCACCTTGGTGTCGCCGGTGACCAGCCGTACGTCGGCCGCGACGGCCGCCGCGCCGAGGTCGGTGGCGATCCGGCCGATGTCGGCCAGCGAGGTGCCTTCCTCGAGGATGAACGCCGTGGAGAGCACCAGCGGCATCGCCCCCGACATGGCCAGGTCGTTGACCGTCCCGTTGACGGCGAGGTCGCCGATGCTCCCCCCGGGGAAGACCAGCGGCTTCACCACGAACGAGTCCGTCGAGAAGGCCAGGCGCACCCCGTCGGCGAGGACGACGGCGGAGTCGCCCAGCTCGGCGTCGGCCGCGGCACCGAAGGCCGGCAGGAAGAGGTGCTCGATCAGCTCGCCCGACATGGCGCCGCCGCCACCGTGACCCATGACGATGGTGGGGGAGTCGCGCAGCGGGGCGGGGCAGACCCACCCGTCCAGGTCGATGCCGCCCGCCTCAGGCATGACCGGTCTCCACCAGCTCGAGCCGGCGGTACAGGTAGTAGGCGGCGCAGGCGCCCTCGGAGGACACCATCGTCGCGCCGAGCGGGTTCCTCGGCGTGCACTCGCGCCCGAACGCCGCGCACTCGTGCGGTTTGATCAGCCCCTGCAGCACCTCCCCGGACCGGCAGATGGCCGACTCCGCGGTGTGCATCGAGGCGACCTCGAACCGCTGCTCGGCGTCGTACTCGCGGTACCTCGCGGACAGCCGCCAGCCGCTGTGGGGGATCTCGCCGATCCCCCGCCAGGACCGGTCGGTCACCTCGAAGACGTCCTGCAGCATCGCCATCGCCGCGGGGTTGCCCTCGGCCGCCACGGCGCGTGGGTAGGCGTTCTCGACCTCGTGCCGGCCGGACTCCAGCTGCAGCACGGTCCGGCGGATGCCCTCCAGGATGTCCAGCGGCTCGAAACCGGTGACGACGATGGGCACCTCGTACCGCTCCGCCAGCGGCGGGTACTCGCGCGTGCCCATCACGCTGCACACGTGGCCGGCGGCGAGGAACGCCTGCACCCGGCAGGTGGGCGACTCCATGATCGCGGCGATGGCCGGCGGGACCAGCACGTGCGAGACGAGCAGCGAGAAGTTCTCGATGCCGAGCCGTTTGGCCTGGTAGACGGTCATCGCGTTGGCCGGGGCGGTCGTCTCGAACCCGATCCCGAAGAACACGACCTGCCGGTCCGGGTTCTCGCGGGCCAGCTTCAGGGCGTCCAGCGGCGAGTAGACGACGCGCACGTCCCCGCCGGCACTCTTGATCCTGAACAGGTCGGCGCTGCTGCCCGGCACCCGCAGCATGTCGCCGAAGGAGCAGAAGATCACGCCCGGCCGGGCCGCGATCTCCAGCGCCTTGTCGATGATCTCCAGGGGCGTGACGCACACCGGGCAGCCCGGCCCGTGGATCATCTCGATCTCGTCGGGGAGCAGCTGGTCGATGCCGTGCCGGATGATCGAGTGCGTCTGGCCGCCGCACACCTCCATGATCGCCCACGGCCGCGTGGTCGCCTCGTGGATCCGGTCCAGCAGCGTGCGGGCCAGCGCCGGGTCGCTGAACTCGTCGAGGTACTTCATGACGGCGTCCCCGGCTGTGCCGACCCCTGCGGGCCCTCGCCGCGCTGCTCGCCGCCGCCGTGCTGTGCCGGCTCATGCGGCACCCCGGCCTGCCGCGCCGCCAGCGCGAACCCGTCGCCGAACTCCTCCTCGAGGATGCCGAGGCGCTCGAAGCTGTCGAGCGTCGCCGTGGCCGACTCCTCGTCGAGACGCTGGATCGCGAAACCCACGTGCACGACGACGTACTCGCCGACGACGACGTCCGGGACGTACTCCAGGCAGACCTCCTTGCGGACCCCACCGAAGTCGACCTCGGCCATCCGCGTGTCGTCGCGGTCCTCCAGACTGATCACCCTCCCGGGCACGGCCAGACACATGGCCTCTCCTCTCCTCAACCTGCAGATGCGACGAGCACCTGGCCGAGCGCCAGGCCGCCGTCGTTCGGTGGCACGTGCCGGTGGCACAGAACGGTGAAGCCGTTGTCCCGCAGCTGTTTCCGCGTCGCCGACAGCAGCAGGGCGTTGGCGAAGACGCCGCCGGACAGGGCGACCGTGTCGAGGCCGCTGGTCCCTCGGCAGCGCTCTGCCAGGGCGAGCACCAGCGCCGCCACCGCGGCGTGGAACCGCGCGCCGACCAGCCCGGCCGGTGCGCCCGCTCGGACGTCCTGCGCGACGGCCCGCACGACAGGGGCCGCGTCAGCGATCACCGGCCCGTCGCCCAGGAGGTCGAACCGGTATGCCGACGAGGCGTCCTGGCCCCGGGACAGCCCCTCCAGCTCGATCGCCGCCTCCGCCTCGTAGTCGGCGACGTGCCGCACGCCGGCGAGCGACGAGACCGCGTCGAAGAGCCGGCCCATGCTCGAGGTCGGCACGCAGCCCAGCCCCGTCCGCAGCTGGTGGTCCAGCACCCGCCGCTCGGCCTCGGGGCAGGCCCGCACCGCCGGCAGGTCCGGCGTCCAGTCCACGCCCGCGGCACGCAGGTGCGCGAGGGCCATCCGGTAGGGCCGGTGGACGCTCGCGTCGCCGCCGGCCAGTGGCACGTAGGCCAGGTGCGCGGCCCGGGTGAAGCTCTTGTAGTCGGCGACGAGGACCTCGCCGCCCCAGACCGCGCCGTCGGTGCCGTAGCCGGTGCCGTCGAAGGCGACCCCGATCACCGGGTCGTCACCCGGCCGGCCGTGCTCGCCCATCACGGCGGCGATGTGGGCGTGGTGGTGCTGGACGGCGCGCAGCGGGCGGGACCCGGCGTGCTCGCGGGCCCACGCGGACGAGCGGTAACCGGGGTGGGCATCCGCGGCGAGGACAGCGGGATGCACCTGGGTCAGCGCGGACAGGTGCGCGACCGTCGCGTCGAAGGCCCGCAACGTGGCGAGGTCGTCCATGTCGCCGACGTGCTGGCTGAGCCAGGCGTAACGGCCCTCGGCCACGGCGCAGGTGTTCTTCAGGTCCGCGCCCACCGCCAGGGTGGCCGGGACCTCGCGCGGCAGGGCCACCGGCAGCGGTGCGTAGCCGCGCGACCGGCGCAGCGGCAGCTCCTCGCCGTCCACGACCCGCACGACCGAGTCGTCGCACGGCACCCGGATCGGCCGGTCGTGCCGCAGCCACGCGTCGGCCAGCGGGGCGAGCCGCTCCAGCGCGTCCTCGTCGTCGAAGGCGATCGGCTCACCGCCGAGGTTGCCCGACGTCATCACCAGCACCTCGGGTCCAGGGCGGTCGCCGGGCAGCCCGAGCAGCAGCACGTGCAGCGGCGTGTAGGCCAGCAGCACCCCCAGGTCGGGGTTGCGGGGGGCCACCGAGGGTGCCACCGCAGGTGCCGCGAGGGCCGCCGAGGGCGCCGCCGAGGGCGCGTCGCCGCGCCGCGGCAGCAGCACGACCGGACGGCGCGGGCCGCTGAGCAGCGCCTCGGAGACCGGGTCCATCACGGTGAGCCGGCGCGCCGTGCCGAGGTCGCCCACCATCACCGCGAAGGGCTTGGCGCCCCGCCGCTTGCGCCGGCGCAGCTCGGCCACCGCCTCCTCGTTGGCGGCGTCGCAGGCGAGGTGGTAGCCGCCGACACCCTTGACCGCCAGCACGCCGCCGCCGGCCAGGAGCGTGCGCGCACCGGCCAGGGCGGCCTCCCGCCGGGTGCGTCGCCCGTTCGCGTCGACCAGCTCGAGCGTGGGCCCGCAGTCGTGGCAGGCGATCGGCTGGGCGTGGAAGCGGCGGTCGGCGGGGTCGGCGTACTCGCTGGCGCACCTGGCGCACAGGGGAAACCGGGCCATCGTCGTCGCCGTGCGGTCATAGGGCAGCGACTCGATGATGGTGAAGCGCGGGCCGCAGGCGGTGCAGGTGATGAACGGGTGCCGGTGGCGCCGGTCGGTGGGGTCGGCCAGCTCGCGCAGGCAGTCACCGCACGTGGCGACGTCCGGTGACGCCAGCGTGCGTCCGGCCGACCCGGGGGTGGACGGTCCGATGGTGAAACCCGAGTCGCCGCAGGGTCGCACATCGAGCGTGTCGACCGCCGCGATGATGGCCAGTGGCGGCGGCTGCTCGACGAGCCGGCGCTCGAACGCGGCGACGGCTGCTGCCGCGCCCTCGACCTCGACGACGACACCGGCGGAGCTGTTGGAGACCGAGCCGCTCAGCAGCAGCTCGGTCGCGGTGGAGTAGACGAAGGGGCGGAAGCCGACACCCTGGACGACCCCCTGCACCAGCATCCGGCGGCGCACCCGTCCGTCCTGCTGCACCGCGGGTGAAGCCATGGCTGCCGCTTCCCGGGGCGGCCCGTCTGCGGCCCCTCGTGCCACCGGAGCCGGACGTCGACCCGCCTGCGTGACCCGTCCTGTCGGTCTACACCGGCCGTTTCGGGGCTGTCAACGGCCCCCGGGCGTACGGCGCCGCCCCGGATCGCGGGGCCGTCTGCGCACGTGAGGGCCGCGTGTCGCTACCGCAGGACGGCGCGGCCGCGGCGCAGGCTGGAGGTGCGCCGGCGCGGCCACCCCCGGTTGCGGGCGCCCCGGAAGGAGGCCTTCCATGATCTCGGCTGCCAGGCACACCGACGTGGAGCTCGAGGGCGACGCCTGGGTGGCGTTCTGCACCTTGCCCGGCTGCGACTGGAGCGCCTCGGGCTTCGTCATCGAGGCGGTGGCCCGGTGCGTGGCCGACTGTCACGAGGACCAGCACCACACCGGCCGGGCCGCCGGAGAGGGACGCGCGGTGGCCTGACCCCCGCCGCCGGACCCGCCCATTCCGGGCACTTCTCGTCCCCCGGGTCCGGGCGCACACTGGCAGGAGCCGTCGCGTGCCGGCGTCGGCCCTGTCGGCTCTGTCGGTGAAGGCGGTTGTCATGTCCCACACGATCCCCCCGGGTGCCTCGGCTCCACCCCAGGCGTCCACGGACCCCTCGGAGCCCGTGTTCGCCTGGTACCAGCAGATGCTGGCGACCGAGCCGGTACGCCGCGACGAGCAGGGGGTGTGGCACGTGTTCCGCCACGCGGACGTGATGCGGGTGCTGGGGGACCCGGCGACGTTCTCCTCCGACACGCGGGTGGTGCTGCCCGAGCCCGAGCGGGAGGACCTCATGCTGTTCGCCCGCGGCAACATCGTCAACATGGACCCGCCGCGCCACCGCGAGGTCCGGGCGCTGGTCAACCAGGTGTTCACGCCCCGGGTGGTGGCCGGTCTCGAGCCGCGGATCAGCGAGGTCACCACGTCGCTGCTGGACGCCGTCGACGACGCGGGCGACGGCGAGGCCGCGTTCGACCTGGTCGACGCCCTGGCCTACCCGCTGCCGGTGACCGTGATCGCCGAGCTGCTCGGCGTGCCGGCCCAGGACATGGCGGTGTTCCGCCGCTGGGCCGACGGGCTCTTCTCCGTCCAGGTCAGCGACGCGACGGTGCTGCCCACCGAGGACATGACGGAGCAGGTCGTGCCGATCATGCGGGAGATGAGCGACTACCTGCTGCTGCACATCCAGGCCCGCCGGGACGCTCCCGCCGACGACCTGCTGGGGCGGCTGACCACCGCCCGGGTCGGCGACGAGGTGCTGGAGGACGAGGAGATCGTCGGGCTGTCCGCGATCCTCCTGCTGGCCGGGCACATCACCACGACGGCGCTGCTCGGCAACGCGGTGCTGTCCTTCGACCGGCACCCGGACGGCCTGGGCCGAGGTCCGCGCCGACCGGTCGCTGCTGCCCGCAGCCATCGAGGAGGTGCTGCGGCACCGGGCGCCGTTCCCGAGGCTGGGACGGGTCACCACCACCGAGGTCGAGCTCGGAGGCCGGACCATCGGCCCGCGGGAGCTGGTGATCCCGTGGGTGGCGGCGGCCAACCGCGACGCCGAGCGGTTCCCCGACCCGGAGCGCTTCGACATCCACCGGGGCGCCGGCGGCCACCTGGCCTTCGGGCACGGCATCCACTTCTGCCTCGGCGCCCCGCTGGCCCGGCTGGAGGCCAGGGTCGCGCTCGGGCTGCTGATGGACCGGTACGACGAGATCGCGGTCGACCACGAGCACGCGCGCTTCCAGAACCCGTGGGTGATGAACTCCCTGATGAGCCTGCCGGTGCGGGCCCGCCGGGCCGCCGCACGCAGGAGCCCCGCCGCAGGCACCTAGGCGAGCGGCGGGGCTCCCGGGCCGGCCCGACGTGCGGGCACGGGTCGTGCGGGTGGTCCTCAGGGCACGAGCACGGCCCGGCCGCGGACCCGGCCGTGGTCCAGGTCGTCCAGCGCCGAGGCGAAGTCGGCGAGGGGGTAGGTGTGGGTGTGCAGCCGCACGCGGTCTCGCGCGGCCAGGACCATCAGCTCCACCAGGTCGTTGTAGGACCCGACCAGGTTGCCGACGAAGCTGATCTCGGTCGAGATGATGTCGATGGTCGGCACCTTCACCTCGCCGCCGTACCCGATGACGTAGTAGGTGCCCGCCCGGCGCAGCATGGCGACGCCGTCCTCCACCGCCCCGCCCTCGCCGACGAAGTCGATGACCACCTCGGCGCCGTGGCCGCCGGTGAGACCCTTCACGGCGTCGACCTGGCCGCCGTCGGTCAGCACGGTGTGGTCCGCGCCCAGCTCCTGGGCCAGGGCCAGCGCCTCGGGCGAGCGGTCGACGACGATCATCTCGACCGGGGACAGCGCCCGCAGGACCTGGATGCCGATGTGCCCGAGGCCGCCGGCGCCGATCACCACGGCCCGGTCGCCCGGGCGGAGGATCCGGGCCGCCTTGGCGACCGCGTGGTAGGCGGTCAGGCCGGCGTCGGCCAGGGCGGCCACGTCGGCGGGGGCCAGGGACTCCGGCAGCTTGACGACGGAGCGGGAGCTGGTCCGGAGGTAGCTCGGCGTAGCCGCCGTCGGTGTCGAGCCCGGGGAACGTGGCAGTTCTCGCAGTGGACGTCGTCGCCGTCACGGCAGGCCCGGCAGCAGACCACAGGTCGCCAGGGGGTGCAGGATGACGGGGTCGCCGACCCCGACGTGGGTGACGGCCTCGCCGACCGCCTCGATCCAGCCGGCGTTCTCGTGACCGATCGTGTAGGGGAGCGGCACCCCGGATCTTCTCCTGCCACTGGCCCTCGATGATGTGGAGGTCGGTCCGGCACACGCCGGCGCCACCGATCCGCACGATCGACGTCGAGGGGCCCCGTGATCCCAGGGTCGGGCACGTCCACCAGCTGGGGTTGGGAGTTGTAGGCGTGAAGCTGGACGGCCTTCATCGGTGGGTCCCTTCGCTCGTGGTGGCACTGCTGACGGCACTGCGGGAGATGGCGGTGTGGCAGGTCGTGGGCCGGCGGGTCTGGTACATCGACCACGTCCTCGAGGTCGGGGCTGTCCTCCAGCCGCGCGGGGTGCGAACGTCGCCGGCACCCCCGACCCCCGGCCGGAGGCGAGCCGACTTCAGCGTCGCCGCGAGTGTAGGACGCGGACGCGGAGCCGCGGTCTCAATCTGAGATGGCCGAGGCTGGCGCCCGCGGGCTCGGCCGGGTGGTGCCGGCGCCCTCGCGCACCCCGGGCCGGACGCCCCGCCCGCGTTCCCCGGGCGGTGCCACGGCAGCCCTTAGTCTGGGTGGCGTGAGGACCATCCGGCTGCGGATCACCCTCCGCGACGTCGCGCCCTCGGTGGTGCGCGTCGTGGACGTCCCCGCTGCGGTCACCCTCGCCGAGCTGCACCACGTGCTCCAGGCGGCGCTGGGATGGACCGACAGCCACCTGCACCAGTTCGTCACCGACGGCGCGACGTACGGCGTCCCCGACGAGGACGGCCCCGAGGGCGTGCTCGACGAGAGCGGGGTGCGGCTGCGCGACCTGCCCGGCTCGCTCACCTACCTCTACGACCTGGGCGACCGCTGGGAGCACGAGGTGCGGAACCTCGGCGCCGGCCGCGACGAACCGGGGTGCCTCTACGGCGAGGGCGCCTGCCCGCCGGAGGACTGCGGCGGCCCGCCCGGCTACGCCCACCTGCTCGGTGTGCTGGCCGACCCCGGGCACGAGGACCACGACGAGATGCGCCGGTGGGCGGGCGAGCGGCCCGACTTCGACCAGGCGCGCACCGACCGCCAGGTCCGGCAGGCCGTCGGCGAGGTCCCGGCCAGCGTCCGCCTCGTCCTGGACCTCACGGCGGGCGGGGTGAAGCTGACACCCGGTGGCCGGCTCCCGCGCGCGCTGGTCCGGCAGGTGCAGGAACAGCGGCCGCACTGGTACCCGCTGGACCGACCGGCCTCGGTCGAGGAGGACCTGCTGCCGCTCGCCGTGCTGCACGACCTGATGCGCTCCGTCGGCCTGCTGCGGCTGGCCAAGGGGGTGCTCACCCCGACCCGGGCGGCGGCGGACGACGTCGAGGTGGTGCGCCGGCTGCGGACGTGGTTCGTGCCGGGCGCCTTCCTGGGCGCCGTGGCCGAGCTGGTGGTGGCCGAGCTGGCGGCCCGTGGCCCCCAGCACGGCGACAGCCTGGCGCGACAGGTGCACTCCCTGCTCGGCCGTGGCTGGTTCCGCGGCGCCGAGCCGGTGACCGACGAGGACCTGCTGCTGGCGGTCGCCCAGATGGCCGCGGTGATGCAGGGACTCGACCTGATCGAGGTCGACGAGCCGGTATGGCGCCCCGGCCCCTCCGTGCTGTCCCTGCTGCCGCGGGCCACCCTCCTGGCCCGCGTCCTCGGACCGCGCACCGACGCGGACCAGGCCAGGCTCCTCACCCGCTGACCACTCCGCCGGCCCCGCGCGCTCCCGACGGACCCGGGCTTACGCCATCTGGCGTACGACATCCGGTGCGGCGGATACGCTCGGCGACGTCCCGTGGACGTCGCCTGAGGAGAACCCGTGCCCCACCGCCTGCGCCGTGCCCCCGCGGTCCCTGCCGTCGCCGTCCTCGGCGCGGTGCTGCTGGTCGGGCTGCCGGCCGCGCCGGCCTCGGCGACGACTGCCTCCCACGTGTCGGCCAGGCTCTCCGCCAACGGGGTCCACCCCGGTGCCTCGGTCACCGTCACCGGCCGGGCGACCCCCGGCGCCGGCCGGGTCGTGAGCCTGCAGCAGCGGGGCGGCAGCGGCTGGGCCACGGTCCGCTCGACGCGCACCGGCCGCAGCGGCAGCTACTCCCTCCCGGTCGCCTCCACCTGGACCGGGTCGAGCTCCTACCGGGTCCACCTCGCCAGGGCCGGGGCGGCGGCCGGTGCGGACAGCCCCGGGTTCACCTTCACGGTGACCGGGCGCGGGAGCAGCCGGGACGTCACCTACCTCTCCGGCTCGTCCACCAGCCCGGCCCGGTGGGACCCGTGCCGCACCATCGGCTACCGGGTCAACACCACCCTGGCCACCAGGGGTGCGCTCTCCGACGTCCTGGGAGCCATGGCCCGGGTCAACCGGGTCTCGGGCCTCCACCTCACCTACCGGGGCAGCACCCGCATCGTCCCCACCGGCCGGAACGGCGGCAGCTACCCGGCGGACACCGACATCGTGGTCGCCTGGGCCCGGCCCGGCCAGACCGCCGCGATCGCGAGCAATGCCAGGCAGATCGGCACCGGAGGCGCGTCCTGGCGCAGCTGGCGGCTGAACGGCCGGACCTACCGCCGGATGGACACCGGGATGGTGCTGCTCAGCACGAGGTCCAACGCCCTCGCCGGCGGCTTCGGCGCCGGGCCGACCACCGGCTGGCTCGGCACCCGGGGGCAGCTGCTGATGCACGAGATCGCGCACGCGGCGGGCCTGAACCACGCCCGGGGCACCAGCCAGATCATGTACCCCATGACGACCCGCAAGCCGGCCGCGTTCGGTGCCGGCGACGCCGCGGGGCTGCGCAAGGTCGGTCGCGCCGCCGGCTGCTTCCCGGCCAGCCTGCCCGGGGCGCTGTCGGTCGTCCGGCCCGACGCGCTGTCGACCGGTCGGCCGGGTGCGCCGGTGCCGGGCCTGCCGGCAGCCCTGAGGACCGCTCCGTCCGCGGACGCCGCCCTCGCCGGCTGACCCGGCGTACCGTCCGGGACGACGCGCCCGCGGCGACGACGCGCCCTGGTCCGGGCACGTCGTACCGGTCAGGGCTCGCCGTGGCCCTGGGACTCCTGGCCGGGGCCGGTCGTGACGATCGGCACGTGGTGGTCGTCGTCCACACCGGCCCGGTGCTGGTACCCGGCGATGTAGTCCAGCAGCGCCGGGCCCGTCGGCCGGCGGCCGGCCCGGACGTCGCAGGTGCCCGCCTTGCTCTCCTGGATCAGCACGTTGGGGTCCAGGGTGATGCCGAACAGGTCGTTGGCCGAGTCGCCGGTGACCAGGCCGCTGGCGCCGAAGTGGTACGGCATCCACACCTGGTGCAGCACCCGGCCCTCGATCCGCAGCGGCAGGAGCCGGTCGGTGACCATCACCCGCCCCTCCACCGCCGACCTCGAGGTGACCACGTGGCACCAGCCCATGTGCTCCAGGCCACGCTCGGCGGCCAGCTCGGGGGAGACCTCGACGAACATCTCGGGCTGCAGCTCGGAGAGGTACTCCAGGTTGCGGCTCATCGCGCCGGCCGTGTGGTGCTCGGTCAGCCGGCTCACCGTGAAGACGAACGGGTAGACCTCGCTGTGCTGCTCCGGCGGGCTCGGGTTCATCCGGTTCTGCCGGTGCTCGTACTCCTTGCGGGTGGGGTTGCCCTGCTGGGCGTACAGCGGGTTGCGGAAGACCGACTCGGCCGGCTCGTAGTGGGTCGGCATCGGCCCGTCGACCAGTCCCTGCGGCACGAACAGCGAGCCCTTGCCGTCGCCCTGCATGATGAACGGGTCGTCGCCGGCCAGCCCCTCGGTGCCGCTGGCGCCGTCCGGCGGGCGGTACCAGGGCGCCTTGTCCACCTCGAAGTCGGGGACGTCGTGCCCGGTCCAGCGGCCGGACTCCTCGTCCCACCAGACGTAGGCCTTGCGCTCGCTCCACGGCTTGCCGTCGGGGTCGGCCGAGGCGCGGTTGTAGAGCATGCGGCGGTCCGCGGGCCACGCCCAGCCCCACTCGCGGAGCCACCCAGGTCTGCTCGGTGCGCGGGGTGCGCCGCGCGGCCTGGTTGACGCCGTCCTTGTAGACGCCGGTGTAGATCCAGCAGCCGCCGAGGGTGGACCCGTCGTCCTTCATCTCGGTGTAGCTGGACAGCGGACGGCCGGTGGCGACCTCCACCCCGTTGATCTCCATCAGCACCGACTCGGCGCTGGGCTCGTCCCGCTCGCCGTGCGTGGGGTAGTCCCAGGCGAGGTCCAGCAGCGGGCGGTCGCGCTCGGCCGTGGACCCGGCCAGGCGCTCCCGGATCATCCGGCCGAGGTGGTAGAAGAACCACAGCTCGGAGCGGCAGTCGTCGACCGGCTCGACCGCCTTCTCCCGCCACTGCAGCACCCGCTGGGTCTGGGTGAAGGTGCCCTCCTTCTCCACGTGCGAGGCCGCGGGCAGCAGGAACACCTCGGTGCGGCACTCCTCGGGCACGATCTCGCCGGTCTCGATCTCCGGCGAGTTCTTCCAGAAGGTCGCGCTCTCGATCTCGAACAGGTCGCGGACGACCAGCCAGTCGAGGTTGGCCATGCCGAGCCGCTGGGCGCGCCCGTTGGCCGAGCCGACGGCGGGGTTCTGGCCGAGCAGGAAGTAGCCCTTGACCTTGCCGTCGATCATGTCGAGCACGGTCCGGTAGGTGCCGTGGTCGCCGGTGATCCGGGGCATGTAGTCGTAGCAGAAGTCGTTCTCCGGCTGGGCGGCCTCGCCCCAGTAGGCCTTGAGCAGGTTGACCCCGTAGGCGCCGGCCTGGTCCCAGAACCCCTTCGCGCCCGGGTGCCGGACGCTGTCCACCCACTTCTCCAGCGTGGGGTGGTCCCGCGCGTTGGGCATCGGCAGGTAGCCCGGGAGCAGGTTGAACAGCGTCGGGATGTCGGTCGAGCCCTGGATGCTGGCGTGACCGCGCAGGGCCATGATGCCCCCGCCGGGACGGCCCATGTTGCCCAGCAGCAGCTGGAGGATGGCGCCGGCGCGGATGTACTGCACGCCGACCCCGTGCTGGGTCCAGCCGACGCTGTAGACCAGGGCGGTGGTGCGGTCCCGCCCGGAGTTGGACGTCCACGCCTCGCACAGCTCGGCGAACGTCTCGGGCGAGATGCCGCAGGTCTGCTCGACCATCTCCGGGGTGTAGCGGGCGTAGTGCCGCTTGAGGATCTGGTAGACGCAGTGGGGGTGCTGCAGCGTCTCGTCGCGCTCCGGGTGGCCCTCGACGCTCAGGCCGTGCGTCTCGTGCTGCAGGGCGCTGGCGGTCTCGCGCTGCGTCTGGTGGTCCTGGCGGTCCGTGCCGTCCTCCTCCTGGCCGGCGTACTGCCAGGACGACGGGTCGTAGGTGCGCGTCTCCGGGTCGAACCCGGAGAACAGCCCGTCGAGGTCCTCGGTGTCGGCGTAGTCCTCGCTGACGATCGTCGCGGCGTTGGTGTAGGCCACGACGTAGTCACGGAAGTCCAGCTCGTTCTGCAGCACGTGGTTGATGACCGCGCCGAGCAGGACGATGTCGGACCCGGCGCGCAGCGGCACGAACGTGTCGGCCAGCGCGCTGGTCCGGGTGAACCGGGGGTCGACGTGGATCACCTTGGCGCCGCGCGCCTTGGCCTCCATCACCCACTGGAAGCCCACCGGGTGGGCCTCGGCCATGTTGGAGCCCTGGATGACGATGCAGTCAGCGTTGGACAGGTCCTGCAGGAAGTTCGTGGCGCCGCCACGACCGAAGCTGGTTCCCAGACCGGGAACGGTGGCGGAGTGTCAAATACGCGCCTGGTTCTCGATCTGGATGGCGCCCATCGCGGTGAACAGCTTCTTGATGAGGTAGTTCTCCTCGTTGTCCAGCGTGGCACCCCCCAGGCTCGCGATGCCCATGGTGCGCCGGACCTTGTGGCCCTGGTCGTCGAGGTCCTGCCAGGTGTCGGCGCGGGCCTTGACCACCCGGTCGGCGATCATCTCCATCGCCGTGTCGAGGTCGAGGTCCTCCCACTCGGTGCCGAACGGGCGCCGGTAGCGCACCTTCGTCTGGCGCAGCGGGCTGGTGACGAGGTTCTTGCTCGCAGATCCCTTGGGGCACAGGCGTCCTCGCGAGATCGGGCTGTCGGGATCGCCCTCGATCTGGACGACCTTCTCGTCCTTGACGAAGACCCGCTGGCCGCAGCCGACGGCGCAGTAGGGGCAGACGCTGCGGGCGACGCGGTCAGCGGTCACCGTCCGCGGGGTGATGGCCTGGGTGTGCGCGGACTGCGCAGCGGCCCCGCGCCCGAGCGGGTCCTTCCCCGTCAGCTGGCGCATCACCGGCCAGGACAGGAACGTCGTACGAGCGTCCATCCGCGTCGCCTCCTTCGTCGGGCCACACCGTACCCAGCAGTGGACTCTTCAATCACCTGCGGGGTCCGCGTGTCGCGCGTCCGCCCGCTCGCCCGGGTGCGCCAGCCACGGGACCCCGGCGCGATGTCGGAAAGCCGCACGGCGCCGGGAGGGACCGTGCCAGCATGGACGGGCGGGGACCCGGTCTGACTGGTACCTCCCGGAGGTTCGCGATGACAGCCCTCCCTCGACCCGGTCGCCGGCTCGCCGCGGGGGTGGCGCTCACCCTGGGCCTGTCCGCGCCGGTGGCCGGCTGTGCCGCGGTGACGACCGCGGCGGCGAGAACCACGGCGGTGAAGGCGGTGACCGCGCGGGCGCCCGTCGGGCCCGGACCGCTGGCTCAGCGGACCCGCAAGGCGGCCGCTGCGACGGACGCTGCGATGGCCGCCACGCCCGGCGTCATCACCATCGCGGCGGTGGGGGACATGAACCCACCGGGCAACCGCTCGCCGAGCTCGCCGACCGCCCGGGTGGCGGCATCGATCGCCGCGACCCGCACCACGCTGGTGTTCGGGCTGGGCGACTACCAGTACCTCACGGGCACCTGCACCGCGCTGGTCGCCGGCTACGACCGGCTCTGGGGGCGGGTGGTGCCGCGGATGTTCCACATCGCCGGCCCGACGCACGACTGGACCGGCCTGACCAACGAGCAGGGCTACCGGCGGCACTTCGCCGGCACCTGCCCGGGGCAGCGGACCGGGCCGTCGCTGCTCGTGCGGGCCCGTCGGGCCTCGGTCGGGCCCGGTGACCTCTGGTCGCGGGACGTGGGCACCTGGCACCTCGTCGGCCTGCCGACCGGCCTCTGGCGCTACTCGCCGTCCCGGGCCAGGGCGATGACCCGCACCCTGGCGGTCGACCTGTCCCGGGCCAGGGCCCGCGGCAAGCACCTGCTCGTGGCCTACCACGACCCCTACTTCACCTCCACGACCGACCAGCACGCTCGCGACGCGCAGGTCAAGCCCTGGGTGGACGTCCTGCAGCGCTACCGGGTGCGCGTCACGCTGTCCGGCAGCCAGCACAACTACGAGCGGACCTGCCCGGTGCTCAGCACCGGCGTCTGCACCCCGGCGGCGGGCAGCGGGACGACGGCGTTCAACGTGTCCACCGGCGGGATCGGCCTGCGGCCGTTCGTGACCACGCCGCGGTTCATCCAGCGGCGCTTCGCCGACACCTACGGCTGGCTCCTGCTCGCGCTGCGTCCCGACGGGTCGTTCGCCTGGCGCTACCGGGCGGTGGTCGGCCGCAGCACCGACGCGGGCAGCCGGCCCGCGCCGCGGCCCGGTCCCTGACCGCCCGAGGGGTGCCGGGCCGGGTCAGGGGCGCTCGAAGGTGACGAGCAGGCCCTCGACCCCGCCGGGCCCGATCCGCCCCTTGACGTCCACGGAGGTGATCGCCCTGAGCGTCCACCCCTGCGCGCCGTGCTCGTTGAGCACCTTCTCCAGCTTGTCGCCGGACATCTTCCCGCCCATCATGCCCTCGCGTAGCTCCACGACCTTGTACTGCGGCATGGCGTCTCCCTCGTCAGGTGGTCCCGCCATCCTGCCGCAGCGCGGCGTCGTACCGGCCGTCTTTCAGGCGGCTTCACCGGGCAGCGGCCGCGCGCTGGGTGCCGGTGAAGGTGTAGCCGATGACGCTGGACAGGCCCTGGACGTCGTTGCCGGCCGACTCGGGCAGCGTGACCCTGACCAGCAGGTTGTCGCTCCGGCCCGCGGCGAGTGCGGCGAGCGGGCTCAGCGCCATGGCGGTGCCGATCGCGGCGTGCGGGGCGAGGACCGTGGTGGGGGAGGTGCAGGTGTAGCCGACCCGCGGCGCGGAGCCGACCTGGGTCCAGGCGACGGGGCAGGACTGGATCTGCATCTGGATCCCGGCCACCGGGTCGGTGTCCAGCTTCGAGGACCTGGTGGCCGCCGTGGTCAGGGTCACCGAGGCGAGGTCCTGGTCCCCGGTGTTGGCCAGGAGCACCGGCTGGCTGATCGTGTCGCCGGGAACCAGACCGGTGACGGGGACGGCCAGGGGGTTGGTCTCACCGCCGGCACCGAGCGCGATCCGCACCGTGCCCGAGGCGACGGCGGCGCTCGCGGCGGTCGTGGACGTGAACGTCCCGAAGGTGCCCAGCCCGGCCACGCTCGCCGCCGCGCCGACGAGGACGGTCGAGGCGAGGATCTTGCCGCCGGTGGTGGTCAGGCCGATGCGCATGGGGTGCTCCGTCGTCGGGTGCGGTGGGTGCGGGACGTCGTTCGTCGCTCGACCACCCTGCCGGCCTGGTCTCAAGCGCGGCGGGTGCGTGGGCGCAAGAGATCGCCGCACCACCACGGCGGGGGTCCGCCAACCTCAAGGCCGGCTCAAGGCGCGACGCCGCGCCACGGGCCGGCGCCCCGCCCTCCCGGGGTCAGGCCTTCTGCCTGACCACTCCCAGCCGGGTCGAGGGCAGACCGGGGAACACGGTGGACGCCGACATGCGGCACCGCTTCTCGAGGATCTCGGCCAGGATCGTGCGGTAGTCGGTGGTGCCGGCGAGGTCGCCGTTGACGAGCGCCGGGGCGCTGAGCCCCGGCCAGACGCCGTGCACCTTGCCGCCGGCGACCCCGCCGCCCAGCAGCAGCGAGACGTTGCCGTGGCCGTGGTCCAGGCCACCGGAGCCGTTCTCGGCGACCCGCCGGCCGAACTCCGACAGCGTCACGAGGGTGACGTTGTCGAGCCCGGCGCCCAGGTCCCTGGCGAACGCCGCCAGGGCCTGGCCGAGCTCGGTCAGCTTGGTGAACATCCAGCCCGAGTCGGGGCGCCCCAGGTTGACGTGCATGTCCCAGTCGCCGACGTCGACGGCCGCGACCCGCACGCCGACGCCGGACTTGATCAGCCGGGCCACGTCGCGCAGCGCGTTGCCGAGGTCACCCGCGGGATAGGTCGCACCCGCGGCCGGGGTGTACGGCGTCGCCTTGAGCTGTGCCGTCGTACCGAGCAGTCCCAGGGTGGCCAGGGCGGGCGTCGCCAGGGTGGACGGCGCCCCGGCATAGAGCCCGCGGATCGCCGCGTCCCAGCGCACCCGCTCGGCTGCCGTGCCGGCCCCGGAGAGCTGGAACGCGTCGACCGACCGCATCGTGACCTCGGGGCTCGGGCCGATGAACGAGCTCGGCGCGGTCGTCGAGCCCATCACGGTGGCGGCGAAGGGGCTGGGCGAGCCCGCCAGGCCGACCATCCGGTCGATCCAGCCGGTGCGCAGGCTGGACCCGGGCGCCGCCTTCTCCATGTCCTCCATGGCGGCGAAGTGGGAGCGGGTGGGGTTGAGCTGGCCGACCGCGTGCACGGCCCCGAACGTGCCCGCCTGGTAGTAGGGCCGCAGCGCGGCGAGCGCCGGGTGCAGGCCGAACCGGCCGTCGAGCTGGATCGCCCGCGACGCCGGGATGCCGATCGTGGGACGCGCCGCGAGGTAGCTGGGGTCGGCGACCGGTGCGACCGCCGAGAGCCCGTCGAAGCCGCCGCGGAGGCTGAGCACCACCAGGGTGTCGCCGGTGTAGGTGGGCGCCGCGTACGCCACCTGCGTGTGCACCAGCGACCCGGCCGCGGAGGCGAGGAGGGCGAGGGCCCCGACGGCGCCCCCGGCCCGGAGCACGGCCCGGCGGGAGACGGCCGACCCGTCCTGGGGGCAGCTGCACGACGCGTGGTCGCCGCCGTCAGGGGTCTGCGGGGTCATGTCGGCTCCTCAGCGCGTGGCGAAGTGGGGGGAGTCCAGCAGCAGCGCCACGAGGTACGGCAGCCGCCAGGTGAGGGCGGCGTCCGTGCTCCTGAGGGCCTTGGCCGGGGTGGCGTCGACGAAGGCGCAGACCGCCGCCTTCTGCCCGGCGGTGAGGGGCGCGATCAGCAGCCGGGCGGCCAGCGCGTCGACCAGGGCGCCGTGGGTCGTGGGCAGCGCCGCCGGCAGCAGCGAGCGGAGGGGGCTGCGGACCAGGCCCTGCGGGTACCAGCCGCCGGTCTGGCTGAGGTGGAAGTTCCAGCGGGCCAGCGTGCCGGAGCTGCCGACCCACGCGGCCGCCACGTCGGGGTACCCGTTCGGGGCGGGCCAGCGCAGCGGGGCCTGCCCCAGTCCGGCCACCGACCAGGCGAGCTCGCGCAGGGGCGTCGTCCCGCTGGCCGGTGGCTGCACGCCGAGGATGCGCAGGGTGGCGACGGCGTCCTCGAACGGCGTGCGGCTCTTGGCCATCGTCGCCGCCGCGAACTCGGGTGAGGTGAACAGGAGCCTGAGCACCGGCGCGATGGCGGTGTCACCCGCGAGGTAGCAGGCCGCCAGCCGGCTCACCAGCGTCTCGGGCGGTGCGTCGGAGACGAAGCGGACGGCGAGCTTCCGGGCGATCCTGCGCGCCGTCGCCGGGTGCCTGGCGAGGTACTTCAGGTAGGCGACGGCCACCGCCTCGCCGGTGAGGGCCGAGGAGTTCGCGTGGGAGAAGCCCATCACCGTCACGGGCCCCACGTAGTGGCGGATCGGCTTGTACTCGTACTCGCCCGAGTCGGAGTCCACCGACAGGCCGGTGAGGATGAGGGCCGAGGAGCGCACGTCCTTCTCGGTGTAGCCGCCGTCGACCCCGACGGTGTGCAGCTCGAGCAGCTCGCGGCCGTGGTTCTCGTTGGGCGCCTTCTTGGAGCTGGTGGCGTTGTCGAGGTAGGCGAGCATGGCCGGGTGCCGGGCCGAGGCCACGAGCATGTCGGAGAACGTCCCCAGGGCGTGCTTCCGGACGACGTCGCGGGCGTAGAGGTGCCGGGAGTCCCAGACGTCGCTCGAGGGGCAGGTCACGTTGAGGTGGTTGGACCAGAAGTCGGCGAGGACCTCGAGCAGCTGGCGGCGCGACCACGCCGCCCGCGCGATGTGCAGGTCGACCGCTTCCTCCATCAGCGCCCAGCGGTCGTCGGGTGCCAGCTGGTCACGGGCCTGCCAGACCGCGAGGGACTGCCGCGGGTAGCGCCTGGCCAGGGTGTCCATGGCCGGTGTCGGGCACCGCGGTGAGCGGGTGGAGCTGCGCGTCGAGCCAGGCCGTCGTACCGGTCCTGCGCACCTCGGCGGCCAGCTCGGGGGTGGGGCCGTAGGTCGCCCGCCGCAGGAGGTGCAGGACCGGGATCCTGGGCGGGGTTCAGGGCCACGCTCGACTCCTATGGCTGCCAGGGCTGCCGGGGCGAGCCCGTGCGCCACCCCGTCACCCCACCCATCGGCCACCCCGGGGCCGACCTGAGGGTCAGGCTGCCAGCGGAGCGGCGACCCACATGGGGCCGCAGTTGCCGTGCACGATCTCGGCCAGCACGGCGTAGCGGACGCGGCCGTCGGCGTCCTCCCAGGCGAAGGTGTGGCCGGGGCTCACGTCCCGCACCAGTGGCCAGCGCTCGTTGTCATGGGGGCCGCCCCGACAGAGCACGTACCGGGGCCCGGCGACGAAGAGGTCCATACCTGCTTGTGTGCAGACCAGACCGTCTTCTTACAGCTGCCCCGGCCCCGTCTTCGAGCGTTTCCGCGCCCTCGCCGCCGCGCTACGATCGACGACCAGGGGAGTTCGGTCCAGGGTGTCTGCACGTCGAAGGTGGCGGCACGATGACCACAGCTGCGCGCGGCGCTGAGGGGCGGTCCCGGCACGTCCCCATCGAGGACCACGGCATCATCGGCGACCTGCACACCGCGGCCCTGGTCACCACCGGCGGCGACATCGACTGGCTGTGCCTGCCGCGGTTCGACTCGCCGTCCGTGTTCGCCGCGCTGCTGGACCCGGACCGCGGCGGCCGGTTCACGGTCCGCTGCACCGGTGCCATGCGGACCAAGCAGATGTACCTCCCGGACTCCAACATCCTGCTCACGCGGTTCCTCGGGGAGAGCTCCGTCGGCGAGGTGGTGGACTTCATGGTGCCGCACGAGCACGGCCGGGCCGGGGGCGCCGCGCACCAGCTGGTCCGCCTGGTCCGGGCGGTCCGCGGCCGGGTCGAGGTCGACATCCGCTGCCAGCCCGCGTTCGACTACGGCCGGTCCCGCACCGAGGTCGACATCGTCGAGGGGGCGGGGGCCTTCTTCTCCTCGCCGGCCGGCCAGCTCGTGCTGCGCTCCACCGTGTCGCTGGTCGCCGACGGGGGCCCCGGTGGGGGCGGGGCCGCCGCCGTGGCCCGTCCCGTCCTGGAGGAGGGGGAGACGCTGGCCCTGTCGCTGTCGCGGCGGGGGTCGCCCCGGCCGCTGGACATGGTCGAGGTCGACGCCCTGCTCGCGACCACCCTGTCGTACTGGCAGCGCTGGGTGCGCCGGTCCCGCTACTCCGGCCGCTACCGCGAGATGGTCGAGCGCTCGGCCCTGACGCTGAAGCTGCTCGTGCACCAGCCGACCGGGGCCCTGGTCGCGGCGCCCACGACCTCGCTGCCCGAGGCGATCGGCGGCACCCGCAACTGGGACTACCGGTTCACCTGGGTCCGCGACGCGGCGTTCACCGTCTACGCGCTGATGCGCCTGGGCTTCACCGACGAGGCGGCGGCGTTCATGTCGTGGCTGGAGGCCCGCTGCCGCGAGGCCCCGGCCGACACCGGGCTGCAGATCCTCTACAGCATCGACGGCGGTCCCTCGCCACCCGAGCTGACCCTCGAGCACCTGTCGGGCTACCGCGACTCGCGCCCGGTCCGGATCGGCAACGGCGCCGCGGACCAGCTGCAGCTGGACATCTACGGCGAGTTCATGGACTCGGTCTACCTCTACAACAAGTACGGCGAGCCGATCTCCTACGACCTGTGGGTGGCCCTCGGCCGTCAGCTGGACTGGCTCGAGAAGCACTGGGAGGAGGCCGACTGCGGCGTCTGGGAGGTGCGCGGGCCGCGCCAGCGGTTCACCTACTCCAGCCTGATGACCTGGGTCGCGTTCGAGCGGGCCGGGCGCATCGCCCAGCAGCGGGGGCTGCCGGCACCGCTGGGCGCGTGGCGCCAGGCCGCCGACCGCGCCTACCTGCACGTGCAGGAGTGCGGCTGGAGCCCCGTGCGCCGGGCCTACGTGCAGTACCCCGGCAGCTCCACCCTCGACGCGGGAGCGCTGGTCATGCCCCTGGTCCAGTTCTCCGGCCCCAGCGACCCGCGGTTCCTGTCCACCCTCGAGCGGATCGAGCAGGAGCTGGTGACCGACAGCCTGGTCCACCGCTACCACAACGACGGCAGCGACGGCTTCACCGAGCCCGAGGGCACCTTCAACCTGTGCTCGTTCTGGTACGTCGAGGCGCTCACCCGCGCCGGCCGTCTGGACCAGGCGCGGCACACCTTCGAGAAGATGCTGACCTACGCCAACCACCTGGGCCTGTACGCCGAGGAGATCGGCTCGTCGGGGGAGGCGCTGGGCAACTTCCCGCAGGCCTTCACCCACCTGGCCCTGATCAGCGCCGCGGTCAACCTGGACCGGGCGCTCGCGACCACCGCGCCACCCTGACCTGGCGCACCCCGCCCGTCCCCTGCCCCACCCGCGCCCCGTCGCGAAGGAGAGACCGCATGACCCCGACCCAGGACCCGAACGGCGACGCGAGCGCGTCGCCACCCGGGTGGGGCCGGGTCGAGGTCCACGCCGGGCCGGGTGTGGTGGACCGGCACGGCGACGCCCTGCTCGTGGTCCCGTCGGTCGGTGCGGGCCAGGCCGAGCGGACCGCCGAGCTGCTGCAGCTGCACCGGCACACCCCGGACCCGACCGGCCGCCGACGCCTGCGGCACGCCGCGTGGGTGCTCACCGAGGCCGAGCCCGAGGAGGTCCCGGCCTTCGCCCTGGTGGTCGGCACCGGTACGGCGCTGCGCGTCCTGGTCCACGGCGGCCTCACGGTGACCGTGCACGGCCCGGCGGAGCAGTCGTTCAGCGCCGCGGACGCGCTGACCTGGCTGGAGCGCACCATCGACGCGCCGTACGACCGGGTGACGGTGGTCGGGGAGCCGGCCGGGGCCGAGACCGCCCCGGGTGCCGTGCCGTTCGACCTCGAGGCGGGCACCGTCCCGGGCAGCGGCGTGACCCTGTGGGCAGCGCGCCTGCCCCAGCCGCCGCTGCTGGCGCGGGTCCCCGGCACGGCACGTGAGCCGGCACCCTGTCGATCCCCGTGCCGACCGCTGAGCCGATCCCCGTGCCGACCGCTGAGCCGATCCCCGTGCCAACCCAGCCGACGGCACCTCCGCCGGCTCCGGCGCAGCCCGCCCGCCCGCACCCGACGCAGCCGGCCCCGGCCCCGGCGTCGGCGGTCACGCAGGGGCACACCGTGCTACGGGCGGTGGCGCCGTTCCGCAGCATGCGGCTGGCCGGCCGGCCGGGCGGCCCGGCCGGGTCGGGTGGGCCCTCGACGTCCCGCCGTCCGCCGCTGCCGGTGGGGACGGCGACGCCGCCGGGCTCGGCTGCGCCGCCCCGTCCGGGCGAGGTCGTCATGGTCGAGGGCGTGGTGTGCCGGGCCGGGCACTTCGGCGACCCGGAGGAGACGACCTGCCGCACCTGCGGTGCGCCGAGGGAGAGCGGGTCCGAGCGGGTCACCCAGCCCCGGCCACCGCTCGGGGTCCTCGTCACCGACGACGGGTCGGTCTTCACGCTGACCGGCGACTACGTCCTCGGGCGCGACCCGGGCCGGGCCCCGGCCGTGCTGTCCGGCGCCGCCGCGCCGCTGGTGCTGCGGGACGAGGAGCACAGCACCTCACGGGTGCACGCCCGGCTGACGCTCTCGGGGTGGACGGTGCGGGTCAGCGACGGCGGCTCGGCCAACGGGACCTTCGTCAGCCGGAGCGGGCCGGCCGGGCCGTGGACGCCCGTCGACACCGGGACGGGCACCCGGCTCTACCCGGGCGACCGGGTCCGCGTCGGCCACCGGCAGCTGCTGTTCGACTGCTACCACGAGCCGCTGCGGCCCTGAGCGCGCCGACGAGGAGAGGAGACCGGGGATGGAGGGTGCCGGCGACTACGTCTTCCTGCGCGAGATCGGTCGTGGCCCCCACGGCCGGGTCTTCCTGGCCAGGACGCCGCCGCGGGTCGACATCCCCGACCGCCAGGTCGCGGTCAAGGTGCTCCTGGTCCCTGGGACCGACGAGGGGTTCGACGCCCTGTCCGCCGAGCTCGGGCTGTTCGCCGACGTGGGCTCGCCGAGGCTGCTGGCGCTGCACGACGTGGCCATGGACGGCGGCACCCTCTTCTACGCCATGCGCCACCAGGTCCTGGGCTCGCTCGCGTCGCCCACGCGCGAGGTGCCCCGGCGTGAGCGGCTGGCCGCGGTCGCCCGGGCCGCGCACGCCGCGCACGAGCTGCACGAGGCGGGAATCGTGCACCGGGCGATCAAGCCCAGCAACATCTTCCTCGACCCCGCCGGCGCGGTGCTGGCCGAGCCGGAGGTCTCCCACGTGGTCTCGCACGGGCAGCCGCTGACCGGTATCTCGACCCGCGCCGGGGGCTTCGAGCTCGAGCTGGTCGACCCGGCGCTGATGAGGGGCGGTCGGGCCGGTCGGGCCAGCGACATCTGGGCGCTGGGGGTCACCCTGCACCTCGCGCTCACCGGCTACGGGCTCTACCCGGCGCTCGTGTCGGCCGACCCGATGGTGGCGGTCCGGATGTACCTGCGCAGCCGGCCGGAGCCCGACGCCGACCTCAGCGACGGTGAGCGGGGCATCGTGATGCGGGCCCTGCAGCCCGACCCGGCCGCCCGCTACGCCACGGCGGAGGAGCTGGCGCAGGACATCGAGCGGGTGGCCGGGTGACCTGCCCACCCGGTCGACCAGGGTGGGCCAGGCGGGTGCCCGACCGCGTGGCGCAGCGGTCCACTGTCGTCGATCCGACAGGGGAGGCCACCCTCACAGCGCGTTGACAGCCCTCGTGGATGGGGCTTCCATGGGTGAGGGGCGAGGTCTGCCGACACGACGACGGCTCGCCAACACGGTCGTGCGGAGCGCATATGTCTGGTCACCCGAACCGTCGTTTCCCGTTGGCAGTTGCCGCGGTGACGCTGGCTCTGCTGGCCGCGAGCACCTCCGCCGCCCAGGCGCACACGCACCCCACGCCGACCGAGCGTGCGTCACCCGGGGTGGTCTACATCGAGGCTCGGGCCACGGTGGAGGTCGCCCTGATCGAGCACCGGCAGGTGGGTGACCCCTCCGGCATCCACATCGCCATCAAGCAGAGCACCTGGAACCCGGTGCTCGACACGGCCAGCGGCTTCGTCGTCGACCCGACGGGGGCGATCGTCACCACCGGTGCCGTCACGCGGCCGGACCTGGAGCGCGCCTGGATCTTCGGGGTCAACCAGGCGTTCCACCACGCGTACGGCGACGCCGCGCCGCTGCCGAAGGACCCGTTCTCGCGCAACCAGATCGCGGACGAGAGCGACCACAACCAGCAGCGCCTGGAGGCCTGCTACCCGCCGAACGTCACGAACGACGCGGGTGGGTGCGTCGTCCGGGTGACGCCCGACTTCGTGGTCTACCCCTACGTCACGTCGCAGACGCGGTACGGCGCCCTGCACGCCGAGGTCCTGCCGGGCGGCACCCCCAAGGTCGCGGTCCTGCGCGTCCGCGGCGCCAACAGCATGCCGACGGTCGCGGTGGCAGCCTCGGCCGCCGGAGCCAAGGCCCTGGGCGTGCTGGGCTTCACCGGTGTGCCCGGTCCGGCCAACCCGCTGCTGGAGATCAACCAGCACCTGGCCCAGGTGGGTGGCAGCCAGCTCAAGACGACCGGCCTGGACGCCGAGGACGTCAAGGACGCCGCACGCCTCAACGTCGCGTTGCACGCAGGGCCTGCAGGGCGGCCCGGTGCTGGCCGAGCGGGGCCAGGTGATCGGGCTGCTGCCGTCGCCACCCGCTCCGGGCAGTGCGACTCCGCCGCTCGTGGGTGTCGCCTCGATCCTGCCGGTGCTGCAGAAGGCGGGCGTGAGCCCCCACGGCGGACCGGTCGACACCAGCTTCGAAGCCGCGATGCACCTGTTCAAGAACGGCGGGTTCGCCGCCTCGGTGCCCGGCTTCACCAAGGCGCTCGAGCTCTTCCCCGGCCACTTCCTGGCCAGCCGGAACCTGGCCATCGCCAAGCAACGCGCTGCCTCGGGAGTCACCGCGTCGGGGACGCAGGGCAACGTGGCCGTGCCCGAGGTCACGGCGGCCGATGACACGTCAGGGTCAGGTCTGGGCTGGCTCTGGCCGGGCCTGCTGATCGCGATGACGCTGCTCGTCGCCGGGGCCGTGCTGGTCCTCGTGCTGCGCGGTCGACGGACGCCCGTCGGCGCGCTGGCCGGGGGCCCGGACCGTGGGCGGTCGAGCTCCGGTGGCCGGCGGCCTCCTGGCGCGCCGGGGTCACCGGGTGCCCCGCCGTCGGGCGGTTCCCGGGCACCGGGTGCCGGAGCCGCAGGGGCGGTCGAGGGTGCGGCAGCGGGCACGGCAGCGGCCCGTGCCAGCCGTCCGACCCATCGGCCGGACCCAGCCCATCGGTCGGACCCGACCCACCGGCCGGACGCGCGCCCGTGCTGCGTCGCCGGTGGGGGCCACCCCGTCGGCTCGCCCCCGGACGGCGCCGCCGCCCTCGACCGGGTCGGCTCCCACGGCTGCCACTTCCGCCGCGGCGGCGGCTGCGACTGCGGCTGCGGCAGACCAGCGGAGCACGACGGTGCAGCCGCCCCGCAACGGGGCCGCTGACCGACCGTCCGCCCCGCGTCCCGCGCCCGGCCAGGCCGCTCCCGGCCCGTCGTCGCCGGTCCACGGCGGGGCGGGCCCCGGCACGTCCGCACCGCGGGTGGCGCCGGACCCGGCACCGGCGCCGAACCCCTCACCGGCGGGAGACCCGACACCGATGCCACCTCCGAGACCGGGGGCGTCACCGCGGTTCTGCACCTCCTGCGGCGGGCGCCTCGCGGCGCAGCACCAGTTCTGTGGGTGGTGCGGTGAACCGGTCCGGTGAGATGAGGACGTCGAGGCGGTGCGATGACGGACTACCAGTCGGGCTTTGAGGTCGCGGGCTACCGGATCGAGTCGGTGATCGGACGCGGCGGGATGGCCGTCGTCTACCGCGCCGAGGACACCAGGCTCGGCCGCAAGGTGGCGCTGAAGGTGCTGACGCCGGTGCTCGCCCACAACGAGCAGTTCCAGCAGCGCTTCATCCGCGAGTCACGTCTGGCCGCCTCGCTGGACCACCCCAACATCGTCCCGATCTACGAGGCGGGGGAGGCGGACGGCCAGCTGTTCATCGCGATGCGCTACGTCGCCGGCAGCGACCTCAAGGCGCTGCTGGGCCAGACGGGGGGCATGCCCCTGGCGCGCCTGCTCCGGATCTTCGTGCAGATCGGCGACGCCCTCGACGCGGCGCACGAGCTCGGGCTCGTGCACCGCGACGTCAAGCCCGGCAACATCCTGGTCGCCTCCACCCAGGAGCGCACCGGTCACGGCTACTTCGACCACGTCTACCTCACCGACTTCGGGCTGACGAAGCGCACCACGTCGCTGTCGGGGGCCCTCACCGGCACCGGTCACTTCCTGGGCACGGTCGACTACGTGTCACCGGAGCAGATCCAGGGGGCGCCGGTGGGGCCCAGCACCGACATCTACGCCCTGGGTTGTGTGCTGTACGAGTGCCTGACCGGCCAGCTGCCGTTCCACCGCGACGACGACGCCGCCCTGCTGTGGGCGCACCTGGTCGAGGCGCCGCCACCGGTGACCAGCCTGCGCCCCGACCTGTCCCCGGCCGTCGACGACGTGGTCGCCCGGGCGATGGCCAAGGCGCCGGAGGACCGGTACGGCTCCTGCCACGACCTGGTGCGCGACCTCGAGCTCGCGCTCGACGTCGCCGTACAGCTCCCGGGCACCACCCGCACGAGCCGCCGGGCAGCCGCCAACCACGCCCGGGCGGCAGAGGACGCAGCCACCGGCAACGGGTCCGCCGGACCGGAGACCGAGACCGAGGACGGGCGGCGGCGCCGGACCGGACGAGCGGCTGGGTGTCGCACCCCTCGTTCCCACCCGGGGTGATCGAGCCGGTGCCGGGGGCGGCCGACGCCGCCGAAGACTCCGACGCGGCCACGGACCAGGACCCGACCTACGTCTCCGGCGGGGACGACGCGCCGTACGCCGAGCCGGAGGCCGGCTGGGAGGCCGACGAGGAGGAGTCCTGGGACGACAGCGAGCCCGGCGCACCGGAGGCAGCGGCTCGGGCGCGGCGACGGCGCCGGTGGATCGCCATCGCGGCGGCCACCTTCGTGGTCCTGATCGTCGTGGCGGCGGTCTTCCTGCTGCCGTCCC
Source organism: uncultured Actinomycetota bacterium (assembly GCA_963828995.1). Lineage (GTDB taxonomy): Bacteria > Actinomycetota > Actinomycetes > Actinomycetales > Dermatophilaceae > CAVRTM01. The sequence continues at coordinate 202,626 of CAWHHB010000005.1, forward strand.
GGACGGCGGAGTCGTTCCGGACCTTCGCCAGCCCGGGCACGATCGTCCCCTACACGGTGAGCCATCCGCAGAGCTGGGCCGAGCAGAACGGGGTGGCCAGCGACGCGGTGCTCTCTCCGCGCCCCGATGCGGTCGGTCCCACGTTCTTCCAGGGCTCAGCCGACCGGTGGGGCGGCACCCGTCGGCTGTTGGCGACCTCACCCGCGGACGCCGTGGGGCTGTACGTCTACGCGGAGTCCACCGCCTCGGACACGACGACGGACGGGCTGAAGAGCGCCATCGACGTCCTCCTGCCGGACCGGCTCACCTTTGAGCCGATGCACCGGCAGCTGACCATCGACGGCAGCCCCGCCGACGAGCTGGAGGGGGTGCTGGAGGACCCGACCGACCCCAAGACCAAGCTGCACGTGCTCTTCGACGTGGTGCAGCCCCGGGGAGGCGGGTCGGTGCTGCTGGCGTTCTTCGCGCCGCCGGACCGGTTCGACGACCAGCGGCCGACGTTCGACCGGATCAGGGACTCGGTCAGGTTCACGGGCTGACCCCGGTCCCTCGAGCGAGCGGACGAGGGACGCCGCGGACCGTGGTGCTCAGGCAGTCGCGCCGTCGCGGACCTGCCGGGTGCCGACGGGCGCCTTCAGGGTGACCACGGTGGTGGTGGGTGCGGCGAGCTGGGGTTGGGGTCCGCTGCAGTCGGCCTTCGGCAGCTTGCCCACGTGCAGCGTGACGGTGATGGTGCGGGGGGTCTCCTTGACGTCGACACGTCCGAGGGTGTGGCAGGCCGCGAGGCCGGTCGCGGTGTAGTGGACGGTGAGCCGGCGGCCGTCAGCGGTGACGCGGTCCCACCGGGTGGGTCGGAGGTCAACCGCCTGGGCGTTGGGGGAGGCCTCGTTCGGCCGGGTCGCGGGCGACGTCCCCGAGGGCGGACGGGCGACCGGCGAGGAGGTGGCGCCGGTGTCCGGCGGGTTGCTGCCTCCGGCACTGCCGGCGGTGGTGGGCGTGGCGCACGCGGCCGCGGTCACGAGGACCGCGAGGGCGGCGCTGAGGCGGAGTGTCGTGTTCATGGTGATCTGACGGTGCCACGCCATGATGAGTTCCCTTCTGCTTGCTGGGTTTTTGTCGCTCGCAGGATGTGGCGTCGCGCATGCGGGGAGCCAGGTCGCGGCTGCGACCTGGCTCCCCGTTCGGACGGGTTGGGGGAGGGGTCAGGAGGAGATGCCCCGGACGGTGGTGTAGAGGTCCTTGACCTGGTTGCCGTAGTAGGGGGAGAACATGTACTGGGGCAGGCTGTCGTACTTGTAGTCGTTGTGGCCGTTGATGTAGCCCCACTGGCCGTCGAACGACTTGAGCCAGCCGCCGCCCGAGGAGCCACCGGTCATGTAGTTGGTCATGTAGATGTCGTTGCCGTATTTCGTGGTGGAACCCTCCTCGGTGGTCAGGTACGCGCCGGTGAACGGGCTGGCCTGGGGGTAGCCGAAGGCGTGCATGTAGCTCAGCGGGTAGTTCCAGGAGATGCCCTGACCACCGAGGTAGTCAGAGATCCGCCAGCCGCCGCTGTTGCGGTAGATGACGACCGCTCCCACGTCGTTCGAGAAGTCGTTGTTGTTGTTGAACCAGGCGTTGGTCGTGAACAGCTGCTTCGCGTTCCAGTAGCCGTAGGGCGCCGAGCCGTTGACGTAGTTGGGCACGAACACCCAGTTGCTGTTCCATGCCTTGCCGTCCGAGACGCAGTGTCCTGCGGTCCACACCTCGGACTTGCCTTCGCTGTTGACGACGGTGCCGGAGCAGACGTAGTTCTTGCCGAAGCTGCTGAAGAACACCTTGCCGGACGTGCGGGCGACGGGGTGGCCGACCGGGTAGCCGGGGTAGGAGGCCATCGGCCGCACGGTCTGGGTCCGGGTCAGCACCTTGGGCGTGGTCTTCGGGGCGGCCGGCGCGACGCGGGTGGCCGGTCCCTGGGGGGCGTTCGGTGTCTTGCTCACCGACAGGGCGTGCAGCGAGCGGGTGGCCACGCTCTTCAGCGACGGCAGCTCGGAGTCGGACCGGGCGGCCTTCATCCGGGCCGGCGTCCAGTACCTTGCCAGCGCCTGCTGCTCCGCCGCGGGGCCGGCGCCCTTGAGTGTGCGGGCGACCTCGGGGGTGAGGCGCACCGTGCTGCTCACCACGGCCGTCTTCGTCGTGGTCGCGTTCGTGGTGGCGCCGGCGGTGCCTGCGGTGGCCAGGCTGGCGGCGATCGCAGCGGTCGCTGCGAGACCGCCCAGGAGCTTGCGTGACATGTCGAACCTCCGGGTGGGGTGATGCGAAGGGGGTGGGGTGGGGGTGGGTCGTGCGGTGTCCGTTGGCGGTCGTGCGCCGCGGGGCGGGGTGGAGCGGGTGGAGCGGGTGGAGCGGCCGGAGCAGAGGCACTGGCGGTGCCGCTGTGGGTCTCCGGGTCAGTGGCTGCCGGGGTGGGCGCAGATCCAGAGGTGGGACCCGAGACGGGTGACGCACGGGGTCCGGGTCGTTCCCGGAGGCCGGCAGGTGTGGCCGTTGCCGACCCGGCCACGCCGGCCGGCTCGAAGGGAGGGAATGAGGCACGAGGCCGGTGTCACCGATGAGGTCGTGGTCGTCCTGCCGTGCTGGTGTCGGCATGTTCCGGACATTCCAGTCACCCATCTCCTGTGTCTTCGTCCGACTCCCTGTCGGCCTGTGACCAACTCTGGCCCGGTGGCACCCCCGCAGATAGGCACCCAAGGTCTGGCCCGCTCACCGCCGAGGTGTGCTCCGGCGCCACCTGGGTGGGGCGAGGTCGGGGTCCGCCGGTGCGCGCAGGCCGTATCGTGGGGGCATGCGAGGCTGCCGCCGATGACCGGCCCCGGGCAGGCCGCCGGGCCGCCGGGCCGAGCCGGCGCGCCGGGTCCGGGCTGGGGCCGCGGACCGGCGCTGGTCTACCGCGACGCCGACGGGGTGCAGCAGACGGTGCTGCTGGACCCGTTCCCGTCGCTGACGATCGGACGCGGGTCGGGGTGCGACGTACGCCTGCCGTGGGACGAGCGGGTGTCGCGGGTCCACGCCCAGCTGGACCGGATCGGCCGCAACTGGACGCTCGTGGACGACGGGCTCTCGCGCAACGGGACGTTCCTCAACGGCGAGCGGGTCAACGGCCGTCGCCGCCTGTACGACGGCGACACGTTCGTGCTCGGCGCCACCTCCTTCGGCTACCGCGACGCGGAGGGCGGCACCTCGCAGCTGACGACGGTCGGCACCCAGGTGGTCACCGTCGCCTCGCTGTCGCCCACCCAGCGGCAGATCCTCACGGCGCTGTGCCGGCCGTACAAGCAGGAGACGCCCTACGCGACGCCGGCCTCCAACCAGGACGTCGCCGGGGAGCTGTTCCTCAGCGTGGACGCGGTCAAGACCCACCTGCGCACGCTGTTCCACAAGTTCCACATCGAGGACCTGCCGCAGAACCAGAAGCGGGCCAAGCTGGTCGAGCGGGCCTTCGCGCTGGGCATCGTGTCGCGGCGCGACCTGTAGGGCCCAGGAGAGGATGTCCCGCATGCGTGCTGCCTGCCTGCCCCCGGTCGCCCTGGCCGCCTTGGTCGCCCTGGTGGCCGGTACGGCGGCGTGCGGCGGCGCGGGCGTCCCGGTGGGCAGCCGGCCGGGGACGACGTCGCCGTCGGCGTCACGGTCCGCGGCGCACCCCCCGAGCCCGGCGACGGCGGGCCGTCCCACCCCGACCGCCACGCCGCGTCCGTCCGCCACGCGCCGTCCAGCGCCGCAGCCGTCCAGCCCGCGCCGTCAGTCGGGGCATGCCCCACCCCGACCACGTCGTGGTGGTGGTGATGGAGAACCGGTCGTTCAACGAGATCATCGGCAGCCCGCGGGCGCCGTACATCAACGAGCTCGCCGCGGGGGCGCGTTGTTCACCCAGTCGTACGCCGTGGCGCACCCGAGCCAGCCCAACTACCTGGCGCTGTTCTCCGGCTCCTCGCCAGGGGGTCACGAGTGACTCGTGCCCGCACACCTTCGCGACGGCGAACCTGGGCCGGTCGATGGTCGACCGCCGGTCGCAGCTTCGCCGGGTACTCCGAGGGGCTGCCGGCGGTCGGCTCCCTGGTCTGCGAGCAGGGCGCCTACGCCCGCAAGCACTCGCCCTGGGTCAACTTCCCCTCGGTGCCGCGGTCGGCGAACGTGCCGTTCACGGCCTTCCCGAGCAGCTACGCCGCACTGCCGGACCTGTCGTTCGTGATCCCCGACCTCGACCACGACATGCACGACGGCACGGTGGGCGAGGGCGACGAGTGGCTGCGCGAGCCACCTCGGCGGCTACGCCACCTGGGCTGCCACCCACAACAGCCTGCTCGTCCTGACGTGGGACGAGGACGACCGCAGCGAGAGCAACCGGGTCGTCACCGTCATCGCCGGCGCCCACGTGCGACCCGGGCGCTACGCCGAGCGCGTCGACCACTACCGCGCTGCTGAGCACGCTGGAGGCGCTCGAGCGCGCTCCCGCGCGTGGGCCGGAGCATCTCCGCTGCACCGGTCACGTCGATCTGGGCCCCCTGACGCGCGGGCGCGGCAAGCGCCACCCCCAGATGGTCCGTTGACCGGCACCGGAAGCAGGAGGAGCGTGGTGGCCTCATCCGTGGCGCCGAGAGGACCGGCCATGAGAAGGATCGTCGTGCTCGTGACCGCCGGGTGCCTGGGACTGGGCACGCTCGGCGCGGCCGGATCGGCCGGCGCCGTCAGTGCCACGGGCGCGCGCGGTACCTCGCAGGCGGCCGCCACGGCTCCGGCGGCGGCCACCTCGGCAACGCGGTGTCCCCTCGGCGGGCTCGATCACCTGGGGCCCGTGCCAGGGAGCCGCCCTGGCGCAGGCCAACGCCGAGTGCGGCTCGCTCGTCGGTGCCGCTGGACCACAGCAAGCCGCAGGGCGCCACGATCACGCTCGCCCTGTCGCGGGTGCGGCACACCTCACCCGCGTCGACGTACCAGGGGGTGATGCTGGTCAACCCCGGCGGCCCCGGCGCCTCCGGCCTCAACCTGGCCCTCATCGGTGCGGACGTGCCCCAGCACGCCGGCGACACCTATGACTGGATCGGCTTCGACCCCAGGGGCGTTGGGGCCAGCAAGCCGGCGCTGTCCTGCGTCCCCGGCTACTTCGGCCCCCGCGGCCGCCGTACATCCCCGTCACCGCCGCGCTGGAGCGGACGTGGCGGGACCGGTCCGCCGGCTACGCCCGCGCGTGCGAGAAGAACGCCGCGACACTGTTGCCGCACATGAAGACCCGCGACAACGCGCAGGACATGGACGACATCCGTGCCGCGCTCGGTGTGCCGAAGCTCAGCTTCTACGGGTTCTCGTACGGGACCTACCTCGGTCAGGTCTACGCGACGCTCTATCCCTCACGCGTGCGCCGGATGGTGCTCGACAGCAACGTGGACCCGAGATACGTGTGGTACCAAGCGAATCTCAAGCAGGACACCGCCTTCGAGCTGGTCCTCGGTGCGTGGTTCGGCTGGCTGGCGAAGTTCGACGAGCACCTACCAGCTCGGCGGCACCGCGGACGAGGTGCGCCAGCTCTTCTACGAGCAGGAGACGGCGCTGCAGAAGCACCCCGCCGGCGGGAAGGTCGGCCCGGCGGAGTGGGACGACGCGTTCCTCCTCGCCGGCTACGCGCAGTCGACCTGGCCGGGGCTCGGTCAGGCGTTCGCCTCGTGGGTGCACCAGCACGACGCGACGCAGCTCATGGCGGCCTGGCGAGGACACCGACACCCCGGGTGACGACAACGGTTTCGCGGTCTACAACGCCGTGCAGTGCACCGACGCACCCTGGCCGACGCTCGTGGAGCACCTGGGCCGACGACGCCTGGCGCACCCATCGGGTCGCGCCCTTCGTGACCTGGCCGAACACGTGGTACAACGCGCCGTGCCTGACCTGGCCGGTCAAAGCCCGGCACCCCGGTCACCGTGCGCGGAGGTGGCACCAGTGCGCTGCTGATCGGCGAGACCCTCGACGCCGCAACGCCGTTCGAGGGAAGTCTCGAGGTGCGCCGACGCTTCACCCACGCCAGCCTGATCGCCGAGCCGGGCGGCACGACCCACGCCGGCTCGCTGCTGGGCAACGCCTGCGTCGACGACAAGATCGCCGCCTACCTGGCCACCGGTGTGCTGCCGGTGCGCCGCGCCGGCGACCAGGCCGACGCGGAGTGCGCGCCCCTGCCGCGCCCGGTGCCCGGCAGCGCCAGCCCGGCGAGGGCTCCGCTGTCGGTCCCTGGGCACGTCACCCGCCAGCCCACGAGCTGACCGGCGCGGCCCGGCCGGCCACGGCGCAGCTGCCGGCCGGACGCCGGGACGGCCCGGCGGAGGTCAGGCACCCTCGGCGACGAACCCGGCCACGGCGGTGCGCGCCGTCGAGCCGGTCGATCGCCTCCTGCACCTCCAGGTGCCGGCGCGCGTCCGGCGGCAGGTCCGCGGCGGCCGCCTGTGGCGATGAGCCGACGGCCTGGACGTAGGACGCGAACGCCGTCCTGGTGCGCGCCAGCTCGGCGCGCAGCTGCCGGCGCCGTGAGCCGGTCGACGGGCGTGGCTTCGAGGTCTTCCTGGGTCATGCCTGACTCTTACCCGAAACTTCCCCGCGGCGCAGCCCCTAGACGGAGCAGGTCTGCCGTCCGCGACCGGACCGCCCAGCCCGCCTGGCCCGCTGGCCTGCCCCGTCGCTCACCCGGCGTACGGGAGCACCGGCTTGCCCGGGACGCGCACCCGCACCCGGAACAGTGCTCCGGCGCACGGCTCGGGGTCCTCGAGCCGCTCCCGCGAGGTCGTGATGTAGAGGTCGCGCAGGTCCTCGCCGCCGAAGGTGCAGGCCGTGACCAGCCGCGCCGGCAGCGTCACCTCGGCCAGGACCTGCCCGGCGGGGGAGTAGCAGCGCACCCTGCCGGCGCCGTAGAGCGCCACCCACACGTTGCCGGCGCTGTCCACGCAGAGCCCGTCCGGGTGCTCGCCGTCCCCGACGTGGAGGGGCCGCTGGCGGTAGAGCCTCCCGTCGCGGACGTCGAGCACGTCGGTGCGGCCGGTCGCCGTGTCGTTGTAGTAGGCCAGGGTGCCGTCCGGTGAGAAGTCGAGGCCGTTGGAGATGGTGACGCCGCTCTGGGCCACCTCGACGGTGCCGTCCGCGTCGATCCGGTAGAGCGTGCCCGCCCCGGGGGTCTGGTCGTAGGCCACCGAACCGGCATAGAGGGTGCCGTCCGGGTCGCAGCTCGCCCTCGTTCATGCGGATCCCCGGGTCGGACCACATCGGCGGCAGCGGCGTCGGCGCGCCGTCCGGGTCGTCGGCCAGCCCGAGGCCGCGCTCGAGACCCACGACGTAGCCGCCGCCGCGCCGTGGCCGGACGAAGGCGGCGAGCGTGCCGACGTGCAGCCGTCGGACGGTCCCGTCCTCGCTCAGGGTCAGCACGTCACCGGCCATCATGTCCACGAACCGCAGGCCACCCCAGGAGGGCGACCAGACCGGCCCTTCGGCGTGGTAGGTCAGCGCGCCGGTCACCTGGTCGGGCCTGCTGAGGACCAGGTCGGTCGGCGGGTCCTGCTGCGGGTGCACCTCAGGTGACGACATGGCCCCAGTCAAGCATCGCGCCGCGGAGTCGGCGCACCGGCCGGTGCGCTCCCCGCGTCGTCCCCCGGGTGCCGGTGCCACCCCGCTCGCGCTCGGCCCGGTGGGCCCGCACCCGCCACACCGCCAGGCCCACCAGCGCCAGCACGAGGACGACGACCGCCGCGCCCGGGCCCGAGCGCCTTCTCCACCTTGGCGTACGACGCGCCGGCGAGGTAGCCCGCGAGGACCACCGCCGTGCCCCAGACCAGGCCGCCGGCGGCGTTGAAGGCCAGGAACTTCGGGTAGGGCATCCGCGCCGTACCGGCCAGCGCCGGCATCACGGCCCGGAAGAAGGCCACCCACCGGCCCAGGAAGACCGCACTGCCGCCGCGCCGGGCGAGCAGCTCCTGCGCGTCCGCCAGCCGGCGCTGCCGCTGTGGTCGACGCAGCACGCGCAGGCCGAGGATCCGCGGCCCGAGGTGCCGGCCGACCTCGTAGCCGACGCTGTCGCCGACGATCGCGGCGACCACCACGACGGCGATGACGGCCGCGAGCGACACGTGGCCGCGGTTCGCCGCAACCCCGCCCAGGATCGCCACCGTCTCTCCCGGCAGCACGAACCCGACGAACAGCGCGTCCTCGGCGAACACCACGAGCGCCACGATGCCCGAGCACCACCCAGGCCGGGGCGCTGAGGATGGAGTCGACGATGCCGGTCACCGTCGGCCGCCGGGGCAGGGGAAGGGGTCCACGGGGCTCCGATGCTGGAAGGTCGCGCTGCGGTGGCGAGGTCGGGCAACTACTACCACCAGTGTAGTAGTCCGGCTGGAGGCGGCGGTGTCAGTCACGGGGCAGCTGGACCAGGAAGCAGGTGCCGCGCGCGGACGTGCGCTCCAGGGTCAGCCGGCCACCGTGACGGTTGACCACGTCACGCGCCAGCGCCAGCCCGAGGCCGTAGCTGCGCCGGTTGGCCTTCTGGGACCCGGAGCGGAACCGGTCGAAGATGCGTGCCGCCTCACCGGGCGCGATGCCCGGTGCCCGTGTCGCAGACGCGGACCGCGACGGCGTCGGGCCGCCGCTCGACGCGTGAGGCGGACGAGCCCCTCCGGCGGCGTGTGCTCGATCGCGTTGTCCACGAGGGCCAGCACCGCGCGTCGCAGCGCCACGTCGTTGCCGTGCGTCCGCACCTCACCGTCGCCGGGGTCGAGCACGACGGCGACCCGGCGGCTGCGGGCGTGGTCCTGGACGCTGTCGAGCAGGTCGGCGCACAGGGCGACCAGGTCGACCGAGCGGCGTTGCCAGTCCGAGCCGGGGTCGGCCACGGTGAGCAGCTCGTCGACGAGGTCGGTCATCCGGGCCACGTCCGAGACGACGCCGTCGGCGTCGCCGAGGACCACCGGGTCGGCCCGACGGCTGACCAGGCGTGCGCCGCAGCATCTGGGCCCGGGTGGCGAGCAGCGTCAGCGGGGTGCGCAGCTCGTGGCTGGCGTCGGCGATGAAGGCGCGCTGCAGGGTCAGGGCGTCCGACAGGGGACGGACCGCCCGCCGCGCCAGCAGCGTGCCGGCCACGGCCGACAGGGCCAGGCCGGCAGCGCCGACGACCGCCAGGATGCGGGCGAGCGCGGCCCGTTGGCGCTGCTGCGACGGTGAGGTCGAGGATCGCCTGGACGGTGGTGCCGCCCCGCCTCATCGGTGCGCACGAGGTAGTCGGCCCGGCCCGACCCGGACCACCTGCACCCGTGTCCTCCCGGTGCGGCCGACCGCCGTCCAGGGCCGGCGCGACGGGAAGGCCGCGCGGCAGGCTCGCGGTGACCCGCAGGCCGCCGGCGTCCTGCAGCGCCAGCCAGGTGCCGGCCGGTGGGTCGCTCGCGTCGTCGGCCGTGACCGCGGCCTGGCGCAGCAGGTCCTCGGCGGCGTTGTTCTGCGCGGCGATCACCAGGGCCGCACCGAACCCGGCCATCAGCAGCACGGTCAGCGCGACGAGCGCCGCGGCCTGCACCCCCAGGCGCCGGGCCGCCCGCCGCACCAGGTCGACGTCGCCGTCGCGGACCCGACCGGGGCTCACCGGGCACCGCCTCCTGCGCTCATGCGGACCCGAGCTGGTAGCCCAGGCCGCGCACGGTGCGGATGACGTCGCGGCCGAGCTTGCGGCGCAGGTAGTGGACGTAGGTGTCGATGACCGCCTCCGACTCGGCGTCGGTGAAGACCCGCTCCAGCAGCTCGGAGCGGGAGAAGACCTGCCGCGGCCGCCGGGCCAGCAGCTCCAGCAGCTGGCACTCACGCTCGGACAGGGACACGCCGGGGCCGGGGTCGGCGTCGGCCGCCAGGACCAGGCGGGACTCCACGTCCAGGGTCCGCGTGCCCAGCGTCAGCATCGGCGCGGTGGCGGCGTGCCGCCGCTGCAGTGCCCGCAGCCTGGCCAGCAGCTCGTCCACGTCGAAGGGCTTGGTGAGGTAGTCCTCGGCGCCGGCGTCGAGGCCGTCGACCCGGTCCGCCGTGCTGGCCCGCGCCGAGAGGACCAGGGCCGGCGTGCCCACCCCCTTGCTGCGCAGCCGGGTGATCAGGTCCAGACCCTCGACCGCGGGGAGCCCACGGTCGATGACCAGCACGGCGAACGACCGGGTGAGCCCGAGGTGCAGCCCCCGCTGCCCGTCGGGGGCGTGGGTGACGTCGTAGCCCTCCTCGCCGAGGATCCGGACCAGCATGCGCGGCCAGCTCGGCGTCGTCCTCGACCAGCAGCAGCCCCACGCCGGTGTCCACGCCGCCAGTATGCCGCTCAGCGGCCGGAGGCTTCCTCGGAGGCCCCGACCTCGGCCCGGTCCGGGGTGCGCAGGCTCGCCGCGCAGGCCAGGGACAGCACGATGAGCACGCCCTCGACCACCAGGCTGGCCACGCCGATCGGCTCGCCCCAGTTGCCGCGGTCGTCGGTGGCATCGGGCAGTCCCGGGCCACGCGTGAGGATGAAGCCGACCATCGGTCCTGCGCCGACGGCGGCCGCCAGCAGCCACGTGCCGACCCGGTTGCGGCTGCGCCCGACCAGCAGGGCGACGGCGACGACCACCGCGACGACCTCGAGCACGTAGTAGCCGATCCCGATGTACGCCGGTGACTTGTCGCCGGGGAAGCCTCCCTGGTCGAGCACGTGGATGGACGCGACGGCCAGTGCGAGCAGGGCGCCGACGACGCCGATGACGGGGCCGAGGCGTCCTGGGGCGCGGGTGGTGGTGCGGGCGGCGGTGCGGGTGGCCTGCGACATGGGGCTCCTTCACGGGTGGGGTGAACCATTCCCGTCGAGCCTGGCGGCGCAGTCTTGGAGCCGTCTTGGACCCGCGCCGCGCCGGTCAGGGCCGCGCCGGTCGGGGCGACGCCGGTCCGGGAACGTGGCGCCCGGGGCGTGGCCCAGCGGCGTGGCGCTCAGGTCGGCGGCGCGAGGTGCCGCGCCACGAACGCCAGCTGCGCCGGCGCCATCCGGCGCCAGTAGCCCGGGTCGTGCCCACCCGGCTGGAAGCCGCCCGCCGGCCTGGGGGACAGGCCCGCCACGTAGCTGCGGGTGGCCGGGTAGAACGGGTCGCCGGTGCCGCAGTCGACGCGCAGGGGGATGCCGGCCAGCGCGTGCTGCCGCCCGAACAGGGTGTGCGCCCGGAAGTCGGCTGCGTCGTCGTAGGCGCCCGCCGCGGTCTCGCCGGGCTCGCGCCACAGGGCGGGGCTCTCGGCGACCACCGCGGCCACCCGGTCGGTGCCCAGCCTGCTGGCCAGCAGCAGGGCGCCGTACCCGCCCATCGACCACCCGAGCAGGGCGAACCGGCGCGTGTCGAGGCCCTCGCGACCCAGCAGCGGCAGGAACTCGTCGGTCACCATGGCGCCGGCGTCCTCACCCGAGGACCGGTGGTGCCAGTACGTGTCGCCGCCGTCGACGCTGGCGATGGCGAACGGCGCCGCGCCCGCGGCGACGGCCCGGGCGAGGAAGCGCTCGAGGCCGAGGTAGCCGCCCAGGGCCGACCGGTGGTCGGCGCCGCGACCGTGCAGGACGACCAGCACCGGCAGGCGGCCGTCGGCGCCGGGCGGCCGGGCGATGGTCCAGCCACAGCGGGCCCCGAGCCGGGCCCGGGAGGTCAGGGTGCCGCTGACCATCGGGCCGGGGGTCACGTCCGGCAGCCGACCGGGCGGCCCGTTCAGGCCCAGGTGGCTGGACAGCCACGGGCGGCCGGGCAGGTCGCCGCGCTCGACCCCCACGGCGGCGGTGACCAGGGCCGCGGTCGCGGCCAGGCCGCCGGCCAGGACGGCGCGGCGCGGCGGCAGGTGCCGCAGCCGCCGTCCGTCGACGCTCGACTGCCCCGGGGTGTCCACCGGCGCAGTCTCACATGCGCGGGCCGGTGATCCGGGACCATCGCGCCATCACCCGTCGGGGTCAGGCCCGCGGCGCGGTGGGTGCGGGACAATGAGCCGCCCGGCGTCGCCACGGCCGGGTGCGGGATCCTGCCGACGGTCCGGACCCGGGCCGCCCGATCGTGGTGCGGGAGGACCGTGGACTTCGCCGCCCTGACCGTGGTCATGCTCGCCGCGCTGCTCGGCCCCCTGCTGGCGGTGGGGTCGCGCTGGCACGTGCCGGTCGTGGTCGGTGAGGTGCTCGTCGGCGTCCTGCTCGGCAGCACCGGCCTGGGCTACCTCGACCCCACCGACGACCGGTTCGCCTTCCTCGCCGAGATCGGCTTCGCGCTGGTGATGTTCGTCGCCGGTGCCCACGTCCCGATGAGGGACCCGACGGGTCCTGCGGTCCCTGCGGACCGGCGTGGCCCGCGCCGCGCTCGTCGGCGCCGTCGCCAGCGTGTTCGCCGTCGGGATCGCCGGGGCCCTGGGCACCGGGCACGCCGCCGTCTACGCCGTGGTCATGGCCTCGTCCTCGGCGGCGCTGGTCCTGCCGGTGGTGGAGGGTCAGCGGCTCGGCGGCGAACCGGTGCTGCAGCTGGTGACCCAGGTGGCGGTCGCCGACATCGCCTGCATCGTGGCGTTGCCCTTCGCCCTGGCGCCGCGCGGAGCCGGCCCGGCGGTCCTGGGAGTGGTGACCGTGCTCCTGGTCGGCGCCGTGGCGATCGGCGTGCTGGCCCTGCTCGAGCGCTACGGCGTGCGGCGCAGGGTCCACCGCATCTCCGAGCGGCACAAGCTCGCCGTCGAGCTGCGGACCAGCCTGCTGGTGCTGTTCGGGCTCGCCGCCGTCGCGACCTGGTCGAAGGTCTCGGTGCTGCTGGCCGGCTTCGTGCTCGGGCTCGGCGTCTCGCTCGTGGGGGAGCCGCGGCGGCTCGCGCGCCAGCTGTTCGCGGTCACCGAGGGCTTCTTCGGCCCGGTCTTCTTCGTCTGGCTGGGCACCTCCCTGGACCTGCGCGCCCTGGGCGCGCGCCCGGCGCTGGTCCTGCTCGGGATCCTGCTGGGCCTGGCGGCGGTGGCCAGCCACGCCGCGGCCCGGGTGCTGGGCCAGCCGCTGAGCCTGGCGACGCTCGCCGCCGCGCAGCTGGGCGTGCCGGTCGCCGCGGCCGCGGTGGGGGTGCAGCTGCACGTGCTGGCGCCCGGTGAGCCGGCCGCGCTGCTGCTGGGGGCGCTGGTGACGGTCGTGCTCACCGCGGTGGCCGCGAGCTGGGCGGCGCGGCAGGGGTGCACCGAGCCACCTCCCGCCGGCGCCGTGGAGTGAGGTCGTTCCCGCTGTCCGGGCCTGGTCCGATCGGGTAGAACGTGGGGGATGACCCGTCGTCGACGACCCCGCTGGTCCGAGCTGGAGCCGCTGCTGCGACCCCGCGCGATGTCCCTGGACCCGACGGCGCGGCGGCTCGCGGCGGCGGCCTCCATCCGCGACCTGCGGCTGCTGGCGAGGCGGCGGGCGCCGCGGGCGGTGTTCGACTACACCGACGGCGGGGCCGGCGACGAGATCAGCCTGCGACGCTCGCGGGCGGCGTTCGCCGCCGTGGAGTTCCAGCCCCGGGTGCTGCAGGACGTCGCGGCGGTCGACCCGTCCGCGGTCGTCCTCGGCCGTCCGGCCGCGCTGCCCCTCGTCTTCGGACCCACCGGCTTCACCCGGATGATGCACACCGAGGGCGAGCCGGCCGTCGCGCGGGTGGCCGCCCGGGCAGGGATCCCCTACGCGCTGTCGACCATGGGCACGACCTCGATCGAGCGGCTGGCCACCGAGGTGCCGCAGTGCCGTCGCTGGTTCCAGCTGTACCTGTGGCGCGACCGGGGTGCCAGCCGCGACTTCGTGGCGCGGGCCCGTGACGCCGGGTACGACGCGCTCGTCCTCACCGTGGACACGCCCGTTGCCGGCCCCCGCCAGCGCGACGTGCGCAACGGGCTGACCCTGCCGCCCTCGCTGTCGCTGTCCACGGTCGCCGAGGGAGCCCTGCACCCGGCGTGGTGGTTCGACCTGCTCACCACCGAGCCGCTGGAGTTCGCGTCGCTGCACCGGTTCGAGGGGACGGTCGCCGAGCTGGCGGCCCGCATGTTCGACCCGGCGGCCACGCTGGCGGACCTGGCCTGGCTGCGCGAGGCATGGCCAGGACCGTTGGTGGTCAAGGGGATCCAGTCGGCGGGTGATGCCCGACTGGTCGTCGACGCTGGAGCCGACGCCGTGGTCGTGTCGAACCACGGTGGCCGCCAGCTCGACCGTGCGCCCACGCCGCTGGAACGGCTGCCCGAGGTGGTTCACGCCGTCGGCGACCGCGCCGAGGTCCTCGTCGACGGCGGAGTCCTCTCCGGTGGCGACGTCGTGGCGGCCGTCGCCCTCGGTGCGCGCGCGGTGCTGGTCGGCCGCGCCTACCTGTACGGACTGATGGCCGGAGGCGAGCGAGGGGTGCAGCGTGCGGCCGACATCCTCGCCGCGGAGGTGCGCAGCACGATGGCGTTGCTGGGCGTCACGGACGTCGGTGCCCTCCGGCCGGAACACGTCCGGCTCCGGTGGGGCTGAGGTACGTTACGGCCATGGACGTGCGGACCTACACGCCTGGTCGTGAGCACTACGCCTACACCTTCGGCGGGGTCGCGCCGGTGATGCGCATCCCGCCCGGCACCGCGCTGCGGCTGTGGTCCGACGACGCGTTCGGTGGGGCCCTGCAGAGCGTCGACGACCTGTCCGCGGCGAAGGTCGACCTGCGGTTCGTCAACCCGCAGACCGGGCCGTTCCACGTCGAGGGCGCCGAGCCCGGCGACACGCTGGTGCTGCACCTGGTGTCCCTCGAGCCGGCTCGTGACTGGGGCGCCTCCGCGGCGATCCCGTTCTTCGGCGGCATGACCAGCACCGACCGCACGGTGAGCCTGCAGGACCCGCTCCCGGACACCACCTGGATCTACCAGCTGGACCGTGCGCGGGGCACCGTCGCGTTCGCCGCGCGGCACAGCGACCACCGGATCGAGCTGCCGGTCGAGCCGATGCTGGGCACGGTGGGGGTCGCTCCGGCCGGCCACGAGGTGCGCTCCTCGCTGGTCCCCGACCGGTTCGGCGGCAACATGGACACGCCGCAGATGCGAGCCGGCGCAACGGTGTTCCTCGGCGTCAACGTCGAGGGTGCGCTGTTCTCGATCGGTGACGGCCACTACCGCCAGGGCGAGGGCGAGGCGTGTGGCACCGCGGTCGAGGGGGCGATGACCTCGACCCTGATCGTGGAGCTGGTCAAGGGGGGCGCGCCGGCCTGGCCGCGCCTCGAGGACGACGACTGCTGGATGGCCGTGGGCTCCAGCCGCCCGATGGAGGACTCCTGGCGGATCGCCAACGCCGAGATGGTGCGCTGGGTGGCCGAGCTCCACGGCCTCCACCCGATGGACGCCTACCAGCTCGTGTCGCAGGTGGCCCGGGTCCCGGTGGCCAACGTGGTCGACGCCAACTACAGCGTGGTGGTCAAGGTGCCCAAGTCGATGCTGCCGGCCGCCAGTGCCTTCGGCGGCATCCACGACGACCTGCGGGCCCGCGCCCGACTGCTCTGACCCGACACCTGTCAGCTCCACCGACGAGAAGGCGGACTCCATGGACCTCAGGCTCACCGGCAAGCGGGTGCTCGTCACCGGAGGCACGCGCGGCATCGGCCGCGCCGTCGTCGAGGCCTTCCTCGACGAGGGGGCGGTCGTCGGGTTCTGTGCCCGGCGCCAGGAGCAGGTCACCGCGACCGAGGAGGCGCTGCGTGGCCGGGGGAACCTGCTGGGCGCGGTCGTGGACGTCGCCGACCCGGCCGGCGTCGCCGCGTGGGTGGACCGCTCGGCGGCGGCCTTCGGCGGGCTGGACGTCGTGGTGGCGAACGTGAGCGCCCTCGCGATCCCGGACACCGAGGAGAACTGGCTGGCCAGCCTCAACGTCGACCTCATGCACACGGTGCGGCTGGTCCGGGCCGCGATGCCGTACCTGGAGCGCAGCGACGCCGCGTCGATCATCGCCATCTCCAGCGTCTCGGGGCGCGAGTCGGACTTCGCCTCCGGGCCCTACGGCACCGCCAAGACCGCCATCGTCGGCTACATCCACGGGCTCGCGATGCGGCTGGCCGACCACGGCATCCGGGCCAACACGGTGTCCCCGGGCAACACCTACTTCGAGCACGGCGTCTGGGCCGACATCGAGCAGAGTGACCCCGAGCTCTTCGCGACGGCCGTCGGCCTCAACCCGACGGGGCGCATGGGCACCCCCGAGGAGGTCGCGGCGCCCGTGGTCTTCCTGGCCAGCCCGGTGGCCGGCCGGGTCAGCGGCACCAACCTCGTGGTGGACGGCGCCCTGACCCGCGGCATCCAGCTGTAGCCGGACACGACGACGGGCCCGTGGCCACCCCTGCCGGGTGGCCACGGGCCCGTCCGTGGTGACGCTCGCTCAGGCGGTGCGGGCGATCGCCGAGATGTCGAAGTCGAGCTTGATCTTCTCGCTGACCAGGACGCCGCCGGTCTCCAGGGCGGCGTTGAAGCTCAGGCCCCAGTCGGCGCGGTTGATCGTGGTGCTGCCCTCGAAGCCGACGCGCAGGTTGCCGTAGGGGTCCTTGGCCGAGCCGGTCTGCTCGAACTCGACCGTCACCGGGCGGGTGACGTCCTTGATGGTGAGCTCGCCGGCGATGCTCCAGAGGTCGGCCTCCGGACGGGACACCTGGGTGGAGACGAACGTGATGGTCGGGTAGGTCTCGACGTCGAAGAAGTCACCGGTGCGCAGGTGGCCGTCGCGCTGCTCCTGGCCCGTGTTGACGCTGGCCGCCTGGATGGTCAGCGTCACGCTGGACCGCGCCGGCTCGGCGGTGTCGATGGTGGCCTCGCCGGCGAAGTCGGTGAACGCGCCGCGGACCGTGGTGACCATGGCGTGGCGGGCGGAGAACCCGACCCGGCTGTGGGTGACGTCGAGGTCGTAGCTGCCGGTGACGTCGCCGACGGCCTGGGTGGCGGCGCCGAACGCGTCACGGTCCAGCACGGCGACCGGCGCCGCGGCCGGGGACGTGGCGGCGGGGGAGGACGTGGCGGGGGTGGTGGACTTCTTGCGGGTGAACAGGGCCATGGGTGGTGCCTCTTTCCTGGCTGAGGGGGCTTGTTGAACTTTCAACAACTATCCTCGTCGATGTCTTCCCTGTCAACTTGCGCCGTCGGCGGTGCGGCCTCCGGCCCAGGGCCGCCGAGGCGGCCGCCGCATCCCGGGTGGTGGACTTGTCAAGGGACCAAGGGCACTGGAGGCGCCTCGGGACCCGGGAACACGGTGGGCCGTGGTGGCGGCCGTTGAGGCCGGAGGGATCTGACCTCTCGACGTTGCTCTTCGAGGTCCAGATGGTTCATCGCACAAGGAGATCCGCCATGGCTCGCAAGGTTGCCGACTGTCGTGACATGCCCAGCGAGGTGGGCTGCACGCTCACCATCTCCGGCGAGGAGGAAGAGGTCGTCGCGGCCGCCGCCCAGCACGCAGTCGCCGTCCACGGCCACACCGACGGGCCGGAGCTGCGTGAGCAGATCCGCGGCATGCTCAAGGAAGAGGCTCACGCCTGAGCGCCGGAGACACGGCTGTTGCCGCAGGATCGTGGCACCGCAGGGGAGCCGCCGGCCGCGGCAGGCGAGGGTCAGGCGCGCCCTGCCGGAGGTGACGGCCCCGTCGCGAGGCCGGCCTTCGGCGTCGCGTGACCGCCGACGCCGTCGGCGACCCGGAGTAGTGACCGCCGACTCGTCGGCAACCCGGAGTACTGGGAGGGGTCATGAGCACGACCGGAAGCACCGCTGAGAGGGGCGCCGGCCCGCACCTGCGCCGGGATGTCGGGTTCTGGGGGCTGCTCTTCGTCTCCCTGGGCTCGATCATCGGGTCGGGATGGCTCCTGGGGGCGCTCACCGCCGCCACGCTCGCCGGGCCGGCCTCACTGGTCTCGTGGGTCCTCGCGGCGATCATGCTGGCGATCCTCGCGCTCATCCACGCCGAGCTCGGCGCGGCGTATCCGGCGTCCGGTGGCACCGCCCGGTTCCCGCGGTTCGTGTTCGGCCCGCTGGCCGGCTTCACGGCCGGCTGGATGGCCTGGTTGCAGGCCGTCACCATCGCGCCCATCGAGGTCGAGGCGACGCTGTCCTACATCGACCGCATCTCGTGGATCAACCAGCACGTGACGATCCTGCGGGTGAACGGCACGCTGACCGCGACCGGGCTGCTGATCGCGGCCTGCTTCATGCTGTTCTTCACGATCGTCAACCTCGTCGGGGTCAAGGCGATGGCCGAGACCAACGGCCCCGTGGTGATCTGGAAGACGGCGATCCCGCTGCTGACCGTCGTGGTGCTGATGCTGACCAGCTTCCACCTCAGCAACTTCACCTCCGCCGGCGGGTTCATGCCGTACGGCGCGCACGGCGTGTTCGCCGCACTCCCGGCCGGGGTGGTGTTCGCCCTGCAGGGCTTCGAGCAGGCCATCCAGCTGGCCGGCGAGGCCAAGCGCCCCCAACGCGACGTGTCCCGGGCCGTCATCGCCGCGACGGCGATCGGCACGCTCGTCTACCTGCTGCTGGAGATCGCGTTCATCGGCGCCCTGAACCCTGGCAACCTCATCGGTGGGTGGGCCAACCCGGTCGGCAAGGGCGACTTCGGGCCCTACGCGACCCTGGCCATCGCGGCCGGCGCGAGCTGGCTGGCTGCCCTGCTGTACATCGACGCGGTGGTCTCGCCCGCCGGCACCGGCCTGGTCTACGTCGCGACGTCCTCGCGGCTGTCCTACGCCCTGGGACGTGAGGGCGAGCTGCCACGCATCCTGGCCCGGCTGAGCCCGCGTGGGGTCCCGCTGCCGTCGATCATCCTGGCGTTCGTCATCGGGCTGATCGCCTTCCTGCCGTTCCCGAGCTGGCAGTCCCTCGTCGGCCTGGTGACGTCCGCGACGGCGATCATGTACGCCTTCGCGCCGGTGTCGCTCTACGCGCTGCGCCAGCGTGACCCCGACCGCGTGCGTCCCTACCGTCTTCCGGCGTACCGGATCCTGTCGCCGGCCGGGTTCGTGTCGGCCAACCTGATCATCTACTGGTCGAGCTTCGCGGCGGCCTGGAAGCTCGGTCTCGCCGTGCTGGTCGGCCTGGTGATCTTCGCGATCACGCGCCGGACCGAGAGCGAGGAGGACCGCGGGCCGCTGGACGCCCGATCGGCCGCGTGGGTCTGGCCGTGGCTGGCCGGGATGGTGGTGATCGGCTACTTCGGCCGGTACGGCGGCAACAACGCGCTCCCGAACTGGTGGGACCTCGTCATCGTGGGCGTGTTCTCCGTGGTGATCTACGAGGTGGCCGAGAAGCTGGCACTCAGCAGCGAGGAGGTCGGCGCCCTCATCCAGCGGGAGGAGGAGGACTTCGCCCCGGAGGTCCAGGTCTGAGCGTCCCGCCGGCCGGTCCCGAGGAGGCGACGGCCCGGCGACGCGGACCTGCAGCCCACTCTCAGGTGGCGTCAAGGTACGGGGAGCACAGTCGCGGGGGAGAGGCGCGCCGGTCCAGCCCGCCCACGACAGATCGGAGCTCGCCGTGGCGCTTCTGGGGTGGCCCCTGGTGATCCTGCTGGCCATCCTGGCCGTCGCGCTCCCGGTGACGACGGTGCTCGTGTGGGCGCGGCTGCCCGGCCCCCGCGGCGTGCGGACGGCCCTACGCCTGGCCCTCGTCGGCGCCAGCCAGGTCGCCGCGGTCGTGCTCGTCGCCGCCCTGCTGAACGACTACGGCTACTTCTACTCCTCCTGGTCCGACCTGCTCGGCCGGGGCGGCCCCGCCGCAGCAGCGGACGACGGCGCTGCCCGGCCGCGCGATGGCCGCCGCCGGCCCGGGGGCCGCGACGCCGGCCGACCCCCCGGCGGCGAGCACGGTGGCGTCGTTGCCGGACCCCGGGTGGTCCACGAGGGCCCAGTGGGCCACCCGCGGCCGGGTGGAGTCGGTCACGATCAGCGGAGTCCGCTCGCGGCTGACCTCACACGCGTTCGTCTACCTGCCGCCGGAGTACTTCCAGACGGCGTACCGGCACCGCGCGTTCCCCGCCGCCCAGGTGTTCACGGGCTTCCCGGGCACCGACCTCAACCTGCTCAAGGGGCTGGACTTCCCGGCCCGCCAGCTGGCCGAGGTGCGGGCCCACCGGGCGCGCCCGATGGTCCTGGTGATGATGCGCCCGTCGGTGAGCTACCCACGCGACACCGAGTGCACGGACGTCCCGGCCGGTCCCCAGGCGCTGACCTTCTTCGCCCAGGACGTGCCGCTGGCCGTCGCCACCGCCTTCCGGGTGCAGTCCCGGGGGTGGGGAGCCATCGGCGACTCCACCGGTGGCTACTGCGCGGCCAAGCTGGCGATGCTGCACTCGGACACGTTCGCGGCTGCCGTCACGCTGTCGGGGTACTTCCACACCCTGCGGGACGGCACCACCGGCGACCTCTGGGGCGGCTCCCGGGTGCTCTGGAACCTCAACAACCTCGAGTGGCGCCTGCGTCATCTGCCGCCGCCCCCGGTCTCCGTCCTGGTGACCACGGCCAGGGACGAGGCGGGGTCGAGCGGATATGCCGACAGCCGGCGGTTCCTCACCCTGGCCCACACGGCCGGTGCGCCGCTCTCGGTGACTGCCCTGGTGCTCGACCACGGCGGTCACAACTTCTCCACGTGGAACGCCGAGCTGCCGCAGGCGATCAGCTGGCTCTCACATCACCTGCCGGCGGCGGCCCCCGTCAGCTGAGGCGTGCCGCGCCGTACGACGTGGGCCGCCGGGTGGCGGTGTCAAACGGGTTGCCGCACCGACGGATTGGCGGGTCTCTGAGCGGTGGTGCCACGGCAGCGGGGGCCGGTGCGGGTGCCCTGATTCACCCGGACCGGATGATGTGGACGCCCGCCGGTCCGACCACCCTCAGGAAGGTCACCTACGACAACGCAGGGCGGAGAAGAGGAAACATGGTCACGCACAGCACGCAGTACGGAGGTGGGGACGATGACTGACACCCTCGACCAGCTGGGCCCGGTGGACTGGATCGTCGTCGAGTTCCCCGGCACCGACTACGGCAAGGGGACGGTCGCGCCCCTGCTCAACGACCTGGTCGAGCGCGGGCTTGTCCGCGTCCTCGACCTGTTGTTCCTCAAGAAGGACAAGGATGGCGCGCTCGAGGCGGCCGAGATCTCCGACGTCGACGAGAGCGTGCTCGGCGAGCTGCGCGCGGCCGAGACCGACCTCGCCATGGTGCTCTCCGAGCAGGACGTCCTCGACCTCGCCGAGACCATCGAGCCGGGCAACTCCGCCGCGGTGCTGGTCTGGGAGAACCTGTGGGCCGCGCCGTTCGGCTCGGCCGTGCGCCACGCCGGGGGCCAGCTGGTCGCCAGCGGACGCATCCCCACCCAGGCGGTCATCGCCTCGATCGAGGCCGACGCCGCCGCCGAGGAAGGAGCCTGACATGCCACTCGCAGCCCGACGCAGGCGCCGGACCGCCGCAGCCGTCGGCGGCGCGGTCGTCGTCGCCCACGGGGTCAACCGGCGCAGGGACCGCCGTGACGACCGGCGCGACGACCGGCGCGACTGACCCCGCCGCACGCGCCACGCTGGCACCGGCCGGACGCCCGTCGTCCGCCGGTGACGCGCGGAACCAGGAGGCCGTCACGGACCCGGAGGTCCGTGACGGCCTGCCCGCTGCCTGCCCGCCCCGCGCCGCGACGCCCTCGGAATGAAACGTCTCAATCTCCGGGGCCGAACCTCTTGACGGCCCGCGAGCGGTGGTTCTAGGGTCGTCTGCGGGGTCATTAGAACGTTTCAATCCGCCCGACCGTGTCGTCCGTTCCCCCTCTCCCGAACGGGCGCCTCCGCTCACCGAAGGGACGTCAGATGAAGGTTGCACAGCGGCCGGCCGCCGTCATGGCCGTGGGACTCATCGGGGCTCTGGCCCTCTCTGGGTGCAGCAAGAAGACGCAGACCGCCAGTGCCGGCAGCGGCGCCAGCAGCAGCAACGCCCAGGTCAGCGTGGCGTTCGTCCCGAAGCTGCAGGGGATCCCGTACTTCGAGGCGATGAACACCGGAGGGCAGCAGGCCGCGAAGGACCTCGGCCTCCAGTGGATCTACAAGGGCTCCACGACGGCCGACCCGGGCGCGCAGACCGACATCGTCAAGTCGCTCATCCAGCAGAAGGTCAGCAGCCTGTTCGTCGCCCCCAACGACCCCGACTCGATGGCTCCGGTCCTCGGCGACGCCCAGGCCAAGGGCATCAAGATCGGCACGTCCGACACCGACGCCCCCAACTCCGCCCGTCAGGTCTTCGTCAACCAGGCCACCGCGGACGGCATCGGCAAGGAGCTCACCGACGCCCTCGCGGAGAAGATGGGCGGCAAGGGCACCTACGCCATCGTCTCGTGCGGGCAGACCGCGGCGAACCTCAACTCGTGGATCGCGGTGCAGAAGAAGTACACGGCGCAGAAGTACCCCAACATGAAGATCGCCACCGTGGTCTACGCCGGTGAGGACGAGGCCAAGGCCGTCTCGATGGCCAAGGACCTGATGAACGCCAACCCCAGCCTGACCGGGCTGGTGGGGGAGTGCACCAGCTCCGCGCCGGCCGTCGCCAAGGCGGTGCGTGAGGCCAACAAGATCGGCAAGGTGTTCACGGTCGGCCTCGGCACGCCCCAGGCGATGAAGCCCTACCTCACCGACGGCTCCTCCAGCGCCGCGGTCCTCTGGGACGTCGAGAAGCTCGGCTACCTCACGGCCTGGGCAGGCAAGCAGCTGGCCGAGGGCAAGTCGATGGACCCGGACGCCACGCTGAAGCAGAAGATCCCCACCGCCTCGTACGTGGCAGACCAGAAGATGCTGCTGCTCGGGCCGGCACTGCGGATCACCAAGGCCAACGTCGACCAGTTCAACTACTGAGGCGTCGCCGCGGCCGGGCAGCCCACCGCTGCCCGGCCCCGCGCCCCGGCACGGAGGACAGATGACCACGACGTACGAACAGGGAAGTGCTGCGCGCTCGCCCAGCGGTGCCCCGGTGCTGACGCTGACCGGCGTCCAGAAGCGGTACGGCGGCGTCCGCGCCCTCCGGGGCGTCGACCTCGAGCTGCAGGCCGGCGAGGTGCACGCGATCGTCGGTGAGAACGGCGCCGGCAAGTCGACGCTGATCAAGATCGTCTCCGGCGCGGAGACCGCCGACGAGGGCTCGATCGTCATCGACGGGCGCGAGCTCACCGCGGGCAGCACGACGTCCGCCCTGCACGCCGGGATCGCGACCGTCTACCAGGAGCCGCACCTCTTCGGTGAGCTCACCGTCGCGGAGAACCTGTTCATCGGCCGCGAGATCCGGCGACACGGCATCGTCGACCGCGGCGCCCAGCGGGAGCGCGTGGTCGAGCTGCTCGAGCGCATCGGCCTGTCGCCCGACCTCGCCGAGGTCCGGGCGGCGGACCTCCCGGTGGCCGAGCAGCAGCTCGTGAGCATCGCCAAGGCACTCTCGCAGGATCCCGTCGTCCTCATCCTCGACGAGCCGTCGGCCATCCTCACCGACCGCGAGATCGGCACCATGTTCACCGCGGTCCGGGCCATGCGGGACGCCGGTGTCGCGGTGATCTACATCAGCCACCGGCTGGACGAGCTGGCCCAGATCACCGACCGGGTCACCGTGCTGCGGGACGGTGCGGTGGTCGCCAGCCGGCCCACGAAGGAGTTCTCCGTGCGCGACGTGGCCGAGCTCATGGTCGGGCACGTGCTGGAGACCCGGCCGATGGACCGTGCACCGACGGCGGCCGAGCCGGCGCTCGGCGTCGAGCACCTCACTCGCTCCCCGAAGTTCGCGGACGTCTCGTTCACCGTGCGCCCCGGCGAGATCGTGGCGCTCTACGGTCTGATCGGCTGCGGTGCCGGTGACGTGATCCGGGCCCTGTACGGCATCGACCGCCGCGGACGCGGGGGACGTGCGGGTCGACGGGCAGGTCGTGTCACTGGGCACGCCCGCGGACGCCGTCGCCCGCGGGATCGTCCATGCTCCCGGCCAACCGCAAGGTCCAGGGCGTGTTCGCCAGCAAGAGCATCGCGTTCAACATCTCCAGCGCCAACCTGGCCCTGCTCAGCAGGTTCGGGGTCTGGATGGACCGGTCGCGCGAGCGGTCGGTCGCAGACGAGTTCATCCGCCGCATCTCGATCAAGGCACCCGGCGCGGCCACGACGGTCAGCAACCTCTCCGGTGGCAACCAGCAGAAGGTCGTGCTCGCCCGGCAGCTGGTCGAGCGGCCGCACATCCTCCTCCTGGAGGAGCCGACCCAGGGGGTCGACATCGGCGCCAAGGACGAGATCCACCGGATCATCGTGGAGCTGGCCGATGCCGGTACCGCGGTGCTGGTGGTGTCCACCGACCTCGCCGAGGTGCAGTACCTCGCCGACCGCGTCCTGGTCATGCGCTCCGGCGCGGTCACGGCCGAGTTCGGGCGAGGCGCCCGGCAGGCCGAGCTCCTCGCCGCCGCGGCCGGTGACGACGTCGGCACCCGACGACTCGGCACCCGACGGCGCGCCGCCCGACGCCGCCCACGACACCGGCCCTGCGAAAGGACGGCGCTGATGGCCAACCTCACCACGCTGCTGAGCCGCCCCACCCGCCGGCCGGTCGCCAGGGCGGTCGAGGGGCAGGAGATCGCCCTCATCCTCGTGCTGCTGGCCCTGTGGACCGCCCTGTCGCTCGGCACCGACACGTTCCTCACCGCCTCCAACCTGAGCAACCTGCTCTACTCGGTCGCCCCGGTCGCCCTCGTGGGCATCGGGATGACGGCCGTCATCGTCACCGGGGGCATCGACGTCTCGGTCGGCAGTGCCGCGGCCGTCGTCATGGTCGTGGTGGCCAGGCTGATCCGCGACGGAGGGGCGGGACTGCCGGCGGCGGTCCTGGTCGCGGTGGCCATCGGCCTGGTGCTCGGCGCGGTGAACGGCGCCCTCATCTCCTTCGGCGGCATCCACCCGATCATCGTCACCTTCGGCACCCTGAACCTCTACCGCTTCCTGGCCCTGCGGCTGTTCGAGAACAAGCAGGTCTCCGGCGTGCCCGGCACCCTGTCCTTCTTCGGCGGCGGCGACAGCAGCGAGACCCTCGGCGTCCCCAACGCCTGGTGGCTGACCATGGTCGCCGCGGCCCTGATGTGGTGCTACTCGCGGTACTGGGCGACCGGCCGGCACTGGTACGCCATCGGGAACGACGTGGCGGCCGCACGGCTCGCCGGCATCCAGGTCCACCGCAGGACCATCGCGGCCTACGCCGTCACCGGGCTCTTCGTGGGGCTCGCGGGCGTGGTGCTCATCGGCACCGGCGGCCTCGTCCAGCAGAACGCCGGAGGCGGTCTCGAGCTGAGGGTGATCGCGGCCGTCGTGATCGGCGGCACCAGCATCCTCGGCGGGCGGGGCACGGTCCTCGGCACCCTGCTCGGTGCGCTGCTCGTGGGGACGGTCACCAGCGCGATCACCCTGCTGGGCTGGCCCAGCGACGCCACCGAGCTGTTCATCGGTCTGTTCATCCTGGTCGCGGTCGGGGTGGACCTGGTACGCGAACGTCGACGGAGCACACGATGACCACACAGACCACCGCCGCAGACCAGCGCCCCGACACCCCGACGGAGCGCGGGCGAGGGCGCGCACAGCGCTTCCTGGACCTCATCCTGACCGAGCGCGTGGCGCTGCTGGCCGTGCTGCTGGTGCTCGTGGTCGTGTGGTTCTACATCCTGGGCCAGCAGGGCTACCTCGTCGCCCCGTACGACACCGACTACCTCGCCTCGGCCCTCGACACCATGGTGCCGCTGTGCCTGCTCGCCCTGGCCGAGCTGCGTCGTGATCGTCTCCGGCCGCGGCGGCATCGACCTCTCGGTCGGCTCGATCGTCAGCCTCTCGGGCATGGTCTTCGGCTTCATGGTCGGCCAGTGGCACTGGGCGGTGCTGCCGGCCGTCGTTGCCACCGTCGCCGTCGGCGCCCTGCTCGGGGCGATCAACGGCCTGCTCATCGCCTACCTCGGGTTCCCCGCCCTGATCGCCACCCTGGCGACCTACTACGCCTACGGCGCCGTCGCGCTGCTGATGAACGACAACGCGCCGATCTCGACCAAGCCGATCCAGGACCTGCACGCGATCACCCGAGCCATCAGCATCCCCCTGCTCGGTGACTCCATCCCCGACCTGCCCCTGCAGGTGGCCACCTTCCTGCTGCCCGTGGTCGTGGTGGTGTGGCTGCTGGTCAACCGGACCGTCTACGGCCGCAAGCTCTACGCCGTCGGCACGAACGACGTCGCCGCGCGCTTCGCCAACATCCCGGTCCGCCGGTCGCGGCTCCTGGCCTACCTCGTGTCCGGCCTGCTCTCCGGCATCGTGGCCGTGGTCACCGTCGCCCAGTTCGCCTCGGCCCGGCCCGACGCCGGCAGCGTCGGCAACGGCATGGCGCTGCCGGCGATCACCATCGCCGTCCTCGGTGGCGTCGCCATCACCGGAGGCGTCGGCCGCGTCGCCGGCGTCATCCTCGCCGCCCTGCTCGTCGTGTGGCTCAACGCCGGCATCCTGCTGGCCTTCGAGGGGTCGGACGGCAGCCAGTTCCAGCTGTTCGCCCTGGGCGGCCTGCTCATCCTGTCCGCGCTGCTCAACGCCTACAGCACCCGGCGGGGCAGGGGCGGGGCCTGAGACGCCCCGCCCGGCCTGCCCCGACCACCCTTCCCGAAGAGAGACCACCGATGACTGACATGACCAAGGTCAAGCACGTCCTGCGCTCCCAGCGGATCGAGACGCCGTCCTGGGGCTACGGGAACTCGGGCACCCGCTTCAAGGTCTTCCCGCAGGAGGGCGTCCCGCGCACCCCGGAGGAGAAGATCGACGACGCCGCCATGGTGCACCGGCTGACCGGTGTCGCACCGACCGTCGCCCTGCACATCCCCTGGGACCGCGTGGACGACTTCCGGGGGCTGGCCAAGTACGCCGCCGGGCAAGGGGTGGCCCTCGGCACCGTCAACGCCAACGTGTTCCAGGACAACGACTTCCGGTTGGGCAGTGTGACCAACCCCGATCCCGCCGTACGCCGCAAGGCGGTCGACCACCTGCTGGAGTGCGTCGACGTCATGGACGCCACCGGCTCACGCGATCTCAAGCTGTGGTTCGCGGACGGCACCAACTACCCGGGCCAGGACAGCATCCGGGCGCGCCAGGACCGGCTCGCCGAGGCCCTCCGCGAGGTCTACGACCGCATCTCCGACGATCAGCGGATCGTGCTGGAGTACAAGCTCTTCGAGCCGGCGTTCTACACCACCGACGTGCCGGACTGGGGCACGTCGTACGCGCACTGCCTCGAGCTGGGGCCCAAGGCCCAGGTGGTCATCGACACCGGGCACCATGCCCCCGGCACCAACATCGAGTTCATCGTGGCGTTCCTGCTGCGTGCGGGGCGGCTCGGTGCCTTCGACTTCAACTCGCGCTTCTACGCCGACGACGACCTGATGGTCGGCGCCGCCGACCCGTTCCAGCTGTTCCGCATCCTGCACGAGCTGGTCCAGGCCGATGCCCTCTCGCCGGCCTCGGGCATCACCTACATGCTCGACCAGTGCCACAACATCGAGGCGAAGATCCCGGCGATCATCCGGTCGGTGATGAACGTCCAGGAGGCCACGGCCAAGGCCCTGCTCGTCGACGCCGACGCGCTGGCGACCGCGCAGCGCGACGGCGACGTCCTGGGCGCCAACGCCGTCCTCATGGACGCCTACAACACCGACGTCCGGCCGTTGCTCGCCGAGGTGCGGACGGACGCCGGGCTGGACCCCGATCCCGTTGCCGCCTACCACCGCTCGGGCTACTTCGAGCGCATCCGCACCGAGCGCGCCACCGGCCAGCAGGCCGGCTGGGGCGCCTGAGACCACCTCGCCGACCGGAGGACAACGACCACCATGAAGCAGCAGGACCACCCCCGCGTCCAGGAGCTCGTCGCCCGCAGCAACCGGCTGGGCTCCGACCCCCGCAACACCAACTACGCCGGCGGCAACACCTCCGCCAAGGGCGAGGAGACGGACCCGGTCACCGGGGCACCGACCGAGCTGCTGTGGGTGAAGGGGTCGGGCGGTGACCTGGGCACGCTGACGCCGGCCGGTCTGGCCGTGCTGCGGCTCGACCGGCTGCGGGCGCTCGTCGACGTCTACCCGGGGGTGGAGCGCGAGGACGAGATGGTCGCCGCGTTCGACTACTGCCTGCACGGCCGGGGTGGCGCCGCTCCCTCGATCGACACCGCGATGCACGCCCTGGTGGACGCGCCGCACGTCGACCACCTGCACCCCGACTCGGGCATCGCCCTCGCCACGGCGGCCGAGGGGGAGGCGCTGACCAAGGAGTGCTTCGGCGACCGGGTGCTGTGGGTGCCCTGGCGCCGCCCGGGGTTCCAGCTCGGTCTGGACATCGCCCGCGCCCACCGCGACAACCCGCACGCGATCGGCGTCGTGCTCGGTGGCCACGGCATCACCGCCTGGGGCGCGACCAGCGAGGAGTGCGAGGCGCACTCGCTGGAGATCATCCAGACGGCACAGCGCTTCCTCGACGAGCGGGGACGGCCCGAGCCGTTCGGCGCGACGGTCGCCGGCTACGCGCCGCTGGCCGAGGACCGGCGCCGGGCGCGGGCCGCCGCACTGGCGCCCGTGGTCCGCGGGCTGGCGTCCACGGACCAGCGTCAGGTCGGGCACTTCACCGACAGCGACGTGGTGCTGGACTTCCTGGCCCGTGCGGAGCACCCGCGGCTGGCCGCGCTGGGCACGTCGTGCCCTGACCACTTCCTGCGCACCAAGGTCCGGCCGATGGTGCTGGACCTGCCCGCCGACGCCCCCCTGGACCAGGTGGTCGACCGCCTGCGCGAGCTGCACACCGAGTACCGGGCCGACTACGCCGCCTACTACGAGCGCCATGCCGAGCAGGGGACGCCGGCGATGCGCGGTGCCGACCCGGCGGTCGTCCTCGTCCCGGGAGTGGGGATGTTCAGCTTCGGCAAGGACAAGCAGACGGCCCGGGTGGCCGGGGAGTTCTACGTCAACGCGATCAACGTCATGCGGGGCGCCGAGGCGGTCTCGACCTACGCGCCGATCGACGAGCGGGAGAAGTTCCGGATCGAGTACTGGGAGCTGGAGGAGCAGAAGCTCCGGCGGATGCCGGCGCCGAGGCCCCTGGCCGGCCGGGTGGCGCTGGTCACCGGCGCCGGCTCGGGCATCGGCCGGGCGATCGCCCACCGTCTGGCCCGGGAAGGGGCCTGCGTGGTGGTCGCCGACCGTGACGGTGAGGCGGCGGCGAGGGTCTCCGCGGAGATCGGCAGCCGGGACGTCGCCGTACCCGTGACGGCCGACGTGACCGATGCGTACGACGTCTCCCTCGCGGTGGCCGACGGCGCGCTGGCCTTCGGCGGGCTCGACCTCGTCGTCAACAACGCCGGCCTGTCGATCTCCAAGCCGCTGCTGGAGACGACCGAGCAGGACTGGGACCTGCAGCACGACGTCATGGCCAAGGGGTCGTTCCTCGTGTCGCGAGAGGCGGCCCGGCTGATGAGGGAGCAGGGGCTCGGCGGCGACATCGTCTACATCTCGAGCAAGAACTCGCTCTTCGCCGGACCCAACAACGTGGCGTACGGCGCCGCCAAGGCCGACCAGGCCCACCAGGTGCGCCTGCTCGCCGCCGAGCTCGGGCCGGACGGCATCAGGGTCAACGGGATCAACCCCGACGGCGTGGTCCGGGGCTCGGGCATCTTCGCCGGCGGCTGGGGCGCGAAGCGCGCGGCCGTCTACGGCGTCCCGGAGGAGGAGCTGGGGGCCTACTACGCCAAGCGGACCCTGCTGGGCCGGGAGGTGCTGCCCGAGCACGTGGCCGATGCCGTCTTCGCCCTGACCGGCGGTGACCTGTCGCAGACGACGGGGCTGCACATCCCGGTCGACGCCGGTGTCGCTGCGGCCTTCCTGCGTTAGGCGGCCGACGGTGCGGACGGCCGACGTGGTGGCGGTCGACCTGGGTGCCTCCAGCGGCCGGGTCATGCTCGGGCACGCGGGCCAGGACGTCCTGGACCTGACGGAGGTCAGCCGGTTCGTCAACCGTCCGGTGCAGGCCGCGGGGACGCTCTACTGGGACGTCCTCGCCCTGTACGCCGGTGCCGTGGACGGCATCCGGACGGCGGCCCGGGCGACCGGGCGGCTGGACGGGATCGGCGTGGACTCCTGGGCGGTGGACTACGGGCTGCTCGACCGGTCCGGCCAGCTGCTCGGCAACCCGGTCCACTACCGCGACCACCGCACCGACGGGGTGATGGACAAGGTGGTCGCTGACCTGGGCGCCGACTTCCTGTACGAGCGAACCGGCCTGCAGCTGCTGCCGATCAACACCATCTACCAGCTCGCCTCGGCCCGGGGGACGGCGCCGCTCCAGGTCGCGGACCGGCTGCTGATGATCCCCGACCTGGTGAGCTTCTGGCTGACCGGCGAGGGTGTCGGTGAGGTCACCAACGCCTCCACCACCGGGCTGCTGGACATCCGCACGCGCCGGTGGTCGGCGGAGATCTGTGACCGCCTCGGCGTGGACGTCGGGCTGCTCCCGCCGGTGCAGGAGCCGGGCACGCAGGTGGGCACGCTGCTGGCCGAGGCGCACCACGTCGCCGCGGCGACGCCGGTGCCGGTGTGGGCCGTCGGCTCGCACGACACGGCGTCGGCCGTCGTGGGGGTGCCCGCCCGGTCGGAGCGCTTCGCCTACATCTCCTGCGGCACCTGGTCGCTCGTCGGGCTCGAGCTGGACCACCCGGTCCTGACCGAGGACAGCCGGCGCGCCAACTTCACCAACGAGCTGGGCGTCGACGGCACCGTCCGCTACCTGCGCAACGTCATGGGCCTCTGGCTCCTGCAGGAGTCGCTGCGCACGTGGGAGGACGACGGCGTCGCCGTACCGCTCGACCGGCTGCTGCGGGAGGCGGCCGACGTGCCGGCCCTGAGCCGGCTGATCGACCCCGACGACCCGGACCTGCTGCCGTCCGGGGACATGCCCTCGCGCATCGCCGACGCCTGCCGCCGGCGCGGGCAGCCGGTGCCGCAGACACCGGCCGAGACGGTCCGGTGCGTCCTCGACAGCCTGGCGCTGGCCTACCGGCGCACCGTGCGGCGGGCGCAGGAGCTGGCCGGCCGGCAGGTCGACGTCGTGCACCTGGTCGGGGGAGGCGCCCGCAACGACCTGCTGTGCCAGCTCACCGCCGACGCCTGCGGCCTGCCGGTCGAGGCGGGACCGGTCGAGGCCGCGGCCCTCGGCAACGTCCTGGTCCAGGCGCGCGCCGTCGGGGCGGTCCCCGCCGAGCTCGCCGGGATGCGCGACCTGCTGCGGCGCACGCAGCGGATCCGGCGCTTCGAACCCAGCGGTTCCTCCACCACGTGGGACGACGCCGAACGGCGGCTCGACGCCGACGGCTGACGGCAGGCCGGCGCGTCAGCGACGCCACCCGCGCGTCAGCCGGGCGCGGCGCGCGTGGCGGAGGAGCGGCGGATGACGAGCTCGCAGTCGAACCGCACCTGGCGAGGCTTCGGGGGCAGCCCGGCCTCCCGCCGGCGGATCTCCTCGAACAGCAGCTCGGCCCCCCGCCGCCCGAGCTCGGCGCGCGGCTGCCGCACCGACGACAGCGGCACCGCCGCCCCGGCGGCGAACTCGATGTCGTCGTACCCGACGACCGCCATGTCCTCGGGCACCCGCAGCCCCTGGGCGGTGAGCCCGGCCAGGACCCCGAGCGCGACCAGGTCGTTGGCGGCGAAGACGGCCGTGGGGCGCTGGGCGTCCGGGAGGGCGACCAGCTCCTCGGCCGCCGCACGGCCGGCCGCCGTGGTCAGCGCCGGGGTCGAGATGGTGAGCAGCGTCGCCCCGTCGCAGGCCTGCACGGTCTCCTCCGCCCCCTGGCGCCGGTCGCGCACCTGCCTCAGCGTCGAGGGCCCACCGACGAACGCGACCCGCCGGTGGCCCCGCTCCAGCAGGTGCGCCACGGCCAGCGTCCCACCGGCCACGTCGTCGACGCTGACGCTGGAGAAGTCGCCGCCCTCGGGGTAGCGGTCGAGGAACACGACCGGGATCCCGCGCCGGCGCAGGGACTCCAGCGGTGGCAGGTTGTCGGCGGTGGGGGCGATCAGCACGCCGCGCACGCGCTGCTCGTCGAACAGCTCGAGGTAGCGCCGCTCCCGCTCGTCGTCGCCCGCGCTGTTGCCGAGCAGGACCACACCACCGGCCTCCTGGACGGTGTCCTCGACCCCGCGGGCCACGTCGGAGAAGAAGGGGTTGGCCGCGTCGATGACCACGAGCCCCACGGCGCGGCTCGCCCCGGACCGCAGCTGGCGGGCCGACTCGTTGCGGACGAACCCGAGGTCGGCGATGGCGGCGTTCACCCGGTCGCGGGTGCTCTCGGCGACCAGGTGGGGCTTGTTCAGCACGTTGGAGACGGTGCCCACCGACACCCCGGCCGCCGTGGCGACCTCCTTGATGCTCACCGACGCGGTCAGGGGGCGCTCCTTCGACGGGTCACCTACGGTGGTGACGACGGTTCTTGACGCCGTCGGCGATGTCTTCCACCATGGACGGCACGTGCTATGAAACGATTCATCATAGCGGGGCGCGGTCGGTCCGGGACCCGCTGTTCCGCCCCGGTGCTCGAGGAGGCCGCATGCGAGTGGCGCTGATGGTGACCTGCGTCAACGACGCGATGTTCCCCGAGGTCGGCCAGGCGGTCGTGCGGCTGCTGCGCCGGCTCGGGGTGGAGGTGGACTTCCCGGCGGCCCAGACCTGCTGCGGGCAGCCGATGGTCAACACCGGCTACCTGGACGAGGCGGTGCCCGTCGTGCGCGGCTTCGTCGACGCCTTCGCCGGGTACGACGCGATCGTCGCCCCGTCCGGGTCGTGCGTCGGATCGGTGCGCCACCAGCACGCGCTGGTGGCGCGGCGCTCGGGCGACGCGGCGCTGGTCGACGGGGCGGCCCGCACCTCGGCGGTGGTCCACGAGCTGAGCGAGTTCCTCGTCGACGTCCTCGGTGTCGAGGACGTCGGCGCGTACTTCCCCCACAAGGTCACCTACCACCCCACCTGCCACTCGCTGCGGATGCTGGGGGTGGGCGACCGCCCGACCCGCCTGCTGCGGGCGGTCCGGGGCCTGCGGCTGGTGGAGCTCCCCGCGGCCGACCAGTGCTGCGGCTTCGGTGGCACCTTCGCGCTGAAGAACCCCGACACGTCCGTGGCCATGGGGTCGGACAAGGCGCGGCACGTGCGGGACACCGGCGCCGAGGTCCTCGTGGCCGGCGACAGCTCGTGCCTCATGCACGTCGGTGGGGTCCTGTCCCGCGAACGGGCCGGCGTCCGCGTCATGCACCTGGCCGAGGTGCTCGCGGCCACCGAGAGCACCGAGGTCGCGCGGCTCCCGCAGAGCAGTGACACCACCGGGGCGGGGGCGGCACCGGGGCGGGCGGCACCGGGGCCGGCCCACACCCGTGGCCGGCGGGGGAGTGGCCATGAGCGCCACCTTCGTCGGGATGCCGGCGTTCCCCGAGGCGGCGCGCGCCGCCCTCGGCAACACCCAGCTGCGCCAGAACCTCGCCCACGCCACGAGCACCATCCGCAGCAAGCGGGCCGCGGTCGTCGCCGAGGTCGAGGACTGGGAGGAGCTGCGCCTGGCCGGAGCCGAGATCAAGGACCGCACGCTGCGCCACCTGGACGAGTACCTGCTCCAGCTCGAGGCGTCGCTGCAGGCGCGCGGGGTGACGGTGCACTGGGCCCGCGACGCGCAGGAGGCCTGCGCGGTGGTGGCCGGCATCGCCAAGGGCCACGGCGTCGACGAGGTGGTCAAGGTCAAGTCCATGGCCACCCAGGAGATCAACCTCAACGAGGCCCTGGCCGCCGAGGGCATCGCCGCCTGGGAGACCGACCTGGCCGAGCTGATCGTCCAGCTCGGCGACGACCTGCCCAGCCACATCCTCGTCCCCGCGATCCACCGCAACCGCTCCGAGGTGCGCGAGATCTTCCGCACCAGGATGGCGTCGGCCGGGCGTCCGGCCCCCGAGGGCCTCACCGACGAGCCCCGCGACCTCGCCGCGGCCGCGCGGCTGCACCTGCGGGAGAAGTTCCTGCGTGCCAGGGTCGCGGTCTCCGGCGCCAACTTCGCCGTGGCCGACACCGGCACGCTCGTCGTCGTCGAGAGCGAGGGCAACGGCCGGATGTGCCTGACCCTGCCCGAGGTGCTGGTCAGCGTCG
Organism: uncultured Actinomycetota bacterium; assembly: GCA_963828995.1. Lineage (GTDB taxonomy): Bacteria > Actinomycetota > Actinomycetes > Actinomycetales > Dermatophilaceae > CAVRTM01. Next base: position 236,858 of record CAWHHB010000005.1, read on the forward strand.
TCGGCATCGAGAAGCTGGTCCCCACGTGGCAGGACCTCGACGTCTTCCTGCAGCTGCTCCCGCGCTCCAGCACGGGCGAGCGGATGAACCCCTACACCTCGATGTGGTCGGGAGTCACGCCCGGCGACGGGCCGCAGGAGCTGCACGTCGTGCTGCTGGACAACGGCCGGACCAACGTCCTCGCCGACGAGGTCGGCCGGCAGGCGCTGCGGTGCATCCGCTGCTCGGCCTGCCTGAACGTCTGCCCGGTCTACGAGCGGACGGGCGGGCACGCCTACGGTTCGGTCTATCCCGGTCCGATCGGCGCCATCCTCAACCCCCTGCTCAAGGGGGTCGGTGTCGACGAGCAGACCGACTCGCTGCCCTACGCCTCCACCCTGTGCGGCGCCTGCTTCGAGGTCTGCCCGGTGCGCATCGACATCCCGGAGGTGCTGGTCCACCTGCGCGGCAAGGTGGTGGACGCGCACCGGTGCCGGCCGGCCCAAGGGCCAGGACCTCGCCATGCGGGCCGCGGCCTGGGTGCTCGGCGACGCGCGCCGTACGACGGTGGCCGAGCTCGCCGCGGGGCTGTCCGGTCGGGTCGTGTCGGCGGTCGGCCGGCGCACCCTGCCCGGTGGTCGGACGGCGATCGGCCGGCTGCCGTGGCCGGCCTCGCTGTGGACCGATGCCCGCGACCTGCCCTCGCCTCCCCGGGAGTCGTTCCGGGCCTGGTGGCGGCGTACGGACGGCGGCCGCCGCGACGACGCGGGGGAGGGCCGGTGAACGCCCGCGACGAGGTGCTCGCCCGCGTACGGCGTGCCCTCGGCGACGCCGAGCGGACGCCGGAGAGCCCGCTTCCCTCGCGCGTCCGCGCCGACCACCGGTCGCACGCCGACGTCCTCGACCTGTTCGCCGAGCGGGTCGCGGACTACCGCGCGACGGTCGTGCGGTGCGCGGAGGACGAGGTCGCGGGGGCCGTCGCCTCGGCGCTGTCCGGCGCCGGGAGCGTCGTCGTGCCGGACGGCTTTCCCTCCGACTGGCTGGCCGCCGGGGAGCCGGCCGGCGCCCGGCGGGTGCAGGACACCGAGCTCACGGCGGCCGCCCTGGACCGGGTCGACGCGGTGGTCTCGACGGCGGCCGTCGGCATCGCCGCGACCGGCACCATCGTGCTCGACCACGGTCCCGGGCAGGGCCGTCGAGCCCTCAGCCTGGTGCCCGACCTGCACGTCTGTGTGGTCCGGTCGGCGCAGGTGGTGGCCGACGTGCCCGCTGCCGTCGCCGCCCTCGACCCGGCCCGGCCGCAGACCTGGGTGAGCGGTCCGAGCGCGACCAGCGACATCGAGCTCGACCGGGTCGAGGGGGTGCACGGGCCGCGGACCCTGCACGTCATCCTGGTCGGCGCCTAGCCCACGCGGTCGGCTCCGACGAGGCCGCCGGCCCCCACCGGCGGGTTTGACGGGCCGACAATCCGGGCACATCACCCGTATCCGGCCGCAGGCGCCGGCACGCGAACCTGGGAGCGAAGACATGTGGGTGTTTCTGTCGGGCCGGCTGCGGCGCTGGATGCTGATGACGGTGCTGGTGCCCGTGGTGGGCTTCGGCGCCCGCAAGCTGGGCGAGGCGATCGAGGGCCGTCGCGGCCCCAACCCCGTCTCGTCCGGGCTGCGCAGGGCGTCCTCGCTCGTCGGGCGCAGTGCCCGGGCCGGCGGTCGCCGGCGCTGACCCGCACCCCGCTGAGAGCGCGCCCCGGACGGTTCCGGGGCGCGCTCCCGGCGTTCCGGCCCCGCGCGCCGGAACGGGTGCCAGACTCAGGTGGCGCACCGGCTGCGCTGCTGGCACCGGGCGCCAGGAGCGGTGGAGGTTCGTGGTGGTCGACGTGATGAGACTGGTGATGCGCACCGGCGGGGCGCTGCACCTGCGGGTCTACCGCGCCTCCGGCGGCCGCCTGATGGGTCGCACCAGCGGGATGCCGGTGCTGCTGCTGACGGTCGCCGGGCGCACCACCGGCACGCCGCACACCACGCCGCTGGTCTACCTCGACAGTGGCGGTCGCTACGTCGTCACCGGGTCGGCGGCTGGATCGCCGGTCGAGCCGCAGTGGTTCCGCAACCTGCGCAAGGCCGACCGGGCCGTCGTCGAGGTGGGCCGGCAGCGGACCCCGGTCACGGTGGAGATCGCCCCACCCCAGGAACGTCAGCTGCTGTGGGAGCAGCTGGTCGAGCAGTCACCCGGATTCGGCCGCTACCAGGCCAAGGCGGGGCGGGTCATCCCGATGGCGATCCTCACCCCCGTCCGCGGCGGGAGCGCCCCGCAGGCCTGAGTCTGGTGACCTCCCGCGTCGGGCCCTATGGTGGCCTGACCGGCAGACCACGGTGGGTGGGACCCGCGATGCACGAGCTGGCTGTGACGCAGAGCGTCGTCGACGCCGTGATGGAGCGCACCGGCGAACAGCGGGTCCTGGAGGTCCGTCTCCGCGTCGGCCGGCTCTCCGGGGTGCTGCCCGACGCGCTGCGGTTCTGCTTCGACCTCGTCACCGACGGGACACCGCTCCAGGGCGCGGTGCTCGACATCGAGGAACCCCCAGGTAGTGCGGCGTGCCGGCGGTGCGGCACGACGTTCGTCCTGAGCGACCTCATCCTGCTGTGCCCGTGCGGTAGCGCGGACGTCGAGGTGATGAGCGGCAGGGAGCTCGCCATCGGTTCGGTCGAGGTGGAGGTGGCGTGAACGATGTGCACCACGTGCGGTTGCGGTGATCCGTCGGGCACCAGGGTCGGTGTCGTGCACCAGCACGGCGACGGTGAGGTCCATCGGCATCCGCATCCTGCGGCGGCCCGCCCCGCCGACGGTGCGACACGCACGGTCCAGATCGAGCACGACATCCTGGGACGCAACGACGCCCTCGCGGCCGCGAACCGCAGGTGGCTCGCGCACCGGCACATCCTCGCCCTCAACATGATGAGCTCGCCGGGCGCGGGCAAGACGACGTTGCTGGAGCGGACGATCCGCGAGATGGCGCACGCGCGGCCGGTCGCCGTCATCGAGGGCGACCAGGAGACCGACCTCGACGCGGCACGGATCCGGGCGACGGGGGTGCCCGTGGTGCAGATCAACACCGGCGCCGGCTGCCACCTCGACGCTGACATGCTGCGCCGGGGCCTGGAGGCGCTGGCGCCTGCGGACCACAGCGTCGTGTTCGTGGAGAACGTCGGCAACCTGGTCTGCCCCGCGCTGTTCGACCTGGGCGAGGCGGCCAGGGTGGTGGTCATCTCGGTGACCGAGGGCGACGACAAGCCGCTGAAGTACCCGCACATGTTCGCCGCGGCAGACCTGGTCGTCATCAACAAGATCGACCTGCTTCCCTATGTCGACTTCGACGTCGAGCGGTGCACCGCCCACGCACGCAGGCTCAACCCCTCGCTCGAGGTCCTTCCCCTCTCGGTGACCAGGGGTGACGGCCTGGCCGGATGGACCAGATGGGTTGCTGTACATACGGTGTCGCCGCCCCCCACGGAAGGCCGTTGACACTCCCGAACGGCGAGGTGTAGACCGGCAACAGGTCACGCAGGCGGGCCGAGGGACGGCTCCAGTGGCCAGGGGCACCCTGCTGAGACCGCCCCGGAAAGCGGCCCTCATGCCCACACCCGCCGCACTACAGGCCGAGCAGACGCTGATCCACGTGCTCTGGCTCAACGCCGGACTCAGCTGCGACGGTGACTCCGTGTCGCTGACGGCGGCCACCCAGCCCAGCATCGAGGAGATCGCCCTCGGCGCCCTTCCCGGGCTGCCGCAGGTGGCGGTGCACTGGCCGCTGATCGACTTCGAGTGCGGCCCCGCCGGTGGCGCCGACGACTTCCTCGAGTGGTTCTTCAAGGCCGACCGTGGTGAGCTCGAGCCGTTCGTGCTGGTGGTCGAGGGGTCGATCCCCAACGAGCGGCTGCACCACGAGGGCTACTGGTGCGGGTTCGGCAACGACCCGGCGACGAACCAGCCGATCACGACCAGCGAGTGGCTCGACCGGCTCGCCCCCAAGGCCACCGTCGTCGTGGCCGCCGGCACCTGCGCCACCTACGGCGGCATCCACGCCATGGCCGGCAACCCCACCGGTGCCATGGGCGTCCCCGACTACCTCGGCTGGGACTGGAGGTCCAAGGCCGGCGTACCGGTCGTCTGCGTCCCCGGGTGCCCCGTCCAGCCGGACAACATGTCCGAGACGCTGACCTACCTGCTCTACATGGCGACCGACCAGGCGCCGATGATCCCGCTGGACGACGCCCTGCGCCCCACCTGGCTGTTCGGGCAGACCGTGCACGAGGGGTGTGACCGCGCCGGCTACTACGAGCAGGCCGACTTCGCCACCGAGTACGGCAGCCCGAAGTGCATCGTCAAGCTCGGCTGCTGGGGGCCGGCCGTGAAGTGCAACGTCCCGAAACGCGGGTGGATCAACGGTGTCGGCGGCTGCCCCAACGTCGGCGGCATCTGCATCGGCTGCACCATGCCGGGCTTCCCCGACAAGTTCATGCCGTTCATGGACGAGCCGCCCGGCGGCAAGCTGTCCACCAACGCGGTCGGCCTCTACGGCACCGCCATCCGCAACCTGCGCAAGATCACCGAGCGCACCCTGGACAAGGAGCCGCACTGGCGCGCACCCGGCCCTGAGCTCACCACCGGCGCGACCCGCACCTGGTAGACCGCACCACCCACCCCGTCGCGCGGCGCCCGCACACCCGGTCCGTTCGGCGACACCCTGCAGGTCAGAGAGGCAGCGACCATGACGTCGACGATTCCCCAGCAAGCATCTGCCGAGGGACAGCCCGGGTCGAGGAACCTCGTTGACATGGCGTGGGACCCCATCACGCGCATCGTCGGCAGCCTCGGCATCTACACCAAGATCGACTTCGACAACCGTGAGGTGGTCGAGTGCCACAGCACGTCGTCGATCTTCCGTGGCTACAGCGATCTTCATGAAGGGCAAGGACCCTCGCGACGCCCACTTCATCACCAGCCGCATCTGCGGCATCTGTGGCGACAACCACGCCACCTGCTCGTGCTACGCCCAGAACATGGCCTACGGCGTGAAGCCGCCGCACCTGGGGGAGTGGATCGTCAACCTCGGCGAGGCCGCCGAGTACATGTTCGACCACAACATCTTCCAGGAGAACCTCGTCGGGGTCGACTACTGCGAGCGGATGGTCAAGGAGACCAACCCCGGCGTGCTGGCCCGGGCGGAGAACACCGAGTCACCGCACGGCGGCGAGCACGGCTACCGCACCATCGCCGACATCATGCGGGCGCTCAACCCCTTCACCGGTGAGTTCTACCGCGAGGCACTGCAGGTCAGCCGGATGACCCGGGAGATGTTCTGCCTCATGGAGGGCCGGCACGTCCACCCCTCGACGCTCTACCCCGGCGGTGTGGGGACGGTCGCGACCGTGCAGCTGATGACCGACTACCTGACCCGGCTGATGCGCTACGTCGAGTTCATGAAGAAGGTCGTGCCGATGCACGACGACCTGTTCGACTTCTTCTACGAGGCGCTGCCCGGCTACGAGCAGGTGGGGCTGCGGCGCATCCTGCTCGGCTGCTGGGGGTCGTTCCAGGACCCGGACCACTGCAACTTCTCCTACCGCGACATGACCGACTGGGGGCGCAAGATGTTCGTCACCCCGGGCGTCGTCGTCGACGGCCAGCTCGTCACGACCGACCTGGTGCAGATCAACCTCGGCATCCGGATCATGCTCGGGTCGTCCTACTACGAGGACTGGGCGGGGCAGGAGACGTTCGTGACGCACGACCCGCTGGGCAACCCGGTCGACCGGCGCCACCCGTGGAACCAGCACACGAACCCGCGCCCGCAGAAGCGTGACCTCGACGACAAGTACAGCTGGGTGATGTCGCCGCGGTGGTTCGACGGCCAGGACCACCTCGCGCTCGACACCGGTGGCGGTCCGCTCGCCCGGCTGTGGTCCACGGCGCGGGCGGGGCTGGTCGACATCGGCTACGTCAAGGCCACCGGCGACAGCGTGCAGATCAACCTGCCCAAGACGGCGCTGAAGGGACCGGTGACGCTGGAGTGGAAGGTGCCCCAGTGGAGCAACACCCTGGAGCGCAACCGCGCCCGCACCTACTTCCAGGCCTACGCGGCCGCTGCGGCGCTGCACTTCGCCGAGCAGGCGCTGGCCGAGATCCGGGCCGGCCGCACCAGCACCTGGGAGACGTTCGACGTGCCGGACGAGGCCATCGGCTGCGGGTTCACCGAGGCGGTGCGCGGGGTCCTGTCGCACCACATGGTGATCCGCGACGGGAAGATCGCCAACTACCACCCCTACCCGCCGACCCCGTGGAACGCCAGTCCCCGTGACTCCTACGGCACCCCCGGCCCCTACGAGGACGCGGTGCAGGGGCAGCCGATCTTCGAGGAGAACGACCGCGACAGCTTCAAGGGCATCGACATCATGCGCACCGTGCGCAGCTTCGACCCCTGCCTGCCCTGCGGTGTGCACATGTACCTCGGCGGCGGTCGGAGCCTGGACCTGCTGCACTCGCCCACCCAGTCAGTCACCGGCGACTGACGCCGATGACGCAGGCCGGGTCCCACGGCGCCGCCCCCGACGCCCTGCGGCGGGCCGGGGAGCGGATCGAGGAGCTGCTCGACGCCAGCTCCGCGGCCGGCGTCGTGGCGCGGGAGCGCTCCGAGGAGCTGGTCCGGCAGGTCACCACCCTGTACGGCGCCGGTCTGGCCCGCGTGCTCGAGATCCTCGAGGGCACAGGGGTGCTCACCCCCGCGGTGCAGGACGCGCTGGTCGCCGACGACCTGGTGGCCAGCCTGCTGCTGGTGCACGGCCTGCACCCGCACGAGGCCCGGACCCGGGTCGAGGCTGCCCTCGAGTCGGTGCGCCCCTACCTGGGCACGCACGGTGGCGACGTCGAGCTGCTGGACCTCTCGGACGACGGCGTGGTCCGGTTGCGGCTGCTCGGCAGCTGCGACGGCTGCCCCTCGTCCGCCGCCACGCTCGAGCTGGCCGTGCACGCGGCCATCGAGGCCGCCGCCCCCGAGGTGACGTCGATCGAGGTGGTGGCCGACCAGCCCACGGCGCCGGCCGCGCCGGCCGTGATCCCCGTCGCGGCACTGCGGGCCAGGCTCGGCGGTCCGGGGGAGCCCGTCGCCGGCCGGTGGGTGGCCGCTCCCGAGATGGGGTCGCTCGTCGCCGGCGAGGTCGGGGGCTTCGCCGTCGACGGCACCGACCTGCTCGTCTGCCGGATCGGGGCCGACGTCTTCGCCTTCGCCGACCGCTGCGCCGGGTGCGGCTCGAGCATGGCCGGCGCCCGGCTCGAGCGCTACGCCGGCCACGCCGTGGGCACGGGTGTCCTGACCTGCCCGCGCTGCCGCACCCACTACGACGTACGGCGCGCCGGTGCCGCCGTCGAGGCCGACGGGGTGCACCTGCAGCCGTTCCCCGTGCTGGTCCGCGACGGCGTCCTGTCGGTCGCGCTCCCGCACCACTCCGGTCTGCCCGAGCCGGTGGTGGCCCGGTGAACGCCCAGGTGCCCGTCGCCGTGCTGCGGCGGATCAGCGGCAGCCGCCCGGCGGTGTACGACGGGGAGCGGTGCGAGATGTGCGGCGAGCCGATCGCGGAGCCGCACCCCCACGTGGTCAACCTGGACAGCCGGGCGCTGATGTGCACCTGCCGCGGCTGCTACCTGCTGTTCACCACTGAGGGCGCCCGGCAGCGCTACCGCGCGGTGCCCGAGCGCTACCTGTCCTTCCCGGACTTCCGGCTCGGTCCGGCGCAGTGGTCCGCGCTGGAGGTGCCGGTCGGCCTGGCGTTCTTCTTCACCAGCTCGGTCACCGGCCGGACCGTCGCGTTCTACCCGGGACCGGCGGGGGCCACCGAGTCCGAGCTGGACCTCGCCGCCTGGGACACGGTCCTGGCCGACAACCCCGGGCTGGCCACGCTGGCTCCGGACACCGAGGCGGTCATCGTCAGGGCGCCCGGCGCCGAGCGCGCGGTCGCCGAGGCCCATCTCGTGCCGATCGACGCGTGCTACGAGCTGGTCGGGCTGCTGCGGCAGGTCTGGCGCGGGTTCGACGGTGGCCAGGAGGCCAGGGCGCGCATCGAGACCTGGTTCGGGAAGGTCGCGGGCCGGTCCCGACCCCACCGCGAGGGGCCGGCATGAGCGACCTCGCGTTCACCCTCGTGGACATCCGCCCCGAGCCGTACGCCGCGTCACCGGCGCTGACGGCCCGGCTGCACCTCGAGGACCGCGGCCCCGACCCGGTCCACGCGGTGGTGCTGCGGGCCCAGGTGCGGCTCGAGCCGCAGCGGCGCGCGTACTCGGCCGACGAGGCCGCTGGGCTGACAGACCTGTTCGGCTCCCGCGAGCGGTGGGCCAGCACGCTGCGGCCGTTCCTGTGGATGCAGTGCAGCACCGTGGTCCAGGGCTTCACCGGCTCGACCGACGTGGATCTCTCGATGCCGTGCACCTACGACTTCGAGGTCGCGGCGTCCAGGTACCTGCACGCCCTGCGGGACGGCGGCGTGCCGGTGCTGCTGATGTTCAGCGGCACCGTCTTCACCCGTGGCCCGGCCGGCTTCGCCGTCGAGCAGATCCCCTGGGACCGGGAGGCCCGTGGTGAGCTGCCGGTCCACGTCTGGCGGGACCTCATGCGCCAGCACTTCCCGGGCACGGGGTGGCTGCGGCTGGAGCACGAGACCCTGGCGCGACTCGCGACGTACAAGGCGGAGCGTGGGCACATCAGCAACGACGAGGCCCTCGCCGACCTGCTGAGCCGGGCGCAGGAGAAGGTCGGATGACCACCCCGAGCCCCCTGACGGCGGCGCGCGCGGTGGCCGACGCCGTGCTCTACGAGGGCTATCTGCTCTACCCCTACCGGGCGAGCGCCGGCAAGAACCAGTGCCGCTGGCAGTTCGGGGTGCTCGGGCCCCCCGGTGCGGCGGAGGCCGGCGCCGGGGAGGAGCCCGGGCTGGCGTCCGAGCTCCTGCTCAGCCACCGGGGGGCCGCCGAGCTCACCGTGCGGCTGCGCTGCCTGCAGCTGCAGAGCCGTGAGGTCCAACGCGTCGACGCAGCACAGGGATTCGTCCCGGTGCCCGACCTGTGCGTCGAGGGACGGCAGTGGCTCTCGTGGGACGAGGCGGTCGAGCACGAGGTCCTTGTCGCGACCACCACGCTGACGGCGGAGGGGGGCGGCGGGACCTACGCGGTGGACCTCACCGGAGGTGAGGACGTCGCCGAGCTGCGTTCGGGCGCAGGCGAGCTCGTCGGACGGCTGGTCCGGCGGCGCTGGCCCCTCGTCGCCTCGGTGCATGTGGCGTGGGCCCCGGTCCCAGGGGTCGAGGGCGTGTCCCGGCTGGAGGTCGGGGTCGAGAACACCGGGCGCCCGGCCGACCCCGGTGACAAGGTGGAGGCGACCCGGCGGTCGTTCCTCGGCGCGCACCTGCTGCTCAGCTGCACCGGCGGGGCCTTCGTGTCGATGACCGACCCGCCACCCGGGCTGGCCGCTGCTGCTGCCGGCTGCCACCAGCAGCGGTGCTGGCCCGTGCTCGCGGGCCCGGCGGGGCAGGACGACGTGCTGCTGGTCTCGCCGATCATCCTCGAGGACCACCCCACGCTCGCGGCCCAGAGCCCGGGGTCGCTGTTCGACTCCACCGAGATCGACGAGATCCTCACCCTGCGCATCCTCACGATGACCGAGCAGGAGAAGGCCGAGGCGAGGGCCACCGACGCGCGGGCCGGGGAGATCATCGACCGCAGCGAGCGGCTGTCGGCGCAGGAGCTGGCGGGGCTGCACGGCGCCATGTACGCACCCTCGGGCGCCGGGTCGGCCGGGCCGGGCCCGGTCCCGGCGGAGCGGGCACGGCTCGGCCGACGTCCCGTGGTGGGACCCCGAGAGCGACGCGGCCGTCGACCCCGCGACCGACGCGGTGGTGGTGGCCGGCACCCGCGTCAGCCGGGGCAGCCTGGTGGTCCTGCGCCCGGGCCGCAGGGCCGACGCCCAGGACCTGTTCCTGGCCGGGGAGACCGCCCGGGTCACCGGCGTGCACACCGATGTCGACGGTGCGACCCACGTCGGGGTGGTGCTCGTCGACGACCCGGCGGCCGACCTGCACGAGTGGTACGGCCGTTACCTGTACTTCGGCCCGGACGAGCTGGAGCCGCTCGGCACCACCGCAGTCGGTCCGGACACGAGAAGGAGGACAGAGACGTGAAGCTGATGGGAATCGCCGCGACGGCCCTGGTGTGCGTCGTCGCCGCCGCCGTCGTCGTGGTCGCCGTGCGGTCCGTCCCGGACATCCAGCGCTATGCCAAGATGCGCCGCATGTGAGCCGGCGGAGCACGGGGATGCGCGCTGCCTCGCCGGGCGAGGACGGCACCGATGACGGCTGAGCGGACGCTGGTCGCCGGGATCGGCAACATCTTCCTGGGCGACGACGGCCTGGGGTGCGAGGTCGTCCGGCGCCTGTCTCAGGCCGAGCTGCCGGCCGGGGTGCGCGTCGTGGACTACGGCATCCGGGGCCTGCACCTCGCCTACGACCTGCTGGACGGGTGTGACCGGTTGGTGCTGGTCGACGCGCTGCCGGACCGGGGCGCGCCCGGGCACCTCGAGGTGCTGGAGATCCGGCCGCAGGACCTCGAGGGCGGCGCGCTCGACGCCCACGGCATGGACCCGGCTGCCGTGCTGGCCTCGCTGGGAGCCCTCGGTGGCGACCTGCCCCCCACGACGCTCGTCGGGGTGCAGGTGGCCGACGTGAGTGAGCGGATCGGCCTGTCACCGGTGGTGGAGCAGGCCGTGCCGGCGGCCGCGGACGCGGTGCGGAGGCTGCTCGCGCAGTGGCTCCCTGCCGCGCGGACGCAGGAGGTGGGGTAGCCATGTGCCTCGGCATCCCGGGTCAGGTGGTCGAGATGGTGAGCGGGTACGGCGACCAGCTCGCGCTGGTGGACGTCGAGGGCGCCCGGCGGCGGGTCAACATCGGGATGCTGGAGGGCGATCCGGTGGCGGCGGGGGACTGGGTGATCATCCACATGGGCTTCGCCGTCGAGCGGGTCGACCGCGAGGGGGCGCAGGAGGCGCGCCGGGGCCTGGAGCTGATGGGGCGCGCCGCCGACGAGCAGGGGGGCTGACCCGAAAGCAGCTCCGCGGGACGTCGGCTGGCCTAGGCTGCGCGGATGCGTATCTCCCGGACCGCCAGCGCCCTCGCCGTCGCGGCTCTCAGCCTCACCAGCCTCGTCGGCACCGCCGTCTCCGCCGACGCGGCCGTGCCAGCGCGGTACAAGAACTGCACCGCCCTGCAGAAGACGTTCAAGCACGGTGTCGGCCGGTCCACCGCGCGGGACCACACCAGCGGGAAGCCCGTCACGACCTTCACGCACAACACCAAGGAGTACAACAAGGCGGTCAGGGCCAACCGCAGCCTGGACCGCGACAAGGACGGCATCGCCTGCGAGAAGCGCTGAGCGCACGCCCGCAGGGCCGGCACGGACAGCCACCTCACCCCGGAGGGTGAGGTGGCTGTCCCGCGTCGGGGCCGCAGCCGGGTGGGCCCTTGAGATGGTGCCTGTTGCACTCGTACACCATGGGTAACGGCCGGACAACCTCCATTGGAACCTGTTGCCGGTCCAGCCCCGCCCATAGGTTCACCGTGTGGACATGACGGAGCGGCGGGTGACCGAGACGTTCGTGGTGCTCGCCGACACCCTGGCCGACCCGTTCGACGTCATCGACCTGCTGCACGAGCTCACCCACCGCTGCGTGGAGCTCCTCGACGTGCAGGGCGCGGGGTTGATGCTGGCCGATCCCGGGGAGTCCCTGCGGGTGTCTGCCTCCTCTGGCCAAGGCGCGCGGCTGCTCGAGCTGTTCCAGCTCCAGCACGACGAGGGGCCGTGCCTGGACGCCTACCGCAGTGGTCGGCAGGTCACCGAGTCCGACTTCAGAACCAGCGGGCAGCGGTGGCCGCGGTTCAGCCCGCGGGCGGTCGAGGCGGGCTACCTCTCGGTGCAGTCACTGCCGATGCGCCTGCACGGTGAGGTGCTCGGCGCGATCAACCTGTTCGGCGCGCGGCCCCATCCGCTCACCCCGGACCAGCTGGCCCTCGCCCAGGCGTTCACCGACATCACCACCATCAGCATCGTGCAGGACCGGCTCACCCGCGACCGCACGGTGCTGAACGAGCAGCTGGAGCACGCACTGACCAGCCGGGTGGCGATCGAGCGGGCCACGGGGATCGTGGCCGGCCGCCTGACCATGGACGTGGACCAGGCGTTCGCCCTGCTGCGATCGGTCTGCCGCCGGCACAACCGCCGGCTGAGCGCGCTCTCCGAGGACATCGTCACCGGTGCCGTCGACGTGCTGTCGCTGCACCGATGACCCCTACCTGGCTCCCAGACGCCGGCGTATCGTTCGACGTGCGGGCGCGGCTCCAGACCCCGGCCGGCCGGCGGTCCTGGCGTGTGCGGGCAGAAGGGTCTGACAGTGTCTGCGAGTGAACCGCCTCGGCCGAATGCCGCCGCTGCTGCCGCGGGCGGCGCGAGCGACGACGAGCTCGCGCTCGGCGAGGTGTGCCCGCTGGACAACACCGGCATCGTGGCCGTCGCCGGACCGCTGGACGAGGTCGCGGAGCAGGCCCACCGCTCGATTCTGCACGCGCTGGCCGACGACTTCAGCGCCGTCCTCTGCGACCTGAGCGGCGTCACCGGCTTCCCCGCACCCGAGGCGACCGCGCTGCTGGCCTCCGTGGGCTCGGAGGTGCGTCAGTGGCCGGGCACGCCCGTCGGCCTGGTCTGCCCGGCCGTCCGGCTGCGCCAGAGCCTGGGTCGCCACCCCGACAGCCGCTACCTGGTGCTCGCCGAGCGTCGCCGGCAGGCACTGGCAGCGCTGGCCCGCCAGCCCCGGGCCACGATCGTGCGGGCCTCGCTGCCCCCGGTGGCCCGCTCGGCACGCGCCGCGCGCGACCTGGTGGCGCGGACGCTGCTGGACTGGGGCTGGGGCCCCCAGATCGGGAGTGCGACGCTGGTCGTGAGCGAGCTCGTGACGCACGCGATGCTCGACGCCGACAGCGAGCTCTGGGTGACGATCTCGCGATGCGGCTCACAGCTGCGGTTGGCGGTGCGCGACACCAACCGCACGAGCTCCTCGCTCGTGGGGCTGGACCCTGCGCGCCTCACCCACCGCGGGCTGATGCTCGTGGCCGCGGTCTCGGAGTCGTGGGGCGTGCTGCCGACCAGCGTCGGAGGCAAGGAGGTGTGGGCCGTGCTGTCGGCCAACCCGTCATCTGCGCGCGCCCGCCCGCCCGCGGCGGCCGCGGGCGATGCCGCGGCGCGCTCCCGCCGGACGCCTCGCCCGCGGCCGGGGCGTTACCCTCGTCCACCATGACGGCTCCGACCACGCCGCGGGTGCAGCGCGTGCTGACCACCGCGGAGTGGATGCGCCGGAGCACCGCGTCTGCCGACCTGCTGAGTGAACCGGAACGGCTTCGCGCACAACGCTTTCGGCGTGAGGATGACCGCCTGGACTTCATCGCTGCGCACCTGCTCGCACGCGAGGTCGTCGCGGAGCTGCTGGGGGTGGCGTCCGCTGAGGTGCGCCTGGCCCAGTCCTGTCCGGACTGCGGTGCCGACGACCACGGACCGCCGCGCGTGTCGGTCCCGGGGCACGCGGGTGTCTTCACCAGCTGGTCCCACAGTACGGGCCGGATCGGCGCGGTCGCCGCGCTGGCCCCGGTGGGCTTCGACCTCGAGCGCGTCACCAGCGGCCGGAGCGTCACCGAGGCCGAGGTGCACGTGCTCTCGCCGGGGGAGCTGGCGCAGGTGCGTGACGCCGCGGATCCACGGGTCGCGTTCCTGCACTGGTGGACCCGCAAGGAGGCACTGGTGAAGGTCGGTGCGATCGAGCTCGACGACTTCGGCGGCACGGACCTGAGCGGGCACCCGCAGCGGTGGGGCAGCTGGGCGCTGTCGAGCTGGCACGACCGGGGGAACGACGTCGTCGCTGCGGTGGCCGCGACGCCCGGCTCCTGACCGGCCGCCGGTGGCGCCCGACGGCGGCGCGCAGTCGGGCCGCGGCGCCGTCGAGTGCCTAGCCGTACCGGCGCAGCTCGTGGAAGAAGTCGTCGACGACGTGCAGCTCGCCGGAGCGGGCCACCTCGTCGTAGACGAACTTGCCGACGGCGAGGTCGAGCACGCCGAGGCCGAAGGGCGAGAACACCACCGGTCCGGTCGGCCGGCACCGTCACCCGCCCGGCCATCACGTCGTCCAGCGTGCCGAGCAGGAAGTCCCGGTTGCCGGTGAGCTGCTCGACCAGGTGCGGCGAGGTGTTGGCCTTCAGGCAGTGCTCGACGTCGTCGACGACGTTGGTCGAGGCGAGCAGGATCTCCGGTGCGAGGTCGCGCAGCGACACGTGCAGCACCACCGGGTGGTGGTCGAACCACGACACGTCGCTGATGTGCGGCTGGCCGGCGACGGTGGCGAAGACCACCAGGTCGCTGGAGCGGATCAGCTGCTCGGCGCTGTCGTGCACGGTGATCGGGCCGGCGGTGCCCGACTGCTCGAGGTAGCCGCGGAAGCCGGCCGCGCTGTCGGCGGACAGGTCGTGCACGCCGATCTCGTCGAACGACCAGCCGGTGCCGGCCAGGAAGGTGTGGATGTAGCGGGCGATCAGGCCGACCCCGATGAACCCGACCCGCGTCGGGCGCGGCCGGCCGCGGCTGAGCCAGTCGGCCGCCAGCGCCGCCGACGCGGCCGTCCGGGTGGCGCTGATGATCGAGCTCTCCAGGCAGGCGAACGGGTAGCCGGTGTCGTGGTCGTTGAGGATCAGCACGGCCGAGGCCCGCGGGATGCCGGCCGCCACGTTCTCCGGGAAGCTGGAGATCCACTTCAGGCCGTCCACCCGCACCTGCCCGCCGATCGACGCGGGCAGCGCGATGATCCGGGACGACGGGCGGTCGGGGAAACGCAGGAAGTACGACGGCGGGTTCACCGAGTCACCGGCACCGTGCACCCGGTAGGTGGCCTCGACCAGGTCCACGATCTCGCTTCTCGCGCCCCTGCAGCGCCTGCTGGACCTGGGCGCCGGAGATCACCGCGAAGGGTGGCACCGTCACCTGCCCGGGCGTCGCGGACTCCGTTGCGGTGGAACGAGCAGTGGTCATCGAGCGGTCACCTCGACGGTCGGCGAGCAGGTCGGCGAGCCGCACCGGGTCGGCCATCGCGACCAGCACCTCGCGCGGTCCCTCGAAGGCCTCCCGGCTGTGCGCGGTGCGGATGTTGTCGACCAGCATCAGGTCGCCGGCCTGCCACGGCTCGCGCGCGGTGTTGGCCTCGTAGACCTCGTTGAGCAGCTGCACGACGTCCTCGCCGATCGGGTCACCGTTGCCGAAGCGGGTGTTGAACGGCAGCCCGTCGTCGCCGTAGACGTCGACCAGGTACTCGCGCACCTCGGGGTCGATCGTCCACTCGTTGAGGAAGGCGATCTGGTTGAACCAGCAGCGCTGGCCGGTGACCGGGTGACGCACCACGGCGCTGCGGCGCTGCCGGGTGCGCAGCCCACCGTCGGGCTGCCACTCGAACTCGATGGCGTTGGCGCGGCAGTAGCTCTCGACGGCGCGCACGGTCGTCGGTGCCGAACGCCTCGGCGACGGACGCCCCGATCTCGTCGTTGTAGCTGCGGGTGAGCAGCCAGCCCTCCCGCTCGAACCGCTCGACCAGCTCGGCGGGCAGGGCGTCGAGCACGGTCGGCGAGTCGGCCACCGCGGTCGCGCCGCCGTCGGTGGGCGCGCTCAGGCACGCGAACAGCATCAGGCCGGGGAACTCGAGCGGCGTAGCTCAGCTCGTGGTGCATGCACATCGGCTGGTTCGGCGGCCACTTCGACGAGGAGTACACGCCGTCGGCGTAGGTCCGCCGGGACGCGAAGGCCTCCCGCTCGGTCATCAGAGCGGTGGCCAGCCGCCGGAAGACGGCACCGACCTCGGCCGCGTCGCGCAGCCCGAGACCGCGGACCAGGACCGAGCCGTGCTCGGCGACGACGGCGCGCAGCGCGTCGCGGTGCTCGGCCGCCCAGCTCGGTCGCGTCGCCGGCGGCGTCGGCCCGCAGCATCGGAGGCCTGCCGGGTTGCCGGTCCACGTCGAGCAGTGACGCCGGGGATGAGGACGACATCTGGTTTCCTTTCACTTGCCACTCAGGAGGAGGCGAACAGGTCGGCGGCGCGCAGCACGGCCTGCGCCGCCTCGGTCGGACGGGTGCGCAGGAAGTAGTGGCCACCGTCGGCGATCTCGTGCAGGTCGACGTGCTCGGCCAGGACCTGCCAGTCGCGGTGCCGCTCGCGGGTACTCCGCCGTGATCGGGTCGTCGGCGGCGACGACCACGGTGACCGGGGCGGACAGCCTCACCGTCGGGCGGCGCGTCCAGGGCGTCGGCGAAGTAGCGGTGGGCGGACACGCAGTCGTGCCGGTAGGCGGCACCGACGTGCTCGGCGCGCTGCGCATCGAGCTCGCCGAGCTCGGTGTAGCCGCTGTCCGCGCTCAGCCCCGCGGCGATCTCGGCGTTGCTGCGCTGCGGTCAGCTCGGCGATGGCGGCGCGCCGGTCGGCGGCGTCGCCGAGCAGCTGCGCGCCGAGGAACACCCGCTGCACGTCGACCCCACGCTCCTGCAGCCGCCTGGCCGTCTCCACGGCGAACGCGGCGCCCGAGGAGTGGCCCCACAGCAGCACCCGGGCCAGCCCGAGACCGGTGATCTCGGCGACGACCTGCTCGACCACCTCCGCCATCGGCGCGAACGGCTCACGCTCGGCGGCCAGGTCGTGACCCGGGCAGCTCGACGGCGTAGACGGCCAGCCCGCTGCCGCGCAGCGCGCCGGCCATCGGCTGGAAGTTCACCGCGTTGCCGCCGGCGTACGGGAAGCACACGAGGACACCGGACGGCGGACCGTCCGGCTCGCTGACAGGGGCTGGAGCAGCCCGGACCGCTGCTCGCGACCTGCCGTCGACCAGCGCGGCCAGGTCGGCCAGGACCGGGTGGCGGGTGACGTCCTTGAGGGACACCGCCCGGTCCAGGGCGATGGCCAGCTTCACGGCCGACAGCGACGTGCCGCCCCGGTCGAAGAAGTGGTCCTGCCGGCCGATCTGGTCCTGCGGGATGCCGAGCACCTTGGCCCAGGCGGCCGCCAGCCGCTGCTCGGTCGGCGTCCTCGGCGCGTCGTAGTCCTCCTCGACGACGTCGAGCTCTCCGGCGAGCGCGGTCAGCGTCTTCCTGTCGATCTTGCTGTTGGCGGTCAGCGGCAGGCTCTCCCGCCAGTGGAAGGCCGACGGGACCATGTACTCGGGCAGCGACTGCGGCCAGCCGCTCCCGCAGGACGCTCGATCGTCGAGCGGCTGCTGGCCGGAGTAGAAGGCCACCAGGTGCTTGCTCTGGTCGGCCCGCTCGGCGACCACCACGGCGCCGTCGCGGACACCGGGCACGCGCAGCAGGGCGTTCTCGATCTCGCCGATCTCGATCCGGAAGCCGCGGATCTTGACCTGGGTGTCCCGGCGGCCGAGGAACTCCAGCTTGCCGTCCGGGCAGCCAGCGGCCGTAGTCGCCGCCGCGGTAGAGCCGCTCGCCCTCGCCGGTGCGGGTCGGTCAGGTAGGACTCGCCGGGTGCGCTCGGGGTCGTTGACGTAGCCGCGGCCGACGCAGACCCCGGAGAAGACGATCAGCGCCGGGGGCGCCGAGCGGCACCGGCGACAGGTGCTCGTCGACGACGTAGACGTGCACGTTGTTGACCGGGCGGCCGAGCGGCACCCGCTCGCGCGTCCGGCACGCGGTCCATCACCTCGTGGTTGGTGTCGTCCGAGGTCTCGGTCAGCCCGTAGGCGTTGACCAGCTTGATCCCGGGCTGGGCCGCGAACCAGCGCTGCGCGAGCTCCTTCTTCAGCGCCTCGCCGGTGACCGACACGCACCGCAGGTCCGGCAGCTCGCGGGGGTGCTGCTCCAGGTAGGACAGGACGACCTCGAGGTAGGACGGCACGACCTGCAGCACGGCGACCCGGCCGTCGACGATCGTGTCGACGAACCGCTCGACGTCCAGGATCACCTCCTGCTCGACCAGCAGGGTCCGGCCGCCGACCAGGAGCGCGGAGACCAGCTGCCACAGCGAGATGTCGAAGCACTGCGGCGCGGTCTGGGCGACCACCTGCCCCTCGCCGATCTCCAGGTCGTCGATCTTGGCGTAGAGGTGGTTGAGCATGCCCGCGTGCTCGCACATCGCGCCCTTGGGCTCACCGGTGGAGCCGGAGGTGAAGTAGATGTAGGCGAGCTGGTCCGGCGCGACGTCGACGCCGAGGTCGCCGTCGGCGTGGTCCTCGTCGTAGGCCGTCGTCGACGAAGAGCGTCTGCGACCCCGGGCAGCGACGTCGAGGGCCTGGTCGAGCGTGGTCGTGCTGCCGGGTTCGGTCAGCACGAGCGCGCACCCGGCCCGGGAGAGCGTGGTCGCGATGCGATCGGCCGGGAAGTGCGGCTCGATCGGCAGGTACACGCCACCGGCCTTGAAGATCGCGAGGACGGCGGCCATCCAGTCCAGGTTGCGCTCGGTCACCACCGCGACGACGCCCTCGCGGCGCAGCCCGCGCGCCAGCAGGGCTCGTGCCGAGCCGGTTGGCGCGGGCGTTGAGCTCCCGGTAGGTCCACTGCCGGTCGCCGTGCACGGCCGCGACGGCGTCCGGGTGCGCCGCGCACCCGCTGCTCGAACAGCTCGTGGAACCGGCGGTCCGGCAGCTCCCGGCGCGGTCCGGCCAGCCCGTCGAGCTGGAAGTCGCAGCTCCTCGGCGGAGAGCAGGCTCTGCCGCCGGTGCTCGGCGTCCGGGTCGGCGGCGATCAGCGCGAGCGCGGTGAGGTGGTAGCCGGCGATCCTGGCGGCGCACTCGGCGTCGAGCACGTCGGTCCGGTACCGCAGCCGCAGCACGAGCCGGCCGTCGTGCTGGCGAGATCCCGACCCACAGCACGGTGTCCTCGGCCAGGTCGCCGCCGTCGCCGGTCGGGTCGAACACGGTCTCGAACGACGGCTCGGTCAGGCCCAGCTCGCGCCGGAGGTCGTCGACCGGGAAGTCCTGGTGCGCCAGCAGCTCCGACTCGACCCGATGGGCGTCCAGCACCAACGCCCGCCACGACTCGGGCTCGGTCGTCAGCCGGCAGGGCAGCGGCGGGCGCGCCGTGCCGGGCGACGTAGCCGGTCGCGACCTCGCGCTCGCCGGACAGCGCGGCCAGCACCTTGGCGTGCGCGGCCAGCAGCACCGAGCTGAGCGGCACCCCCAGCTCGTCCGCCAGCCGGCGCAGCGCCGCCACGAGGTCGTCCGGGATCGTCGCCTCGTGCTCGGCGACGCCCGGCACCGGGTCGAGGGTCCACCGCGGGATCGCGGTGAACCCGCCGGCGGCGAGCACACCGCGCCAGAACTCCCGGCCGGCCTCAGTATGCGTTCCCATCAAGTCTTTCCCTTTCACTTACCTTGGCAGGTGCTACCTGCTGCTGACCAGAGCGGCGCCGGCGGTTGTTCTTGCTGGAGCGGCGGGCCGGCAGGGTGACCGGGTGGTCCCGCATCTCCCTGGCCGGGTTGCCGCCCCACTGGGCGTGCGGCGGGACCTCCTCGCCCTTCATCAGGAAGGAGTCGGGGGCGAGCACCGCGCCGTCGCCCATCGTCACGCCGTAGTGGACGAAGGCGCCGACCCCGAGCGTGCAGCCGGCACCGATCGTGATGCGGTCGGACTTGAAGGCGCCGTCCTCCTGCGAGTGGCACTGGATCGACGCTGCCCGCGTTGAGCGTGCAGTCGTCGCCGATGGTGACCAGCGTCCTTCTCGGTCAGCTAGCAGCCGTCGTCGAAGACCCGGCGGCCGATCCGGACACCCAGCAGCCGCCAGATCAGGTTCTTGAACGGGGTGCCGTTGAAGACCTGGAGGTAGGTCGACCGCGGGCACCTTCCAGAAGCGTTCGTGCCGCCAGAAGCTGCGGTCGTAGATCGAGCAGAACTGCGGCCGCAGCGGCCGGAACGCCGTCGACGGCCCGCTCGACCAGCACGAAGTAGACGACGGTGAACAGCGAGGACTGAGCGACGTTGGCCAGCGCGATCGCCGCACGCGCCGAGCGCGTCGTAGAGGTCCGACGGCGGCCAGGCCGAGCAGGGTGACGCACGAAGACGTAGAGCCACCGCACCAGCAGGAACAGCCCGATGGTGACGAGGTTGTGCCTGTTCTTGGCGGCGAGGCGGCGGCGCAGCTCGTCCGCCGCTCGCCAGGTGGTCGAACGTGCTGTCCCGCTCGACCGATGCGCGGGATCTCGAAGCTGGGCGAGCCGAGCAGCCCGACGCCCTCGCGGACCTTCCCGTCGATCGGGACCATGACCTTCGTCGCGAGCAGGCAGTTGTCGCCCGTCCTGCCCTGCGACGGGTAGGCGATGTGGTTGCCGAGGAAGTTGTGCGCCCCGATCGACGCCCGGGACACCCGGAACGACGTGCTCGAGAAGTCGGCGTTGATGATCGACAGCCCGTCGGCGACCATCGTCCCGCTGCCGACTGAGCTCAGGTACGGGTTCTCGTGCTTCACCTCCGTGCCGAAGTTCGACCCGGTCTGCTCGCACGTGCGACGAGGTCGTACCCGAGCCACGCGCAGGTAGTGGACGATGTAGGAGCTGTCGCCGAAGAGGTACGGTGAAGAACTTGAGGTTGGTCATGCGCGCGATCGCCCGGTGGACCGAGTAGTGGAAGCCGTACAGCGGGATAGACCTTGTCCGGCTTGATGAGCGCGGTTGAGCAGGCGCGGGACGGTGACCACGACGAGCAGGCCGACGAGCAGCGAGCCGAAGAAGAGCACGAGGGAGATGACCAGGGCGTCGACGTAGAACGCCCGGGTCGTGAGCGACCACGGTCGCCGGGTCCAGCAGCGCCGGCGAGCGCAGGGACCGCGGTGAGCAGCATGATCACGGCCGCCGAACGCCAGCGGCAGGTACGAGCGACCAGCACGTTGAGCAGCTGCAGCGACGGTGTAGCCGACCCTGCGCAGCGTGCCGCAGTCGGCGGGCTCGACCCTCCGGTAGTCGACCGTCGGTGCGCTGCGCCGGGGACCCGTGCCAGCGCTCGCCGGCGGGCACGGCCTGCCCGGCGTGCAGCGACGGAGGCGTGGCCGAGCTGGGCCCCGTCGCCCATCGAGGTGTCGATGTCGAGCACCGTCTCCTCGCCGACGAACACGTCCCTGCCGAGGGTGACCGGGCCGGTCTGGATCACGCCCGTGCGTGGGCCCGGTAGCAGCTGAGGAACGAGTCCTTGCGGATGACCGTGCCGTCGCCGATGGTGAGCAGGTCGGTGCACACCGGCACGTTCCGGGAGAGGATCGCGACGCCCCGCCCGATCTTCGCGCCCAGCGCCCGCAGGTAGAGCGAGTACAGCGGCGAGCCGACGAACAGCAGACCAGCGGGTTCGACCGGACCAGCGTCTTGACGAGCCAGAAGCGGACGTAGGCCAGGCTCCAGACGCGGATCTGCCGCGGCTTCCACCGACCGATCGAGCACCCACTTGGCCAGCGATCGGGAAGGTGCACAGGACGACGAACAGCGCGCAGCGCCGAAGACGACCGACCGCAGGTAGATGTCGACCACGCCCGGTGCCGGCCGAGATCCACTCGTAGCCCGCGGACCACGAGCAGCGCGGCGAGGTAGGAGTACCCGAGGAAGACCAGCAGCTGCAGCGCCCCGCACAGGACGCCATCCGCAGGCCGGCGGCCCGTGCCGGCGCCGGTGCCGACCACCTCGGCCGGCGACCGGCGAGTCCGGCACGGCAGGGGCGGGCACGGTGTCGGCGAGCGCCGTCGCCAGGCTGCTGATCGTCGGGTGCTGGTAGATGTCCTTCATCGACACCGACGGCAGGTCGGCCCGCTTCCGCACCCGGGCGCAGAACTGGGCCATCACCATCGAGTCGGCGCCGAGGTCGTCGAAGAAGTGCGCGTCGACCGGCACGCGGTCGACGTGCACGATCCCGGCCAGCACCTCGGCGAGGGTCGTCGTGAGAGTCCGCCCGACCGGCACGGGCGCGGCGTCCACGAGCGCCGTCGCCAGGCTGCTGATCGTCGGGTGCTGGTAGATGTCCTTCATCGACACCGACGGCAGGTCCTCCCGCTTCCGCACCCGGGCGCAGAACTGGGCCATGACCAGCGAGTCGGCGCCGAGGTCGTCGAAGAAGTGCGCGTCGACCGGCACCCGCTCGACGTGCACGACGTCAGCCAGCACCTCGGCCAGGGACCGCTCCAGGCTGGTCTCCGGGCGTCGTACCTGATCTGGTTGGTTGCCGGTGCGGACAGGTCGGCGGTCAGGATCCCGGCGGACTTCTTCACTACGTGAGCTCCTTGAACCAGCGTTGGCGAATCTCGCGGCATGAGCGGCCCCGTCAGGTGACGAGGCTGCCGGTGACGGCGTCGGCGGTCTGGTCCAGGCTGTCCGGCGACCAGCCCTCAGCCCCGATCGACGTGAGCAGGTCCTTGCCGTAGAGGTCCTGCAGCCAGTTGGTCTGGTAGACGGTGTCGAGGTAACGCTCGCCGAGGTCCGGCGCGATGGCCACCGCGGTGAGGTCGCTCGCCGTCGTGCTGGGCCAGCCAGCCCATGGCCCCACTGACCACCGTGCCGGTCGAGCCGCCGAACAGGAACCCGCGGCGGGCGAGGCGGTGGCAGGCCCGGACGGTGTCCACCTCCTCGACGCGCACGACCTCGTCGACGTACGACTCGTCGAGCAGCGGCGGACGCATGCTCATGCCCAGACCGGGGATCATCCGGCGGCCCGGTGCGTCGCCGAAGGTCACCGAGCCGACGGCGTCGACGGCGACGACCCGCACGGGCCGGTGCCACTCACGGAAGTAGCGCGCGCAGCCCATCAGGGTCCCGGTGGTGCCGGCCCCGACGAACAGCACGTCCAGCTGCGGGAAGCTGGCGGGCGATCGCCGGCGCCGTCGTGCGGTAGTGCGCCTTCCAGTTGCTCGGGTTGGTGTACTGGTTGAGCCAGACGTACCGCTCGTCGGAGGCGCACAGCGCGACGCACGTAGTCGATCCGCGCGCCGAGGAAGCCGCCGACGGCATCGGGCTCGGCGACGATGTGCACGTGGCTGCCCAGCGCCTCCATCAGCCGCCGGGTCGACAGGTTGCAGCGGGGGTCGGTCACGCACAGGAACCGGTAGCCCCTGCTGGCGGCGATCATGCTCAGCGCCACGCCGAGGTTGCCCGACGAGGACTCGACCAGGATCGAGTCCGGCCGCAGGATGCCGTCGCGCTCGGCGGCCTCCACCATCTCGGTGGCGGCCTTGAGCTTGATCGAGCCGGCGAAGTTGAAGCCCTCGCACTTCAGGAAGAGCGAGTGCCCGAAGATGGACCGAAGGTCGACGTAGAGCTCGTCCTCGTTGAACGCCTCGGGGGCGGATATGACTGTCACTATGGCCTCCTCATGTAACGCAGCGGGTCGGTGTCGATCTGCTCTGACATCGACTGTGCCGCCGGAGCCCCGGCTGCCGACAGGCACCCCAGGGCTGGGAGGGCCGCCACCTTGGGTCCGTCTTCGTCTACCCCGGGTCCGCCGTCCGCCGCCCGAGCAGGATCGACGGGCCGTCGCTGCTGGCGCTCAAGAAGGAACCTGGCCCCCGGCGCCTGACGGACAAAGGGGCTGGTTGGGGTGGTAACAGACACGAAGTTCTCCTCGCGGTGGTCATCCGTGCGCACCTTGCGGGCGTCATCTGCTGGTGTGTCCCTCAAGGCTCACCGACTCGCCGCCGAGGGCTCTACCGCATACGACGCACGTTGACCTCCCGAAAACTTCCCTCACCCGGGCGTCTCGCGCTGTGTACGACTTGCACGGCCTTGTGCGGTTTGTCTTGATTGGGAGGGTCTTGGACGCTCTGGGCTCAGGCGGCGGGTCAGGACCGGCGGCGCGAGGGTGGCCGTGAGTCCACCAGATCGCGCGCCAGACGACAGCTCGTGGACACCAGTGCCTCGAGCGGTCCCCGGGGCTCCGTACGGCTCCAGACGCCGGCGAACGCCAGGCAGCCCAGGACCAGCGCTGCGTAGAGCACCACGGGATGGTCCTCGAGCGGGTACACCGACAGCACCAGGATGTGGGCCGTGTACAGCGTCAGGGCCATGCTGCCGGCAACCGCGACGAGCCGGACCAGCCGCCCGTGCCGGCGCGACCGGGCCACCAGCAGGCAGACTCCCAGCACCGCCATCGCCACCCCGAGGTCGTGCAGCATCCGCAGCGGGGTGACCGTGTACGGCGCGCGCTGCGCCAGCCACCACCACGAGAGGACGGGGTCGGGGTCCCAGAGGACCACGTTGCGCGCCTGGGACGCGCCCAGGTGGGCCGGGGCGGCGGCCCGCAGGTGCTGCAGGCCGCCGAGCTGGAGCATCAGCAGGGAGGCGACCAGCCACGACACGAGCGCCAGGGCGGCCCCGCCGGCAGCGAGCCTGGCCGCCACCCGCCGCGCGGAGAGGTCCAGCCGCCCGATCGCGATCCCGGCGCAGATGAAGGCGAGATACTCCACCACCGGGTAGGAGCCGCTCACGAGCAGCGTCGTCGCCAGCTCGACCGGATGGGCCAGCGCGCCGACCGTGGGCTCGTCCGTGTTCAGGTCGGCGCCGAACGAGGCCAGGACGACCAGGGGCGCGATCACCACGAGCGACAAGGCAATTGACGCCAGGGCTCGCGAGCTCAACCGGATCAGGGGGATCGCCAGCAGGAACATCGCGCCGTAGTAGGGCAGGATCACGTCCGCGGGCGGGTCGGTGTAGTTGAGGACGAGACCGATGAGGCCGATCAGCAGGGCGCGGGTCGCCATCGAGGCGGCCGTGCCGGCGTCCGGCCAGCCGGGCCCAGCGCCGGCCCGTGAGCTGGAGCTGCTCCGCTGGGCGGCCAGCGCCAGGCTCACGCCGGCCAGCAGGACGAAGGTCGCCAACGCGTGTCCGGCCACCAGCTGCTGGGTGCGGCTGGGGGAGTAGTCGCTGTGCAGCGTCGCGAAGACGTGCACCGCCATCATGCCCATCAGCGCCACGCCCCGCGCGAGGTCGACGCCCAGGACCCGCCCCCGTCGCGGCCGCAGGCCGGCCGGCTCGCCCACCCGGTCGGGCGGGGGCGGAACGATGTCGGCGCGGTCTGCGTCGGCGTGCTCGGCCATGTCGGCTCCCGTCGGTCGAGGACTCCCCGTTTCGCCCGGTCTGCGGCGGGCACCGGTGTCGTCGAGTGATTTGATTGCGTTCAGGGAGAATGCCATTCGCGCTGTCAGGATCACTGGGAGGGAAGTTACGTGGTTTCCGCCGAGAGCGACAGAGCCCGAAGGGTGAACGGGTCATCCTTGGGACATGGACATCGACTGGGCATACGAGCTCGTGGAGCAGGTTGACTGGCACTGGCGTGAACAGCTGCGTCCCCGGTACGACGGGCTGAGTGACGAGGAGTACTTCTGGGAGCCGGTGGCCAACTGCTGGAACGTCCATCCCCGGGGACAGGGTCGGGCGCGGATCGCGGCAGGCGCAGGGGATTTCGTCATCGACTTCGACTACCCGGAACCCTCGCCCGTGCCCGTCACGACCATCGCCTGGCGGTTGGCACACATGGTCGTGGGCGTGCTCGGTGCCCGGGTGGCCAGCCACTTCGACGGTCCCGCCGTCGACTACCAGAGCTTCGACTACGCGGGTACCGCTGAGCGGGCGCTACAGCAGCTCGACGGCGTCTACGCAGCGTGGCGCAGCGGTGTCATCGGTCTCGGGGAAGAGGGGCTCGCCCGACCGTGCGGACCTGCGGAAGGACCGTTCGCGGCCTATCCGATGGCGGCGCTGGTGCTGCACATCAACCGCGAGATGCTGCACCACGGCGCTGAGGTCGCCCTGCTGCGCGACCTGTACGCCAACCGCTGATCTCTGTCTCTGCTGGGCGGCTGGTCCGCGAGTCGCCTTGGCAGCAAAGCGGATTGGGCCTGTGGATGGTCTTCCGCGGAATGCGGCCTGGCTGCTAGAATCGTACGTATGTTCGAGTCCAGCGTGGATGAGGTGGCGGCCGGGGATCTGGCCGGGCTGGCCGCCGCGCTGCTGGGGCTGACCGCCCGGGACGTGCTGGGTGGTGATCTGGCCTCGGCGCAGGCGGTGGTCGCGGCCACGCAGCGGGTGCTGAACGCGGTCTCGGCGGTGCAGGTGCTGGGGATCGAGGCGTGGGCGCGGCGGACCGGGTGAGGGCATCGCGGCGGACCGGGCGGCCTGGGGTGCGGCGCACCCGGGGCGGGCCTATCCCGGGCCGCGGGATGAGCACGAGTTCATGGACTGTGAGCTGGCGCCGGTGCTGCACGTGGCCCCGCGCACCGCGCAGCGGACCTATGAGACGGCCCGGACGGTGTGCGCGGTGCTGCCGGCCACCTGGGCGGCGATGCGGGCCGGTGACCTGGAGCCGGCCCGGGCCGAGGCGATCGCCCAGGAGGTGCCCCGGCTGCGCCCGGAGGTCTGCGCCCGGGTCGAGCAGGTGCTGTTTCCGGCCGTGCTGGGCCTGCCGACCGCCCGGGTGCGGGCCGCGGCCCGGCGGGCGGTCGCGGTGGCCGACCCGGACGAGGTCGCCGAGCGGGCGGCCCGGGCCCGGGCGGCCCGGTTCGTCCTGGTCCGCCCCGGCCTGGATCCGGGGATGAGCGAGTGGGTCGCCGCGCAGCCGGCCGAGTCCAGCGCCGCGGCCTGGGCCGCGGTGGACGAGCTGGCGCACGCCTACGTCGCCGACGGCGAGCACCGGTCGCTGGAGCCAGGCCCGGGCCGACGCGATGATCGACCTGATCCTGGGCCAGGCCACGATCACCACCACGGTCGACCTCAGCATTCCGCTCAGCGCCCTGACCGCGGTGAGCGCGCCGACCGCCCCGACCGGTCCCGGCGAGGCCACCCGCGGCGACGCTGACCGCGACGCGGCCGGTGTCGGTGGCGGGCAGGGTGGCGGCTGCTCCTGCGGCGGCCACCGATCCCGGGGGCTTGCCGAGGTGGTCCTGCAGCTGCCGCGGGTCGGGATCGAGGCGGCCCGGGTCGGGCTGATCCCGACCGAGGCGCTGACCGCGCTGCTGACCGACCCCGACACCCGGTACCGGGCCGTGCTGCACGACCCGGACACCGGCGCCCTGCTCGCCGTCGACGCCCGGGTCTACCGCCCCCACGAGGCGACCGCCCGGTTCGTCCGCCGCCGCGACGGCACCTGCCGCTTCCCCGGCTGCGCCACCCCCGCCGCCCGCGCCGACCTCGACCACGTCACCACCTTCGCCACCGGCGGAGACACCGACCCACCCAACCTGATCACCCTCTGCCGGCGCCACCACCGCCTCAAGCACCACGGCGGCTGGACCCTGACCATGACCCCCACCGGCCACGCCACCTGGACCAACGGCATCGGCCAGCGCTACCAAACCCACCCCCTCGACCACCGCCACCTCGCCGCCTAGCCAGGCGGCGCGGGGCACGGGTCAGCCTGACCAGCGTGCCGGCTCCCGCTGGTGCTGCCACTCTAAGCAGATGGCGCTGTCGGTCTGCCTGCTGTTCGACCCCAGGGGCGAGCACGCGGTCCGTGCCCTCTGGTCCCGTCTGGAGGGGCACGGCGTGCCGACCCTGGCCACGCACACCCATGGTCGGCACCACCCGCACCTGTCCTACGCGGTCCTGCTGCGCTGGGACCTCCAGCTCGTGCAGGATGCGCTGGCCGTCCTGCCCGACGGGGGACCGTTCCCGATGACGTTCCAGGGCATGGTCGCCTTCCCCCGGGGCCGCGCCTGCCTCGCGCCGTCGTTGCCGGCGGCGGTGGTGGCGCGACAGGAGGCGGTGTCCACCGCCCTCTCGGCCTGTGGCGCGCTGGTGCACCACCACTACGAGCCCGGACGGTGGGTCCCGCACTGCTCGCTGTCGCCGCGCGCCAACGGTGGAGCGCTGCCCGTGGTGGCCCAGGCGGTCAGCGACGTGCTGCCGCTGACGGTCCATGCCGCCCGCGTCGCGCTGGTCGACAGCGCGACCGGTCAGACGTGGCTGCTGCCCACGACGCCGTGAGTCATCAACAGTCCGAAACCCTGGGGGAGTGCGCTCGTCGGCGCTGGTCGTGAGGGTGCGCCCTGCCGAGGCGAGGCGAGGCGGGGTGGGGCTGGCCGAGCTGGCGTTGCTCGGTGCAGGGCGAGGCGGTTCGGTGCAGGGCGAGGCGGTCGCTGCAGGCGGTGGTCAGGGCTTGGGCTGGATGACGGCGACCGGTCCGCCCGCCGCGTGCAGGACCGCATGGCTCACCGAGCCGAGGAGCATGCCGGTGAAGCCACCGTGACCGCGTGAGCCCACGACGACGATCCCGGCGTCTGCCGATGCGGCGGCGAGCGCCTGACCGGCCCGGCCCTCGACGGCCTGGCCGGCCACGTCCAGGTCGGGGTGACTCGCCTGCACCATGCCGACCGCCTCGGCGACGACCTGCTCCGCGCGCTCACGTTTGGCGCTGTGCAGGCCGGCTGTCGTGGGGCGCCGCGTCCCAGTACGCGCGAGCCCACGTCTCGCTGGCGGGCACCTGCCACACCGAGATGACCGTGAGCGGCGCCTCCCAGGTGGCCGCCAGGTCGGCTGCGAACGTCACGGCCGACGCGGCCGCGAGCGAGCCGTCCACCCCGACCACGACGGGGCGGCCGGGTCCGGGCGGGAGGGCGGGACCGGTGGGGACGAGCACCACCGGGCAGCAGGCGTGGGCGATGACGGTGAGCGACCTGGCGCCGAGCAGGGCCGAGGTGAAGGCGCCGTGCTCGGCGCGACCGAGCACCAGCAGGCTCGCCTGCCGGGACGCCTCGACGAGGGCGCCGGCGGCACCACCCGTGGCCGGGAAGCTGCTCGCCTGCACCCCGGGCCCCACCGACAGTGCGCGCGAGACGCCCTCGTCCGCCACCGCGGTGGCCCGCTCCAGGGCGACGTCACGCAGGTGCTCGGTGCTCGCGCCGGGCCAGACGGGCACGGACGAGTAGTCCACGGCCGTCAGCACCCGCACGCCGGTGTGCGACTGCGCCGCGGCCGCGGCGGCCCAGTCGACCGCAGCGGAGGCGGAGGGGGAGCCGTCGTACCCGACGACGACCGGCTTGGGACTCTGCGTCTCGCGCGGCCGGTCGGGTGCGGGGGCGTCGGCAGGCTCGTGCTCGGCAGCGGTCATGCAGTCACGGTCGAGCCCGCCGACCGGCGCCGGGCAGGGGCGAAGGTCCTCCGGCGGTGGCCCGACCCCGCCGGCGGTCAACGGGTCCGGCCGGTCCCCGTCGCGCCGACGACCGGGCCGAGTCGCCTCGCGGCGGCGCGGGTGCCTGCGGCGATGGACGCGCAGCCTCGTAGGGTCGAGGAGACACCCGCTCCCTGCGAGAGGCGACCCATGACCCTGCACGTCGAGTCCGTCCGTGCGCAGTTCCCCGCACTGCGCGGCGGGACCGCCCACTTCGACGGTCCGGGCGGCTCCCAGGTGCCCCGCTGCGTCGCCGAGGCGGTCGCCTCGACCCTGCTCGGTGGGCTCTCCAACCGGGGCCACGTCAGCGCCGCCTCCCGCCGCGCCGACCAGGTCGTGCTCGAGGCCCGGTCCGCGATGGCCGACCTCGTCGGCGCCGACCCGCGCGGCGTCGTCTTCGGCCGCAGCATGACCTCCCTGACCTACGACCTGGCACGGACGCTGGCGCGCACGTGGTCACCCGGCGACGAGGTGGTGGTGACCCGGCTGGACCACGACGCGAACATCCGGCCCTGGGTGCAGGCCGCGGCGGCGGTCGGGGCGACCGTGCGCTGGGTCGGGTTCGACCGCGACACCGGCGAGCTGCGTCCCGAGGACGTCGCGGCCGAGCTGTCCGGGCGCACCCGCCTGGTGGCGGTCACCGGAGCCTCCAACCTGCTGGGCACCCGGCCCGACCTGCCGGCGATCGCCGACCTGGTGCACGCCCGTGACGCGCTGTTCTTCGTCGACGGTGTGCACCTCGTCCCGCACGCCCCGGTGGATCTCACCGCCCTCGGAGCCGACGTCCTGGTCTGCTCCCCGTACAAGTTCTTCGGCCCGCACTGCGGTGTCCTCGCGGCGCGCCCCGGGCTGCTCGAGACGCTGGAGCCGGACAAGCTGCTGCCCTCCAGCGACGCGGTCCCCGACCGGTTCGAGCTCGGCACCCTGCCGTTCGAGCTGATGGCCGGGACGACCGCGGCCGTGGACTTCATCGCCGGCCTGTCCCCGCAGGCCACCGGCACCCGGCGCGAGCGGGTGCTGGCGTCGATGGCCGTGGTCGAGGCGCACGAGGACGAGCTGCTGGGTGACCTCGAGTCCCGCCTGGCCGCACTCGACGGGGTGGTGCTGCACGGACGTGCCGCCGAGCGCACGCCCACGGTGCTCTTCACGGTGCCGGGCCGGGACCCGGCCGCGGGTGAGCGCTGCGCTGGCCGAGGTCGGTGTCAACGCCCCGTCCGGGTCGTTCTACGCGATCGAGGCGTCCCGCTGGATGGGACTCGGTGCCGCGGGCGGCATCCGCGCGGGCATCGCCCCCTACACCGACGCCGGTGACGTCGACCGGTTGGTCGACGCCGTCCGGAGCACGCTGGACGGCGGCTGCACGCTGGACGGCGGCCGGCGGGGGTGAGCGACGCCGTCCGCCGCGGGGCGGGCCGGCGGGCCCACTCCGGGCGTGGGATAAGGTAAGGCTGTCCTAATGAAACCGACAGTAAGTGAGACCAACGTGCGTATCCGTGGACGTTCGGCAACCGTGGTGGCCGGTGGACTGACGGCCGTGCTGGCTCTGGCGGCCTGCGGCTCCGGCAGCGGGGCGCCGGCAGCAGCGGCGCCGGCTCGGGGGGAGACGCGACCACGCTGACCCTCTACAACGCCCAGCACGAGGACCTGATGAAGCTCATGGTGGCCGGCTTCACCAAGGAGACCGGCATCAAGGTCAACATGCGCAACGGTGAGGACTTCGAGCTGGCGAACCAGATCGTGCAGGAGGGCAAGGCCTCCCCGGCCGACGTGTTCGTCACCGAGAACTCCCCGGCCATGACCCTGGTCGACGGCGCCAAGGGCTTCACCAAGGTCGACGCGGCCGCGCTCAACCAGGTGCCCTCGCAGTTCGCCCCCAAGGACGGCAACTGGGTCGGTTTCGCCGCCCGCTCGACGGTGCTGGCCTACAACAAGACCCAGCTCAAGCCGGCTCAGCTGCCGGCCTCGATCCTCGACCTGGCCAAGCCGCAGTGGAAGGGCAAGATCGGCATCGCCTCGGCCGGCGCCGACTTCCAGGCCATCGTCAGCGCGGTCGTGGCGCTCGAGGGCGAGGCCAAGGCGGAGCAGTGGCTCAAGGGCCTGAAGGAGAACGCCAAGGTCTACCGCGGCAACAACGCCGTGATGCAGGCGGTCGACAAGGGCGAGATCCAGGCGGGCGTGATCTACCACTACTACTGGTTCAAGGACCAGGCCGAGTCCGGCGAGAACAGCAACAACACCTCGCTGCACTACTTCGGCAACAAGGACCCCGGTGCGTTCCTGTCCGTCTCCGGAGCCGGCGTGCTCGCCACGAGCAAGCACCAGAAGCAGGCCCAGCAGCTGGTGACGTTCCTGAACGGCCCCGAGGGCCAGAAGATCCTCGCCGACAGCGCCGCCATGGAGTACCCGATCGGCAAGGGCGCCACCGCCAACAAGGCGCTCAAGCCGCTGACCGAGCTCGACCCGCCCACGGTCGAGGTGTCCACCCTCAACGGCAGCAAGGTCGTCGAGCTGATGCAGCAGGCCGGTCTGCTCTGAGCATCCGCACCGAGGAGGTCCACCGGGCACGGGCCGGGAGTCAGCGCGCTGGCTTCCCGCCCGTGCTCGGCGTGCTGTCCGGGCTCGTCGCCCTGCTCGCCCTGGTGCCGCTGTTCTTCGTGGTCGTCTACACCGTCAGCATCGGCTGGGACCAGGCGTGGGCGCTCGTCGTGCGGCCCCGCGTCGCCGAGCTGCTGTCCAACACCGGCCGGCTGGTCATCGGCTGCATGCTGCTCACCGCCGTCATCGGCACCGCGGCGGCGTGGGTGGTCGAGCGGACCCGCCTGCCCGGCCGGCGGGTCTGGAACATCCTGCTCGTGGCGCCGCTGGCCGTCCCGGCCTTCGTCAACAGCTTCGGCTGGGTGTCGCTGACCTCCCGGGTCGAGGGCTTCGGCGGGGCGCTGCTGGTGGTGACGCTGTCGTACTACCCGCTGGTGTACCTGCCCGTCGCCGCGGCGCTGCGCGGACTGGACCCCGCCCTGGAGGAGACCGCCCTCAGCCTCGGCCACGGTCCCTGGCGCACGTTCGCCCGGGTGACGCTGCCGCAGCTGCGGCCCGCGATGTACGGCGGCGCGCTGCTGGTCGGCCTGCACCTGCTGGCCGAGTTCGGCGCCCTGCAGCTGCTGCGCTACGACACCTTCACCACGGCCATCTACGACCAGTACCGCTCCTCCTTCAACGGCCCCGCGGCGACCATGCTGGCCAGCGTGCTGGTGCTGTGCTGCCTGCTGCTGCTGCTGCTCGAGATGCGGGTGCGCGGGCACCACCGCTACGCCCGGGTCGGCGGCGGCGTCGCCCGCAGCCTCCCGCGGCGACGGCTCGGCCGCTCGTTCCTGCCGGTGCTGGCCGGCCTGACCCTGCTCGTCGGCCTGGCCCTCGGCGTCCCCATGGGCAGCCTGGCGCACTGGCTGGTCGTCGGCTCCTCCACCGCGTTCCCGGTCGGCGAGCTGGTCAGCACCACCCTGAGCACGCTCGGCCTCGGCCTGACCGGCGCGGCGCTGACCATCGCTGCTGGCCCTGCCGGTCGCCTGGCTCGCGGTGCGCCACCGCAGCGGGTTCGCCACCCTCACCGAGCGCAGCACCTACTTCAGCAACGCCCTGCCCGGCATCGTGGTCGCCCTCGCGCTGGTGACGGTGTCGCTGCGGGTGGTGCCCGCGATCTACCAGACCATCGGCATGCTGCTCGCGGCCTACGCGATCATGTTCCTGCCCCGGGCCATGGTCAGCCTGCGGGCCGCGATGTCCCAGGCCCCACCGGTGCTCGACGACGTGGCGCACGCGCTCGGCGCCGGGCCGACGGCGACGTTCCGGCGGGTCACCCTGCCGCTCATCGCGCCGGGTCTCGGCGCCGGGGCGGCGCTCGTGTTCCTCGCGGTGACCACCGAGCTGACCGCCACGCTGCTGCTCGCGCCGATCGGCACCCAGACCCTGGCGACCCAGTTCTGGAGCAACAGCACCAGCATCGCCTATGGTGCGGCTGCGCCGTACGCCGCGCTGATCGTGCTGATCTCGCTGCCCGCCACGTTCCTGCTCACCCGCGAAGCCCGGAGGTCGACCACCGAATGACCGCCCTCACGTTGCGGGGTGTCACCAAGTCGTTCGGCAGCACCACCGTGCTGCACGGCGTCGACCTCGACGTGCCCCCGCGCGAGCTGACCGCCATCCTCGGGCCGTCCGGCTGCGGCAAGACCACCCTGCTGCGGCTGATCGCCGGGTTCCTCGACCCGGACGCCGGCACCATCCGGTTCGGCGACCAGGAGGTGTTCGGCCCGGGGCGGTCCCTGCCCCCGCAACGCCGCCGGGTCGGCTACGTGCCCCAGGAGGGCGCGCTGTTCCCCCACCTCGACGTGGCGGGGAACATCACCTTCGGCATGCCGCGGGGCGCCCGGCGCAAGGGCACCCGGGTGGCAGGAGCTGCTCGAGCTGGTCGGGCTGCCGTCCGCGGTGAGCACCCGCCTGCCGCACGAGCTCTCCGGCGGCCAGCAGCAGCGCGTGGCGCTGGCCCGGGCCCTGGCGCCGTCGCCCTCGGTGGTCCTGCTCGACGAGCCGTTCGCCTCGCTGGACGCCGGGCTGCGCGAGGGCACCGGCCGGGCGGTGGCCGACGCCCTGCGCCAGGCCAGCGCCACCGGCATCCTGGTCACCCACGACCAGGGCGAGGCGCTGTCCCTGGCCGACCAGGTGGCGGTCATGCGCGACGGGCGCCTGGCGCAGGTCGGCACCCCCAAGCAGGTCTACGACGCGCCCGCCGACCTCGACGTCGCGCGGTTCGTCGGCGGCGCCGTGGTGCTGCCCGCCGTGGTGGCGGGCGGCCACGCGACCAGCGTCCTCGGCACCCTCGACGTGCCCGTCGGCGCCACCCAGGGCGCCGTCGAGGTGCTCGTCCGCCCCGAGCAGATCGTGCTCACCCCCGCGGGCCACAACAGCACGCCGGTCGCCGCGCCCGGCGCCGTACCGCTGGCCCCCGGCGACGGGCCGACGGCCACGGTGCGCGAGGTCAGCTACTTCGGCCACGACTGTGCCGTGCGCCTGCAGCTGGCCGGCACCGGGGAGCAGGTGACCTCACGGATGGTCGGCGAGGACGCGCCGGCCACGGGCGAGGTGGTCGTCCTGAGCGTCCGCGGGCCGGTCAGCGTCTACGCACCCGTGGCCGGCTGACCACCCCGGCCTCGCTAGGATTCGCGCGTGGGCCACGCACGCTTTCCCGACCGTGCCGCGACCGGGGTGGTGGAGGTGCGCTCCGACCTCGACGGGCTGGACCGCGGCGGCTTCTGGGCGGTGGTGGTCACCTTCGAGGGCACGGTGACCTGCGTGCGGTTCGCCTCCGTCACCCGGTCGACGGCGCCACCTGTGGGCGGCGCGGCCGCCCTCTGGCCCGGGGTCGGGTCGGCGTGGCACAGCTCCCTGGACGAGCAGGCCTACCGCGCCGGTGTGGGCGACATCCGCGACCGGATCGCCGCCGGTGAGGTCTACCAGGTCAACCTCTGCCGCATCCTGAGCCACCCGCTGCCGGACAGCGCCCCGCTGCACGCCCTGTACGACGTGCTCGCCGAGGGCAACCCCGCGCCGTACGCCTGCCTGGTGGACGTCCCCGAGGCCGGGCTGGAGGTGGTCAGCGCCTCGCCCGAGCTGTTCCTGCGCCGCAGCGGCGACCGGGTCGAGTCGCGCCCGATCAAGGGCACCGCGGTCGACGCGGGGGCGATGCTGGCCAAGGACTACGCCGAGAACGTCATGATCGCCGACCTCGTCCGCAACGACCTGGGGCACGTCTGCCGGCCGGGCACCGTCAGCGTCGACGCGCTGTGTGCCCCGGAGGAGCACCCGGGGCTGGTCCACCTCGTCACGACGGTGTCGGGGCGGCTGCGCCCGGGCGTGCGGTGGCGCGAGATCGCCGACGCCACCCTGCCGCCGGGGTCGGTGTCGGGTGCGCCCAAGTCGTCGGCGCTGCGGGCCATCGCCGAGCTCGAGTCGGCCGCGCGCGGGCCGTACTGCGGTGCCGTGGGCTGGGTCGACGCCGACGCGGGGGAGGCCTGCCTCGCCGTCGGCATCCGCACGTTCTGGGCCGACCGGGACGAGGCCGGCCGGCGGTGGCTCCGCTTCGGCACCGGCGCCGGCATCACCTGGGACTCGGACCCGGGGCAGGAGTGGCGCGAGACCGAGCTGAAGGCGGCTCGTCTGGTCGGACTGGCATCTGGAAGGGTCAGGGTATGAGCGATGACGTGCGGGTCTGGGTCAACGGTGCGCTGGTGGAGGCGACGGCTCCGGCGATCGCCGCCCTCGACCACGGGGTGACCGTCGGCGACGGGGTGTTCGAGACCTGCAAGGTCGCCGACGGCCGAGGGTTCGCGCTGGGCCGGCACGCCCGGCGGCTGGACCACTCCCTGGCCGGTCTCGGGCTGCCGGCGGCCGACCACGCGTACATCGACAAGGGTGTGGCGGCGGTGCTGGACGGCCCGCCGCTCGCCTTCGGCCGGTTGCGCTACAGCGTCACCGGCGGCGCGGGGCCGCTGGGTTCCGACCGCAGCGACTCGGCGCTCACCTACATCGTCACGGCCGGCCCGCAGCCCCGGCCACCCGCGCACGCCCGGGTGGTGGTCGTGCCGTGGACCCGCAACGAGCGCAGCGCGACCGCCGGGCTGAAGACGACGTCGTACGCCGAGAACGTCGTGGCCCTGGCCTACGCCAAGCAGCGCGGCGGCATCGAGGCGATCTTCGCCAACACCCGCGGGGAGCTCTGCGAGGGCACCGGCACCAACGTCTTCGTCGTCGTGGACGGCGAGCTGCTCACCCCGCCGCTGGAGTCCGGCTGCCTCGCCGGCATCACCCGCGAGCTGACCCTGGAGTGGTGTCGCGCCGAGGGGCTGGCCGTGCGTGAGCAGACGATGCCGCTGTCGGTGCTGCAGACCGCCGACGAGGTCTTCATCACCTCCTCGACCAAGGACGTCCTGGCCGTCTCCGGCGTCGACGACCGTGACCTGCCCGCCCCGGGACCGGTCACGCGACGGGCGGCCGAGATCTTCGCCCGGCTGTCCGCGGAGCGGGTCGACCCGTGACCGGGGGGCTGCGGGTCGAGCCGATGACCGACGCCGAGCTCGCGTCGTACCTGCAGGGGTCCCTGGAGGGCTACGTCCGGCAACGCGTCGACCTGGGCGGGGAGCGGCCCGAGCTGGCCCGACGGATCGCGCAGGAGCAGTACGCCGGGTTCTTCCCCGACGGCGTGCCGGCGGAGGGGCACGTGCTGTTCACCGGCAGCGACGCCGGCACCGGTGCGACCGTGGGACGCCTGTGGCTGCACGCCCGCAACGACGGGTCCGGAACCAGCGTCTGGGTCTATGACGTTGAGGTGGACGAGGACCGACGAGGACAGGGCTGGGGTCGAGCGCTGATGACGTACGCCGAGCAGTGGGCCCGCGAGCGGGGCGCCGGCGAGATCGGTCTCAACGTGTTCGGTGGCAACACCGCGGCCCGCCGGCTCTACACCTCACTGGGGTACGGCGAGCGCTCGGTCACCATGAGCCGGCGGCTGGCCCCGTGAGCCGCCCGGTCGGTGCTCCCGACGACGGCAAGGCCACCCTGGACGCCGCCGACGACGACTGGGCCTGGCGGCGCAGGATCCGGTCCCACCCCGCCTCGCACCGGGTCTACCGCATCGTGGTGGGTCTCGTCGGGCTGCTCATCGTGGTCGGTGGGCTCGCGCTGGTGCCGCTGCCCGGGCCCGGCTGGATCATCGTCTTCGTCGGGCTGGCGGTCTGGGCCTCGGAGTTCGAGTGGGCCCACCGGCTGCTGCAGTACGCCCGGCACCGGCTGCACGTCTGGAGCCAGTGGCTGAAGCCCAGACCCTGGTGGGTCAAGGGCCTGGTCGGGCTGGGCACGGCCGTCCTGGTGGCGGCGTTCTTCTACCTGCTCTTTCTGGTGAGCGGGGTCCCCGGGTTCTTCCCGGACCGGGCCGAGGGCTGGCTGGCCACGGTGCCCGGTCTGGACGGCTAGACCGGGCCGGGGCCCCATTAGGTCACCGGCCGCGGACCGGCTATTCTTCCTGTCCGTCGCCCGGTTCGCCGGGCTGCCTGCGGACGTATAGCTCAGTTGGTTAGAGCGCTCGCTTCACACGCGAGAGGTCAGGGGTTCGAGTCCCTTTACGTCCACCGACAGAACACGAACGGCCCGCAACCCCTGAGGGTGCGGGCCGTTCGTCGTACCCGCTCTGCGCGACCGGGCTCGGCGTCAGGTTGGCACTACCGCGACGGCGGGGTGGGGAACCTGCGCTGGGCGGTGCCCGCGCTGCTGCTGTCGACGCTGTTCACGCTCGCCGTCGGCCCGGCGCAGACGCTGTTCGCCAAGCGCCTCGCCGTGCCCGAGGTCCGCCGGCACAGCCGGTGGTTCTGGAGCTACCTGCTGGTGTCCTCGATCGTCTACACGGAGTGGAAGAACATCATCGCCCGTGTCGCCCAGGTCAAGGAGCTGCTGGGGGAGCACCAGTGGAACGTCACCCCGCGCACCACCGAGACCCCGAACGAGGTGAGCGCATGAGCGTCCACACCGACACCGCACCAGCGGTCACGCCCGCTGCGACCCGCGCCGGGTCGCCTGAGCGCCGTGCGCTCCGGTGCGCCGGAGGCCGCCCCGAGGCGCGCCCGCTCCCGCGAGCTGGAGGGCTACCGGGGCATCGCCGCCCTGGCGATCGTCGCCTTCCACGTCTGCCAGTACGCCCTCGCCCACACGACCAACCCGGTGTTCTCGGTCGCGCTTCGGGGCGTTCGCGGTCGGCATGGGGCTCGCGGTCTTCGCCGCGTCGCGCCGTTCGGAGCCGCTGTTCCGCGGTGTCTGGCCGAGCGTGCTGCGGGTGGCGGCGCTGGGCATCGTGCTGGGCGCCACGGCGCTGAACCGGTCCGGCACCTACGGCCAGGTCGCCTACCACGACATCGCCGCGCTCGGCTGGCTGCTGCTGCTCGCCAGCACGGTGCTCGGGGAGCGGGGCCAGACGTGGT
Source organism: uncultured Actinomycetota bacterium (assembly GCA_963828995.1). Lineage (GTDB taxonomy): Bacteria > Actinomycetota > Actinomycetes > Actinomycetales > Dermatophilaceae > CAVRTM01. The sequence continues at coordinate 275,095 of CAWHHB010000005.1, forward strand.
CGCGCTGGCTGTCCTGGCGGCCCCTGACGCTGGCCGGTCTGATCAGCTACAGCACGTACATGTGGCACGAGCCGGTCATGATGCTGCTCGGCCACGTCGGGCTGACCAGCCGGTCGGCGGCCGCGCTGCCGTGGTCGATCCTCACCGTCCTCGTCGTCTCCGTCCTCGTCGGCGCGATCAGCTACCGGGTCATCGAGTACCCCACCGGCAAGCTGCGGGCGCTCCGCGGGCGGGACGGCCGGTCGCGCAACTACTACCCCGAGCTGACGTCCACCGGGAACAGCTGACCCCGGTCGGCCCTGGACCGGCCCGTGAGACCCTCGTGGGCATGGAGTCGCAGCAGGGTCACGAGGTCACCGGCATCCGCATCTTCCCCGTCAGCGGCGAGCCCGGACAGAGCCTGGACACGGCGCAGGTCGAGGCCGGGGGTCTGGCGGGGGACCGGCGCAAGAAGTCCCCCGTGCACCTGGTCAGCAGCGCCCAGCCCGACGTGGAGACGGTCCGGGCCAACCTCGTCGTGACCCTGACGCCGGACGAGCTCGAGGCCTGCGTCGGCTCGGTGCTGCTGGCCGGGTCGGCGCGGCTGGCGGTCACCACCATCCCCGTCGGGCTGCCCCGGGGTGTACGCCACGGTGGAGACGCCCGGCGTCGTCTCGGTCGGCGATCCGGTGTCCCGGCCCTAACTGCCGCGCGATCGCCGACGGCGGGCCGATAGCATCGATCCGGGTCGCCGCCACGGTGGTCGACCCACGCCGCCCGGCCGGGCGGCGTAGCCGTCGTCTCGTCCCAAGGAGCACCTGTGTCTGCCCTCATCACCGTGTCCGTCGCCGGAAGCGAGCGATCGGTCGCGGCGGACACGACGGCTGCTGACCTGTTCGCCGACGACAAGGCGGTCGTCGTCGCCCGCGTCAACGACCAGCTGCGCGACCTGGCCCACGTCCTCGCCGACGGCGACGCCGTCGAGCCGGTGACCATCGACTCCGAGGACGGCCTGGCGGTCCTGCGCCACTCCGCGGCGCACGTGCTCGCCCAGGCGGTGCAGGAGGTCAACCCCTCGGCCCGCCTCGGCATCGGGCCGCCCATCCGCGACGGGTTCTACTACGACTTCGACGTGGAGGACCCGTTCACCCCCGATGACCTCAAGAAGCTCGAGAAGGTCATGCAGCGGATCGTCAACGAGGGCCAGACCTTCTCGCGCCGGGTGATCTCCGACGACGACGCCCGCGCCGAGCTGGCCGACGAGCCCTACAAGCTCGAGCTGATCGGGCTCAAGGGCGGCGCCGCCGAGGCGGCCGAGGGCGCAGGGGCGGAGGTCGGCGAGGGTGCGCTGACCATCTACGACAACCTCAAGCGGGACGGCGCGCTGGCCTGGCGCGACCTGTGCCGCGGGCCGCACCTGCCCACCACCAAGCTGCTGGGCAACGCGTTCAAGCTGATGCGCTCGGCCGCGGCGTACTGGCGCGGCTCGGAGAAGAACCCGCAGCTGCAGCGGGTCTACGGCACCGCCTGGCCCTCCAAGGACGACCTCAAGGCCTACCTCGAGCGGCTGGCCGAGGCCGAGCGCCGCGACCACCGCAAGCTCGGCGCCGAGCTGGACCTGTTCTCCTTCCCGGACGAGATCGGCTCGGGCATGGCGGTGTTCCACCCCAAGGGCGGGATCATCCGCCGCGAGATGGAGGGCTACGTCCGCCAGCGGCACATCGACGAGGGCTTCGACTTCGTCAACACCCCGCACATCAGCAAGGACGGCCTGTTCCACACCTCCGGGCACCTGCCGTACTACGCCGACACGATGTTCCCGGCGATGGAGCTCGAGGGCGCGGAGTACCGCCTGAAGGCGATGAACTGCCCGATGCACAACCTCATCTACAGCTCCCGCGGGCGGTCCTACCGCGAGCTGCCGCTGCGGCTGTTCGAGTTCGGGTCGGTCTACCGCTTCGAGCGGTCCGGCGTGGTGCACGGCCTGACCCGGGTCCGTGGCATGACCCAGGACGACTCGCACACCTACTGCACCCCCGAGCAGGCGCCGGGCGAGATCAGGAAGCTGCTCGACTTCGTCCTCGGGCTGCTGCGTGACTTCGGTCTCGACGACTTCTACCTCGAGCTGTCGACCCGGGACGACAGCTCCGACAAGTTCATCGGCAGCGACGAGGACTGGGCGGAGGCGACGCGCATCCTCGAGGAGACCGCGCTGGCCTCCGGCCTCGAGCTCGTGCCCGACCCGGGCGGCGCGGCGTTCTACGGGCCGAAGATCTCGGTGCAGACCCGCGACGCGATCGGGCGCACCTGGCAGATGTCGACGATCCAGTACGACTTCAACCAGCCCGAGCGCTTCGGCCTGGAGTTCCAGGCCTCCGACGGCTCGCGCCAGCGGCCGGTGATGATCCACTCGGCCAAGTTCGGGTCGATCGAGCGCTTCCTCGGCGTGCTCGTCGAGCACTACGCCGGCGCCTTCCCCCCGTGGCTCGCCCCGGTGCAGGTGCTCGGCATCCCGGTGGCCGACGAGTACAACGAGTACCTGTTCGACATCGCCGACCGGCTGAAGAAGCAGGGGGTCCGGGTGGAGATCGACATCTCCGACGACCGGTTCCCCAAGAAGATCCGCACGGCGCAGAAGTCCAAGGTGCCGTTCATGCTGATCGCCGGCGAGGACGACCGGTCGGCCGGCGCGGTGTCGTTCCGCTACCGCGACGGGTCGCAGAAGAACGGCGTGCCGGTGGACGAGGCGGTGGCCGAGATCGTCGCCGCGGTCGAGGCCCGGGTGCAGGTCTGAGGGGCGTCAAGGCGGCCGAACCCGCGCGGGCACGGCCCGGCACGCGTGCATAGGATCGAGCACATGACGCACGAGGTGCACGAGCCGGTCTCCGCCGCGCCGGCCGGCGACGTGACCCCGGCGGAGGACTTCGCCGGGGTCAGGGACGGCTTCGAGCGGCTCTGGACCCCGCACCGGATGGCCTACATCAACGGTGAGCGCCCGACCGACCACGCGGGGGACGGCTGCCCGTTCTGCGCCGCGCCCACCAAGGACGACGCCGAGGGGCTGATCGTCCACCGCGGCGAGCACTGCTACGTCGTGATGAACCTGTTCCCGTACAACCCCGGGCACCTGCTCGTCTGCCCCTACCGCCACGTCTCGCTCTACGTGGACCTCACCGACGACGAGACGGCCGAGTTCACCGGGCTGACCAGGGCCGGCATCCGGGCGCTGGACGCCGCGTCGGCGCCGAACGGGTACAACATCGGCATGAACCAGGGCGCCGCCGCCGGCGCCGGGGTCAAGGCGCACCTGCACCAGCACGTCGTCCCGCGGTGGAACGGCGACTCGAACTTCCTGCCGGTCATCGCCCAGACGAAGGCGCTGCCGATGCTGCTGGAGGACGTGCGCCGCCGGCTGGTCGAGGCCTGGCCGACCGGCTGAGCGTCCGTGCGTCGGCTGGTGCCGCCGTCAGTCCGGCAGGTGGGCCTTGGCGAGGTGGGCGGGCATCTGCTCGTAGCCGATCCGCTCGCGGGTGAAGCCGGCCGTGCCGTGCGAGACCGAGCGCAGGTCGATCGCGTAGCGGACGATCTCGCTCTCGGGCACCTCGGCGTGCACCGTCGTCCAGCCGGTCCCGTCGGGCTCGGTGCCGAGCACCCGGCCGCGCCGGGTCTGCAGGTCGGTCATCACCGGCCCCACGTGCTCGTCGTCGACCACGACCTTGACCGCGTCCACCGGCTCGAGCAGCGCCACGGTGGCCTCGGAGACGGCGTCGCGCAGCGCGAGCGCGCCCGCGGTCTGGAACGCCATGTCGCTGCTGTCGACCGAGTGGGCCTTCCCATCGGTCAACGTCACCTTGAGGTCGACCATGGGGAAGCCGGCGAGGCAGCCGCGCTCGGCCTGGGCCCGCACCCCCTTCTCGACGCTGGCGATGAACTGCCGGGGCACCGCGCCACCGACGACCTTGTCGACGAACTCAAAGCCCCCGCCACGGGGCAGGGGCTCGATGGTGATGTCGCACACGGCGTACTGGCCGTGTCCACCGCTCTGCTTGACGTGCCGCCCGTGGCCGGAGGACGGCGCGACGAACGCCTCGCGCAGCGGCACCCGCAGCGGCTCGGTCTCGACCGTCACGGTGTAGCGCTCGCGCAGCCGGTCCAGCAGCACGTCGACGTGGGCCTGGCCCATCGTCCACAGCACGACCTGGTGGGTCTCGGCGTTGTGCTCCAGCCGCATGGTCGGGTCCTCGGCCACCAGCCGCTGCAGCGCCCCGGCCAGCTTGTCCTCGTCGGACTTGGTCGCCGGGCGGATCGCCACCGGCAGCAGCGGCTCGGGCAGCACCCACGGCTCCACGACGGCGGGGGAGTCCTTGCTGCTCAGCGTGTCGGTCGTCTCGGCGCGCGACAGCTTGGCGACCGCGCAGAGGTCGCCGGCGATCGCCTCCGGCTTGGGCCGCATCGTGTCGCCCAGCGGTGAGGACAGCAGCCCGATCCGCTCGTCCTCGTCGTGGTCGTCGTGGCCCTCGACCTCGTGCCCGGCGAACCCGGCGAGGTGGCCGGAGACGTGGACGACCGTGTCGGGGCGCATGGTGCCGCTGAACACCCGCACGAGGCTGACCCGGCCGACGTACGCGTCGTTGGTGGTGCGCACCACCTCGGCGACCAGCGGCGCGTCCGGGTCGCACTGCAGCGGCGGCAGCGCCCGACCGGCGGGGGTCATCGCGGTCGGCAGGGGGTGCATCGTCGGCGGCGGGAACGCGGCGGAGAACAGGTGCAGCAGCTCGCCCAGCCCCACACCGGAGGCGGTGGACACCGGGACGACGGGGTAGAACGTGCCCCGGCTGACCGCGGTCAGCAGGTCGGCGATGACGGTGTCGAGCCCGACCTCCTCGCCGCCGAGGTAGCGCTCGAGCAGCGTGTCGTCCTCGGACTCCTGGATGATCGCCTCGATCAGCGGGCCGCGGTGCGCCTCGAGCACGGCGTCGTGCTCCGGCCCGGCCGGGGAGAGGACCTGCTCGCCGTCGACCCAGCGGTAGACCTGCCGGGTCAGCAGCCCGAGGTTGCCGGTGACGGCCGACCCGCTGCGTACCGGCAGGTACAGCGGCAGGACCAGGTCCCCGAACGCCTCCCGGCACCGCGCCACCGTCCCCTCGATGTCGGCCCGCGCGACGTCCAGCTTGGTCACCGCGACCGCGCGCGGCGTGCCGACCGCGGCGCACTCCTGCCACAGGGCCCGGGTCGCGGCGTCGACCCCGTCGGAGGCCGACACGACGAACAGCGCGGCGTCCGCGGCCCGCAGGCCGGCGCGGAGCTCGCCGACGAAGTCGGGGTAGCCGGGGGTGTCGATGAGGTTGAGCACCACGCCGTTCGTCGCGACGGACGCGACGGCCATCTGGATGGACCGCTCGTCGTCGGTGGGCCGGGGCCGGTGCTCGGGGACGGCGGCGGCGACCAGGTGCTCGAACAGGGTGGTCTTGCCGGAGCCGCTGTGGCCGACGAGCACGACGTTGCGCAGCTCCTCCGGCCGGGTGGGGACGGGGACGGAACCAACGGACGCGGCCTTGGCGCTCATGACGACACGATGGCCGCTTGCGGGCGTCGGCACAACCCCGAGTCGGCGGTCAGTACTCTGGGCCCACCATGCTGAACCGATTCGCGCGAGCCTTCTTCACCAAGCTCTTCACCCCCGTCGCCCGGCTGCTCCTGCGGCTCGGCATCAGTCCCGACATCGTGACGGTCGTCGGCACCGTCGGTGTGTGCTTCGGAGCCCTGGCCTTCTACCCCCGGCACGAGTTCTTCTGGGGCACGATCGTCATCACGGTCTTCGTCTTCTCCGACACCGTCGACGGGGTGATGGCGCGGATGTCGGGCCGCTCCAGCAGCTGGGGCGCCTACCTCGACTCCACGCTCGACCGGGTGGGCGACAGCGCCATCTTCGGTGGGCTGGTCCTGTACTACGCCGGCCAGGGGCGACCAGCTGTTCATGGCCGGCCTGGCGCTGGCCTGCCTGATCCTGGGCAGCGTCGTCAGCTACGCCAAGGCACGCGCCGAGGGCCTCGGCATGACCGCCAACGTCGGCATCGCCGAGCGGGCCGACCGGCTGGTCGCCGTGCTCGCGGCCACCGGGCTGGTGGGGCTCGGCCTGCCCGAGGTCCTGCTCACCGTCGTGCTCGCCCTGCTGGCCGTCGCCAGCCTGGTCACCGTGGTCCAGCGGATGCTCGTCGTGCGCCGCCAGGCCCTCGGCGCGGTGTGAGCGCGCTCGCCGAGCGGGCCTCACTGGCCGCCTACCGCGTCGGCTGGTACCTCGTCCGCCGGATGCCCGGCCGCCTGGCCTACCGCACGTTCGACCTCATCGCCGACGTCGCCTGGCGCCGTGGCGGCGCCGGGGTGCGGCGGCTGCGCAGCAACTACGCGCGGGTGCGCCCCGAGCTCGGGCCGGCAGCGCTGGACGCCCTCGTCCGCGAGGGGATGCGCTCCTACCTGCGCTACTGGTGCGACGCGTTCCGGCTGCCCGACGTGGGGGTGGACCAGCTGGTCCAGACGGTCCGCACCGAGGGCGACGGCCCGGTGCGCGAGCAGCTGGCGACCGGCCGTGGCGCGATCATGTTCTGCGGCCACCTGGGCAACTGGGACACCAGCGCCGCCTGGTCGACCACCCAGCTGGCACCGGTCACGACCGTGGCCGAGCGGCTGCGCCCCGAGGAGCTGTTCGCCCAGTTCCTCGCCTTCCGCGAGTCGCTCGGCATGCGGATCATCCCGCTGACCGGCGGCAACGACGTCTTCCGCGAGCTGCTGTCGGCGCTGCGCGGCGGCGCGTTCGTGGCCCTGCTCGCCGACCGCGACCTGACCCAGGGTGGCGTCGAGGTCGACCTGTGCGGCCAGCCGGCGCGGATGGCGGTGGGGCCGGCCGCGCTCGCCGTGTCCACCGGCGCGGCGCTGCACCCGGCGTCGGTCCTCTACGAGCCGGCCACCGGCCTGCCCGGCGGCCGGCGGCACCGGGTCGTCATCCGCTTCCACGACCGGGTGCCGGTGCCCGCGAGCGGCACCACCCGCGAGAAGGTGCAGCAGATGACCCAGGCCTGCGCCGACGTCATCGGCGCCTCCATCCGCGAGCACACGCAGGACTGGCACATGATGCAGCGGGTCTTCGTCGACGACCTGACCGAGCGCCCGCTGCCCTCCGGCGACCGGGCGTCCGCGTGAGGATCGGCCTGGTCTGCCCCTACTCCTTCGACGTCCCCGGAGGGGTGCAGTTCCACGTCCGTGACCTGGCCGAGTACTACCTCGCCCAGGGCCACGAGGTGAGCGTGCTCGCGCCCGCCGACGACGACACGCCCCTGCCGCACTACGTCGTCGCCTCGGGCCGCGCGGTCCCGGTCCGCTACAACGGCTCGGTGGCCCGGCTCACCTTCGGCCCGCTGACCGCGGCCCGGGTGGGCCGGTGGATCGAGCGGGGCCAGTTCGACGTCCTGCACCTGCACGAGCCGAGCACGCCGAGCGTGTCGCTGCTCGCGCTGTGGGCGGCGGAGGGCCCGGTCGTCGCGACCTTCCACACCTCCAACCTGCGCTCGCGGGTGATGCAGGCGGCCTACCCGCTGCTGCGCCCCGGGCTGGAGAAGATCAACGGCCGGATCGCGGTCTCCGAGGACGCCCGGCGCACCGTCACCACCCACGTCGGCGGCGACGCGGTCGTCATCCCCAACGGGGTCTACGTCGACCGGTTCGCCTCGGCGGTGCCCCGGGCGCAGTGGCAGGGCACCGCGCAGGCGCCGACGATCGCGTTCCTCGGCCGGATCGACGAGCCCCGCAAGGGCCTGCCGGTCCTGTCCCGTGCGCTGCCGCAGGTCGTGGCGGCGCACCCGGGCCTGCGGGTGCTCGTCGCCGGCCACGGTGACGAGGAGGCCGCCCGCGAGCGCCTGTCCCCGGACGTCTCCGCCGCCTGCGAGTTCCTCGGCGGGGTGAGCGACGAGGACAAGGCCGCGCTGCTGGCCTCGGTCGACCTGTACGTCGCGCCGCACACCGGCGGCGAGAGCTTCGGCATCGTGCTGATCGAGGCGATGAGCGCGTGCGCCCCGGTGCTGGCCAGCGACCTGGCGGCGTTCTCCCGGGTCCTGGACGGCGGCACGGCGGGGGAGATGTTCGCCAGCGAGGACGCCGACGACCTGGCCCGGCACCTGCTCGCGCTGCTGGCGGACCCGGTCCGCCGGGCCGAGCTGGGGGCCCGCGGCCGCAAGCGGGCCGACCAGTTCGACTGGTCGGTCGTGGCGGCCGACGTCATGGCCGTCTACGAGACCGTCACCAGCGGCGCGCCGCGGGTGAGCACGACGGCCGAGCCGACCTCGATGTGGCACCGGCTGGTCCGCGGCGGCCGGACGGCGGCCGGGTCGTGAAGGACGTCGCGGGCTGGGTCGCGCTCGGCGTCGCGTGCGCCGCGCTCGTCGCCTGGTACCTCTCCTACACCGCGGCGCGCCTGGACCGGATCCACGCCCGGGTCGAGGGGGCGCTCAGCGCCCTGGACGCCCAGCTCGTACGGCGCGCCGAGGCCACCCTCGAGCTGGCCAACGCCGGCCTGCTCGACCCGGCCAGCTCGCTGCTGCTGGCCAGCGCGGCCTCGGAGTCGCTGGAGGCCAGCGACGAGCACCACGCCGGCCGCGAGGCGGTCGAGAGCAACCTCACCGACGTCATCTCCCTCGCCCTCGCGCCCGACGCGCTGTCCACGCTGCGCGACGACGACGGGCCGGGTGCGGCGGCCCTGCGCCGGATCGCCCAGGCCAACCACCGGGTGCAGCTGGCCCGCCGGTTCCACAACGACGCCGTCACCGACGTGCGGCGGGTGCGGCGCAAGCGGGTCGTGCGGTGGTTCCGGCTGGCCGGACACGCCGAGATGCCGCGCACCTTCGAGATCGACGACGAGCTGGCCGTTCTGGAACGCTCGGCCTGAGCCCCTAGAATCGGGAACGGCTCCCCTTCACCGGCGCGGCCGCCGGATCAGCTCGCCACACTTGCGAAAGAGGCAAAACCCGTGTCTGCCCAGGAAAGCACCCCCACGCCCGACCACCGGCACCTCGCGCGTCAAGCGCGGCATGGCCGAGATGCTCAAGGGCGGCGTCATCATGGACGTCGTCACCCCCGAGCAGGCCAAGATCGCCGAGGACGCCGGCGCCGTCGCCGTGATGGCCCTCGAGCGGGTCCCCGCCGACATCCGCGCGCAGGGCGGCGTCTCGCGCATGAGCGACCCCGACATGGTGCAGGGCATCATCGACACGGTCTCGATCCCGGTGATGGCCAAGGCCCGCATCGGCCACTTCGTCGAGGCGCAGGTCCTGCAGAGCCTCGGCGTCGACTACATCGACGAGTCCGAGGTGCTCACGCCCGCCGACTACGCCAACCACATCGACAAGTGGAAGTTCACCGTCCCCTTCGTCTGCGGCGCCACCCACCTCGGCGAGGCGCTGCGCCGGATCACCGAGGGTGCGGCCATGATCCGCTCCAAGGGCGAGGCCGGCACCGGTGACGTCTCCAACGCCACGATGCACATGCGCAAGATCGGTGGCGAGATCCGCCGGCTGTCCTCGATGAGCGAGGACGAGCTCTACGTCGCCGCCAAGGAGCTGCAGGCGCCGTACGAGCTGGTCAAGGAGGTCGCGACCGCCGGCAAGCTGCCCGTCGTGCTCTTCACCGCCGGTGGCATCGCCACCCCGGCCGACGCCGCGATGATGATGCAGCTCGGCGCCGAGGGCGTCTTCGTCGGGTCGGGCATCTTCAAGTCCGGCAACCCGGCCCAGCGGGCCGAGGCGATCGTCAAGGCGACCACGTTCTACGACGACCCCGACGTCATCGCCAAGGTCTCCCGTGGCCTGGGCGAGGCCATGGTCGGCATCAACGTCGACGAGCTGCCCGAGCCGCACCGCCTGTCCGAGCGCGGCTGGTAACCGGCCGCACGGCGAACGGCCCCCTGTCCCTGCCGGGACCGGGGGCCGTTCGTCGCGCGCGGGGCCGGTCAGGTCACCGCCGCCCGGGCGCTGAACCGTGGCTCGTCGTGCTCCTTGGCCTCCAGGACGGCGGCCAGGTGCTGCGCCGCCGCCAGCGCGTCGGCGTGGGTGACGTAGAGCGGCGCGAAGCCCAGCCGCACGAGGTCCGGCTCGCGGAAGTCGCCGATGACGCCCCGCGCGATCAGCGCCTGGACGACGGCGTAGGCCTCGGGGTGGCGCAGCGAGACCTGCGACCCGCGCCGCTCGTCCTCCCGTGGCGTGACCACCTCGAGGTCGACGCCGAGACCGCCCAGGCACTCCAGGAAGAACCGGGTGAGCGAGAGCGACTGGGCGCGCACGTCCGCCATGGACAGCCCGTCGTACGCCGTGAGCGCGGCCTCCAGCCCCAGCAGCGACAGCAGGGGAGCGGTGCCCACCCGGGCGCGGGAGATGCCCTCGGCGGCCCGGTAGTGCGGGCTCATGGCGAACGGCGCGCTGTGCCCCTGCCAGCCGGTCAGCGGCTGGTCGAACGCCTCCTGGTGGCGCGAGGCGACGTAGACGAAGGCCGGCGCGCCCGGCCCGCCGTTGAGGTACTTGTAGCCGCAGCCGACGGCGAAGTCGACCCCGTGGGCGTCCAGGTCCACGGGCAGGACGCCGGCCGAGTGGCACAGGTCCCAGCACATCAGCGCGCCGGCGTCGTGCACGGCCCGGGTGATCGCCTCGACGTCCCAGAGCTCGCCGGTGCGGTAGTCGACCTGGCCGAACGCCGCGAAGGCGAGCCGGTCGGCGTGCTCGGCGACCGCGGCGAGCGCCTCCCCGGAGGTGACGTCGACGACCTCGAGGTCGAGCATCCGGGCGACCGAGGCGAGGACGTAGAGGTCGGTGGGGAAGGACCCGCCGTCGGTGAGGACCACGCGGCGCCCGGGGCGCATCCGCGCCGCCGCCACGAACACCTTGAACAGGTTGACCGAGGTGGAGTCCGTGACGACGACCTGACCGGGCCCGGCCCCGATGAGCCGGCCGATGACGTCGCCGACCCGCTCGGGGGCGCCCCACCAGTCGGCCTCGTTCCACGAGCGGATCAGCCGCTCGCCCCACTCGGTGGCGACCACCTGGGCCACCGCCTCGGGGACGGCCGCGGGGAGCGCACCCAGGGAGTTGCCGTCGAGGTAGATCACGCCGTCGGGCAGCAGGAACCGGTCGCGCGTCCCGGCGAGGGGGGAGGTCGCGTCGAGCCGCGCCGCGCGGGAGGAGAGGTCGTCGGAGGGTGACATGCCCCCGAAACTATCGCCCGGACGCACGTCCTAGGCTGCAGGCGTGACTGCAACCCCCGTCAACATCGGTGTCCTGGCCGTCCAGGGCGATGTCCGCGAGCACCTGCGGGTGCTCGAGAGCCTGGGGGCGCGGGCGACCGGTGTGCGCCGGCCGCGCGAGCTGGACGACGTCGAGGCGCTGGTGATCCCCGGCGGGGAGTCCACCACGATGGACAAGCTGGTGCGGGCGTTCGACCTGCAGGAGCCGCTGCGCAAGCGGCTCGCCGACGGGATGCCGGCCTACGGCTCGTGCGCCGGCATGATCATGCTGGCCGACCGCATCGCCGACGCCCGGCCCGACCAGCAGACCCTCGGCGGTCTCGACATCACGGTCCGGCGCAACGCCTTCGGCCGGCAGGTGGACTCCTTCGAGGAGGACCTGCACATGCCCCGGGTCGCGGGGGAGACCGGCAGCCGGGACGCCGGGGAGGTCTTCCGGGCCGTGTTCATCCGGGCGCCGTGGGTCGAGGAGACCGGGGCCGGCGTCGAGGTGCTCGGCACGGTCGAGTGCGGTCCGGCCACCGGCAAGGTGGTCGCGATCCGGCAGGGCAACCTGCTGGCGACGTCGTTCCACCCGGAGGTCACGGGGGACCACCGGGTCCACGAGTACTTCACGTCCATGGTGCGGGCAGCCCGCGGCTGACCCGGGCGCCGGCGACTCGGTATCATCGCCGGGATCTTCGACCTGAGAACAGAGGAAGCGAACCAACATGAGCGGCCACTCCAAATGGGCGACGACCAAGCACAAGAAGGCTGCGATCGACGCCAAGCGGGGCAAGCTCTTCGCCAAGCTGATCAAGAACATCGAGGTGGCGGCGCGCACCGGCGGCGGTGACCTGGCCGGCAACCCGACGCTGTTCGACGCCGTCCAGAAGGCCAAGAAGACCTCGGTCCCCAACGACAACATCGACCGGGCGGTCAAGCGCGGCAGCGGGGCCGAGGCCGGTGGCGCCGACTGGCAGACCATCATGTACGAGGGCTACGCCCCCGGCGGGGTCGCGGTGCTGATCGAGTGCCTCACCGACAACCGCAACCGCGCCGCGGCCGAGGTGCGCACCGCGCTGACCCGCAACGGCGGCCAGCTGGCCGACCCCGGCAGCGTCTCCTACGTCTTCACCCGCAAGGGCGTCGTCACCGTGCCCAAGGGCTCGCTGACCGAGGACGACCTGCTCGAGGTGGTCCTGGACGCCGGCGCCGAGGAGGTCAACGACCTCGGGGAGTCCTTCGAGATCATCAGCGAGGCCAGTGACTTCGTGGCGGTCCGCACGGCCCTGCAGGCCGCCGGCATCGACTACGACTCGGCCGAGGCCTCGTTCGTGCCCACCATGCAGGTCGAGCTCGACGCCGACGGCGCCCGCAAGATGTTCCGCGTCATCGACGCGCTCGAGGACAGCGACGACGTGCAGACCGTCTGGGTCAACGGCGACGTCGACGACGCGGTGCTGGCCGAGCTGGACGAGGACGAGGACTAGGTCCGCGCGGACACCGACCGGCCGGACCGGCGGCCGCCGCGCCCACGCAGGGCAGCACCGGGTCGACGCCGCGCGGCGTGGCCTGACGCCGGTCCGCCCGGCCGCTGTGTAGCGTGGGAGCCGAACACCTGTTCGGGCTCCCGCGCAGGTACGACCACGAAGAGAGGCGGACGCCGGTGCGCGTGCTGGGTGTCGACCCCGGGCTGACCCGGTGCGGGCTGGGCATCGTCGAGGGCGGGCTCGGCCAGCCGCTGCGGATGGTCGCCGTCGGCGTCGTCCGCACCCCCACGACCGACGCGCCGGAGGAGCGGCTGCTGGCGCTGCAGACCGAGATCGACCTGTGGCTGGCCCGGCACTCGCCCGACGCGGTCGCGGTCGAGCGGGTCTTCGCCAAGGCCAACATCAAGGGGATCATGGGCACCGCCCAGGCGTCCGCCGTCCCGATGCTGGCGGCCGCGCGGCTGGGCCTCCCGCTGGCGATGCACACCCCGACCGAGGTCAAGGCGGCCGTCACCGGCAACGGCCGGGCCGACAAGGCGCAGGTGACCGCGATGGTGACCCGCATCCTCGGGCTCGCCGTCGCGCCGAAGCCGGCCGACGCCGCCGACGCGCTCGCCCTGGCCATCTGCCACGTCTGGCGCGGTGGCGCCCAGGACCGTCTGCAGCGAGCGATCGCTGCCCAGAACGCGAAGGTGGCCGCCCGATGATCGCGTCCGTCAGGGGAGAGGTCCTCTCGGCCGGGCTGGACTCGGCCGTCCTCGAGGTCGGTGGGGTCGGCCTGCTCGTGCACACGACGCCCGGCACGGCCGCCGGGCTGCGCCGCGGCGCCGCAGGCGCGGCTGGCCACCACGATGGTGGTGCGCGAGGAGTCCCTCACGCTGTACGGCTTCGCCGACGAGGACGAGCGGGCCGTGTTCGAGCAGGTGCAGACGGTGTCCGGGGTGGGGCCCCGCCTCGCCCTCGCGATGCTCGCGGTGCACGCGCCCGACGCGCTGCGCGCGGCCGTCAGCACCGGTGACCTCGCCGCGCTGACCAAGGTGCCCGGCATCGGCAAGAAGGGCGCCGAGCGGATCGTGCTCGAGCTGCGCGACAAGATCGGCCTGCCCTCCGGCGCGCCGGCGGCGGCCGTGGCCGCCACGGCCCCGACCGCGCCGTGGCGCGGGCAGGTCCGCGAGGCGCTGGTCGGCCTGGGCTGGTCGGTCAAGCAGGCCGACGACACGGTCGACCGGGTCGCCCCCGAGGCCGGCGACGGCAGTGACGTGTCCGGCCTGCTGCGGGCCGCGCTGCGGGAGCTGGGCCGGTGAGCGGGGTCGACGGGCCCTACGACGACGCCTCGCTGGACGCGACGGCCCGGGTCGTCGACCCCGGCGGCGACGACGAGGAGCGTCAGGTCGAGGCGGCGCTGCGGCCCAAGCGGCTCAGCGAGTTCCCCGGCCAGACGCGGGTGCGCGACCAGCTGCAGCTCGTGCTGGAGGCGGCCCGGCGCCGCGACGCGCCCCCGGACCACATCCTGCTGTCCGGGCCGCCCGGCCTGGGCAAGACGACGCTGGCCATGATCGTCGCCGCCGAGCTCGAGCAGCCGATCCGGATCACCAGCGGCCCGGCGATCCAGCACGCCGGCGACCTGGCCTCGATCCTGTCCTCCCTGGCCAAGGGCGAGGTGCTCTTCCTGGACGAGATCCACCGGATGGCGCGCCCGGCCGAGGAGATGCTCTACCTGGCGATGGAGGACTTCCGCGTCGACGTCATCGTCGGCAAGGGCCCCGGCGCCACGGCGATCCCGCTGGCGCTCGAGCCGTTCACCGTGGTCGGCGCCACGACCCGGGCCGGGCTGCTGCCGGCGCCGCTGCGCGACCGGTTCGGCTTCACCGGACACCTCGACTTCTACGCCACCGCCGACCTGGTCCGCATCGTCAAGCGCTCGGCCGGGCTGCTCGGCGTCGACACCGACGACGCGGGCATCACCGAGATCGCCCGGCGGTCCCGGGGCACGCCCCGCATCGCCAACCGGCTGCTGCGACGGGTCCGCGACTGGGCCCAGGTGCACGGCCGGGGCGTCGTCGACGAGGAGGCCGCGCACGTGGCGCTGGCCCTCTTCGACGTCGACGACCGGGGCCTGGACCGGCTCGACCGGGCGGTGCTGGAGGCGCTGTGCCGCCGGTTCGGTGGGGGACCGGTGGGTCTGAGCACGCTGGCCGTCGCGGTGGGCGAGGAGTCCGACACCGTCGAGACCGTGGCCGAGCCGTTCCTCGTGCGCGAGGGCTTCATGATCCGCACGCCTCGCGGCCGGGCCGCGGCGCCGCTGGCCTGGGAGCACCTCGGGCTGACGCCGCCGTCGCCGGTGGCCGGAACCTCACAGACCGCGCTGCCGTTGGGAGAGGGTGACGGGCGGTTCGGCGGGTAGGCTGCGAACATCACGATTGCGTAGCGGACACGGCCGGGTTCCGGCCGGGTTCGTTGGTCGGCGTGGTGCGGCTCACCTAGACTCGCCCGGGCATCGCGGCCCCGGCCGCCGCCCCTGCGTGTCCGGAGACCCCGGGCCGTCGCAGACTGACAGGCAACACGCACCCACTGATGAGGAACTGACTCATGCCGCAAGGCGCCGGACTCGGCAACCTGCTGATCTTCGCTCTGCCGGTCCTGCTGATCGTCTTCATGTTCATGACGCAGCGGCGTCGTCAGCGTGAGGTGAAGGCGGTCCAGAGCAGCCTCAGCGTCGGTGACGAGGTCACCACCACGTCCGGGCTGCTGGGGCGGATCGTCGCGCTCGACGAGCGCATCGCCACCCTCGAGGTCAGCCCCGGTGTGCAGGTCCGCTTCGACCGTCGCGCGCTGGCCGGCCCGGCACCGACCGCGGCACCGCAGGACGCGCCCCGAGGACGGCCCCTCCTCACCCGTGAACCCCGCGGAGTAGGACGTCGTGGCCATCAACCCCCGCAACCGTCGGCCGCTGCGCGTCCTCGCAGCGCTGTTCGTCATCATCATCGGCCTCTACGGCCTGCTCGCCTCCGTGCACACCTGGGGCGAGGCGCAGCTGACCCCCAAGCTCGGCCTCGACCTCGAGGGCGGCACCCAGCTGATCCTCGAGCCCAAGGTGGTCGGCAGCCGCCCCATCAACCAGGGCCAGATCGACAAGGCGGTCGACATCATCCGCCAGCGCGTCGACGGCAGCGGTGTCGCCGAGGCCGAGGTCGCCACCCAGGGCGGGCGCAACATCGTCATCTCGCTGCCCGGCAAGCCGGCCCAGAGCACGGTCGACTCGCTGAGCAAGTCCTCCCAGCTGCGCTTCCGCCCCGTGCTGGTCCAGGCGCCGAACACCGCGCCCGCCCCGGCACCGAGCGCCACCCCGTCCGGCGACGCCGTCGGCGCAAGGCCACCCCGCCCGCCGAAGGCCGACCCCGCCCGCCAAGGCGACCCCGCCGGCGAAGGCGACCGCCAAGCCGTCCGGCACGGCCTCCACCTCGGCCGGGTCCGCCTTCCCGCAGGCGCTGCGCGCCCCGTCGGCCACGACCCCCACCCCGACCGGCGACGCCACGCCACGCCGGCGGCCGGCCACGCCCGCCGCGAGTGCCCCGGCGACGAGCGCCCCGGCTCCGGCCCCCAGCCCCACGGCTCCGAGCCCGACCGGCGCGAACGGTGCCACCGGGCACCGCGAGTGACCTGGCCCAGATCACCCCGGCGATCGAGAAGCAGTTCACCGCGCTGGACTGCACAGGACCCCAAGCAGGTCGCAGGCCATCGTCGACGACCCCGACAAGGTGATGGTGACCTGCTCGGTCGACGGCACGCACCAAGTACATCCTCGGCCCGGCCGAGGTCGAGGGCCAGGACGTCAAGGACGCCACCTCCGGTGCCGAGCTCAACCAGCAGGGCGCCGCCCACCGGTGGCTACGAGATCCGGCTGTCCTTCAACTCCAAGGGCACCAAGGAGTTCGGCGACGTCACGACCCGCCTGGTGGCGCTGCAGCCGCCGCAGAACCAGTTCGCGATCGTCCTGGACAACCTGGTCATCTCCGACCCGCAGACCAACGCGGCCATCACCAACGGCGCGGCGAGCATCACCGGCAACTTCACCGCCGAGAGCGCGCGCGCTGCTGGCCGACCAGATCAAGTTCGGCGCGCTGCCGCTGTCCTTCTCGCTGCAGACGCAGGACGACATCAGCCCCCAGCTCGGCTCCGACCAGCTGCAGCGGGGCCTGCTCGCCGGCGCGATCGGCCTGCTGCTCGTGGTCATCTACTCGCTGTTCCAGTACCGCGCCCTCGGCCTGGTCACCGTCGCCTCGCTGCTCGTCGCCGTCGGTGATCACCTACGCCGCGGTCACGCTGCTGGGCTGGTCGCACGGCTTCCGGCTCACCATGGCCGGCGTCACCGGTCTGATCGTCGTCGATCGGCATCACCGCCGACTCGTTCATCGTCTACTTCGAACGGGTGCGGGACGAGGTCCGCGAGGGCCGTCCGCTGCGCGCGGCCGTCGACACCGGCTGGAAGCGCGCCCGGCGCACGATCCTGATCGCCGACGCGGTCAACTTCCTGGCGGCGGCGGTGCTCTACGCGCTGGCCGCCAGCAACGTGCGCGGCTTCGCCTTCACCCTGATGCTGACGACGATCATCGACATCCTCGTCGTCATCCTCTTCACCCACCCGCTGCGTGGCGATCCTGGCCAACACGAAGTTCTTCGGTGAGGGCCACAAGTGGTCCGGCTTCGACCCCGAGCACCTGGGCACCACGCTGCCGCGGTACGCCGGCCGTGGCCGGGTCACGATCGCCGCGCAGCGCGCCGCGGCAGAGGGAGGCCACGCCTCATGAGTCGCTTCGCCACCTTCGGCAACGACCTCTACACCGGCAAGCGCTCGATCGACTTCGTCGGCCGGCAGCGGCTCTGGTACGCCATCTCCGGCGGCATCATCGTCCTGGCGCTGATCGGCATCTTCGGCCGCGGGCTCAACTTCGGGCTGGAGTTCCGGGGCGGCTCGGAGTTCCGGGTCGCCCGGCGTCGACGCACACCCAGGACTTCGAGCAGACCGGCCGCTCGGCGCTCAGCGCGCGGCGGACGGCGCGGACGTGGTGGTCACCAAGCTCGGCACCAACACCGATCCGGGTGCAGACCGAGAAGCTCAGCGCCGAGCAGACCGAGGCCGGCAAGGCCAAGCTGGCCAAGGCGTTCGGCGTCCCCGAGGCGACGCGATCACCTCCTCGTTCGTCGGCGCCGTCGTGGGGTTCCTCGGTCAGCGACAAGGCGCGCAACGCGCTGATCGTCTTCCTCGTCCTCGTCTCGCTGGTGCTCGCGGCGTACTTCCGCACCTGGAAGATGTCGCTCGCGGCGCTGGTCGCGCTGCTGCACGACCTGGTCATCACCGTCGGCATCTACGCCCTCGTCGGGTTCGAGGTCACCCCGGCGTCGGTGATCGGGTTCCTCACGATCCTCGGCTACTCGCTCTACGACACCGTCGTGGTGTTCGACAAGGTGCGCGAGAACACCGACCGAGGCCGTCGCAGACCGGGCGGAGTCCTACTCGCAGGCCGCGAACCTGGCGGTCAACCAGACCCTGGTCCGCTCGATCAACACCTCCGTGGTGGCCCTGCTGCCGGTGGCCGCGATCCTCGTTCGTCGGCGTTCACCGTGCTCGGTCCGGGCACGCTGCTCGACCTCTGCCTCGCGCTGTTCGTCGGGATCGCGGTCGGCACCTACTCCTCGATCTTCATCGCCACCCCGCTGCTGGCCGACCTGCGCGAGCGCGAGCCGGCGATGCAGGCAGCTGCGCAAGCGGGCCGAGCGCTACCAGGCGACCCGCGGCCGGGGCGCCCAGGAGGCCGAGGCCGGCCGCGGCCGGCCCGACGAGGGCACCGGCACCCGGGCGGACCGACCCCAGGACGCCGTACCCGCCGCCCGTGCCGCGGGCACGCCGCGCGCGTCCACCGGCCGGCCGGTGCACCCCTACGCCCAGACCGGCCCGCGCAACCAGCCCAAGCGTCCCCCCAAGTCCAAGCGATAGGCGGCACCAGCCGATGAGTGAGCAGACCGAGACGACCGCGTCGATCGGCGCAGCTGGTCGCCAGCCGCCTGCGCGACATCCCCGACTTCCCCGAGCCCGGGGTGTCGTTCAAGGACTTCACGCCGCTGCTCAGCGACGGCGCCGCCCTGCGCGCCGTGGTCCGGGACATCGCCGCCCGCCGCGCGGGCAGCGTCGACGCTCGTCGTCGGCATCGAGGCCCGCGGCTTCATCCTCGGCGCGGCCGTGGCCTACGAGCTCGGCATCGGCTTCGTGCCGGTCCGCAAGGCCGGCAAGCTGCCGGGGGAGACGCTGCACGTCGACTACGAGCTGGAGTACGGCACCGCCACCATCGAGGTGCACGCCGACGCGTTCGTCGCCGGGCGCCCGCGTCCTGGTCGTGGACGACATCCTGGCCACCGGCGGCACCGCCGTCGCGACCTGCGACCTGCTCGAGCGGGCCGGCGCCAAGGTGGTCGCGTTCGAGGCGGTGGCCGAGCTCGGCTTCCTGGGCGGCCGCGACCGGCTCGGGTCGCGGGTGGTCCACAGCCATGGTCACCCTCTGACCGCGCACGACACCCGGGGGACGGCACGCGGTCCCACGACCGTGGTCACCCCCTGAGGGCACCTAGACTGGGTGCCATGAGCGAGGACGTGGCTGCCGGCACCACCACTGGGTCGCCGCTGTCCGCCCCGCCGGAGGAGCCGACCGCGGCCGATCGCCGACGGCCGTCGCGGCGTGCCGGGCGCGGCTGGCCCGCTTCGGCGGTCCGCGCACCGACGTCAACCCGGTGCTCGAGCCGCTGCTGCGCGCGGTCCGGGCCACCCACCCCAAGGCCGACCTGTCGGTCATCGAGCGGGCCTACGCCGTGGCCGAGCGGGCCCACCACGGGCAGATGCGCAAGAGCGGCGACCCCTACATCACCCACCCGCTCGCGGTCACCACCATCCTCGCCGAGCTCGGCATGACCCCGGCGACGCTGGCCGCGGCGCTGCTGCACGACACGGTCGAGGACACGTCGTACAGCCTGGCCGACCTGACCCGCGGACTTCGGCGACGAGGTCGCGATGCTGGTCGACGGGGTCACCAAGCTCGACAAGGTGACCTACGGCGACGCGGCCCAGGCCGAGACGGTCCGCAAGATGGTCGTGGCGATGGCCCGCGACATCCGCGTGCTGGTCATCAAGCTGGCCGACCGGCTGCACAACGCCCGCACCTGGCGCTACGTGTCGCAGGCGTCGGCGCAGCGCAAGGCCCGCGAGACCCTCGAGATCTACGCGCCGCTGGCCCACCGCCTCGGCATGAACACCATCAAGTGGGAGCTGGAGGACCTGTCCTTCGCGACGCTCTACCCCAAGGTGTACGACGAGATCGTCCGCCTGGTCGCCGACCGCGCCCCGGCCCGCGAGGAGTACCTCGCCGGCGTCCGCGAGGCGGTCAAGTCCGACCTGGCCGCGGCCCGGATCAAGGCCACGGTCACCGGCCGGCCCAAGCACTACTACTCCGTCTACCAGAAGATGATCGTCCGCGGCCGCGACTTCGAGGAGATCTACGACCTCGTCGCGGTGCGGGTGCTGGTGGACTCGGTCCGCGACTGCTACGCCGTCCTGGGCGCGCTGCACGCGCGCTGGAACCCGGTGCCCGGCCGGTTCAAGGACTACATCGCGATGCCCAAGTTCAACATGTACCAGTCGCTGCACACCACGGTGATCGGTCCCGAGGGCAAGCCGGTCGAGATCCAGATCCGCACCCACACCATGCACCGCCGGGCCGAGTACGGCGTCGCCGCGCACTGGAAGTACAAGGAGAACGGCAGCGCCGGCGCCGACGCCGGGCAGACGGGCGCGAGGGCGACGCGGCCCGGTCAACGACATGGCCTGGCTGCGCCAGCTGCTGGACTGGCAGCGCGAGACCTCCGACCCGGGGGAGTTCCTCGACTCGCTGCGGTTCGAGATCAACGCCCGCGAGGTCTACGTCTTCACGCCCAAGGGCGTCGGTGATCGCCCTGCCCGCCGGCTCGACCCCGGTCGACTTCGCCTACGCGGTGCACACCGAGGTCGGGCACCACTGCATCGGCGGCCGGGTCAACGGCCGGCTCGTGCCGCTGGAGAGCACGCTCGAGAACGGCGACGTCGTCGAGGTGCTCACCTCCAAGGCCGACGGCGCCGGGCCGTCGCGCGACTGGCTGACCTTCGTCAAGAGCCCGCGGGCGCGCAACAAGATCCGCCAGTGGTTCTCCAAGGAGCGCCGCGAGGAGGCGATCGACTCCGGCAAGGACGCCATCGCCAAGGCGATGCGCAAGCAGGGCCTGCCGCTGCAGCGGCTGATGACCCACGAGACGCTGACCAACCTGGCCGGCGAGCTGCGCTACGCCGACATCTCCGCCCTGTACGCCGCGGTGGGCGAGGGCCACGTGTCCGCCCAGCACGTCGTGGGCCGGCTGGTCGAGTCGATGGGCGGCGAGGAGGGCGCCAGCGAGGACCTCGCCGAGGCCACCAGCCCCACCCGGGCCCTGCGCCGCCGCAGCGGCGACCCGGGCGTCGTGGTCGTGGGCACCGCCGACGTGTGGGTCAAGCTGGCCCGCTGCTGCACCCCGGTGCCGGGCGACCCGATCATCGGCTTCGTCACCCGCGGCAGCGGCGTCTCGGTGCACCGCGCCGACTGCACCAACGCCGAGTCGCTGCTGAGCCAGCCGGACCGGCTGATCGACGTCGAGTGGGCGCCCTCGGCCGCGAGCGTGTTCCTCGTCCAGCTGCAGGTCGAGGCGCTCGACCGCAACCGGCTGCTCTCCGACGTCACCCGGATCCTGTCCGACCACCACGTCAACATCCTGTCGGCCAGCGTCGCGACGTCGCGCGACCGGGTGGCCATCTCGCAAGTTCACCTTCGAGATGGGCGACCCCGGCCACCTCGACCACGTGATCAAGGCGGTGCGCAAGATCGACGGGGTGTTCGACGTCTACCGGATCACCGGCGGCAAGGCCACCAAGCCCGAGCCGGTCTGACCCGACCCGGGCGCTCCGACGCGCGGGCGCTGCCCGGTCAGCTGCTGAACTCCTCCAGGCCGGCCCGGGCCTGGGCCAGCCACTGCTCGCGGGCCTCGAGGGCCGCGCGGGCCTCGGCGGTCTTGCGGTCGTTGCCGGTGGCCTCGGCCCTGGTGAGGTCGGCGCGCAGGCCCTCGACGGCGGACTCGAGCTGGTCGACCAGGCTCTGCGCGCGGGCCGCGGCCTCGGGGTTGCGGTTGGCCCAGCGCTTCTCGTCGGTCTCACGGACGGTCTGCTCGACCCGGCGCATGGCCTTCTCGATCCGCTCGAGGTCGCTGCGGGGCACCTTGCCGGCGGCGTCCCACGCGTCCTGGATCCGGCGCAGCGACGCCTTGGCGGCCTCGACGTCGGTGACCGGCAGCAGGGCCTGGGCCTGGGCCAGCAGCTCCTCCTTGACCACGAGGTTGGTCTTGTACTCCTCGTTCTCGGCCGCGACGACCTCGTCCTTGGCGGCGAAGAAGCTGTCCTGCGCGGCCTTGAAGCGGGCCCACAGGGCGTCGTCGTCGGTGCGCGAGGCGCGGCCGGCGTCACGCCACCGGTCCATCAACCGCTTGAACGCCGTGGCCGTCGGGGCCCAGTCGGTGCTGGTCGCCAGCTCCTCCGCCTCGGCGACCAGCTTCTGCTTGGCGGCCTTGGCCTCGGACTGGCTGCCCTCGAGCTGGGCGAAGTGCACGCGCCGGGCCTTGTCGAAGCCGTTGCGGGCCGCGCTGAACCGCTGCCACAGCGCGGTCTCGGACTCGCGGTCGAGCTTGGGACCGCTGCGCTGCAACGCCTTCCACTCGTCCAGCAGGGCCCGCATGCGCGCGCCGCTGGCCTTCCACTGGACCTTGTGCTCGGGCTGGGCGGCGATGGACTCCGCCTCGGCGACGAGCGCCTCGCGCTTGGCCCGGCCCACCTCGCGGGCAGCGCGGCGCTCGGCGTCCTCGGTGGACCGCTTGGCCTGCACCGCGGCCGTGACGGCCTGCACCTTGGCCTCGAGCGCGGCGAGGTCACCGACGACCCGGGCCTGCGTCGTCTGCTCGCGCAGCTTGGCCAGCGCCTCGGCCGCCTCCTTGGCGGCCAGGTCGGTGTGCGTCACCCGCTGCAGCAGCAGCTCGGCGGACGCCAGCAGCTCGTCGTACTTGCGGGTGAAGTAGGCCAGCGCCTCGGCGGGGGTGGCGCCGGGGTAGGAGCCGACCTCACGCTCGCCCTCGGGCGTGCGCACGAAGACGGTGCCGGTGTCGTCCACCCGGCCGAACTCCGAGGCCCGGTGGCCGCCGGGGGCGTGCAGACCGGCCAGCGCGGCCGGGCTGGGAACGGCCGGGCTCGGGGCAGCGGGGCCGGGGACGGCCGGCCGGGGCGTCGGGGGAGCGGGCGCGGCCGCCGGGGCGGCGGCAGTCGGCGCAGCCTCGGGGGCGGTCTGCTCCTCGGGGCGCGCGTCGTGCTGCTCGATGGACGGGGTCTGCTCGGACACGAGGTCAGGCCTTCTTCTCGGTGACAGCAACCTTGAGGATGCTGATCGGTTGGTTGGGCGCCGTGTTGCCGCTCTGGTCGGCCGGCTTGGCGCCCGCGGCGGCGATCTTGCCCACGATATCCATGCCGCCGGTGACCCGGCCGAAGATGGAGTAGCCGGTCGGGTCCTGCAGCGTGGTCTGCTTGTAGACGATGAAGAACTGGCCGCCGTTGCTGTTCGGGTCGGAGGTGCGGGCCATCGCCAGCGTCCCGGCGGGGAACTGGCCGTCCTTGGGCGCGTTCTCGACGCCGAACCCGTAGCCGGGGCCGCCGCTGCCGGTGCCGGTCGGGTCGCCGCACTGCAGCACGTAGATGCCGCTGGTCACGAGGCGGTGGCAGGGCGAGTCGTTCCAGTAGCCGCTGCGGGCGAGGCCGAGGAAGGACGCCACGGTCTGCGGCGCCCTGGCGCCGTCCAGCTCCATCGTGATGTCGCCGCAGGAGGTGGTCACGGTCGCCACGAACGTCTTGCCGGCCGCGGTCGCCTTGGGCGGCAGCGTGGCGGTGCGGGCGCCGGGGACCGCCGGCGGGGTGGAGCAGCCCTGCGACCAGGGGCGCGGTGGCGCCGGTCGCGCGAGGGCGTGGCGCGGCTGGGGGTGGCGTCGGGTGCCGCGCATGGCCAGGCTGATCCCGACGACGCCGCCCACCACCAGCAGCACCGCCAGGACGATGGCGACCACCTGCCGGTTGCGCCGCGCCTCGGCCTCGTGCCGCTGCCGGGCCGCCTGCTGCTTCTCGTAGCGCCGCTTGGCGCGCTCCCGCTCGCGGTCGTTCGGCGACACCTGATGCACTCCGTTCCGGCGGCGACGTCAGGAGGGCTGCCCTGACCGCGGTCAGTCTAGGCACGACGGCCGGGCCGGAGAGCGGTGGTCGGCTCCGTGTCCGTGCCCGTTAGGCTCGCCGTCGTGCTGACGATCGGGTTCCCTGCCGCCGCCTTCGCCACCAACTGCTACGTGCTCGCGCCCGGAGCGGGGCAGGAGTGCCTCGTCGTCGACCCGGGCATCGGGGTCGAGGACCAGCTCGCCGAGGTGCTGCGCGAGCACCGGCTCAAGCCGGCCGCGGTGCTGCTGACCCACGGCCACCTCGACCACGTCTACTCGGTCACCCCGGTGTGCGGTGCGCGCGTCCGTCGCCGCGCACATCCACGGCGACGACCGCTACCGGCTGAAGGACCCGCTGTCGCTGCTGGACCCCTCGCTGGTCGCCATGCTCGAGCAGCAGTTCGGCACGGCGGCGACCTGGCGCGAGCCCGATGACGTCGTGTCCCTGGCCGACCAGGACACCCTCGAGCTGGCCGGGCTCACGCGTGCGGGTGCTGCACGCGCCGGGGCACACCGAGGGGTCGGTGATGTTCGCCCTGCCGACGGTGCCGGACGGCGTCGCCGACCGCGGCCTGGGCTCCACCCTGCTGTCCGGCGACGTGCTCTTCGCCGGCTCCATCGGTCGCACCGACCTGCCCGGCGGCAGCGGGGCGGCGATGACCCGCAGCCTGCGCGACGTGGTCCTGCCGCTGCCGGACGACACCCTGGTCCTGCCCGGCCACGGCCCCTCCACCACCGTCGAGCGTGAGCGCGCCGCGAACCCCTACCTGCAAGGACTGTCAGCGTGAGCCAGAGCAGAGTCACCCCGATCAGCGGCTTCCCCGAGTTCCTGCCGGGCGACCGGATCGTGGAGCAGCACTTCCTGGACGTCATCCGCGAGACGTTCGAGCTGCACGGCTTCGCCTCGGTCGAGACCCGGGCGGTGGAGCCGATCGAGCGGCTCGCCAGCCAGGGCGAGGACGCCGACAAGGAGATCTACGCGATCTCCCGCCTCGCCGCCGGCCCGGACGACGTCGGCCGCGAGGGCCGGCTGGGGCTGCACTTCGACCTCACCGTCCCCTTCGCGCGCTACGTGCTGGAGAACGCCGGCAGGCTGCAGTTCCCGTTCCGCCGCTACCAGATCCAGCGGGTATGGCGCGGTGAGCGGCCGCAGGAGGGCCGCTACCGGGAGTTCACCCAGGCCGACATCGACATCGTCGACGTCGGTTCCCTGCCGGCCCACTACGAGGCCGAGCTGCCGCTGGTCATCGCCGACGCGTTCAGCAAGCTGCCGGTCGGCCCGTTCCGGGTCCAGGTCAACAACCGCAAGATCCCCGAGGGGTTCTACCTCGGTCTCGGGCTGACCGACGTCAAGACGGTGCTGCGGATCGTCGACAAGCTGGACAAGATCGGGCCCGAGCGGGTCGCCGCGCTGCTGGTGGAGGCCGGCGCCACCGCGGAGCAGGCCGCCGCGTGCCTGGCCCTGGCCGAGATCTCCTCTCCCGACCTCGGGTTCGTCGAGCGGGTGCGCGCCCTCGGCGTGGAGCACCCGACCCTGGACGAGGGCCTGGACGCCCTGGCCGCGGTGATGCGCGCCGCGATCGAGCACGCCCCCGGGCTGCTGGTCGCCGACCTGCGGATCGCCCGCGGGCTGGACTACTACACCGGCACCGTCTACGAGACCCAGCTGGTCGGGCAGGAGTCCTACGGCTCGATCTGCTCCGGCGGCCGCTACGACGCCCTGGCCTCCGACGGCAGGACGACGTACCCGGGCGTGGGCATCTCGATCGGCGTCTCGCGGCTGCTCGGCCGGCTGGTCGGGCCGCAGGGCCTGTCGGCCAGCCGCTCCACGCCGACCTGCGTGCTGGTGGCCCTCGCCGCCGAGGACGACCGCGCCCAGGGCGATGCGGGTCGCCGCGGCGCTGCGCCGGCGCGGCATCCCGGTCGAGGTGGCTCCGGCCGCGGCGAAGTTCGGCAAGCAGATCCGGTTCGCCGAGCGGCGCGGCATCCCGTTCGTGTGGTTCCCGGGGGCGGGGGAGAGCGGCGACCAGGTCAAGGACATCCGCAGCGGGGCCCAGGTCGACGCCGACCCGGCCACCTGGGAGCCGCCGGCGGCCGACCGGCGACCGCACGTCGTCGCCCCGGCGGCGGTCCGGGGCGACGGGGCCGGAGACCGAGCCGGCCGGCTCAGACCGCCGGGGCCTGAGCCGCCGGCGGCCGCAGCCCGCTGTCGTGCAGCTCGAGCAGCGCCAGCGCGCGGACGACGTCCGGGTCGTGCGCCCGCCACGCTCCGGCGGGGTCGTCGGCGACCCGCGCCAGCCGGTGCATCGGCTGGCGCGCCAGGGCGCGCAGCGCGAACAGGTCGAGGTCGGCGTCGGCGTCGATGAACCGCTGCGCGGCGGTGGCGCGCCGGACGAACCGCACCCGCAGCAGCAGCCAGAGGCCGGCCACCAGGACGATCGGGATGACCGCCGTGACCAGCCCGAGCACCGTCGCGAGGTGGCCCACCGCGACGCCGAGCTGGTGGCCGGCGTCCCGGATCGACGCACCGGTGCCGGCGGCCCGCTGGAAGGGGCCCTGCAGGTCCTCGCCGACCAGCGGCACCTGGCGCAGGGTGCTGCCGGCGTCCTGCATGGTCGAGCCGAAGCTGCTGCCGGCGCTCTCCAGCCGCTGCGCCGGACCGAGCAGCTGCAGGGTGGCGTCGTGGACCACGCGCCCGCAGTACGACCACAGCCCGATCCACACCAGCATCCCGACGTCGGCGAGGATCTGGGCGGTGCGGCGGCCGGTCGTGTCGGCGTACATCTTCATGACCGGACCCTTGCACCAGGCCTACCCGGGCGCGACCCCGGCGAGGATAGAGTGACTGCGCTGCCCGCGTGGCGGCAGGAGACCGGTGCGGCAACGGGGCCGCACGGGCGGATGGATCAACTCAGAGAAGGACGCTGATAGCCGTGAAGGTCGCAATCCCTCGCGAAGTCAAGAACCACGAGTACCGCGTGGCCATCACGCCGTCCGGCGTGCACGAGCTGGTCAGGAACGGACACGAGGTCTACGTCGAGACCGACGCCGGCGTCGGCTCCTCCATCCTCAACGAGGACTACGTCGCGGCCGGCGCCACGATCCTGGACACCGCCGAGGACGTCTGGGGCACCGGCGACATGATCCTCAAGGTCAAGGAGCCGATCGCCTCCGAGTACGACAAGATGCGCGAGGGCCAGACCCTCTTCACCTACCTGCACCTCGCCGCCGACCAGCCGCTGACCCAGGAGCTGGTCAAGCGCAAGGTCACCGGCATCGCCTACGAGACGGTCGAGCTGCCCGACCGCTCCCTGCCGCTGCTGGCACCGATGTCCGAGGTCGCCGGCCGGCTCGCGCCGCAGGTCGGTGCCGCACACGCTGATGCGCGCCCAGGGTGGCCGCGGCATCCTCATGGGCGGTGTCTCCGGCGTCTACGCCGCCAAGGTCGTCGTCATCGGCGCCGGCGTGTCCGGCATGAACGCCGCCGCGATCGCCCTCGGCATGCAGGCCGAGGTGCTGCTGCTCGACCGCAACGTCGCCCGCCTGCGCCAGGCCGACGCGATCTACCAGGGCCACTGCCAGACGGTCGCGTCCAACTCCTACGAGGTCGAGCGCGCGATCATGGACGCCGACCTGGTCATCGGCGCGGTCCTGGTGCCGGGCGCCAAGGCCCCGACGCTGGTCACCAACGAGCAGGTCTCGCGGATGAAGCCCGGCTCGGTGCTGGTCGACATCTCGATCGACCAGGGCGGCTGCTTCGAGGACTCGCGGCCCGACGACGCACGCCGACCCGACCTACCAGGTCCACAACTCGGTCTTCTACTGCGTGGCCAACATGCCCGGTGCGGTGCCGCACACCTCGACCTACGCGCTGACCAACGTGACGCTGCCCTACGCCGTCGAGCTGGCCAACCGCGGCTGGCGCGACGCGCTCCGGGCCGACCCGGCACTGGCCCTCGGGCTGAACACCTTCGACGGCGCGGTCACCTACGGCCCCGTCGCCGAGGCACACGGGATGCCCTCCACCGTCCTGTCCGAGGTCCTCTCCTGAGCGCAGCCCCCCAGGGCGCTCCTCCCACGGCGCTCGACCGCTCGGTCCGGGGGTGGCTGGACCACCTCCGGATCGAGCGGGGCGTCGCCGACAACACCCTCAGCTCCTACCGGCGCGACCTCGCGCGCTACCGGGAGTTCCTCGACGGCCGCGGGCGTCACCGACCCCGCGGCCGTCCGCGAGCCCGACGTCGCAGCCTTCCTCGCCGGGCTGCGCGAGGGCGGCCCCGACCACCCGCCGCTGTCGGCCTCGTCGGCGGCCCGGACCCTCGTGGCCGTCCGCGGCTTCCACCGGTTCCTGGCGGTCGAGGGCGAGACCGGCACCGACCCGGCCGGGGCGGTCCGGCCGCCGCGGCCGCCGCAGCGGCTGCCCAAGGCGATCAGCGTCACCGACGTCGAGCGGCTGCTGGCCGCCGCCAGCGTCGGCGACACCCCCGCGTCGCTGCGGGACCGCGCGCTGCTGGAGATCCTGTACGGCGCGGGCGCCCGGATCAGCGAGGCGGTCAACCTCGACGTCGACGACCTCGACCTCGAGGACGGCGGGGGAGGCCTCGTGCGGCTGCTCGGCAAGGGCGGCAAGGAGCGCGTCGTCCCGCTGGGCAGCTACGCCCGCGAGGCGGTCCGGGCCTACCTCGTGCGCGCCCGGCCCACGTTCGCCACGGCGGGGGTCGGCACGCCGGCGCTGTTGCTCAACCGGCGCGGCGGGCGGCTGTCCCGGCAGAGCGCGTGGACGGCGATCCGCACCGCGGCCGAGCGGGCCGGCCTCGGTGGCGCGGTCAGCCCGCACACGCTGCGGCACTCCTTCGCCACCCACCTGCTCGACGGCGGCGCCGACGTGCGCGTCGTCCAGGAGCTGCTCGGCCACGCCTCGGTGACCACGACCCAGATCTACACCATGGTCACCGTCCAGCGGCTGCGTGAGGTCTACGCCGAGTCGCACCCGCGGGCCCGCTGAACGGCACCGGCGAACGGTCTGCCGGGCATCCCCCGGGACCCCTCCCCGCCGGTGCCCGGGAGGCCCTTGGGGGGCCCTGCCTTGAAGCCCCCGCACCGCCGCGGCTAGGGTCGACGCGATCAGCGAGAGGCTGACCGCACTGTTCGCCGGCACCTGGAGTGAAACCCCTGTGAGTTCAGAGGTGACGACACCCACCGACATCACGACCGACCAGACCCACGCGCACCTGCCCGGCACCGAGGACGCCGGCACGGGCCAGCTGGGGCCGACCGGCCGTCCGATGCCCGTCTTCGCCGACCCCCCGCCGCTGAACGGCCACGGCCCGGCCCGCGTCATCGCGATGTGCAACCAGAAGGGTGGCGTCGGCAAGACGACCACCACGATCAACCTGGGCGCTGCGCTGGCGGAGGTCGGCCGCAAGGTCCTGCTGGTGGACTTCGACCCCCAGGGCGCCCTCTCGGTGGGCCTCGGCGTGCCGACCCACCAGCTGGACGTGACGATCTACAACCTGCTGGTCGAGCGCGGCCACGACGTGCGCGACGTCATCCAGAAGACCCGCACCCCGAACCTCGACATCATCCCGGCCAACATCGACCTGTCCGCGGCCGAGGTGCAGCTGGTCGGCGAGGTGGCCCGCGAGATGGTGCTCGCCCGGGTGCTGCGCCCGCTGCTGGACGACTACGACGTCATCCTGGTCGACTGCCAGCCCTCGCTCGGCCTGCTGACCGTCAACGCCCTCACCGCCGCCCACGGGGTCGTCATCCCGCTGGAGTGCGAGTTCTTCGCCATGCGTGGCGTCGCCCTGCTGGTCGAGACGATCGAGAAGATCTGCGACCGGCTGAACCCGCGCCTGGTCGTCGACGGCATCCTGGCCACGATGTACGACGGGCGCACCCTGCACAGCAAGGAGGTCGTGCGCAGCGTCGTCGACCACTTCGGCGACCAGGTCTTCCACACCGTCATCAGCCGCACGGTCAAGTTCCCCGACGCGTCGCTGGCGGCCGAGCCGATCACCACCTACGCCTCGACCCACGCCGCAGCCGAGGCCTACCGGCAGCTGGCCCGCGAGCTCATCGCCCGCGGTGGGGCGGCCTGAGCACCATGGCCGAGGCCGACACGGCCCAGCTGGCCCCGCCCCGCGTCGAGCTCACCCCGGGAGGGGTGATCACCCGGCGCGGCGGCAGCACGCCGTTCGAGGTGCACCTCGACGTCTTCTCGGGCCCGTTCGACCTGCTGCTCGGGCTCATCTCCAAGCACAAGCTGGACATCACCGAGATCGCGCTGGCCAAGGTCACCGACGAGTTCATGGCGCACATCCGCGCCCACCAGGCCTCGAAGACCGACTGGGACCTCAGCCAGGCCTCGCGAGTTCCTGCTCGTCGCGGCCACCCTGCTGGACATCAAGTCGGCCCGGCTGCTGCCCCAGCTCGCCCCGCAGGACGAGGAGGACCTCGCGCTGATCGAGGCGCGTGACCTGCTCTTCGCCCGGCTGCTGCAGTACCGCGCGTTCAAGGACATCGCCGCGTCGTTCGCCGAGCGGATGGCCACGGCCGGCCGGATGACGGGGCGGCAGGCGGGGCTGGAGCCGCGGTTCGCCGCGCTGCTGCCCGAGCTGGTGATGGGGGTCACCCCCGAGCAGCTGGCGATGATCGCCGGCCGGGCGATGACGCCGCGGGTGGCCCCGACCGTCGGTCTGGAGCACCTGCACGCCCCCGCGGTCAGCGTGCGCGAGCAGGCCGTCCTCGTCATCGACCGGCTGCGGCGCGAGCGCACCTGCTCGTTCCGGGCGCTGGTGGCCGACGCCGACAGCACGCTGGTCATCGTGGCCCGGTTCCTCGCCCTGCTGGAGCTGTTCCGGGAGGCGGCCATCACCTTCGACCAGGAGGAGGCCCTCGGCGAGCTGACCGTCCGGTGGACCGGCCAGGACGAGGGCGAGTTCGGCGTCGGCGAGGAGTTCGACGAGTTCGACGAGGCGCCGGCCCCGGCGGCCGATGACCAAGGAGAGCCGACATGAGCACTGACCCCGTGAGCCCGGTGCCCGAGGGCCGGGCGGACGAGGACCAGCCGCACGACGACAGCTGCACGACGACCGGCCGCAGGTCGCCCAGCTGCACGAGGGCGAGCTGCCCGAGGAGCAGGTGGCGTTCGACATCAACGACTTCCCCGGTGGCGCCCGCGGCGCGATCGAGGCGGTGCTGATGGTGGTCGACGAGCCGGTGACCGAGATCGCCCTGGCCTCGGCGCTGGAGCTGCCGGTGGAGGACGTCGTCGCCCACCTGCACGCGCTGGCCGCCGACTACGACGAGGGCAACCGTGGCTTCACGGTGCGCAGCGTCGCCGGCGGGTGGCGCGTCTACAGCCGCTCGGACTACGCACCGGTGGTCGAGAAGTTCCTGCTGGACGGCCAGCAGGCCAAGCTCACCCAGGCCTCCCTGGAGACGCTGGCGGTGGTGGCCTACCGCCAGCCGATCTCGCGGTCGCGCGTCAGCGCGGTCCGCGGGGTCAACGTGGACGGGGTCGTCCGGACCCTGCTCACCCGCGGCCTGATCGCGGAGGTCGGTGCCGAGGAGGAGAGCGGCGCGACCCTCTATGGCACCACCGCCTACTTCCTGCAACGGCTCGGTCTCGGCAGTCTGGACGATCTGCCGGCCCTGGCCCCTTACCTACCTGAGGTTGATGTGCTCGACGAACTCGCAGAACAGGGCCGCGCATGAGCCCCCAGC
This sequence comes from uncultured Actinomycetota bacterium, assembly GCA_963828995.1. Lineage (GTDB taxonomy): Bacteria > Actinomycetota > Actinomycetes > Actinomycetales > Dermatophilaceae > CAVRTM01. The sequence goes on from CAWHHB010000005.1 coordinate 306,898, forward strand.
AGCCCCGCAGCGGCAGCGGCGGTCCCCGACGTGGCAGTGGCAGCGGCAGCGGCGGCAGGGGGCGGAGGCGGGCCCCGTCGGTCCGGCGGCGCGTCGTCCTCCTCTCGCGGCAGCGCCCCCCAGCGGCGGTCCGGCAGTGCTCCCGGCGGCGGTGGCTCGCAGCGTTCCGGCGGCCCCCAGCGGGGCAGCAGCGGCACGACCAAGCCCAGCCAGCCGACCCGTCTGCCCGAGCGGCACGAGCCGCAGGGGCCGCCGGTCGACGTCCACGACCCTGACGGTGTGCGGCTGCAGAAGCTGCTCGCCGCCGCGGGCGTGGGCAGCCGCCGCGTCTGCGAGAACCTCATCACCGCCGGACGGGTCGTGGTCGACGGCCACGTCGTCACCGAGCTCGGGGTGCGGATCGACCCCGACCGCCAGACCGTGCACGTGGACGGCACCCGGGTCCAGCTGGACGAGTCGCGCCTCTACCTGGCCTTCAACAAGCCGCTCGGTGTCGTCTCGACGATGAGCGACGACCTGGGCCGCCCGTCGGTGGGCGACTACGTGCTCAACCGCAAGGAGCGGCTCTTCCACGTCGGCCGGCTGGACGCCGACACCGAGGGCCTGCTGCTGCTCACCAACGACGGCGACCTGGCCCACCGGCTGCAGCACCCGTCGTACGGCGTGCCGAAGACCTACCTGGCCCAGATCCCCGGACCGGTGCCGCGCGACATCGGCAAGACGCTGCGCGCGGGCATCGAGCTCGAGGACGGGCCGGTCAAGGTCGACTCGTTCAAGGTGGTCGACTCCGCGCCCGGCAAGGCGCTCGTCGAGGTGGTGCTGCACGAGGGCCGCAAGCACGTCGTACGGCGCCTGCTGGAGGCCGTGGGGCACCCGGTGATCACGCTGGTGCGCACCGACGTGGGCCCGATCCACCTCGGTGAGCTGCGCTCGGGCAAGATGCGCCCGCTCACCAAGGCCGAGGTCGGCCGGCTCTACTCAGCAGCTGGACTCTGAGGTCGGGTGTCCGGGACGCCTCGATACGGTGACGTCGTGAGCGACTCGATCCCGGACACCCTCCCGCAGGCCCCCACCGCAGTACGGGCCGTGCGGGGCGCCATCCAGCTCGAGGCCGACGAGCGCGAGCACGTGCTGGCCTCCACCCGCGAGCTGGTGACGGCGGTCCTCTCGGCCAACGACCTGACCAAGGACGACGTCATCTCGATCGTCTTCACCGCGACCCCCGACGTGCACAGCGAGTTCCCGGCGGTGGCCGCCCGCGAGCTCGGCATGGGCGACGTGCCGCTGATGTGCACCCAGGAGCTGGACATCGCCGGGGCGATGCCGCTGGTGATCCGGCTGATGGCGCACGTCAACACCCCCCGCCCGCGCTCCGAGGTCACGCACGTCTACCTGCGCGGGGCGGCCGCGCTGCGCAGGGACCTGGCGCAGTGACCCTGCCCGCCGGGGTGCACGTCCGCATCGTCGGCACCGGGCTGATCGGGACGAGCCTCGGGCTGGCCCTGTCCCGGACCGGTGCGCTCGTGTCCCTGGACGACCCGTCCACGACGGCATGCGCCCTGGCCCGCGACCTCGGGGCCGGGGTGCTGGCCGCCGAGGTGACCGCGGCGCCGGCCGTGGTGGTGGTCGCCGCACCGCCGGACGCCGTCGCCGCGGTGGTCGTGCGCGAGCTCGCCGCCTGGCCGGAGGCCGTGGTCACCGACGTCGCCTCGGTCAAGCTCGCCGTCCTGGACGAGGTCTCGGCGCTCGGGGGTGACCTGCGGCGCTACGTCGGGTCCCACCCCATGGCCGGACGCGAGCGGTCGGGCGCGATCGCGGCGCAGGCCGACCTGTTCGAGGGGCGCAGCTGGGTGGTGGCACCCGGCCCGGAGGCCGGCGAGGCAGCCACCGCCGCGGTGCGCGACCTGGCCCTCGCCGTCGGCGCCGCACCGACCCGGATGACGCCCGGCGCCCACGACGCCGCGGTGGCCGCGGTCTCTCACGTGCCCCAGGTCGCGGCCAGCCTCGTGGCCGCCCGGCTGCGCGACCTGCCCGACAGCGCCGTGGCGCTGGCCGGCCAGGGACTGCGCGACGTCACCCGCATCGCGGCCAGCGACCCGATGATGTGGACCCAGATCCTGGCCGGCAACGCCCCCGCGCTGCGGGTGGTGCTCGAGCAGCTCGCCGCCGACCTGGACGACGTCCTGCAGGCCGTGCGGCAGCTGGACGACGCCTCCGTCGCCTCCGGGGGTCCGGCCGCGGCCGGCGCCCCCGTGAGTGCGGGCCGCGGGTCGCGAGCCGTCCTGGCCCGTGCGGTGGCCAGCGGCAACGCCGGCCACGCCCGCATCCCGGGCAAGCACGGTGCCGCGCCGACGGCGTACGCGACGGTGACGGTGCTGGTGCCGGACGAGCCGGGCGCCCTGGGCCGGCTGCTGCACGACGTCGGCGAGGCCGGCATCAACCTCGAGGACCTGCACCTCGAGCACGGCATCGGGGCGCCGGTCGGCCTGGCCGAGCTCGCGGTGCTGCCGGCGGCCGCCGAACCGCTGACCACCGCCCTGCTCCAGCGGGGCTGGCGCGTGCACGACTGAGCGTCCGCCCAGGGCCCTCAGGGCCCTCAGGGCCGTCAGGGAGGCCGGCGGGGAACTACTAGTCTTCTCCGGGTGACCGAACCTGTTGCTGCTCTCGTCATCGCCATCGACGGCCCCTCGGGCTCGGGCAAGTCCAGCGTCTCGCGGGCGGTCGCCCGCGGCCTCGGGCTGGCCTACCTCGACACCGGCGCCATGTTCCGCGCGCTCACCTGGTGGTGCCTGCACGAGCAGGTCGACCTGGACGACCTCGAGGCGGTGGCCGAGGCGGCCCGCCGTCTGCCGCTGACGATGGGCACCGACCCGGCCGCGCCATCGGTGCAGGTCGGGGGAGTGGCGGTGGACGAGGCGATCCGGCGCACCGAGATCTCGTCGTCCGTCTCCCGGGTCGCCACCAACCTCGAGGTCCGTGCCGAGCTGCTGCGGCGCCAGCGCGACATCATCGCCGACTGCTCCACCGCCGGCAGCGGGGTGGTGGCCGAGGGCCGCGACATCACCACCGTCGTGGCGCCGGACGCCGACGTCCGGATCCTGCTGCTGGCCAGCGAGGAGGCCCGCCTGGCCCGACGGGCCAAGGAGCTGCACGGCGAGGCCCACGCCGAGGCGGTCGACGCGACCCGTGACCAGATCGTCCGCCGCGACCGCGACGACTCCTCGGTCTCGCAGTTCATGCAGGCGGCGCCGGGCGTCGACACGGTGGACACCTCCCACCTCGACCTCGAGCAGTCGGTGCAGGCCGTGCTCGACGTGGTGGCCACGCGCACCGGGCGGGTCCGCGCCTGACCGCGGCCGACCGGCCCGACGGGCCTGACCGGCCCGGACGGGTCCCTGACCGGCCCGGACGAGGCACCACCGAAAGTGCGAGACAATGGACGTTGATCCCGCACCACCCCCCACCTGCCGAAGGACCCTGCCGTGAGCCAGCACCCCGAGACCGTCGACTCCGTCGAGAGCGACGACTCCTCGGTCGAACACGCCCTGCGCGTCGGCCTGGAGGAGTTCGAGCTCGACGACGCCGACCGCTCGCTGCTCGAGCGCGCCGCCGAGGGTGTCGACGGCGAGGAGGAGGCCGGCCCGCTGCCGGTGGTGGCCATCATCGGTCGCCCCAACGTCGGCAAGTCCACGCTGGTCAACCGCATCATCGGCCGCCGTGAGGCCGTCGTCGAGGACGTCCCCGGGGTCACCCGTGACCGCGTCGCGTACGACGCCGAGTGGTCCGGCCGCCGGTTCACCCTCGTCGACACCGGTGGCTGGGAGGTCGACGCCCGCGGCATCCACCTGCGCGTGGCCGAGCAGGCCGAGGTCGCCGTCGACCTGGCCGACGTGGTCATGTTCGTGGTCGACGCCACGGTCGGCGCCACCGACACCGACGAGTCGGTCGTCCGGCTGCTGCGCCGCTCCGGCAAGCCGGTCATCCTGGTGGCCAACAAGGTCGACGACGCCCGCGCCGAGGCCGACGCCGCGATGCTGTGGTCGTTCGGGCTGGGCCAGCCGTGGCCGGTGTCGGCGCTGCACGGCCGCGGCAGCGGTGACGTCCTCGACGCCGTCCTCGCCGTCCTGCCCACGGTCTCCGCGGCCGGCGGCGCCTACGCCCGCGGCGGACCCCGACGCGTCGCGCTGGTCGGCCGGCCCAACGTGGGCAAGTCCAGCCTGCTGAACAAGCTGGCCGGCGAGGACCGTGTCGTCGTGGACCACGTCGCCGGGACCACCCGCGACCCGGTCGACGAGATGATCGAGCTCGGCGGCAAGACGTGGCGCTTCGTCGACACGGCCGGCATCCGGCGCCGGGTGCACCAGACCCGCGGCGCGGACTTCTACGCCTCGCTGCGCACCCAGACCGCGCTGGAGAAGGCCGAGGTGGCGGTGGTCCTGATCGACGCCGAGCACCCCATCGCCGAGCAGGACATCCGGGTCGTGCAGCAGGTGATCGACGCCGGGCGTGCCGTGGTCGTGGCCTACAACAAGTGGGACACGATGGACGAGGAGCGGCGCTACTACCTCGAGCGCGAGATCGAGAAGGAGCTCGTGCAGATCCCGTGGGCGCCGCGGGTCAACATCTCGGCGCTGACCGGTCGTCACATGGACCGCCTGGTGCCGGCCATCGAGACCGCGCTGGAGTCCTGGGACACCCGCGTCTCGACCGGCCGCCTCAACGCCTTCCTCGGCGAGATCGTCGCCGCCAACCCGCACCCGGTGCGGTCGGGCAAGCAGCCGCGGATCCTGTTCGCGACGCAGGCCTCGACCCGCCCGCCGCGGTTCGTGCTGTTCGCCAGCGGCTTCCTCGAGGCCGGCTACCGCCGGTTCGTCGAGCGCCGTCTGCGCGAGGAGTTCGGCTTCGAGGGCACCCCGATCGAGGTCTCGGTGCGGGTCCGGGAGAAGCGGCGCAAGAAGTGACGGCGCCCCTCGGGCGTGCGGCGGCCGGCCGCTCGTCCGAGGGCGATTCGGAGCCGGGCGCCCCCGTGCGCTAGTGTTCCTCTCGCTCGCCTGAGCATCCCGGGACGTGGCGCAGCTTGGTAGCGCACTTGACTGGGGGTCAAGGGGTCGCAGGTTCAAATCCTGTCGTCCCGACGGGAAGCACGACACCAGAGGCCGCCTCGGAGAGATCCGGGGCGGCCTTCGGCGTCTCACGGGGGCGAGGCAGTGGACGACGAGCCGCGCGCGGCCGTCGTTCAGCGCCAGCACCCGGTCTGCCGCCGCCACTGCCGCGTCGTCATGGGTCACGCACCACGGCGACGCCGTGCTGCCGGCGTGGTGGCGGAGCTCGGCGCCCAGGGCCAGGAGCAGGCGCCGTCGTTCGCCGCCGGAGACGGTGAAGGCCTCGATGCGGGTCGAGAGCCCCTCGTGCAGCCCCTGCAGCCACCTCTCGAGGCCGACGTGGACGTCTCGTAGGGCGACACCTCCCGGCCCGCCCAGCCGCAGCGCAGGCGACGTGCCCTGAGCCCCGGGCGCGAGGTGGTGGTTGGCGGCCCCCGGAGGTCGGATGGCGCCGTGACCCGCGCACCGGGGCCGGTGGCGACGAGCGCCGGTGGTTCCGGGGGTGACAGCGCGCGGAGCCTGCAGCAGCGGTCACAGGCGCTCAGGCGCCCTCAGGCGGCGAGGGTGTCGTGGTGGTTGACCGGGTGGGTGAGGAACTGCTGGCCGAACGGGTCGGTCCAGGTGCACACCCCGCCGGCGTCCATCACCACCTGCCACCTGGTGGTGTGCTTCATCCGGTGATGCCGCCGGCACAACGTCAGCAGGTTCGACCCGACGGTGCGGCCCAGCGGCCAGGGGATGACGTGGTCCAGGTCGCAGAACCGGGCCGCCCGCGCGCAGCCCGGGGCCCGGCAGGTCCCGTCCCGGTGGGTGACGAACCGGCGCACCGCCGGCGAGGGGGTGTACCCGGCGGCGCCGGTCTCCACCGTGGTCCCCGAGGCCGGGTCGAGCAGCACCCGGCGGATCCGGGTGTCGAACCGCTCACAGATCCCGGCCACCACGTCCCCGGGGATGACCCCGACGCCGGGGATCTGATAGCCCATCGCGCAGACCTGCTGCCAGGACGGGCCGACCACCACCCCCTCCTCGTCCAGCACCGGCCGGTCGACCGGGGCGTCCACGGTCAGCGTCTCCACCGGCATCGTCAGGTGCACCGTGGTGCTCACCTCGACCCGGGCCAGGACCAGGTCCACCAGCGCGTCGGCCCGGGCCTGGTCCGCGGACAGGTCCGGGTCCTCGGCCCGCAGCGCGCAGGCGTGGTCCTCCACCGCCGCCTTGCACAGCGCCGACTCGTGCGCCGGCAGCACCGCCACCCACTCACTCAGCCCCACCACGTGGGAGGGGTACACCCGCACCGACCGCTCCAGCCGGGCCTTGGCCGCCCGGACCCGGACCGCGTCGGCGTCCACCCGCACCAGCGCCCGCCGGACCCGGGCCCGCACCCGGCCCCCGGTCTCGGCGCAGATCCGCGGCAGCACCATCGCCTCCACCCGGGCGCACGCCTCAGGCGTGGTCTCGGCCGTCTCGGCCACCACGATCGAGGCCCGCCAGGCGTCCAGCTCCCCGGCCCCCATCGCCGCCAACACCCCCGGCAGCCGGGACACCAGCCCCGCCGCGGTCCGCACCCGCTCCTCCGCACCCCGGGACGTCAGCCCCAGCATCGGCGCCACGTCACCGCCGCGAACTCCCCGACGAACCCCGCCCCCCGATCCACCGCCACCCACGACCCATCACCGGCCCGCACCTCGTCCCGGGCGGCGATCCCGGCCAACCCGACCGCCTGCACCGCCGACGCCGCATTCACCACCCGCTGCGCCGCCAGCACCACCCCCGCCAGCTCGCCCAGGTCGGGCCCGTCCAGGCCCGCCGCGACACCGGCCGTGGCGTCCTGGAACGCCCGCTGCACCAGCACCAGCGCCCGCTCCAGTGATTCGATCATGTGTTCGATTGTAACGGGGACGCGGATGTCGAGCAATGGTTATCCACACATGGATTCGATTGCGCGGCAATGGATTGCGCGATGTCCCGGGAATCCCGGTTGAGCCGGCCCGCGTGATCAGGAAGTCCCCGCCAGCAGTGCATACGCCGCCGCGTCGGGCGTTGCGCAACGCGTTATCGAGAACGGGCCGCCTCTGGACGGCCGCCGGCCCGACAGAAGCGACCTACCGGCCCGGCGGGGGACCACCACCTACGATCCGGGCCATGAGATCCGGGATCATGGGCCAGAACCGCACCACGAAGGACGGGTCGTTCGCCATCCCGCGAGCCGCCTCGCAGCGCCGCACCATCAAGCTGCGCGAGGTGGCTGCCACCCTGATGGAGAATCTCACCGGGCGCCCGGCGGCCGCACCGCCGGAGTTCGGCACTGCCGGTTGCTGACGTCCCTGCGGGACTGGTGCCGGACCACGCCAGCTGACGGCGACCCCCACCTGAGCGGCGGCCGCCACGGAGGACGCCACCCTGGCGATGATCAAGTCCCAGACGCGAACGACGCCTGGCACCAACGGAACTGACGCACTGAGGAGCATGCGATGACCACCGACAAGTCCCGTCCGACACCCGAGGCTGACCCGCCGCGCCCCGGCGAGCTGCTCGCGCGGACCATCGCGGCGGTGGAACCCGCCTCGGTCTGGGCGGCGGAGGAGGCGAACGCACTGCAGGCGCGGCTGACCAAACCCCGGGGGTCCCTCGGCCGGCTCGAGCAGCTCGGCGCGCGACTGGCGGCGGCGTACGGCGTCTGCCCGCCCCTGCTCCCGCATCCCGCCGCCGTCGCGGTGTTCGCCGGCGACCACGGTGTGCACGCGCAGGGCGTCTCGCCCTGGCCGCAGGAGGTCACCGCGCAGATGGTCGGGAACCTGGCCGACGGGGGAGCGGTGGTCTGTGCCCTGGCGCGGCAGGTCGGGGCCAGCGTCTGCGTGGTCGACGTGGGGGTCGCCGTGGATCTGCCTGAGACGCCGAACCTGTTGCAGCGCAAGGTTGCCCACGGCACGGCCGACATGACGGCCGGCCCCGCCATGTCGGCCGATGACGCGGCGACGGCGGTCGAGGTAGGCATCGGCGTGGCGGCGGACCTGGTGGCCCGAGGCCACCGGCTGCTCGTCACGGGTGACATGGGCATCGCCAACACCACGGCGTCGGCGGCGCTCGTCAGCGTGTTCACCGGCCTCGACCCGGCCGACGTGACGGGCCGTGGCACCGGCATCGACGACGACGTGCTCGCCCACAAGGTGTCGGTGGTCAGGCAGGCGATCAGCGTCAACGACGCAGACCGGCGCGAGCCACTGCGTGCGCTGGCGGCCGTCGGCGGCCTCGAGCACGCGGCGCTGACCGGGTTCCTGCTCGGCGCCGCCTCACTGCGCACCCCCGTGGTGCTCGACGGCGTGATCGCCGGGTCGGCGGCCCTGGTGGCACAGGCCCTCGCGCCCGACGCGGTCGACTACATGGTGGCGGGCCACCGGTCGGTCGAGCCCGGTGCCACCGCAGCGCTGCGGCAGCTGGGCCTCGAGCCGTTGGTGGACCTCGGCCTGTGCCTGGGGGAGGGGTCGGGCGCCACGCTCGCGGTGCCGCTGGTGCAGGCCGCGGCCCGGGTGCTGCGCGAGGTCGCGACCTTCGACGCCGCCGGCGTGACGGACAAGGCCTAGCGGCCAGGGGCCGTGCGGCCAGGGGCCGTGCGGCGGCGGAAAGGCGTCGACGGGGGAGCGGCCGTCACGGCTCCAGGCACGCCGGGATCGAGTCCACCTGACCGGCGGGGTGCTCGGTCCGGCCCGCGGGGTCGTAGATCTTGACGAAGTCCACGGTGGAGAGCTGCCGTAGCGACGGCATGATCTCGTCGGCGATGGTCACGGTGGACCCGCCGCTGCTGCACCCCCCGACGAGCTGCACGCGGGCCACCCCGGCGCGCACCCCCAACCGGGTGAAGCTGGTGGCCTGGGACAGCAGCAGCCGCAGCCCTCGCGCTTCCTCGCGGGCCACCGGGCCGGCGAAGATCCGGTCCATCACGCCGGTGGCCGGGGTGCCGGGCAGCACCGGACGCAGGACCGGGGTGAAGAACGGCGGGGTGTTGGCGACGAACCGGGGCTCGTCGAGGAAGTAGACCTTGCGCTGCACGGTGGGGAAGGCCGCGCCGACGTCGACGACCAGACGGCTCGGCTTGGCGAGGGTGAAGACCGTGAACGGCGTGCGCTTGGCCAGCCCGATCCCGTAGGTCGTGACGGCCTCGAAGTCGCCGGCCCGCACGACGTTCATGACGTTCGGCAGGGCGACGGCGAGCCGCAACGGCGCGGTGGGGTTGCCGGTGTCGTCGTGCGCCTGCGCCGGCTCCATCCGCACCTTGAGCAGGGCCCGGCCCGCGATCCGCACGGGCAGTCCGGAGGCGTCCTCGACCAGTCGCGGGACGTAGGTGACCTGCCGTGACGCGGGCAGGCCTCCCCGGAACTCGAACACGACACGGTCGAGGCCGTTGTGGTGCGCGGCACGGATCCCCACCAGCGTCGCGACGCCGGCCTCGGCAGGTGTGGCCCGCACCGACCCCGCGCCGGAGGCCGGGACGGCCAGACCCGCCGCAGCGGCCGGGACGGCACAGGCCACGGCTCCCAGCAGCACACCCACGCGACGGACGATCGTCATGACGGCACCTTCTCCCGGTCACCGGCTCTGCGCCGCCAGCCTCCCGCGGACTGCCCTGAGGCGCAGAGCCGAAGGTCCCGGGACCGGTCGGCGTCGCCGCTCAGGCACGCTCCTCGGCGACCACCTGGACCCGGTCGCCCGGTGCCGCTGACGGACGTCGTCCCGACGTTGCTCACCAGGATGTCGAGGCGGCCCCACCGGTGCACCGCTGCGTCGACCACGCGCTGTGCCGCGCGCAGGCCGGCGAGCAACGACGCGGTGGCCATGCCGATGCCCGTCGGACTGCCGCCGTCGGTGACGACCGCCACGCGCCCGGTGAGATCGAAGGGGTTGGCCACATGCGCTTTCATGCTGTGCTCCCTCTTCCTACGTGTCCTGCACACGGGTGGTGCCGCAGGCAGGTGCGGCACGAATCGGCCTGTCGCACCAGTGGTTTCGCTCCTCTGCGGACCGGTGACCGTGACTGCCGCGGCGAAGGCGGCGACCGGTAACTAGTGCCGATGCTGTATTGACCGCGGTTTCGGCTCGGCGCACGCTGTCGGCAACCTTTTCCTTCGTCCCAGGGGGCATCATGGTGCAGCACAGCGTCCAACTCGTTCGTGTCCGGACCCGGTTGCTGGCCCTGGGGGTCATGGTGCTGGGCCTGCTGGCCGGCTCCCTGGTCGCGCCGACGGGCGCGCGGTCGGCCGCAGTGGAGGTCGGGTACCGCGACTTCTCCTACTCCACCTCGATCACCGCCCCGACCGGCCAGAAGCCCGAGAGCAAGCTCTGGTACGCCGACGGCACCTGGTGGGGCGCCTTGTGGAACGACACGCGTTCGCCCCGGCGCCTGGAGATCCACCGCTTCAACCAGGCCACCCAGGCCACCAACGCCTGGACCGCGACCGGCACCATCATCGACAGCCGCCGCAACTCCGAGGCCGACACCCTCTGGGACGGCAGCAAGCTCTACGTGCTGACCCACATGAAGGACACCGACACCACGGCCACCGACCTCGGCCTGAAGTTCCAGCGCTTCGGCTACAGCACGACCACCAAGAAGTACACGCTCGAGGCGTCCAAGACGGTGGTGAACAAGAAGGCCGAGGCCGCCGTGCTGGACAAGGACAGCACCGGCAAGCTGTGGGTCACCTACACCACCGAGAACACCGCCGGCGGCCGCGAGGTCCGGGTCGCCCACTCCACCACCAGCGACACCACCTGGACCGCGCCGTACGTGCTGCCGGCCTCCGGCGCGAACAACCTCAGCCTGGACGACATCTCCACCCTGGTCGCCTACCGGGACACCAAGACCGGCACCCGCCGGATCGGCGTGCTGTGGTCCAACGAGAGCGCCGGCAGCGCCAACGGCCTCTACTTCGCCAGCCACGTCGACGGCGCCGGCGACACCTCCGCCTCGTGGGCCGGGACCCGGCTGTGCGCCACCACCCTCTGCCCCGACGACCACCTCAACATCAAGTCGATCGACGCCGACGCCTCCGGCAACCTCTACGCCGCGGTCAAGACGAGCAGGAACGACGCCTCCACCCCCAACCCCGCCGACCCGCTGATCGTGGTCTACCGGCTCAACCTCGACGGCACCTGGACCCACACCACCGCCTGGACGGTCAAGGACGACGTCACCCGCGTCATCATCCTGCTCGACGCCACCAACCACCAGGCCCACCTCTTCGGCGCCGGCCCCTGCTGCAGCGGCGGCACCGTCTACACCAAGCAGGCCTCCCTGGGCACCCTCGCCTTCCCCACCGGCCTGGGCACCCCCTTCATCAAGAGCTCCCAGGACCCCAAGATCAACAACGCCACCTCCACCAAGCAGACCGTCAACTCCACCACGGGCCTGCTCGTCCTGGCCGGCGACGACAGCACCCGCTTCTACGTCCACAACTTCCTGCCGATCAGCCCCGCCAGCGGCGGTACCGCGACCCTGACCACCACCGCCGACACCTACGTCGACAGCGCCAACCCGACCACGGTCTGGGGCACGAGCACCACGGCATGGGTCGACAACAGCCCGGTCAACATCGGCTACCTGAAGTTCGACCTGACCCCGTACGCCGGCAAGACGATCACGGGCGCGACGCTGACGGTGCGGACGACGACGAACACGTCGAGCGGCTCGGGCGGGACGACCACCGTCCGGCAGGTCAGCGACGACAGCTGGACGGAGGGCGCGATGACCTACAACAACCGCAAGGCGCTCGGCAGCACCACGATCGGGTCGCTGGTTGCCCCTTCATCCATCAACAGCAGCTACACCATCACCCTGACCCCCAGTGCGCTGCAGTCCGACGTCGGCAGCACGCTGTCGCTGGGGCTCACCACCACCAGCAGCGACGGGCTCGGGCTGGCGACGCGTGAGGCGTCGACCGGAGCAGCAACGCTGCAGCTGACGTTCAAGTAGCGTGGGAGCTGGCAACGGCACCTGCCACTGGAGGACCACCGATGAGAACGCGCACCGCTGCCCTCGTCGCCGTCAGCACGGTGACCCTGTCGTCGATACCGGCTCTCGTCGGCCTCGGGCCCACCGCAGCAGCAACCCCGCCCGGCGCCAGGGAGATGACCGCCGTCCGCGATCCACGCCACCGCCGTCCCCGCAGCCGCACCCCTGCCGGCCGTCGTCATGGCCAGCCAGCCCGAGAGCCTCTGCCGGACAGTGGATTTCACCCCGAGGTCGGCCGTGGTCGGCGCGACTCCGACGGTCGTGACGTTCAAGGTCACCGCGTCAGCCTGCTCGCTGCGGCACTGGGAGCTGTCCCTGGGGCCCTACGACTACTACACCTACCTGCAGTCACCCCGGGCGGCGATCCGTCCCCCGCACGACGCCGCGGCCGGACCGCAGGCCGTGCTCGTCGACACGTGCAACAGCGAGTTCGACTGCCGTACGACGTCGTTCCCCAAAGGCTTCACCATCAAGCGGCGGACCACCTGGCAGACCGGCTCGTTCGACGCAACCCCCGAGCCGGTCCACAAGGGCCGCCCGATCTCCCTGAAGGGCCGGCTGCTGGTGGTCAACTGGGACGCCGGCCGCTACGTCGGCTTCGTCAAGCGACTGGTGTCGGTCGAGTTCCGCACGCCGACGGGCTCGTACACCCAGGTCGCGACCGCGGTGACTGACGCCACGGGGTGGGTCAGGACCACCGTCCCGGCCAGCCGCACCGGGGTGTGGCGCCTGCGGTACGGCGGCAGCACCGTCGCCGGGCCCGCGACCGCCGTCGGCGACACCGTCCAGGTGGTGCCCTGAGGCGCGACGTCCGGGTGCCGCTACGCCCTTTGGGCGATGACATGGTCCCTCAGGTTCTCCGAGACTGAACGACCTGCCCCCGTTCCCGTCGTCCGGCCCGGAGGATGCCAATGGTCCGCGCCGATCGCTGCATCGCCGCCACGGCGCTGGCCCTGGCCCTGGTCTCGTGCCTGGTGTCGACATCGGTGACTGCCGCCGAGCCACGTCTGGCAGGGGGAGGGGTGCCGGTCGCCGTGTCCGCGTCCGCCGAGGTGCAGCATCAGTCCGTGCCGGGCACGATCGCCCCGGCGGTGTCGTCGGCCGTCGTGTGGCCCGGCCGGGCCAAGGGGGTGGCGCTGTACGACTTCCTGGAGTTCTGGGGGGACGACGCAGCGGGCATGAAGACGGCGTTCAGCGAGCTGCACACCGCCGGGGTGACGTGGGCCAGGTTGCACCTGGCGTACGGGCCGCGGGCCAGCACCCGGCTCGCGGCGGCCGCCGCGGGCGCCCGGGCCCACGGCATCCAGCTGGTCGTCGTGCTGCACAAGCCACCGCCGTTCAAGGACCTCGGCACCCCGGCCGACCGGGCGGCGTACCGCGTCTGGGTGGCGGCCACGGTCACGCGGTTCAAGGCCTCGGTGCGCTACTGGGAGGTCATGGCCGAGCCCAACCTGCGCTACACGTGGAACATCGACAACCGTGCGGGCAGCAACCAGGCCGCCTACGCGGCGTCGGTGCGTCGTTACGTCGTCCTGCTCAAGGACGGCTACACGACGATCAAGAAGGCCGACCCGCAGGCCGTGGTGCTGTTCGGCGGCCTGTCGGAGTCCACCGTCGACCGCTACCTCAACGTGCTGATGACGACCGACGCGTACCGCTACTTCGACATCATGGCCTTCCACCCCTACGCCCGGACCCCCGACATCGCGATGGCCCGCTACGCGGCGTTCCGGGCCAAGATGGCCTCTCGCCCCGGCTACGCCGGCAAGCCGCTGTGGATGACGGAGTTCGGGTTCAACACGTCGTGGTCCAACAAGCCCGGCTACGTCACGAGCGAGACGACCAAGGCGCAGTACCTCGTGGAGTCGATGCGGCGCCTCTCGGCCGCGGGAGGGGCCGCCCCGGTCTTCGGGTTCACCCTCAACGGCAACAACCACCTCAACCCCGGGTTCGGCCTGATCACGATGGACCGCTCGTCGATGAAGCCCCACCGGCTGCCCGCCTTCGACGCCGTACGCAAGCTGCGGCTGTAGCGACGCCGCTCGGCGCTGCGTCCGGCCCGGTCGGGCGCGCCGCGTTGGCACCCCGCCGCGACCGTCACCTACTCTGGGGCGGCGCCGACGGGCGGTGTCGGCGGCGGTGTCGACCCGAGTCGAGGGGAACGAGGAGCCGACGGATGGCAGACCAGGGTCGCGACGACGCCGACCTGCTGCACTCGCTCAGCGAGGTCATCAACGCCGACCTCGACCTCCAGCGGATCCTGCAGGTGGCCACCGACGCGGCCACGGCCCTGTCCGGGGCCGCAGTTCGGTGGCTTCTTCTACAACGGCCGCGACGACGACGGCCACGTCTACACGTCGCACGTGGTCTCCGGCGTCGAGCCCGCTGCCTTCGCCGGCATGTCGCTGCCCCGGATCACCTCCCTGTTCGAGCCGACGTTCTCCGGCCGCGGCACGGTCCGCATCGACGACCTGCCGAGCGACCCCCGGCTGAGCGGTCTGCCACCTCGCCACCTGAGTGTCCGCAGCTACCTGTCGACGTCGGTGGTCGCCCGCACCGGTGAGGTGATCGGCGCCCTCCTGTTCGGACACCCGGAGCCCGGCGGTGTTCGACGAGCGCAGCGAGCGGGCGGTGCGCTCGGTCGCCGCCCAGGCCGCGGTCGCCATCGAGAACGCGCGGCTCCTGGCCGCCGAGCAGCTGGCCCGCCGGCAGGCGGAGCAGACGACGGCACGGCTGGCCCTGCTGCAGGAGGTCACCGCACGGCTGGCCCGCACGCTCACCACCGTCGAGGCGGTGGACGCGGTGATGGAGACCATCGTCTCGCGGCTGGGGGCTGACCGCGCCGGGGTGTTCCTGCTCACCGCGGACGGCGGCCTGCAGGCCGTGGCCGGCCACCAGGGGCTGACCGGGTCCTCGGCGCCGCAGTACAGCGACCTCGCCCGGGGGAGCCGCGACCCGGTCTCGGTCACGTACGCCACCGGTGAGCCGGTGCTGGCCCGTTCCGCCGGGGAGGTGCGCGCCCTCCTCACCCCCGAGCAGGCGGCCACGGTCCGGTCGCTGGGGTCGCTGGCCTGCCTGCCGCTGGTGGCCGCCGGGGCCAGGCAAGGGGTGCTCGGTCTGGGCTGGGAGGCGCCCCAGGAGCTGGGCGACGCCGAGGTCGAGATGCTCTCGGCCGCCGCCGGACAGCTGGCGCAGGCGCTCGAACGGGCCCGGCTGTACGAGGCCGAACGCGCCGCCCGGTTCGACCTCAGCCGCAGCGTGGCCGAGCTCAGCGACGTGTCCGCGGCCCTGCAACGCTCCCTGCTGCCCCGGGAGCTGCCGCGTGGTCGAGCAGCTGCAGGTCGCGGTCCGCTACCTGCCCGGGGTCGCCCACGCGCAGGTCGGCGGCGACTGGTACGACGTCGTGGCCACCCCGGGCGGGGGAGCGACCCTCGTCGTGGGCGACGTGCAGGGGCACAGCCTGGCCGCGGCCGCAGTGATGGGCCAGCTGCGCACGGCCCTGCACGCCTACCTGTCCGAGGGCCATCACCCCGACGTGGCGCTGGCCCGGGCCAACCTGCTGATGAGCGAGCTGGACCCGTCGGTGCTGGCCACCTGCTCCATCTTCGCCCTGGACACGCAGACCGGGTCGGCCCGCATCGTGCGGGCGGGGCACCCGCTGCCGGTGCTGCTCCGGGCCGACGGCAGCGCCGGCGAGGTCGCCGTCGACGGGGGAGTGCCGCTGGGGGTGCTCGACCAGGCGACGTGGCCGGTCACGACCGTCACCCTCGATGCCGGGGACCGTCTCGTGCTCTACACCGACGGGCTGATCGAGCGCAGGGACGCCGACCTCGACCACGGCGTGGCCGCGCTCCTGTCCGCCGCGGGGGCGGTCGCGCCCGGGCGCACCGCCGAGCAGGCCTGCGACGACCTCCTCGCGGCGCTCGGTCATGGCCTCACCGACGACGTCGCCCTGCTCGTCTGTGACTACGCCGGGCCGGCCGAGGGCCGGGCCGCCGCGGCGATCACCCTCCCGGCCGACCTGCGCGCCATCGGGGACGCCCGGGCCTTCGCCGTCGGCCACCCTCGCGCGGTGGGGGCTCGGCCCGCTGACCGACACCGTCACCCTGCTCGCCAGTGAGATGGTCACCAACGCGATGGTGCACACCGAGGGGCCGGCGACCCTGGAGCTGCGCCGGGACGGCGACACGGTGCGGCTGCGGGTCAGCGACGCCGACACCCGCCCGCCGCAGCTGCGCGAGGGCCCCGAGCCCGACCTGGAGTCCGACGGCGGTCGGGGGATGGTCCTCGTCGAGGCGCTGTCCTCCTCCTGGGGGGTCGAGCCGTCCGGCTCGGGCAAGACGGTCTGGGCCGACGTCGACGCGTTGACCTAGGCACCCGGAGCCCGTCCGCCGCGCGGGTCCCGGGACCGTCACTATGTGCGTCCCGGTTGTACGCCGAAGCGCGGGTTGTGCGTCCTCGCCGGGCGAGGCCATGATCGAAATGACCCAGCATGAGCAGTGAGTGGCTCGGGGTTCGTGACAGTTTGTGCGAGCCGGCCGGTCGGCATACCCAGCAGTCCCCGGCTCCGGCCCGCAGGACTCCCCCGATGACACCCACGGCCCGCAAGAGGCCGCAGCTCGTCAGGCGCCCGACAAAGGAGTCGCGTCGTGCCGACCTATGAATACCGTTGCGAGACAGACGGAACGTTCGACGTGAGCCTGCCCATGGGGACTGCGGGACCAACCCGCCCCTGTCCCACCTGTCGGGGCGATGCGAGCAGGGTCTTCACCGCTCCCCGGATCTCGACGGCGCCACGGCACCTGATGGCCGCCATCGACAACGCCGCACGGACGAGTGAGTCGCCCGACGTGGTCACCTCGATCCCCTCGGCCGGCGCTCGACGCCGCACCCCGATGGCGCCGGCGAACCCTGCGCTGCAACGTCTGCCGCGTCCGTGACGTCCACACCCGGAGCACGGGCCGGAGACACGCTCGATCACGTGAATGTGGAAATGGAAGGTGGTCCCTCATGGGAAGTGTGGGGTTGCTCTACGTAGGAGCGGTGCTGTTTCTCAACGGCATGATGCTGCTGGGGTACGTCAACGCCAGATCGGCGGCGCCGCTCAACGTCTTCGTCGGCGCGATGCAGGTGATCACGCCGACCTGGCTCATCTTCACCTCGCGCGGAGACCCTGACGTCATCCTGAACGCCTCCGGTCTCTACCTGTTCGGGTTCACCTACCTGTACGTCGCGTGGAACCTGCTGGGCGGCCTGGACGGCACGGGCTGCGGTTACTTCTCGCTGTTCGTGGCCATCTGCGCCTGCGTCTACGCCGGGCTGAACTTCGGCCGGCTGGGCGACACCGCGTTCGGTGTGATCTGGCTGATGTGGGCGTTCCTGTGGGCGCTGTTCTTCCTCGTCCTGGGCCTCGGCAAGGAGGGGTTGTCCCGCTACACCGGTGCGGTCGCCGCGATCGAGGGATGGGTCACCGGTGTGATCCCCGCGTTCCTCCTGCTCTCCGGACGCTGGGTCGTCTACGACCGCACCGCCGCGATCGTCCTGGTCGTGATCTCCGTCGTGGCCTTCGGCGCCCTCTACCCCAGGCTCAAGGGCCCCGTGCAGGCCCCGAGGGGACCCTCGGACGCCACCGTGCCCAGCCCCGGGTGACACACGCGCGCGCCACCGCCAGCTTGAACACCGGGTGACACACGCCACCGCCAACTGAAAACCGAGAGAGGATCCGTCATGCCGGAAGTAGTGTTTCCCCTGGACTCCACGAAGAAGTTCACCGAGCAGAAGCTCATAGGCCACAACCGCTGGCACTACGCCATTCCCGCCGCGGTGCAGGTCAAGCCCGGCGACTCGTTCCGCGTCCACTGCCGTGAGTGGTTCGACGGCGCCATCCACAACGACGACTCCGCCGACGACGTCCGTGACGCGCCGCTGTCGACGGTGCACGTGCTGAGCGGCCCGATCGGTGTCGAGGGCGCCAAGCCGGGCGACCTGCTGGTCGTCGACATCCTCGACGTCGGGCCCATCCCGCAGGAGGACTCCGGCCCGCTGGCCGGTCAGGGCTGGGGCTACACCGGGATCTTCGCCACGCAGAACGGTGGCGGGTTCCTCACCGAGCAGTTCCCCGACGCCTACAAGGTGATCTGGGACTTCACCGGTGGCCAGGCGACCTCGCGGCACGTACCCCGGGTGTCCTTCACCGGCATCGTCCACCCCGGCCTCATGGGCACCGCGCCCTCCAAGGAGCTGCTGGCGAGGTGGAACAGCCGTGAGGGCGAGCTCATCGCGACCGACCCGAACCGCGTCCCGCCGCTCGCGCTCCCGCCCCTGCCGCAGGACGCCGTCCTGGGGTCCCTCAACGGAGAGGCGTTCACCAACGCGGCGGCCGAGGCCGCCCGCACCGCACCTCCGCGGGAGAACGGCGGCAACCAGGACATCAAGAACTTCACCAAGGGCACGCGGGTCTTCTACCCCGTGTTCGTCGACGGGGCGAACCTGTCGATGGGCGACCTGCACTTCAGCCAGGGCGACGGTGAGATCACGTTCTGCGGTGCCATCGAGATGGGCGGGTTCATGGACCTGCACGTCGAGCTGATCAAGGGCGGCATGGACACCTACGGTGTCAGCGAGAACGCCATCTTCATGCCGGGCAACGTCAACCCGCAGTACGCCGAGTGGCTGGCCTTCTCGGGGACCTCGGTCACCCTCGACGGCAAGCAGCGCTACCTGGACTCGCACCTGTCCTACCAGCGCGCGTGCCTGCACGCGATCGACTACCTGACGAAGTTCGGGTACAGCCCCGAGCAGGCGTACATGATCCTGGGTGCGGCACCGATCGAGGGCCGTCTCTCCGGTGTCGTGGACATCCCCAACTCCTGCTCGACGGTCTACGTGCCGACGGCGATCTTCGACTTCAACGTCCGCCCGACGGCGGAGGGACCGGTCAAGGTCGACCCGGGCATGGGCGTACCGAAGTCGACGTTCTGAGCCCTGAGCGCCTGACAGGGCACACGGCCGCAGCGAGCGGGCCCCGGGAACCCCCGGGCCCGTCTCGCTGCGGGCTGTCTGGGGCCGACGCCGGTTGCGGGAAGGGCGACTAGCATGACGATCGTGGTCGAGAAGACGGCCGGTGTGGTGCTGGCGGGCGGGCGCTCATCCCGCATGGGCTCGCCCAAGGCGGCCCTGGACTGGCACGGCTCGACGCTGCTGCGGCGGACGGTCTCGGTCGTCGCCCGCTCGGTCACCGGCCCCGTGGTCGTGGTCCGGGCGCCCGGGCAGCAGCTGCCCGACCTGCCGCCCGAGGTCGAGGTCGCGTCCGACCCGCGGGAGGGCCTCGGCCCGTTGCAGGGGATCGCGGTCGGCCTGGCCGCCCTGGTCGACCGGGCCGACGCCGCCTTCGTCTGCTCCACCGACCTGCCGTTCCTGCACCCGGCGTTCGTCGGCGCCGTGCTCGGCGCGCTGGCGCCGGGGGTCGACGTGGCGCTGCCGGTCGCCCGCGGCTACCCGCAGCCGCTGGCCGCCGCCTACCGCACGAGCCTGGCGCCGGTGGTGGCCTCCCTCGTCGAGGCCGACCGCCTCCGCCCGGCCTTCCTGTTCGACCAGTGCCGGGTCGTCCGCCTCGACGACGCAGCCCTGCGGGCCGACCCGTTCGTCGCGGCGCTCGACCCCGAGCTCGACTCGGTGGTCAACGTCAACGAGGCCGCCGAGTACGAGCAGGCCCGCGGACGGCCCGGCGCCGGAGGTCACGGTCCAGTGCTTCGGTGCCCTCGCCACCCGTGCGGGCGCGGGCCCGCGCACGGTCCGGGCGGCCACGCTGGCCCAGGCCGCGGCCGCGGTCTCGCTGCCGCTCGACCGGCACGTGGTCGCGGCGCTCAACGGCGAGCAGATCACCAGGGATGCCCGAGCTGCCCCTCACCACCGGAGACATGGTGGCGTTCCTCTCGGCGGACGCCGGGGGGCTGAGGCCGGTGCCCGGCGGCTACTTCGGTCGAGCCCTCGTGGTCCAGCTGGACGACGGCAGCTCCTCGGTGCTCGAGCTGCCCGAGCCGGTGCTGCGCGCCTACCTCGGCGGCTCCGGTCTCGGCACGTGGCTGATGCACCGGCTCGACGCCCGCCGGGGTCGACCCGCTCGGCCCCGAGGCCGCACTGGCGTTCGTGTTCTCCCCGCTGGTGGGCACGCCGCTGACGACCAGCGCGAAGTTCGCGGTGGTCGCGAAGTCGCCGCTGACGGGCATGCTCAACGACGCCCTCGCCTCGAGCCACTTCGCCATCTCGGGCAAGCTGACCGGGTACGACGCGATCGTCGTGCGCGGGAGGTGCGCCGCGCCGTCGGTCCTGCTCGTGGACGGCGCCGGGGCGCGGCTCGCCCCGGCCGACGACGTGTGGGGCCTGCCGGCCGCCGAGGCCGAGACGCGGGCTCGTGGCCTCCCTCGGCCGCGGCTGGCGGGTCGCCTCGATCGGCCCCGCCGGCGAGCGTGGGGTCCGCTTCGCCACGGTGTCGCACGACGGCCGGCACGCCGGCCGGGGAGGGCTCGGCGCCGTGATGGGCGCCAAGAACCTCAAGGCCGTCGCCGTGCACGCCGCGACCAGGGTCGCCCCCGCCGACCCCGAGGGCGTGCTGGCCGCGGCGCGTGACCTGCGGGCGCGCTCCTTCGGGCCCGCGACGGCGAAGTACCGCGAGCTCGGCACCCTGGCGAACCTGCTGGCGTTCAACGCCATCCACACGCTGCCCACCCGCAACTTCACCGCGGCGACGTTCGCGGAGGCACCCCGCCTCGCGGCCGAGGACCTGACCGGTCTGCGCCGCGTGGCCCGCAACAGCTGCGCCTCGTGCACGATCGGCTGCGAGCACATCTTCCGCGGGCACGGCAGCACCACGACGCGGGTCGAGTACGAGAACGTCTTCGCCCTCGGCCCCCTGTGCGGGGTGTCCGACCCCGACACCGTGCTGGAGGCCAGTGCCCGCTGTGACGCGCTGGGGCTCGACACCATCTCGGCCGGCGGGCACCATCGCCTGGGCCATGGAGTGCGTCGACCGGGGGCTGCTGGACGCGCCGTGGCTGCGGTTCGGCGACGGGACCGCCCTGCTGCGGGCCCTGGACGAGATCGGCCGACGGGAGGGGCTCGGCGCGCTGCTGGCGGAGGGGTCCCGCCGGGCGGCCGCCTCCGTGGGCGCCGGCTCCGAGGACTTCGCCCTGCAGGTCAAGGGGCTGGAGCTGCCCGGCTACGAGCCGCGCACGCTGCAGGCGATGGCGCTCGGGCTGGCCGTGAACGCCCGCGGCGCCGACCACAACCGCTCCGGCGCCTACGAGGCCGACCTGTCCGGCGACCTGGACCGGTTCGCCGGCGGCGCAGGCGCACGTCCTCGCCGCGGTCGAGACCGAGGACCGGGCCGCGGTGATGGACTCGATGATCCTGTGCAAGTTCCTGCGCGGCGTCTTCACCGACCCGTTCCGCGAGTGGGCGGCCCTGCTGCGGACGGTCACCGGCTGGGACCTCGACGGCGCGGAGCTGCGCGCCACGGCGCGCCGGATCGTCCTGGCCAAGCGGATGTTCAACCTGCGCGAGGGCTGGGTGCCGGCCGACGACTGGCTGCCGGCCCGGCTGCTGCAGGAGCCCGTGACGCTGGGCTCCGGCCGGGTGGCCACGCTGTCCGCCGCGACGCTGCGCGGCATGGTCGACGGCTACTGGGCCGCCCGTGGCCTCGACGGGCAGGGGCGTCCGCACAGCGCGGCCGCCGTCGACGACCTCCTGCTGGGTGAGCTGGCTGTGAGCTAGGGAGAGCACCATGAGCACCGTGTCGGTCACGGCGGGGCAGACCCGCACCGTCACCCTGACCATCGACGGCCGTGAGGTCACCGCCCCCGAGGGGACGACGATCTGGACCGCGGCCCGCGACGCGGGGATCGACATCCCGGTGCTCTGCCACGACGAGCGCTACGACCCCGTCGGGGTGTGCCGGATGTGCGTGGTCGACGTCGGGGGCCGCGCGCTGGCGGCGGCGTGCGTCCGCGCCTGCGAGCAGGACATGACGGTCACCACGTCCTCGCCCGAGGTGGAGCACAGCCGGGCCGTCCTCACCGAGCTGCTGCTGGCCGACCAGCCGCCGCGCGAACGGGACCCCAAGCAGACCACGACCGGCGACAACGCCCTGCTCGCGCTGGCCGACCGCTACGGGGTGGCGGCCGACGGTGGGCTGCCCCGTGGCTCCGGACGCGGCGTCGACCTGTCCAACCCGGTCATCGCGGTCGACCACGATGCGTGCATCCTCTGCGACCGCTGCGTCCGGGCGTGCGACGACATCCAGGGCAACGACGTCATCGGCCGCAGCGGCAAGGGGTTCACCACCCGGATCGCCTTCGACCTGAACGACCCGATGGGCGCCTCGTCCTGCGTCACCTGCGGCGAGTGCGTCGCGGCCTGCCCCACCGGCGCGCTGACCAACAAGCCGATCCGCGACATCCCGATCCGGCCCCGCACCGAGCTCGACGCGGTCGACAGCGTCTGCCCCTACTGCGGCGTGGGCTGCGCCCTGACGTACTACGTGGACCGGGAGCGTGGGGCCATCGCGTTCGCCGAGGGCCGGTCCCAGCCGGGGTCGCAGGGCCGCCTGTGCGTCAAGGGACGCTACGGCTGGGACTACGCCGCCTCGCCGCAGCGGCTGACGACGCCGCTGATCCGGCGCGACGACTCCTACCCCAAGGGGCCGCTGACCGCGGAGGTCCGCGGCGAGGAGGAGGTCGGGCGCCGCGGCCGTCAGGGCCGCCGGCCCGGCGGGCTGGTGCCGATGGAGGAGGTCCTGCCGCACTTCCGGGAGGCCACCTGGGACGAGGCGCTCGACCTGGTCGCGCGGCGGCTGCGCGAGATCCACGCCGAGAGCGGCCCGGCCGGCATCGCCGGGTTCGGCTCGGCGAAGTGCTCCAACGAGGAGGCCTACCTCTTCCAGAAGCTCATCCGCACCGGCTTCCACACCAACAACGTCGACCACTGCACGCGGCTGTGCCACGCGTCCAGCGTCGCGGCCCTCTTCGAGGGCATCGGCTCCGGGGCCGTGTCCACGACGTACGGCGACGTGGTGAACGCCGACGTCGCGATCGTCGCCGGCAGCAACGCCCCCGCCAACCACCCGGTCGCGGCGTCCTTCTTCAAGCAGGCCCAGCGCCAGGGCACGACGATCATCTACGTCGACCCGCGGGCCGACCGGATGGCCGAGCACGCCGACATCTTCTGCCAGCTCAAGCCCGGCACCGACGTCGCGTTCTACAACGGCATCATGCACGAGGTGATCCGGCTCGGGCTGGTCGACAAGGAGTACGTCGCCGCGCGGACCTCGAACTTCGACGCGCTGGCCGCCACGGTCGCCGACTACCCGCCCGAGCGCGCCGAGCAGATCACGGGGGTCTCCGCCGGCGTCATCCGCGAGGTGGCGCGGATCTGGGGCGAGGCGCGGGCCGGGATCATCTTCTGGGGCATGGGGATCTCCCAGCACACGACCGGCACCGACAACGCCCGCTGCCTCATCGCCATGTGCGCGATCACCGGCAACGTCGGCCGGCCCGGCAGCGGTCTGCACCCGCTGCGCGGCCAGAACAACGTGCAGGGCGCGTCGGACATGGGCCTGATCCCGATGTTCTACCCCGACTACCAGCGGGCGGCCGAGCCGGCCGTGCGCGAGCGTTTCGAGGGGGTCTGGGGCACCGACCTCGACCCCGAGCCGGGGCTGACCGTCACCGAGATCATCGGCTCGGTCCTGCACGGCGGCGTCCGCGGGATGTACATGATGGGTGAGAACCCGTTCCTGTCCGACCCCAACATCAACAAGGTCCGCAAGGCGCTGTCGCAGCTGGACTTCCTCGTCGTGCAGGACATCTTCCTCACCGAGACCTGCGAGTTCGCCGACGTCATCCTGCCGGCGACCTCCTACCTGGAGAAGGACGGCACCTACACCAACACCGACCGCCGGGTGCAGCTCGGGCGCAAGGTGCTCGACCCGCCGGGGCAGGCGCGGCAGGACTGGCGCGTGGTGCAGGAGGTGGCACGGCGGGTCGGGCTCGACTGGGACTACCAGTCGCCGCGGGAGGTCTTCGAGGAGATCGTCTCGCTGATGCCCAGCTACCGGAACCTCAGCTACGACAACCTCGGTGGCACCGGCAAGCTCTACCCCAACGACGACCCGGAGCACAGCGACGGCACCGTCGTGATGTTCGACGAGCGGTTCAACACCGGCGACGGCCTGGCCCACCTGGTGCCCGCGCAGTGGCTGCCGGCCAAGGAGCTGCCCGACGCGGAGTACCCGTTCATCCTCAACACCGGGCGCCTGCTGGAGCACTGGCACACCGGCTCGATGACGCGCCGCTCCTACGCGCTGGACGCGATCGCGCCGAGGGCGGAGGTCTACGTCAACCCCCTCGACGCCGAGGAGCTCGGCCTGGTCCACGACGGCTGGGCGCGGGTGGCCTCGCGGCGGGGCCAGATCGAGCTGAACGTCAAGGTCTCCCACCGTGAGGGGCGCGGCAACTGCTTCATCCCGTTCCACTTCCGCGAGGCGGCCGCCAACCTGCTGACCATCGACGAGGTCGACCCCTGGGGCAAGATCCCCGAGTTCAAGTTCTGCGCCGTCCGCATCGAGCCCCTGGCGGCGTCGTGAGCGCCGGCCGGGTGCGGGCACCGGGGGCGGAGGCGCGCGCCGGGCGGTTCCCCGGCCCGAGCCTGGTTCCCGAGCTGAACCGCATCCAGGAGCGGTGCGGCTGGCTGCCCCGGGAGGAGCTGGAGGCGCTCTCACGCCACACCCGCCGTCCGCTGTACGAGATCGAGGGCCTGGTCTCGTTCTACCCGCACTACCGCAGGCAGCCCCCGGCGCCGGTCGCGGTGCACGTCTGCCGCGACCTGACCTGCTGGCTGCGCGGTGCCGCGCCCCGGACCGGGGAGGTCCACGAGCGGTACGACGACGACCCCGACGTCGAGGTGGTCGAGGTGTCCTGCCTGGGCCGCTGCGACGTCGCACCGGCGGTGGCCGTCAACGACCGTCCCGCGCCCGTGACCGGCACCGACGAGCTGGTCGCGGCCGCCCGCGCCGGCCGGCTGGAGCCGGGCCCGGTGACCCGTCACGGGCCGGACGGGCGGGGCGGCCCCTGGCCCAACGACCCCTACGCGCCGGGGGAGCCGCGCTACCGGGTGCTGCGGTCGCTGCTGGCCGGCACGCTGAGCGGCGCGCAGGTCGTCGACGCCCTGCGCGACTCCGGGCTGCGCGGCATGGGTGGCGCCGGCTTCCCGACCGGCAGCAAGTGGGCGCTCGTCGCGGAGCAGCCGGCCACCCCGCGCTACGTCATCTGCAACGCCGACGAGTCCGAGCCGGGCACCTTCAAGGACCGTCAGATCCTGGCCGAGCAGCCGCACCTGGTGCTCGAGGGGCTGCTGCTCGGGATGGTCGTCGTCGGCGCGGAGCAGGGCTGGGTGTTCATCCGGCACGAGTACGGCCCCGAGGAGTCGGTCGTCCGGGCCGAGATCGAGGCGCTGCGCGCCGAGGGGCTGCTCGGGGACGACGTCCTCGGCAGCGGCCGGCACCTGTCGGTCGAGGTGTTCACCTCACCGGGCGGCTACATCCTCGGCGAGGAGTCCGCGCTGATCGAGTGCATGGAGGGACACCGGGGCGAGCCGCGCAACAAGCCGCCGTTCCCCGGCACGCACGGGCTCTGGGGCCGGCCCACCCTGATGAACTCGGTCGAGACCCTGGCCGACGTGCCCGTCATCGTCGAGCGCGGCGCGTCGTGGTGGCGCGACCAGGGCACCGCCGGGTCCACCGGCCTGAAGTTCTTCGCCGTCTCCGGGCACGTCGCCCGGCCCGGCGTCTACTGCGTGCCGATGGGCAGCACCGTCGGCTCGCTGCTGGAGACGGCCGGGGGCATGGCCGACGGCGCCGTCCTGGCCGCGGTCCAGCCCGGCGGGGCGTCCTCGAACTTCCTCGGCCCCGACCGGCTCGACGTCCGGCTGGACTTCGGGACGCTGGCCGAGGCGGGCTCCATGCTGGGGTCCGGCGCGCTGGTGGTGATGGCCGAGGGCACCGACCTGCTGGCGGCGGCGACGAACGTGCTGCGCTTCTTCCGCGACGAGTCCTGCGGCAAGTGCGTCCCCTGCCGGGTCGGGTCGACCAAGGCGCACACCCTCCTCGCGCAGGCCCTCGCCGCCGGCGAGGGGGTGGACGAGAGCCTGCGGGCGCGCCTGCTCGACCTCGAGGTGGTGCTGCGCCGGACCTCCATCTGCGGGCTCGGCCAGGTGGCCCTCGGCCCCGTCGTCAGCGTGCTGGGAGCCGAACGCGGCGCGACGGCGGCGCGCCCCCAGCCGCGCGGCTGAGGGCCATCGCATGCCCGGCCACGAGTTCTTCACCACGCTCACCGTCGCGCAGGCGCTGCACGGCTTCCGGCCCGCCCGGCGCACCGCCGCCGAGACCGTGGCCCTCGCGGACGCGCTGCACCGGGTGCCCGCCGAGGCGGTCACGGCGTCGTCCGCGCTGCCCGGGTTCGCCCGGGCCACCGTCGACGGGTTCGCGGTGCGCGCCGCCGACACCTACGGGGTGTCGGACGGGCAGCCGGGCTACCTCGACGTCAACGGGACCGTCGCGATGGGCCGGGCGCCGACGGTCGCCGTCGTCCCCGGCACGGCGGTGGCCGTGCCGACGGGCGGCGCGCTGCCGCAGGGGGCCGACGCGGTCGTGATGGTCGAGCACACCCAGGAGGCGATGCCGGGCACGATCGAGGTGGTGCACGCCGTCGCGCCCGGCGACGGGATGGTCCGCGCCGACGAGGACGCCGCACCGGGAGCGCTGCTCGCGCCGGCGGGGCGCCCCTTGCGTCCCCACGACCTGGGCCTGCTCGCGGCCGCGGGCGTGACCGGTGTCAGCGTCTGGGCCCGGCCGGTGGTCGGCATCCTGTCCACCGGCGACGAGGTCGTCCCGCCGGGCACCGCGACCCTGCTGCCCGGCCAGGTCCGCGACGCGACGGCCTTCGCCCTGGCGGGGCTGGTGACCGAGCACGGCGGCACCCCGCAGATCCGCGGCATCGTGCCCGACGACGCACCCGCCCTCGACACGGCGCTGCGGGAGGCGGTCGCCACGTGCGACCTCGTGGTGGTCAGCGCGGGCTCGTCGGTGGGGGCACGGGACGAGACCGCATCCGTGGTCAGCGGCCTGGGACCGCCGGGCATCTTCTGCCACGGGCTCGCCATCCGCCCGGGCAAGCCGACCCTGCTGGCCGAGTGCGGGGGAGTGCCGCTGATCGGGCTGCCGGGGCACCCGCTGTCGGCCCTCGTGGTCTTCCGGCTCGTCGGGCTGCCGGTGCTGCACCGGCTCGCCGGTTGCGTCACCCCGCCGCCGGAGCCGCATGTCCGGGCCCGCCTCTCGCGGCAGGTCGCGTCCGCCGCAGGGCGCCTCGACGTCGTGCAGGTGCGCCTCTCATCGGGGGCGTCCGTCGACGCCGAGCCGATCCTCGGCCACTCGGCGCTGCTGTCCCTGTTGGCCGGGGCGGACGGCTACGTGATCGTGCCCGAGGCCGCCACGGGCCTCGCCGCCGGAACCGAGGTGATGGTGACGCTGTACCGCTAGCGTGCGGGAGTGTGAGCACCAGCCCGTTCATCCGGGACGTCCCCGCCGAGGAGGCGATCGAGGCGTGGCGGCGTGCGTGCGCCGAGGCGGGGTGCCCCGAGCGGGTGCCTGCGGTGCGCGTCGGCCTCGCCGACGCCCTCGGCCGGGTCACCGCCGGGGCCGTGTGGGCCAGCCGGTCCTCACCTGCGTACGACGCGGCGGCGATGGACGGCATCGCCGTGCGCGCCGCCGACACGCTCGGCGCGAGCGACACGAGCCCCCTGCTCCTGCCGCCGGAGGCCTACGACGTCGTCGACACGGGCGACCCGCTCCCGGACGGCCGTGACGCGGTGGTGATGCGCGAGCAGGTCACCTCCGTGCCGGGCCCCGGTGGCGCGCTCGCCGAGCTCAGGGCCGCCGTCCCGCCGTACCAGCACGTCCGCTCGATCGGCGAGGACGTGGCGACCGGGGAGCTGCTCCTGCCCGAGGGACACCGGCTGCGGGCCGTCGACGTGGCCGCCGCGGCGGCCGCCGGCGCGACCGACCTGCGGGTACGACGCCCCGTCGTGGTCCAGATCGTGCCCACCGGCGACGAGATCCGGCCGCTCGGAGCGGGCGTCGAGCCGGGGCAGATCCCCGACACCAACTCGCTCATGCTCGCCGGGCAGGCGCGCGAGGCCGGGTGCGAGGCGCACGTGCGGCCGATCGAGCCGGACGACCCGGCCCGCATCGCGGCCGCGGTGCGGGCCGCCGCGGCCGAGGCCGACCTCGTCATCGTGGTGGCCGGGTCCAGTGCCGGCCGCGACGACTACACCGCCGAGGTGATCCGGCAGACCGGCACCCTCGCGGTGCACGGCGTCGCGGTCCGCCCGGGACACCCCGTCGTGCTCGGCGCGGTCGACGCGACCCCGGTGATCGGCTGCCCGGGCTACCCGGTGTCCGCGGCCCTGACCTTCGACATCTTCGCCGCGCCGCTGCTGGCGGGCCTGGAGGGCGCCGCACCGCGGCGGCGTCCCGTCGCCCGGGCCCACCTGGCGCGCAAGCTGGCCTCGGTGGTCGGTATGGACGACTGGGTCCGGGTGCGGCTCGGGCAGGTCGCCGGCCGGGTCGTCGCCACGCCGCTGTCGCGCGGCGCCGGTGTCCTCACCTCGCTCGTGCGCGCTGACGGCCTGCTCGTCGTGCCCGCGGGGACGGAGGGGCACCAGGCCGGCGAGGAGGTCGAGGTCGAGCTGCTGCGTGGGCTCGAGCAGATCCGGCGCACGGTCGTGGCGATCGGGTCGCACGACCTGGTGCTGGACCTCATCGCCTCCGAGCTGCGGGCCGCCGACCCGGCGGCCAGCCTGGCCTCCTCCAACGTCGGCTCGCTGGGCGGGCTGGTGGCGATCCGGGACGGCCTGTGCCACCTGGCCGGGTCGCACCTGCTCGACCCGGCCACGGGGGACTACACGCTGCCCTACGTCGACCGGCTGCTCGGCGACCGCCCGGTGAGCGTCGTCCGGCTCGTCCACCGCGACCAGGGGCTGCTCGTCGCGTCGGGAAACCCCTTGGGGATCAACGGGATCGAGGACCTGATCCGGCCCCGACTGCGCTACGTCAACCGGCAGCGGGGGGCGGGGACCCGCGTGCTGCTCGACCACGAGCTGCGGCGACGCGGCCTCGCCGCCGACGACGTCGAGGGCTACCAGCGGGAGGAGCACACCCACCTCGCCGTGGCTGCCGCGGTTGCCGCCGGCCGGGCCGACTGCGGTCTCGGGATCCATGCCGCAGCGCGGGCGTTCGGCCTCGACTTCGTCCCGGTGACCACCGAGCCCTACGACCTCGTGGTCGCACCCGGCATGCTCGACGACCCGCTGCTCACCCCGCTCTGGGCCCTGCTCCGGTCGCCGGCGTTCCGGTCGGCCGTGGAGGAGCTCGGCGGGTACTCCACCGCGCAGATGGGCGAACGGATCCGCTAGCGCGCCGGGCGGACGGCATACCGCGGCGCGAGCAACCACACACCGCATGCTCAGCCTCTCGGAGGACCTCCCGCTGCGGTGGTTCATCGACTCGCACGAGCGGATCGCCCGTCCGAGCAGGACGTCGAGCGATGCTCTACTCCGGCCGACGGCCGGCCGACCCGGTGCCGGCGGAGCCCACCGAGGTCGACTCCGCGTGGTGACCCTGTTCCCCGTCGGCGCAGCCACCGGGCTCGCCCTCGCCACGGCTCCCTAGAGCCGGACGGGATCCGGACGGCGCTCCGCCTGCACCTGCCGGCTCCGGGCTCGTGACCGGCACCGGCCGGTCCGGGCTCCGCGGGCCGGGGGTCCGCCGACCGAGGAGCCGGACCGCCAGCGCCAGCAGGCCGGCGCCGAGCAGCGCGAGCAGCAGCAACCGCCGCGGCCACGCGCAGGCCCGGCCCCAGCGGGGCGGTGGAGACGACGGCCGGGCGGGTCTGCTCCGGTGCGCCGCCCACGGTCCACCCGTACGTGGCGGTGGTGTCGGGCAGGCCGCCGCGCTGCACGGCGACGTGCACGGTGACGGCGCCCGCCGCCTCCAGGGTGGTGCTGACCGACCAGCGACCGTCGCCGAGCGGCTCGGCCCGCAGCGGGCGCCCCGCTCGGATCGCCCGGCGGGCGTCAGCGACACGACCACCGCCCGCACCGGCGAGGGGGCCGGTCGACGGGTGTCGAACACGTCGACCAGGACGATGTTGGGCCCGGGCCGGTTGGGGCGGATCGACACGGTCTCCTGCAGGTCGGCCACCTTGCGGTCCACGAGCCCGTCCGTGGCCCGGGTGGTGCTCTGCACCAGCTGCGGCTCCATCGCCGGCTGGCCGCTGGTGAGGACCGCCGCCAGGGCGAGCACGCCCAACGGCGGCGGCCGCCTCGGCCAGGACGGTGCGGCGGGGCGTGGAGCGCCGGCTGCGCACGACGCAGCCGCACGGTGTTCACCAGGGCCAGCGCGCCGGCGACTGCCGCGAGGGCGACCTTCAGCAGCAGGGTCCGGCCGTAGATGGTGCTGATCGCGGCGTCGACCGAGCCCACCACCTCGCTGCTGAGGTACACCCCGGTCACGACCATCACGGCGACGCAGACCGCTGGCCGGCGGGCCGAACCGCTGCAGCACCGCACGCGCCGACTCCCGGGGCGCCGCGTCCCGGCGCAGCTGCGGCGCCGAGCGCCACGGCGAGGACGACCAGGCATCCCGCCCAGGTCGCCGCCGCGCCGAGGTGGGCCGCGGACGCGAGCACACGGGTGGGGTAGGGGACCGGCCCGTGCCCGAGTGCCCCAGCAGCGCGGTGCCGACGCAGGCGAGGGCGGCGCCGGCCGCGAGCGGAGCCCACCCGGCGCGCGGGCCGGGGGAGTCGTGGGCGGGCCAGCGTCGCACCGAGCAGCACCAGCAGGCCGAGCTCGCGCAGACCCCAGCGCAGCCCGTAGCGCGCTCCACAGCAGCGGCAGCGCGCGGCCGCCGCCGAGGGCGAGCTGGGTGACCAGCAGGACGAGGGCTCCGGCGGCGGCGGCGACCGCACCGGCCACGGACCACCGCCGCGCGAGCGCCACGGCCGACGCGGCGCCCGGTGTGCGGGGCGCCGACCGCCGAGGCAGGGGCGAGGAGGTGAAGCGGCGAGCGCACCGCCCAGCGCGCCGGAGAGGCCGAGCAGCACCAGCCAGCGCAGAGCGGCCTCGAGCGGGGGCGGCGCCGGCTCGTCCAGCCCGCCGGCGGTCACGGCCTGCCCCACGCCGAACACGAGCACCCCGCTGGTCCGGTGCAGGTCGTCGCTGGACAGCGTCTCCCAGGAGACGCGGTAGGAGCTGCGGTGCAGCGTCGGCAGCGCGGCGACCACCTCGACCGGCTCCTCGGTGTCGCCGGCGTCGTCTGCGGCATCCTGGCGCCACGAGCCGGTCATCCCGGTCGGGGTGAGGTGCCGTCCTGCGGCGTCGACGATGTCGATCCGGGTCGCGCTCGAGCACGACCGACTCGCTGAAGTCGAGCCGCAGCTGCCGGGGCGCCGCCGCGAGGACCTGCCCGTCGGCCGGGTTGCTGCCGGCGAGGAAGGCGTGGGCCTGGGCCGTGGAGGCCGGGCCGACGAGCACACGGCCACCAGCCACCGCGGCGAGCAGCAGCGCCAGCCGGCGGAGCGCGCGGAGCGCCGGCGCGGCGGCGGACGTCGCCGGCCGGCGCGCCCGGTGCCGCCGGCATCACAGCACCGGGACGTGGCGCAGCCGCAGCGCCCCGTCCTCGATCGTGACCTGCTCGTCCGGCCGGAGGGCCCCGGCGGTGTTCTCGTAGACGAGGTAGTAGGTCTGCCCCGCGCGCAGGTTGTGTCCCTGCTTCATCAGGGACACCCGCCGCGTGCGCCGTCGCGCGCCTCGCTGCGCAGCACCGGCGGGTGGGTGGTGTCGGACTGGAACCGGGTCGCCTTCTCGGCGTCCAGCACGACGTAGCTGACCGTCAGCAGGCCGCCGTCGCCGACGACCGCGACCCGGGAGAACCGGACGCCCGAGGGCGTTCTCCATCGCCGCGCTCTGCGGCACGAGGTGGCTGGCCTGGGCCCGGGACTGGGCGAGGTTGCCGACGACCAGCGCCACGAGCAGCGCCACCGCGGCGAGGACGACCCAGGTCAGCGGTGAGCGGGACGTGCGCCGGCTCTGCCGTGCGGGGTGATCCGACATGGTGCTTCCTCCCTGATGGCTCCCGGGGCCGCGCAGGGGGTTCGCGGCCCCGGGAGGATGGTGGGCTGCCTCAGGGCAGCGTGTAGCGGGTGGACACGAACGAGTCGACGTACGCCGTGCCCTTCATCGAGGACGTCCCGGTCGAGGTGACCCCCGCCGTCACGCCGAGCAGGACCGTGTCGACCCGCAGGGTGCTGGTGTTGCCGGTGCGAGACCGTGGCGGTCGCACCGTCGACCAGCAGCTCGAGCGAGCCGGCCGTGGCACCCGTGGCCGGACCGGAGGTCCAGTCGACCCGGAGGGTGTGGGCACCGGCCGGCAGGTTCACCCACGGGCCGGTCAGCGCCGTCGCTCCCGAGCGGGACATGACCGTCCGGACCTGGCTGACGCCCGTGGCGAGGCGGTGGAACTGCACCGCGAACACCTGCCCGTTCGCCGCCGTGCGTCCCTCGAACAGGGTGAGCACGGTGCGCGCCGACCGACCCGGAGGTCAGCGTGCCCGCGTTGAGGCTGAACGACGCGTGGTAGCTCGTCTCGCCGTTCGGGTGGTGTCCGTGACGTAGCTCGCGCGGTTGCCCGTGCCACCGGGGAGGGTGACCTGCAGGCCGCGGTTGTGCCCCGCCGGCGCGGGATGCCGCGCCGCCGTCGACCGAGACGCCGCCGGTCCGGGCGGACCAGGCGTCAGGGTCGCCGGAGTCGAACGTGTCGGAGAAGATCGCGTTCGGCGGCTGCACCGTGACGGTGGTGTGGACCGCGTTGCTCCAGTTGCCGGCGAGGTCCTGCACCCGCAGGTTGACCTGCTGGGAGCCGGCGGCGATCCCGGCCAGCGGCACCGTCGCCACGATGTTCGTGTCGACCAGGCTGACCGGCACCCGGGTGCCCTTCCCGGCACCGGGGTCGGTGCTGCCGAGCCAGAACTCGGCGGCCGCGAAGGACGTCTCGTCGACCGGCGCGGTGAGGGTCAGGGTCGCCGCGCCGTTCGTGGGGTTGGGCGTGGCGATCAGCGGCTCCGAGCACCGGCGCCGTCTTGTCGACGACCAGGTTGACCGCCGAACAGCGCTCCCCAGTTGCCGGCCGTGTCCTGGCCGCGCACGAACACGTGGTGCGTGCCGTTGGCCAGCGCCTTGACCTGCGAGATGGGGATGAGCCCGTAGACCGTCTCGGTCGAGGAGTCGAGCTTGCCGTCGACGGCGACGAGCTGGAAGCCGGTGCCGCCGGCAGGGGTCGCCACCTTCGGGTCGAGGAAGCCCTCGGCGTCGGCGATGAGGTTCTGCGTCGCCGCCGCCGGCGTCCTTGTCGGTGATCTGCGCCGAGACGACGAGGTAGCCGGGGTTGCTCTTGTCGGTCAGCACCCCGTTGCTCGGGTTCGGACCGACGCTGGCGGCGTCGACGGTCGGTCCGGTGAGGTCGACCGGCAGGTCGATGTCAGCGGCGGACCCCAGAGGCCGAGCGAGTCCTTGCTGTGCACGAGGACGTGGTGGACGCCCTCGCCGAGGGCCTTGACGTCCGCCGCCGGCGATGGTCGGCGTCCTCGGAGACGACGGTGGCGGTGCGGTTGCGGGTCATCGGCGTCGCCGGTGCCGTTGGCGCCGGCGGTGTCGAGGAAGTACTCCGCAGTCGGTGATGGTGCCGCCGGCGCCGCGGTCGTCGCCGGTGGCGGAGACGGTCGACGTCCTGGCTGCCCGTTGGCCGGGACGTCCGCGAGCGCTGCCGTTGGTGGTCTGCGGACCGGTCTTCGGCAGGTTCAGGATGGCCGAGCCCACCACGCCCCAGTTGCCGGCGGAGTCCAGCGCCCGCACGAACACGGTGTGCTTGCCGGCGTCGGCACGGGCGTCGCGGACCGCGCCGTGCTGATGCGTGCCGCGGTCGTCGTGGTGCGCCGGACGTCGACGGTGCCGAAGGTGCCCGTCATCGGCGTGCCGAAGCCGGGTCCGGTCGGTGACGGCGTCGTCGACGACCAGCTCGGCCTGGGTCACCGTCGACCCGCCGGTCGTCGCGTCGCTGAGGTCAGCGGTGACGGTGACCGGCGGACTGGCGTCCGAGGGGTTGGGGGACAGCGTCGACGTGCGACGACACCGGTCCCACGCCGTCGGTGCTCGGCGGCGGTGCCGCCGTGTCGAGGAAGGTCAGCATGCCGCCGAAGGCGAACGCAGCGGGTCGGCGGTCGACTGCCCGTTGTTGTCCAGGTGGCCGCGCGGCCTCGTACAGCGCGATCTTCGCCTCGGGCCCGGTGGGCATCGTCGCGATGGTGTCGGCCGTGGCTCCCGGGCTCGACGGCCAGCGTGACCGCCGACTCGGCGTACCGCAGGGGGTGGCCGTCGCTCGGCCACCTGGGTCTGGTCGCCGCCCAGCAGGCTCATGGAGTGCGTCTGCGAGCCCGACGTTGACGTAGCGCAGCAGCACCTGTGGCCCTGGTCGGTGCTGACCGGGTCGGTGGCGGGGAACGGCTTGCCGTTGATCAGCCGGTACTCCGGGCGGAAGCTGCGCATGTCGAAGGTCGCCGGGGCGGCGTTGAGGGCGGGGTCGATCTCGCTGAGCACCACCACGGCGTCGTCGTCGTACGCCGTGTCCGGGTAGCCGCTGCGCGCGCCGTACGCCGAGCCGTCGGCGGGCAGGACGACGAGCGCACCGGCCAGGCCCATGGCGACCTGCCGCGCGCCGCCGGCGGTGTGCCCCGCCTCGTAGACGAACGTGCCCGGCCGGCCGGCCGTGAACGTGTAGGTGCGCGTGCCGCCGGGCGCCGCGCCGGCGTCCTCCGCCGAGGCGGACAGCCCGGCGGTGAAGGCGCTCGGCCGGCTGGCCGGGCAGGGCCAGCGAGACCGCCTGCGGTGAGGGTGTTGTGCAGCGTGATCGATGACCGTGTCGCCCTGGTTGACCACCAGCAGCGGGACCGGGGGCGGTCGCCGAGCCGGCGGCACCGGTGCGTCGAGAAGCCCCAGATCGGGACGACCGCGCCGAGCACGGACGTCGGTGCCGGTCATCGCGTACAGGTCGCAGGTGGCCGTGGTCCCGCTGCGGGTGCAGCCCCTGGGAGCCAGCTTGCCGGCGGCCGCCGCGGGAACGGCGACCGCGCGGGGCCTGCGACGCGGGGGACGGCGGCCGCGGGTGGGTCGCCGGGTGGCGGGGCGAGGGGCCGCGACCCGGGCCGCCTGGGCCCCGGGGGCGCCGGCCAGCAGCGCGACCGCCGCCACCAGGGCCGTGGACGCGCCGCAGGGCGGCGCCACGCGCGGCGCCACGCCGTCGTGCCGGCCGGTCAGTCGGCTGGGTGGGAGTCATCGCCGTCCTCACTTCGCCGGCAACCGGCGGGAGGGTCGATGCGGAAGATCGTCATCATGCCTCCGAAGGTCGCTCCGTAGTTGGTGGCCTGCTGCAGCGCGTGGCTGTGGGCGATGTGGTAGTACTCGCCGCACTCGTTGTTCGCCGTGATCGTCGTGGGGAGCGCGTTCTTCGTGCCCAGGTAGGGGCTCTCGCTGAACCAGGTGTCGGTGCCGACGAGGAGCTGGTCGGTGATGGCGGGGATCTGGGTGGGGATCGGGTTGGTCAGGGCGTCCCAGTGCTCGACGTCGCGCCAGTCCATCAGGGCGTCGACGGTCTGCCCGGGCTGCACGTCCAGGTCGTACTTCAGGTACGCCAGGTCCTGACCGGTCGGGCCCTGCAGCGGCCGGCCGTCCTTGTTGACCACGCGCTCGTCGCTGCCGTGCGGGTGGAACGGGTAGTTGACCGTCCCGGCGTTGAGGTAGCGGATCACCGCCGGCAGCGGGTTGGTGGCCGCGTCGTAGGGGCGGATGTGCACCAGCGCGCCGTACGGCTGGTTCGGCAGCCAGGAGGCGTTGTTCGGCGCCAGCGTGTCCGGCATGCTGCGCCCGTTGATCATGAAGTAGCGCGGCTGGTACGGCCTTCCAGTCGATCGGCTCGGCCGCGCTCGACGGCCAGGTGCAGGTCGGGGTCGACCTCGGAGAGCAGGAAGACGTACTCGTGCGCCGGGTTGAACGCCGAGTCGGCCCGGTCGTTGACCTGGCCGGGTGCCCGGCCGGACGGACGACGAGCGCGCCGTACAGGCCCATCTGCACCTGCTTGTTGACGTCGGTGCCGCTCTCGTAGAGGTAGGTGCCCGGGCTGCCGGCGGTGAACGTGTAGGTGACCGAGCCGTTCCCGGCGTGCGGCGCTCTGCACCAGCGAGGTGAGCGAGCCGCCGGGGTCGAGCTGCGGCTGGGCCGGGTTGCCGTTGGCCTTCACGCCCTTCTGCCCGGGGAAGACGATGGACGTCGCCTCCGGCAGCGTGTTGTGCAGCACCACGGTGACCGGCTGGCCGGACGTCGACGCACAGCGTGGGCCCCGGGAGCTGGAAGCCGCGGGCGCTGTTGCCGTAGCTCCACATGTAGATGCGAGTTGCCGTCGGGCGTCGAGACGTAGCCGTCCTGGGCGGTCAGCGAGAACGTCTGGTGCGCGTCGGTGTCGCAGAGCAGGCCCTCGGACGTCGCGGCCTCGGCGGCGTGCGGGTTGGTCACCGCGGCGGCGAGCGACCAGCGCGCCGGCGACGGCCGCGACGACGGCGAGCCGTCGCGGGTCGAGTGCGGGTCACGAGTCTCATGGGGTCTCCTCGGTGGGGCCGTCAGGCGTTCGCGGACGGTCTGGGCGGGCATAGGTGCCCGGCGGCCCCGACGAGGATCTTCGTCATCATGCCGCCGTACCCGGGTCCACCACCGTTCTCGAGGTAGGAGTACTTCCGGTCGTACAGCAGGTACTCGCCCGGGGCCGGGCGCGGCGAAGATGACGTCCCGGCTCTCGCCGGGGCCGACGTCGACGCTGTTGGTGGTGATGTAGTTCGTGGTGCCGTCCCGCCCCTTGAGCAGGCTGGCGTCCTTGGCCACGATCTGCAGGTCGATGTTGTCCACCGACAGGGCGTGGTTCTGGTAGCCCAGGTTCGACATCCGCAGCAGCACCCGGTCGCCGGTGTTGCACGTGACCAGCGACGAGATCGGCTGGTACTGCAGCCGGCCCGCGGTCGTGACGTTCGGGTTGCCGTTGGGCGCCACGGTGTCCGGGTAGCCCCGGCCGTTGAGCAGCCAGAAGCTGGGGTCGAAGTCGGTCCAGTCGCTGACCTGGATGTGGGCGTCGCGGTAGTGCGCGGCCGACCACAGCTCGGTGATCATGAAGGCGAACTCGCGGTCGTAGCGGGTCGACCCGTCACCGTCGTTGTACGCGTACTTCGTGCCGGCGGGGTTGCCGCCGACGGCGACCTTGTTCTGCTTCGGCCGGACGAACACCATCCCGGTCATGCCCATCTGCACGTGCTCGACGTCCTCGAAGTGGCAGTGGTACATGTACGTGCCCGCGTCGTGCGGCCGGTAGAAGTAGGACAGGTCGCGCCCGACCGGCACGGCCAGGGACAGCTCGGGCACGCCGTCGAACAGCGGGATCGCGTTGACGAACCCGTGCCAGTGCAGCGTGTGCCCGTCGAACAGGTCGGGGCGTTGCAGGAGACCGAGGTTGGTGAGCGTGATGGTGACGTCGTCCTCCTCGTCGAAGGACATCATCGGCGCGCTGATCTGGGCCTTGCCGCGCTGGGCGGCCACCTGGGTGCTCGACATCCCGGTGACGTCGCGGAAGCCGAAGACGTAGGTGTTGAAGCCGTTCGGCGCCAGCGAGTCCGGGAAGAAGGGCGGGTCCGCCGGGGCGTTCTGCGGCATCGAGACCCAGCCGTCGGTGCCGACGAGGTGCACCTGCTTCTTCGGGTGGGTGACCGCGCCGCCGCTGCGGCGCGGCGGGGCGCGGCGCCGGCCATCGGTGCGGTCAGCATGCGCGAGCCGAGGACGGCGGCGCCGGCGAGGCCCGCACCCCCGGACAGCAGGGTCCGACGCGAGAGGCTGCGGCGGTTCGTGGTGTCAGTCATGGTGGTTCACTCCCGTGACGGTGCTGCGACGAAGGGGTGGGTCAGGGGTGGCCCGCCCGCTGCAGGGGTGCGGGCAGGCCACCGGTCGGTCACGGCGTCAGCTGGTCGGAGCCGGCGTCGTAGCGGGAGGCGGCGAGCGAGGGACGCCGGTCTCCGTCGATGTCGGTCGCCGGGGAGGCGACGGTGTACCTCCACCCGGTGGCGCCCGGGCCCCAGGCGACCTGGGTGCTGGCGGCGCCCTTGCCGTAGGCCGGGGACGACGTCCCCGCCAGGTGGTAGTCGCCCATCAGGCTCGGCGGCAGGATCTCGGCCACCACGACCGCCTGCCGGAACGCGGGGTAGGTCCGCGAGGCCAGGACGTTGACCGTGAGCGTCGTACGGGTCCTTCAGCCCGGGGGCGTCGGTCACCGTGTTGCTGGCGTTGCTGTCGGTGCCCTCCGTCGACTCGAGGACCGAGCTCAACGGTGACAGCTGGCCCGGGACGTCCATCGACGCCCATGTCCCACTCGTTCACGCCGCCGGCGGTGCCGTCGGGCAGCGTGCCACCGATGCCGTAGACGTAGCCGCCGCTGAAGCTGCCGGCGCGGTTGTCGGAGAACACGTTGTCGAGCAGCGTCGGCTTGCTGAAGGCGTCGCCGCCAGCGTCGCGCTGCCGGGGAACAGGCTGCCGTTGCTCAGCCGGGCCTGCAGCGGGTCGCTGTTCGCCGCGGTCGAGAGCCCGGCCGGTGCGGCGTCCCCGTTGCTGGTGACGGCCGTCGCGGTGGTCAGGTTCTTGGCCACCGTGTTGTCGACGATGTTGACGAACGCCGAGTCGTCCAGGGCGATGCCACCACCCTCGTGGGCCGACACGTTGTTGGCGATGGTGTTGTTGGTGATCGAGATGGTGCCGGGGCTGGTCCGCGAGACGTGCGAGCCGCTCGTCTGCAGGAGCCGGATGCCACCACCGTCGTCGTTGGCGAGGTTCGCCTGGATGACGTTGCCGTCGATGCTGACCGGACCCGATCCCGGGCGAGAGCTTGGTCGGGGTGGGCGGCAGCTCACCGGCCACCATCACCGCGCCACCCTCGTCGTAGGAGGCGTTGAACCAGATGCGGTTCTTGGAGATCACGCCGGTGGACCCGGCGCGGTTGGCGTTGTAGCCGAACGCCGAGATCGCGCCGCCGTACTCCGCGGAGTGGTTGCCGCAGATCGCGTTGCCGGTCACCTGGTAGCCGTCGCTGCCGGTGAAGAGGCCGATGCCGCCGGCGAGGTTGGTGCCACCGTTGTCCCTGATCTGGTTGCGGGCCAGGGTCAGGTCGTAGTTGTGGTTGTCACCGGTGTACGGCGTGCCCACGCGCACGGCGCCGCCGTAGCTGCCGCCGTTGCCACGGATCACGTTGTCGGTCAGCTGCAGCCCACGCACGTTGTTGTGCACGTAGACGCCGCCGCCCTGGGTGACGAGCGCACCGGCCGCGCCGTACGGCGTCCTGATCCCGCCGGTCAGCTCGTTGATGTTGGCCGGGAAGTCCGACTGGGCACCACCGGTGATCTCGAACCCGTCGATCGCGACGGGGTAGCCGCTCGTCCCGGACGGCCCGGACGGGTCGTCGAGCACCGTCACCACCGCGGCGTCGGGCACGGCCGGGTCACCGGAGTACCGCAGCGAGCTCGAGCAGCGCGATCCAGCTGGCCCCGCCGGCGTTGTCGGGGTTGAAGCCCGCACCGTCGAGGATCGAGCCGGGCACGAACGTCCCGCTGGGGTCGAACCCGCCGGGGCCGACACCCTGGATCCGCACCTGGTGGTGCACGATGAGGTTCTCGTTGTACTGCCCGTGCGGGTTGTCCGCCGTGGCGGCGTTCGGCCAGACGACGACCAGCCAGTACCTCCTGGAGCTGGTCGGACGGGCCGCCTCGAGCGCCGCCTGGACGGTGTGGAACTGCTTGCCCGGTCCGACCTCGGCCAGCGCGGGGTTGGTCGTGCTGCCGCCCGCGTCGAGGCGGTCAGCGTGTCCAGCACCTGGACCGTCAGCCCGTTGTAGCTGGAGAGCCCGGCGGCGTTGGTGATCCGCACCGCGGCCGGACCGAAGGCCGTGCGTGCGCGGCACGGTGAAGACGATCTTCGTGTCCGTCCAGCTCGAGGTCGTCCACGGCGGTGGTGCCCAGCGTGAGCACACCCTTGGCGGCACCGAAGCCGAACCCGGTCACGGTCACCGTCCGGGTGTCACCGGCCGTGTTCCTGCGCACGTACGGCCGGTCGACGGCGAGCAGCTGCGGGCTGCCGGCGCCGAGGTCGCACTGGGTCGGGTTGGCCACCGTGGTGTCCGGCGCGAGCGCGGTCGCGGCGACCTGCGTCGGCGCCTCGTCGGTGACGGTGTAGAGACCCGGCCAGGCCTGGAAGTTCGTGGCGATGGTGCGGAACCGCGGGTTGTAGTCGGGGTTCAGCGCCCCCGGCTGGCCGGGGTCGTTGCCCACGAAGCGGTACATGTTCGGGCACGGTCCGGCCGGCACCGGGCAGTTGTACGTCGACGTCGACGGCTCGAGCGCCTCGTACAGCCCGTTGAAGTCGGTGTGCGTCGTGTCGACCAGCCGGCCCGACCAGTCGTAGAGACCGACCGGCACGTAGGGCAGGCCCTGCGCCTCGCCGTAGTTGACGCTGCGCTTGTCGAGCGTCAGGCCGAGGTCGTTGAGCGTCAGACCCCAGAAGTGGGTCGGGATCGGCACCGGCGTGAACAGGTTGAAGTTGGGCGCCGTCGCCTGGCCGGAGCGGACGGTGACGATCTTGTCGCTGCACAGCGGACGGTCGTAGCCCTGGAACGGGCTGCCGCCACCGGCGATGAAGTTCGCGTTCGTCACGTCCACCGTGTGCAGCGGGCCGGCGCAGGCCGAGATGATGCCCGCCTGCTGCGACGGCGGCTGCTGGGGCGGCAGGGGAGTCTTGTCCGGTGGGCCCGCCGGGTCGTTCGCGATCGCCGGGGTGGCCGGCGGGTAGTTCTCCTGCGGCAGGTAGCTGTCACCGTCGAAGACGTTGACGTCCTCCTCCCTGGTCACCTGGTACATCGGCTTGTCGTCCACCGGGTCCTTCGGGATGTCGACCGACACGATGTAGTCCTGGGCCCGCAGGTCCTGCTCCTGGCCGTCCGGCAGCGGCGCGTAGAGGTCGAGCCCGTCGGGGTTGTGCACGGTGTCGGTCTGTCGGCCAGAGGTTGATCTTCGAGGTGGCGAAGCCGTAGTTGCCGTTGACCGTCTGCCCGGCCGACGACGGGTCGGTCGTGTCGCTCGGGCCGATGGCCACGCCCATCATGGGCGCCTCGACACACATCCGGTTCGCGGTCGCGCCGAACTCCGGCAGCGCCTGCTGGTCGGTGAGCGGCTGACCGTTGTACTGCCGCGCCGTGCAGCCGCGCGGCGGCTGCCACTTCTCCGAGGTGTAGGCCTCCTGGACCTCCGGGCCCTTGACCAGCGCGCCCCGGTCGGCAGCCGGGTTGTCGACCATCTGCCCGGGGTTGGCCGGGTCCTCGACCTTCAGCGGCACGATCTTCTTGCCCTGGCGGCACTGCGTTGGCCACCTGCTCGGCGGTCCACGTCGGGTCGCACGGCGTGGGCACGTAGAGCCGGACCGGCACGTCCGGGATGCCCGGCTGGTAGCTCTCGGTCACGGCGTCGGCCGGGTCGAGCTCGTTGCGGGTGGTGTCGTAGGTGACCGTGCCGACGATGCCGCCGTTGGTGCCGGGGTCGTAGGGCTGCACGCCCCAGTTGATCTCGCCGCCGAGGCCGATGATCGGCAGGAAGTCGATGTCGACGAGGCTGCCGAGCTTCGTGGTCGCCTTGGTCTCGTTCTCGCCCTTGTAGGTCACGCCGGTGGTCTTGTACCGGGTGTTGAAGGCCTCCAGGACGAGCCACTTGCCGAGCGGGTAGGTCTCGCGGATGTCGTAGGCGCCGTTGCCGTCGGTGGTGGCGGTGTTGGTGCCTGGTCCATCAGCGAGTTGTCCCGCTCGCGCACGGTCAGCGCGAACTGCGGGACCGCCTTCTCACCCGGGTCCTGCTTGCCGTTGCCGTTGCCGTCGACGAAGACGGTGCCGTGCACGTGGGTGAACCAGCCGACGATCATCTTGTTGCCGACGTCGGTCACCCCGCCGTCCTTCACCTCGACGTTGAAGCTCCACAGGATGTAGTCCTGGTCGTCGTCCCAGATGGACAGCTGGTACGTGCCGTCCGGCACGTTCTTGATGTCGAAGCTGCCGTCGGCGCCGCCGCGGCCGACGTAGACCTGCGCGTCACCGGCACCGAGGTCGGACAGGGCGATCCACGGCTTGGTGATCGGGCCACCGCTCTTGGCGCCGGCGAAGCCGGTCTCCGGGACGGTCTGGCCGTTCTGGCCGCCGACGTAGGGCAGGCCCGCGACGGCGACGCCCTTCACCTCACCGGTCGGCACGTTGCGCCGGGGGAGGGCGACGGCCTGGGTCCGCACGAAGCCGAACTGCACGGCGGGGACGAGCTCGGCACCCTTGGTCTGCTCGGTGTCGTAGCCGGTGGCGCCCTCCTGCTCCCAGATGTCGTGGTCGTGGCCGCCCTCGAGGGTGGTCGTCTGCACCCACTGGTACGTCTGACCGGCGACCGGCGCCGGCGGGGTCACCGTGGCGGCGTACCGGTTGGGGCCGAGGTTGGGGATGACGATCTGGCCGCTGCTGTCGCTGACGCACCTGCCGGTCGACCGGGTGGTGTCGATGATCGGCCGGTTGGTGTCGGTGTCGAAGAGGATCGGGCCGGTGCCGTTGCGGTTCTTGTGCCGGTAGATCGTGCACAGCGCGTTGCCGTAGTAGTCGACGCTCACCGTGCCGAAGACGTCGGTCAGGTGCGCGGTGAAGCCGCGCAGCCCCTGCTCCGCGTCCACCTCGTACGTCGCGTCGACGGGGGCGTTGTCGTTGAAGACCGACGAGCCGCAGCGTCGTCAGGGGGAGCGGCGTGGGGTTCATCGCCACCACCACCTTCTGGGTCCCGCCGGTGACCGTGAAGTGCGAGCCGTCGATCTTGAAGCCGTCGGCGGTCACCGAGATGAGGTACTTCCCGGCGGGCAGGTTGTCGAGCGCCGTGGTGTCGTTGAGGTCGCTCTGGTCACCCTGGGCGACGATCGGCGCGAAGCCGGAGGTGTTGCGGGTCGAGGGCCACACGCAGCGAGTCGGCGTAGTCCGGGTCGGTGCTGCCGCCCTGGGCCGTCGACGGCAGGCACTTCTCGATGCCCGGGTGGGCCGACGTGCCGGGGTCGCCGGTGTCGTCGACGTTGACGAGCCACCTGTACTTCTGGACGGGGTCGTCCTTGTGCACGAAGCCCGTTCCGGCGTTCACCGAGCGGGCGCTCTGCACGTGCAGGGTGATGCTCCCGGGCCCGCTGGGCGCGGCGGTCGCGGTGGACGGCGCCGCGGCGGCGGCGACCGGGGTGGTCGCCGCCATCTGCGCCAGGGGGAGCAGCACGGCCGCCAGCGCGACCGCGAGCAGGGTCCTGATCGATCGTCCATGGGCCGTCTGAGCTCTCACGGTGCCCTCCATCGCCTGGTCCCCGCACCGACCGGAGCGGGATCGAGCCAACGGTGGGACCGCGACGGGGCGTCCGGCAGGCGAATGACCCGTGCCCTCAGCAGAGGGTCAGCGGGCCGTCACGCGGCGCGCGGGGAACGGCAAGGTCGCTGTCACCACCGGACACGGGGTGGTCATCACGCCGTCATCCGGGGACGCGGGCGCCCGGCGCTTCGCCCGAAGGCGGCCAAATCGCATCGGGCCTGCGTCGCATGCATGATGTGGCCCGCTCAGCCTGGTCCCAATGTTGGGGGCCCAGAGAAGGGGGACCTGAGGTGAGCACAGTTCTGGTCGTCGACGACGAGGAGCGCATCCGCACCCTCATCACCCGGACGTTGACGGCGGAGGGGCACTCCGTGGACACCGCCGGCGACGGCGACGGCGCGCTCGCCCGGCTGGCCGCGCAGGGGGTCGACCTGGTGCTGCTGGACCTGGTCATGCCGCGGTGCCACGGGCTCACGGTGCTGTCGTCCCTGCGCCAGCGGGAGGACCCGACCCCGGTCATCGTGCTGTCCGGCGTCACCGACATCGCGGCCCGGGTGCAGGCCCTGGACCGGGGCGCGGTCGACGTGGTCGCCAAGCCGTTCTCGCTCGCCGAGCTGCTCGCCCGCACCCGGCGCCACCTGGCCGCCGCCCGTGCTCCCCGCGCCGACCACCGGTTCCTCACGGCCGGCGGCATCCGGCTCGACCTCGACCGCCGGCGCGCCACCGTGGGCGACCGCGGGGTGCCCCTGACCGAGCGCGAGTTCGCGCTGCTGGCCCACCTGATGCGCCGGCGCGGGGACGTGTGCCGCCGCGAGGAGCTGTTGCACGACGTCTGGGGCCTCGACTTCGACCCGGGCAGCAACGTGGTCGAGGTCTGCGTCCGGCGACTGCGCAACAAGCTGCAGCCGGACCCTCCGATCGAGACGATCCGCCG
Organism: uncultured Actinomycetota bacterium; assembly: GCA_963828995.1. GTDB lineage: Bacteria > Actinomycetota > Actinomycetes > Actinomycetales > Dermatophilaceae > CAVRTM01. The sequence continues at coordinate 351,586 of CAWHHB010000005.1, forward strand.
TGTCGGCTACTGCTTCTACGGTGAGTGAGCGCAGGGTCGGCAGCGACCTCTACCTCCCCTGGCTCGTCGTCGCGGCCGGGTGCACCGGGCTGATGTGGGCGTGGCCCGGGGACGAGACGATTCCCTACCACGTCGCCTGGGCGGCGTTCGCGCTGCTCTACGGCCTGGGCGACTGGCCGCTGCGGCGCGCCGTGACCGGCCTCACGCTCTTCACCGCGGCCACCGGGGCGGTCCTCGTCGCCCGGGCGGCGACCGGCGTCATCGCCTGGCAGGAGACGGCGGAGATCCCGCTGATGTCGCTGCTGATGGTGCTCATGGTGTGGCACGTCCAGCGACGGCAGAAGGCCCTCGCCGAGGTGACCCTGCTGGCCCGGCGTGAGCGCGACCTGGCCCAGGGCCGCGAACGCCTGACCCGGCTCACCTCCCACGAGATGCGCACCCCGCTGACCATCGCCCGGGGCTACGTCGAGATGCTCCTGGCCGGCGAGCGGGACCTGGAGCGGCGGCGGGACCTCGGCGTGGTCGACGACGAGCTGGACCGGCTGACCCGGGTCACCGAACGGCTGGTGCGGGCGATCCGGCTGCAGGGGGATGCCGACCTCGACCAGGTCGACCTCGACCTGGTGCTGCGCCAGACCGTGGAGCGCTGGGCTCAGGTGGCCGAGCGGCGGTGGGTGGTCGAGCCGCGGGCCGGCTGGTGCGAGGGCTCGGTCGAGCGGATGCGGGCCAGCCTGGACACCCTGGTGGAGAACGCCCTTCGCTACACGGTCACCGGTGACGTCATCCGGGTGACCGGCTACCGCGACGCCGCGACGGTGACCATCGGGGTCGCCGACTCCGGTGCGGGGCTCAGCCCGGACCAGGTCGCGGCGATCAACGGCACGGGTGACGCCACGGAGCCCCCGAGGGACGCGCTGTCCCAGACCGGGCTCGGCCTCGGGCTCGTGCGGGGCGTGGCCGCGGCCCGTGGTGGCCGCCTGGTGGCGGGCACCGCGCCGGAGGGCGGGGCCCTGATGCTCCTGCAGCTGCCGCTGGCCACCCCGCAGGGGCCGGTGCTGGACGCGGTCGCCGACGGGACCGACCTCGGGCTGTCAGGCCCGCCTGGCCCCTTCGCCGGTGGCGAGGTCCTCCTGCGCCCCTGACGGCACCCCGCCGTACGCCGACCCGCCCGTCCGGTCGGCGAACACCGCACGCACCCCGGACCGGCTGCGCAGCCAGGCCACCAGCGCGATGAGCGGTCGCCGGAGCAGCAGCCAGCCGGCGACGGCGACCAGGGCGCCGAGCGCCAGACCGGCGGCGACGTCCCACGGGTAGTGGGCCGCGATGTACACGCGGGAGAACGCCATGAGCACCGCGGCGGCAGCTGCCACCAGGCCGAGCCTGCGGGAGACCAGCAGCAGGCCCGCGGCGACCGCACCGGCCATGACGGCGTGGTCCGAGGGGAAGGAGAAGTCCTTGGTCGGGTCGGCCAGGCGCAGCAGCGCGGGGTGGGCGGCGTACGGTCTGGCCTCGGCGAAGAGGCGGCCCACCGGCTGGTTGACCGCGACGGCGAGCAGCATGCCCAGCGGCGCCCATCCCGCCGCCGCGAGGTCCCGGTCGCTGCGGTGGCGTGCGAAGAGCACGCCGCCCAGCAGCAGCAGCGGCGAACAGCACGACGCCGTACGTCGCGTAGGCCAGCACGGGCGCGTGCAGCCAGCCGGTGTGGCGGGCGAAGGTGTTGACGGCCAGCATCAGCTGGTCGTCGAGGGTGCGGAGCGGGTTCACGGAGGTCCTTCCGGTGCTCAGGCCCGGATGCGGGAGCGGGAGCGGCGCAGCTCCAGCAGGACCGGGACCAGGGAGAGCACGACGATCACGGCGATGATGGGCAGGAGGTAGGTGTCGACGTTCGGGATGCGGGAGCCGAGGGCGTAGCCGGCCAGCGTGACGCCGGCCGACCACACGACGCCGCCCAGCACCTGCCAGAACGTGAACGTGCGCACGGGCACCCCGACCGTGCCGGCCAGCGGGTTGAGGACGGTGCGCACCAGCGGGATGAACCGGGCGAGGACGATGGCCCTGCCGGCGCCGTAGCGCTCCAGCGCCGCACGGGACCTGGCCACGGTCTGCTGCAGCCGGGGACGCCCGGGGCGGTCCAGCAGCGGCGGCCCCGCCTTGGCCCCGATCAGGTAGCCGGTCTGGGCGCCCAGCACCGCGCCGGCCACGGCGGCCGGCAGGACGGTGCCCAGCGACAGGTGCGCCCCGGACCCGGCCGTCGTCGTGCACAGCAGCCCGGCCGTGAACAGCAGCGAGTCACCGGGCAGGAAGAAGCCCACGAGCAGGCCGGTCTCGGCGAACAGCACGAGGAAGACCCCGACCGCGCCGAAGCTCGAGAGCAGGCTGTGCGGGTCCAGCGGGTTGAGCGCGACGACTGCCGCGGCGTGGGTCGCGCCCATGCGATGGTCCTTCGGGACGTGGGGGTGTCCCGTGAGGGACAATGGAGGATCGACCGACTCGGCCGTACTACCGACACTGTAGTAGATGCACGGAGGCACCATGGCCGGCCAGACCCCGCGACCCCGCGGCGCGCTCGAGCGTGAGGTGCTGGCCTGCCTCGCCGCGGCCACCCAACCCCTCACCGCCGGTGAGGTGCTCGCGGAGCTCGGTGGCGGGCTGGCCTACACCACGGTGATGACGACACTCACCCGGCTGCAGGCCAAGCGGGTGCTCACCCGCCAGCTGTCCGGCCGCGCCTACGTCTACGCCGTCGCGGGGGACCCGGACCAGGTCGAGGCGTCCCTGGCGGCACACCGCATGCGGCGGGTGCTCGACGAGGGCGGCGACCGGGCCGGGGTGCTCGCCCGCTTCGTCGCCGACCTCAGCCCCGAGGACGAGCAGCTGCTGGCCGGGCTGCTGGCCGCGGACCCCGACGACGAGCCCCGGACCTGACGTGGACGTCGTCATGTTCGTGCCCGCCGCGGTCAGCGCGGGACTGTGGCTGACGGCGGCGCCGGTGGCGCGACGGCTGCCACCGGCGACGGCGGTGCGGCTGCTCACCCTGGCCGCGCTGCTGACCGCCCTGTCGAGCGGCGCCGTCCTGGCCGTCGCCGCGTTCCTCGTCCTGGCCCGGCTGCCGGCGGTGGCCGTCGTCGGGCACTGGTCGCCCGCCGCGTTCGCGGCGCTGGACCCGGTCCCCGTCGTGGCCGGCGTCGGTGCCGGCGTCGCGGTGCTCGTGCTGCTCGCCTCGGCCGTACGGCGCGTCGCGAGCGCCGGTCGCGACCTGGCCCTCGCCACGCGCACCTGTCGCCGCCTCGGGCCGGACGCGGGCGGGCTGGTCGTCGTCGACGACCCCGCGCCCGACGCCTACGCCCTGCCCGGTCTGGGCGGGCGCGTGGTCGTGTCCACCGCCATGCTCCGCGCCCTGCCGCCCGCCGAGCGTCGCGCCCTGCTCGCCCACGAGGCGGCGCACCTGCGCCACCACCACCACCTGCACGTCCAGCTCGCCGAGCTGGCCGCCGCGGCCAACCCGCTGCTGCGCCCGCTGGCGGCCGCCGTGCATGTCGGGGTCGAGCGCTGGGCCGACGAGGCCGCGGCCGCCGAGGTGCAGGACCGCGCCCTGGTCGCCCGGGCGCTGGCCAGAGCCGGGCTCGCCCGGGCCCGGCCGCCCGGGTCCGCGCCCCGCACCCGGCGCTGGGTGCGGTCGACTCGGCGGTGGCCGAGCGCACCCGCGCCCTGCTGGCACCGAGACCGGCCGGGCGTCGGGGGCTGGCGGCCGCCGTGGTCGCGCTGATGCTGGTCCCCGTCGCCGCGGCCACGGCGACGGCCGGCAACACCGAGCACCGGGTCGACGTCGCCCAGGCCGCCTGGGCCCGGCAGCACTGAACGGCCCCCGCACAAGGCGTTCAGGCGGTCGTCAGGCCGTTGCTGCGACCGTCGCCGGTATGACGACACACATGCCCCCCGGCGCCCTGAGCGGCCGGGGCAGACAGATGCTGAGCAAGGTGCCCGAGGTCACGGTCTACTTCTGGGTCATCAAGATCATGGCCACCACCGTGGGTGAGACCGCGGCCGACCTGCTCAACGAGAACCTCGGCCTCGGCCTGACCGTCACCAGCTGCATCATGGGCGCCCTGCTGGTGGTCGCCCTCGTGCTGCAGTTCCGCGCCCGCCGGTACGTGCCGAGCATCTACTGGCTGTCGGTCGTGCTGATCAGCGTCGTCGGCACCCTGATCACGGACAACCTGACCGACAACCTCGGCGTGCCCCTGGCTGCGACCACCGTGGTCTTCGCCATCGCGCTCGCGGCCACCTTCGCGGCGTGGTACGCCCGCGAACGGACCCTGTCGATCCACAGCATCACCACGACCCGCCGGGAGGGGTTCTACTGGCTGGCCATCCTCTTCACGTTCGCCCTCGGGACCGCTGCGGGTGACCTCGTGGCGGAGAGCCTGAACCTGGGCTACCTCGTCTCGGCCCTGCTGTTCGGCGCGGTCATCGCGGCGGTGACGGTCGCCCACTTCCGGTTCGGCCTCAACGCCGTCGTGGCCTTCTGGGCCGCGTACATCCTGACCCGGCCGCTGGGTGCGTCGATCGGTGACTTCCTGTCGCAGGCGCGTGGCGACGGGGGACTGGGCCTGGGCACCGTCGTGACCAGCGCGCTGTTCCTGGTGACCATCCTCGCCCTGGTGACCTACCTCGCCGTGACCCGCAGGGACGTCGCCGTGGAGCCGCAGGGCGAGCTGGACGAGGCCCGCGTCTGAAGCAGCCGGTCGGTCGGCGGCCGCCGCGGGGCGGCCGCCGACCGACCGGGGGACACCCACCCGGACCTGAACAGGACCTGAACGCGGGCGTCCCGGGTGCGGGGCTCCTCGCCGGGGTGGCGATACTCGAGGACGTGGAAGCCCCCCGGGTACTGGTGATCGAGGACGACGCGTCGCTGCGGGGCACCGTCGCCCGCGGACTGCGCGAGCACGGGACTGTCCGTCGCCACCGCGGGTGACGGGGGCAGCGCGCTGGCCCACATCGAGGACAACCCGGACGGTTTCGCGGTGATCGTGCTGGACATCGGCCTGCCGGACTCCGACGGCCGCGACGTGTGCCAGGCCCTGAGGGCGCGCGGCATCCAGACCCCGGTGCTGTTCCTCACCGCACGCGGGCAGGTGGGGGACGTCCTGTCCGGCTTCGCGGCCGGGGGTGACGACTACCTGGCCAAGCCCTTCCACTTCGGTGAGCTCCTCGCGCGCGTGACCGCGCTCGCCCGGCGGGCCGAGACGGCCGCAGCGACCGGCCCGGCGCAGACTCATCTCGACCCCCGGACCCACTCCCTGATGTCGGCGTCCGGCAGCCACCCCCTCACCCCGACGGAGTACCGGCTGCTCGCCGCGCTGATGGCTGCGCCGGGTGAGGTGGTCCGCCGCCGGACGCTGGTGCGGGCAGCGTGGCCGGATGGCGCCATGGTCAGCGACAACACCCTCGACCAGTACCTTGCACGAATCCGACGCAAGCTGGCCGCGGCCGACGACACCATGGCCATCGTCACGGCGCACGGTGTGGGGTACCGGCTCGCATGAGGGGTCCCCGGAGCCTGCGCAGCCGCGTGACCCTCGCCGCGACCGCTGGCCTCGCCATCTGGGTCGCCGTGGTGACCATCGGCTTCAACGTCGTCCTCACCCACCGTCTCGCCGCCCAGGCCGACGACGTGCTGCGGGTCCGTGCCGAGGCGGCCGCGAGCACCCTGGAGGTCTCGCCCACTGGCGTCGTGAGGGTGCGTGACGCCCGGGACGACGCCGCCATCGACGTGGGCACGTGGATCTTCCAGGGGCACCACCTGGTGGAGGGGCCGGGTCCGGGGACCCCACTGGGCGGGCAGGCCGAGGCGATCGCGGGCCGCGGGGCGCGTTTCGCGCAGACGGACCAACCCGACCCCGTCCGGTTGTACGCCCACCCGGTCCGCTCCGGTGGGCGCGAGGTCGCCACCGTGGTGACCACGCTCGCGCTCGCCCCCTACGCCCAGACCCGGCAGGCGGCGCTGCTCGGCAGCGCCGCGCTCGCGGTCCTGATGCTGGCCGGGGTCTTCCTCGTCCTGCGCGCGGCGGTGTCGCGGGCCCTGTCGCCCGGTCGAGGCGATGACCCGGCAGGCTCAGGAGTGGAGCGTCGGGGACCTCGGCCGCCGGTTCGGTGACCACGTGCGCCCGACCGAGCTGGCCCTGCTCGCCGGGACCCTCGACTCGCTGCTCGGCCGGCTGGCGGCCGTGCTGCGGCACGAGCAGCAGCTGGTGGGCGAGCTCTCGCATGAGCTGCGCACGCCGTTGTCCCGCATCGTCGCGGAGACGGGCCTGCTCCAGGAACGCCCCCGGAGCGCGGGTGAGCTGGCCGCGGGACACGCCTCGATCGCCCTCAGCGCCGAGGAGATGCGTCGACATCCTCGAGACGCTGCTCGCCACCGCGCGCACCGGGACCGGCGCCCCCGCGGGGCGGTGTGACGCCGTCGAGGTGGCGCGGGCCCTCGCCGCCCGGTCGGGGGAGGCCGCCTCCGACCTCCGGGTCCGGGTCGTGCACCGTGACGGGGAGACCTGGGCGGGGGTCGAGGCGGCGGTCCTCGAGCGGGCCCTCGCCCCCGTCGTGGACAACGCCCTGCGGTATGCCGCGCGGGAGGTGCGGCTGGAGATCTCGGGCGTACCCGGTGCGGTCCTCGTCGACGTGCTGGACGACGGCCCCGGCGTGCCCGCGGAGGCGCTGCCGCACGTCTTCGAGGCCGGGAGACGCGCCGACCCCACCGACGGTCACCGCGGCGCCGGCCTGGGGCTGGCCCTGGCGCGGCGTCTGCTGGTGGCCTCCGGCGGCGAGATCTCGGTGTCGTCCTCGGGAGGCGGCGCGGCCTTCCGCCTGACGCTGCCTCCCGGGTGAGAGGCCACAGCCTCAACGCCGGTCAATGGCATCCGGTGGTCTTGGACTCCTGACCCCCGACGGCGTCGACTCCTCCCAGCTCGCCTTCCTCAGAAAGGGCTCTGGCAGAGGGTTCCGCTCCGCGCTTCGGAGTTCACGGACGGTTCACCCGCAGGACAACCGGGACGGACCGCGACGTAGTCGCCGGAGGAAAGGTGGCAGCGGCCGTAGCATCCGCGGCCGCTCAATCTCTCTCCGGGAGCCTTCGTGACCTCGACCTCCAAGATGCGCCTACGCGTGCGTACCCCGCTGGTGACCGCTGCCGGTGCTCTTGCCCTCATGGGCGCGAGCGTGCCGGCGCTCGCCTCGGCCCCTCCACGGCCCCATGACGCGGCAACGAGCACACCGATCAAGCACCTGGTGGTGCTGTACCAGGAGAACGTGTCGTTCGATCACTACTTCGGCACGTATCCCGCGGCGGCGAACCCGGCTGGAGAGCCGCGGTTCACGGCGCGCAAGGACACGCCTGGCGTGGGCGGCCTGAACGCCTCCCTGCTGGCGCCGAACAACCCCAACTCGGTCCAGCCGTTCCGACTGTCCCGGGCCCAGGCGCAGACCTGCGACCAGGACCACAGCTACACCGCCGAGCAGAAGGCGTTCGACTCGGGGCTGATGGACCGGTTCGTGGAGACGGTCGGGCGGGGAACGGCCAGCTGCGCCGACTACGGCAAGGGCAAGGGGCTGGTGATGGGGTACTACGACGGCAACACCGTCACCGGGTTGTGGAACTACGCCCAGCACTTCGCGATGAGCGACAACTCGTACAGCACAACGTTCGGGCCCTCGACCCCGGGAGCGCTGAACCTGGTCTCGGGCCAGACCCACGGGTTCTCCGTCGATGGTGAAGCCGTGCCGGCCACCAGCGGCACCGTGATCGGTGACCCCCAGCCCAGCGGCGACGCCTGCGACAGCCGGGACAGCAGCACCTCAACCGATCCCAGCAACAAGAACATCGGCGACCTGCTCAACGCCAAGCACGTCAGCTGGGGCTGGTTCCAGGGCGGGTTCGCCGACTGTGCGGCCACCCACGTCAACGTCGGCGGGGTGGTCAGCAAGGACTACATCCCGCACCACGAACCGTTCCAGTACTACGCCAGCACGGCCAACCTCAAGCACACGCCGCCGGCTTCGGTGGCCGAGATCGGGCACGACGGCGCCGCGAACCACCAGTACGACCTGACCTCGTTCTGGTCCGCGGTCAACGCCGGCAGCATGCCGGCCGTCAGCTTCCTCAAGGCTGCCGCGTACCAGGACGGTCACGCCGGCTACAGCAGCCCGCTGGACGAGCAGCGCTACGTGGTGGAGACCATCAACCGGCTGCAGAAGACGCCAGAGTGGAAGAACACGGCGGTGGTCATCGCCTACGACGACAGCGACGGCTGGTACGACCACAAGATGGGTCCGATCGTGAACCAGTCGACCGACGCCGCCCACGACGCGCTCACCGCGGACGGCGCCTGTGGCAGCGACCCGGCACGGGTCTCCGGCGGCTACCAGGACCGCTGTGGCTACGGCCCCCGCCAGCCCCTGCTGGTCGTCTCCCCGTACGCGAAGCGCAACTTCGTGGACCACACCGTCACCGACCAGACCTCCATCCTGCGCTTCGTGGAGGACAACTGGAAGACGGGACAGATCGGCAACCACTCCTTCGACGAGAAGGCCGCCACCCTGTCGCACATGTTCACCTTCGGCGACGGGAGCGGTCACCGGAACGCCGGCACGCTGATGCTCGACCCGAGCACCGGCCAGCTGCAGCGGCACTGAGCACCGTCCGGCCTCCGGGCACCAGCCTCACGGTGGGCACCCACCGTGAGGCTGGTGCCCACCGCCGGTGCCAACAGCCGCCACAGCGCCGCCCGGCGAGTGGGTTCCTGGTGCCGTAGTGAGGGCGGGGGTCCGGTCGCGCTCTGCTAGGGCTTGAGCGACGGGTCAGCGCATGTTGCCGGTGTGGCCGAGGCTGTAGCGCCCCGGCTGGGGCCACACGCACAGGCCGTGCGGTCCGCTGTCGACGTGGATCCGCTTCAGCAGCTTGCCGGTCCTGGTGTCCAGGACGTAGACGACGCTGTCGTAGCGGCCGGAGAGCCAGAGGGTGCGCCCGTCGGCGCTGACGCCGCCCATGTCGGGTGAGCCGCCGCCGGGGAGCCGCCAGGTGTGCAGCGTCCGCAGGGTCGAGGCGTCGAGCACCGTGACCGTGCCGCCGTCGCGGTTGGCCACGAACAGCCGGGTGGCCGTGCGGTCGGGGTAGATGCTGTGGGTGCCCTTGCCGGTGCGCAGGAACCGCTGCACCTTCAGCGTGCGGGCGTCGAGCACCCAGACGCCGTTGCGGAGCATGTCGGCCACGAGGAACCGGGTCCCGTCGGGGGTGAGCCGGACGTCCTGGGGCATGGCGCTCGCGCCCGGGCTCAGCCCGGCCTGGGGCCCGTGCATGTGCATGGCCTCCATCGGGGTGGTCGCCCCGGGGGTGTGCACGGCGTTGAGGTCGACCACCTTGCGGATCCGGGTGGCGTTCCGGTCGACGACGAGGAGCTTGCCGCTGAACTCGCACGTGGCGACGAAGAAGGACTGGTCGGCGGAGAAGTCGGCGTGGTTGAGGCCGTCGCAGGGCACGTGCAGCGACCGCTTCAGGGCCATCGTGTGCGGGTCGCGGACGTCGATCCGGTGCAGCCGCTCGGCCATCACCAGCGCGTGGGCGCCGTCGGGGGTGAAGTAGAGGTTGTAGGGGTCCGCGACCGGTACCGGGCGACCGGTCCGCCCGGTGCGGGGGTTGACCGGGACGAGGTCGTTGCCGAGGTCGTCGTTGACCCAGAGCGTCTGCAGGTCCCAGCTGGGCACCACGTGCTGCGGCTCGCGGCCGGTGCGGTAGCGGGCGATGACGCGGTAGGTGCGGGGGTCGATGACCTGCAGGGTGTCCGAGAGGGTGTTGGGCACGTACACCAGCGACTTGGCCTTGAGCGCCTCCCCCTGCAGCTGGCCGGCGCCGGCGTGGGCGTAGACGTTCGCCGGCGTGGGGGAGGAGGGCCCGGGCCCGGTGGTGCTGGAGGTCGGGCCGGCGTGGACGTGACCGGTGCCGGCGCGCCCGTGACCCCGCTGCCGCCCGACGTGCACCCGGTCAGCGCGCGTGGGCAGCGCGGGAGCACGCCGCCGCAGAGGGCCGCCGCGCCCCTACGGGTGAGGAGGGCGCCGCGCGGCGCCCGCCGGCCGGTGCGGGTCGTGGTCATGCTGGGCCCCTCATCAGGTCGGTGACGGTCACGGCGCGAAGGCCCCGCCGGGCCAGGCCGTCCAGGATCGCGGGCAGCGCGGCGACCGTGCCGGGGTGCCCGAGGTGCAGGCTGACGATCGAACCGCTGACGGCGTCGCGGTGCACCCGGCTGGTCACCAGGGCCGAGCCCGGGTCGGTGTAGTCCAGCGGGTCGACGTCGTAGCCCAGGCACCGGTGGTAGCCGGACGCGGCCGCGGCCCGGCGGATCGTGCCCGTGCTGCGCGGGGTGCCGCTGGGCCGGAACCACGACCCCCTGCTGCCGGTCAGCGAGGTCAGCAGCGCCGCCGCCCGGCTGACCTCGCGGCGCGCCTCGGCGCTGCTCAGCCGGCGCATCGGCAGGTGGCTCCAGGTGTGGTTGCCCAGGTCGTGCCCGCCGTCGAGGATCGCCGAGGCCAGCGCCCGGTTCCCGTCCAGCCAGGACCCGACGGCCAGGACGGTGAGGCCGGCCGAGTGCTCCGCCGCGATCCGCAGCACCGTCCTGGTCAGCGACGGGTCGCCGGCGCCGTGGAAGGTCAGCGCGACGGCTGGCCGGGTCCGCGGGCCGTGCAGCAGGTCGGCCGCGGGGGACCCGGTGGCACGGGTCGTCGGCGGGGCCGACGGGGTGCCGGGCGGCGAGGTCGGCCCGGGTGAGGACGTCGTACCGGGCGGCGTGGAGGCCGTTGCCGACCCGGTCGTCGAGGGTCCGGTGGGGGCGGGCTCCTCCGGCGAGCAGGCGCTCGCGGTCACCGCGGTGGCGGTGACCGCACCGAGGAAGACCCGCCGCGAGACCGGGCTCATGCCCCGGCCTCCGTGGGTCCCGTCGACCCCGGCTGGCCCGCAGACCCCTGGACAGTAGGGGCGTCCCGGGCGGGCCGAGCCCCGGTGGGCGGGACGCGGGACGCGAGCAGACCGGGGAGCACCGCGGCAGCGAGCGAGAGCCAGGCCAGGGCCAGCAGCCAGCCGCCGAGGACGTCGGTGGGCCAGTGGACGCCGAGGTAGGCGCGGGTCATCCCCACGGCGAGCGCCCAGCAGGCCAGGGCCGTCGCCACGGTGGCGCGCCGGTCGCCGGTCGCCCGGCCCAGGCGCCCCAGCCAGATCAGCAGCCCGGCGCTGAGGGCGCTGGTCGTGGTCACCAGCTTAGGGACGGTCGGCAGCCCGTGGGAGGGGCTGCGGGTACCCCCGATAACCGGCCTCTGGTTCGGGGGTGCGGATCGCAGCAGAGTGGTGTGAGGACGCGGTCGGGACCCCCGAACCGAGTATCGAGATTCAGACCGGCCGGTGGGCTCCGCCGGACGACGAAGGGAATGAGCGCATGACCACGAACGCGATCGAGACCGTCAGCGTGAAGACTCCGTACTGGGACATCGCTGCAGACATCTACTTCCCGCCGGACTTCGACGAGTCGAAGCAGTACCCGGCCGTGATCAGCGCGCATCCGATCGGCAGCTGCAAGGAGCAGACCGCCGGAAACGTGTACGGCACCGCCCTCGCCGACGCCGGCTACGTGGTGATCGCGTTCGACGCCAGCTTCCAGGGCGCCAGCGGCGGCGAGCCCCGGTTCATCGAAGACCCCACGCAACGGGTCCAGGACTTCAGCTACGTCATCGACCACCTCGTCACGCTGCCGTACGTGGACGCCGACCGGATCGGCGTGCTCGGTATCTGCGGCGGTGGTGGGTACGCCATCAGCGCGGCGACGACGGAACGGCGGATCAAGGTCGTCGGCAGTGTCGTGGGCGTGAATTTCGGACACCTGCTGCACGAGGCGTTCAGCGGCTACGAACCTATCGCGACACTGGAGGCGATCGCCGCGCAGCGCACCGCCGAGGTCCGTGGCGCCGAGCCGAACGTGGAGAACCTGCTACCCCCACCGCGGACGCCGCGGCCGGAATGGGCCTCGATGTCGTCGAGGCAACCGAGTACTACAAGACCAGTCGAGGCGAGAAGCCGAACGGCGCGACCCGAAGCCTCGTGTCCCGAAGGGCGGCGGGGTATGGATGGGACGCGTTCACCCACGCCGAGGTGTTGCTCACCCAGCCGTTGTGCGTCGTCGTCGGCGACAAGCCCGGCGCGTTCGGCTCCTACCGGGACGGCCTCGAGATCTACCGACGCGCGCGTTCCGAGACGAAGCAGCTCGTGGTGGCCGAAGGCTGGTCGCACTACGACCTGTACGACAAGCCCGAGCCGGTCGGGCAGGCCCTCGACGCCCTCGTCCCTTTCTACAACAAGCACCTCTGACCGAACGAGCACCACACCACTACCAGAAGGACCCAGCAATGGACAGCATCACCATCCCCAACGGCCCGATCACCATGGCCGGCAACCTGCATCTCCCCGTCGACTTCGATCCGCAGGGCAGCTACCCGGCCATCGTCACCGTGCACCCGGGCGGCGGCGTGAAAGAGCAGACCGCGGGCCTGTACGCCGCGAAGATGGCCGAGGAGGGCTTCGTCGCCCTGGCCTACGACGCCTCGTTCCAGGGCGAGAGCGGCGGCGAGCCGCACCACCTCGAGGACCCGTTCGCGCGGGTGGAGGACGTCCGCGCCGCCGTCGACTTCCTGCAGAGCCTGGACTACGTCGACGCTGAGCGGATCGGCGTCCTCGGGATCTGCGCCGGCGGCGGGTACGCCGTAAACGCGGCCCTGACCGACTACCGGATCAAGGCCGTCACCACCGTCAGTGCCCTGAACATCGGCACCTCGTTCCGACGAGGGTGGTACGGAACCGACTCCGACGCGGCCGCGGTGCCCACGCTGGAGGCAGTCGCTCAGCAGCGGACCGCCGAGGCCCAAGGTGCGGACCCGGCGTACATCCCGTACGTCCCGGAGCAGCCGGACGAAGACACCCCACGCGACCTGGTCGAGGCGCACGACTACTACCTCACGCCGCGGGCGCAGCACCCGAACGCGAAGAACAAGCAGCTGTTCGCCAAGAGCATCTCGCGGATCTTCACGTTCGACGCGTTCCACCTCGTCGAGGACCTGTTCACCGCACCGCTGCTCATCGTGGCGGGCAGCGAGGCCGGTTCACTGTGGATGTCCACCGAACTGCACGGCCGGGTCCGCAGCCCCAAGAAGCTGGTGGTCGTCGAGGGCGGCGCCCACATGGACTTCTACGACGTGCCGAAGTACGTCGACCACGCCGTGGCGGAAGCTACCCCGTTCTTCCGGGAGAACCTGGCGGCTCACTCCGAAGGGAGCTGACACCAGCCCGGGTCTGTGCAGGACGGACCAAACTACAGCCCTGATGCGAACGTCCGTCGGCGCCCACGGACAGGCGGACGTTCGAGGCGGCATCGATATCCACTCAGGCCGCCGATCACGGTGTCGTCGCGGTCGGTCACCCGCCAAATCGCCCTGGCCTCAGGCGTGACGGGGGTGAAGAAGTTGACGAGGTTGCCGTCGGGGTCACGGAACAACAGCGATCGGTTGCCCCACGCATCGTTGTCGATCAGCGAGTGTAGATCGACTTCAAGTTGACGTATGCGCTCAGGCCCTCCGGTCCGAGTTCGCGTCCGAGTCCGCTGGCTTTGACCCCGCCGAATGGGGCTCCGATGTCGAGGTCGAAGAAGTTCACTCCGACGCTGCCGGTTTCGATGCGGCGAGCAAGTTCGAGGCCCCTGTCCCGATCGGATGTCCAGACAGTGCCGCCCAGTCCGTAGTCGGAATCATTGGCGATCGCGACCGCATCGTCGACGTCCCCGTACGGCAGGACGGTCAGGACAGGGCCGAAGATCTCCTCACGCGCAACGGTTGCCGAATTGTCGAGGTCTGCGAAGACTGTCGGTTCGACGAACCATCCACGATCCAGGTGTTCAGGTCGGCCGCCACCCGCGACGACGGTGGCGCCCTCCCGTTTGCCGGTTTCTATGTACGCCTCGACAATGCGGCGCTGGCGTTCGGAGACGAGTGGTCCGACCCGGGTGGCGGGGTCGGTCGGGTCACCGACCGTCAGCGACGACGCGAGACTGCCTCGACGGTTTCGCGGTAGCGGGACCGGGGCGCGAGGATCCGGAAGGACAGGTAGCACGTCTGCCCATTGTCGAGCAGGCTCGCCCACGACAACCCGCGCGCGACCCTCACCAGATCGGCATCGTCGAGAACATCCACGGGTAGACGACGGGGACAGGGTGCACGTCAGGATCGCGCTAGAACGCGATCCAGAACAACACATCGGCCCACCGCGCAGCTCCGAGCAGCCGCATGCTTGCCGATACAGCAAGAACTCTCGCCGAGGCCGTCGGTGTTATTGCACTGTGTGGGTATGGAAGAAGCGGGCGAGGTCACCGAAGTCAAGACGACATCATGTGAGGCAGGCGAATGGGATGCGCGCTACAGCGAGCGGGATCGCGTGTGGAGCGGAGAACCCAACGGCGCACTAGTTGACGAGATGACCGGCGCACGGCCGGGACGCGCCCTGGACGTCGGCTGCGGTGAAGGCGCCGACGGGCTCTGGCTCGCCCGCCAGGGATGGGCCGTGACCGCGCTGGACGTTTCTCGGGTCGCCCTCGACCGGGCGGCGGTCCACACCGCCGGGGAAGACGTGGACATCACCTGGGTGCTGAGCGGACTGCTCGATGCCGATTTGCCCACGGGTGGTTTCGACCTGGTCTCCGCTCAGTACCCCGCCTTGCGCAGTACCGCTGACCATGCCGCAGAACGCGCGTTGATCTCCGCCGTCGCACCGGGCGGCATCTTGCTGGTTGTACACCACGACATCCGCGACGCGAATGCGGCGCGCGAGCACGGCTTCGACCCCGATGACTGGGTCACACCCGATGATGTGGCGGCGCTCCTCGATGACAGCTGGCACATCGACGTCAACGAGGTGCGGGAGCGTTCGATCAGTGGCGGCGCAGGTGCACACCACACCCACGACGTGGTTCTACGGGCGCACAGGCTGCCCCACCGTAGCCCCTCCATCGGGCACCGGACAGCCGGTGGTTCTCTCGACGCCAACGCAGGATCGCACAGGAAAACCGCGACGGGAACGGCTACGCCCGCTTCACCGCTCAACGGTCGCGCCCACCCCCACGATCGCACCCGCTACTGGGACCACCGAGAGGCGCGGTGGGTCAAGCATCACGCCAACCCGACCCGAGACTAGAGGCCATCATCACCGGACTGGACGAGACGCCCACCCCTAGCAGGATTGTGGCCCCGACAGAGAAGATGGTCAGGAAATGTCGCCGGGGGATGTCGAGAACCCGCGCGCGGCTTCGTCCCCGCAGTGAAACGGCCACAATGGGCCGCACCGCACCAAAGGAGAACATGATGGCCAAGTACCTGCTGCTCAAGCACTACCGTGGCGCGCCGGCATCGGTCAACGACGTGCCGATGGACCAGTGGACGCCGGAGGAGATCTCCGCCCACGTGCAGTACATGAACGACTTCGCCGCCCGGCTCGAGGGCACCGGCGAGTTCGTCGACAGTCAGGCACTTTCCGCGGAGGGCACGTTCGTCCGCTACGACGGCGAGGGGCGGCCGCCGGTCACCGATGGCCCGTTCGCGGAGACCAAGGACGTGATCGCCGGCTGGATGGTGATCGACGTCGAGACCCACGAGCGGGCGCTCGAGCTGGCCGGCGAGTTGTCCGCGGCCCCGGGTGCGGGTGGGAAGCCGATCCACGAGTGGCTCGAGGTGCGCCCGTTCCTGGCCGCCGCACCGACTACTACGGAGTGCGGTTTTCACCAGGGGTGATGACATGTCCCCCGATCCGTCTGATCGCGGTGCCGGGGCCGCTCGAACAAGGGCGGCTGTCTAGTTCGTGGGCAAGAATGGGCTAGAGTTTGGCGACACTGCGGATGCACAGGATGAGCCGGAGGCGTCACCCCTTCTCGGGGTTGGTGCCTTCGGTTTTCTGTCTCGCCAGCCGCTCGTCGGTCATTCGCTTCTTCAGCTCCCAGCGGGCGCGTTGCTTCGGGGTCTCCCCCTCGGCTTCACACATAGACTGCTCATCAGCGGGGCGGTAATGGGCTCCTTACGGCAGAACCGCGGGATCGGAGACCCGCTCCCGTCGGCCCTGCAGCTCTCCGCATCGTGGCGAAACGACAGGCGAATCCGGTTGTCTCACCCGACCACCGAGCAGCAGGGGCCTGTTACTGTGGCCGAGTCCCAGGCAGCGACGGATGAACAGGAGCGCTGGTGACCACTCGCCAGAAAACCCGTCGGAGGACGACGCTCGCGCTCATGTTGACCGGGTTGCTTGTGGTGACGGCGACGGCTTTCGCCGGATACAGACTGATGAATGCGCGTAGTTACCAGCTTTTCGGAACTCTCGTCGATCGGGTCGACACGGACGAAAAGGTCGTCGCTCTCACCTTTGACGACGGGCCGACCAGCAGAACACCCGAGGTGCTGCGGCTACTGAACGAGGCCGGCATCCGAGCAACGTTCTACCTCAACGGCACCGACCTGCGCGCGACCCGGAACCGGCGGGCGGATCGCCTGATTCCGGACACGAACTGGGCAACCACACCGACACCCACCGTCGAATGGTCTTCGTCTCTGCCGACACCGTGCGGGATGAAATCGAACGGACGGACGAGGCGATCCGGGCCACCGGCTACACCGGTCCGATCACCGTCCGCCCGCCGTACGGTCGAGGAACTCCTCGGGCTTCCCCACTATCTCGCCGAGCACGATCGGACCACCGTCATGTGGGACGTCGAACCGGACTCCGCGGCCACCGCCGACACCGCTGGAATCGTAGCCGCGACTCTGGCGCAGACCCGCCCCGGTTCAATCATCCTCATGCACGTCATGTTTCCCTCGCGTCAAGCGTCGCTCGACGCCGTCCCAGACGTCCTCGCCGGACTCACGGCGGAGGGATATCGGTTCGTCACCGTGTCCGAACTACTCGAGTCCTGATTTCCACCGCCCTGTTCAGGTGTCCGCTGAGCTCACTTGTCGTCGGAGGCGGGGTCCGCGGCCGGACGCCGCCTCCTCAATCGCATTCCGCAATAGTCGGTCGTGGCGTTGTGAACGCGGACACGGACGGTCAGGAAGGGGCGTTAGCTAGTGCGTCGTGGCTACAACTTGCAGGTCCATGACGACTCCGGCCTCCCGGACCCAAGCACCGTCCGGGCGGCGGAATCATCGGGCTGTGCCATCCCGGGGCGAGTTACCCTGCGCACCCGAGGATGTAGCCACGACCGTGCGCCGGGAACTAGCGGCGTGGCGCCTCGTCGTCGACACTGAGACCGGGATCGTCCTGCAACAACGCTACGACGTAGTCGATGCCGTCGACGATTGGACCGAGTTCGCGGTCAACGAGCCGCTCGACACTGCCCTGCCCTTCTCGAGTGGACCGGCCCCTTCCTGTCCGCCGAGGCAGCTCAGCCCCGGCGGCTTGTGGGCGAGCCGTCGATTTCCCCTCAGAGTTCTCGCCGGTGGGTCCCGCCCCGGCCGGACCGGCAGGGGCGGGATCGACGGTCACCTCGTCGGTGTCCGCGAAGGATCGGCGTCCGTCAGCGTGCGCGATTGTCCCGATGCGCCGGCGCCCACTCGCCCCACCGCGGCATGAGAGTCTCCCGCCGCACCCGAAGCGCCACGCGCACCACGCTCAGGCTTGCCCTGAATTGGGGCTGCCTGCACCCAATCCACTCCTGAGAGGGAATCGTCAAGTCAGGTGCCCGGCGGGATACCTCGCACCCGATAGCCGGCACCGCTGGCGCCGGACAACCGCCCACCATATGGCGCCGAAGATCTCGATTCCCACAGGCCGATAGCCTTCATGACAGCATGGCCACGAGTTGCACCAGGGCAATGTTGCAACTCACGCCACCGGCATCTCAACCTGAGCGTCATGGAAGGCTCGCTCGAGCTCAGCCGGAATCCGGCCGCGGGATGACACCTCGTGGCCCGCCCCGATCGCCCACTCACGAATCTCCCTCGACGACTTCTTCGCCGGAGCCTTACTCACCGCTGCCCTCTTCACTGGCACCTTCGCCGCGACCGTCTTCTTCACGGCCGTTTTCTCCGCAGCCACGTTCTTCGCGACTGCCTTCTTCGGGACTGTCTTCTTCGCGGCCGTCTTCTTTACCGGCGCCGTCTTTGCCTGAATCTTCTTCGCCTGAGCGTCATGGAAGGCCTGCTCGATCTCGGCCGAAATCCGGCCGCGGGATGACACCTCGTGACCCACCCCGATCGCCCACTCACGAATCTCCCTCGACGACTTCTTCGCCGGAGCCTTACTCACCACTGCCCTCTTCACCGGCACCTTCGCCGCGACCGGCTGCTTAC
>CAWHHB010000006.1:0-494099 GCA_963828995.1 uncultured Actinomycetota bacterium
AGGAGCTGCGCTGGACTCCCGCCGCGGCATGGTCCGATGCCGGCGTGACATGGCGTGACGCCGACACGCTGACGATCGAATTCAACGTCGACCCGGCTGGCGCTCCATCGACGATCGCGCGCAAGCTGACCGATCCGACCTGGACGCGGATCGCGCCGTGAGCCCGCAGTGGGACACCGTGAACGTCCCGGCAGCCTTGCGCCGATGAACGCGTCGCGCGCGCAACCGCGCCGGCCGATCCGCAGTTTTGTGCTGCGCCAGGGCCGGTTTTCGCCGGCGCAGCAGCGCGCCCGCGACGCGTTGCTGCCGCGCTTCGGCGTTCCGTACGCTCCGACGCTGCTCGACCTGGCTGCGGTCTTCGGCCGCGACAATCCGAAGATTCGTCGAGATCGGCTCCGGCATGGGGGAAGCGACTGCCGCGATCGCCGAAGCGCAGCCCGATCGGGATTTCCTGGCGATCGAAGTGCACTCTCCCGGCGTCGGGGCGCTGCTGAAACTGATCGGCGAAAAGGGCCTGGCCAACGTCCGCATCGTGCAGCATGACGCGGCCGAAGTCGTCGCCGACATGATCGCGCCGGGCGCCCTCGCCGGAATCCATGTCTTTTTTCCCGACCCCTGGCCCAAGAAGCGGCACCACAAGCGGCGGCTGCTGCAGGCCGAGTTCATCCATGCGCTCGCACAGCGCTTAGGCCCGGGCGGCTATCTGCATGTGGCGACCGACTGGGAAGACTACGCGACCGATGTTCTCGCGGCCGCGAGCGCCGAACCGCTGCTGGTCAATACGACGGCTTCGTTCGCGCCGCGTCCCGCCTATCGGCCGGCAACCAAGTTCGAGCAGCGTGGATTGAAGCTCGGCCACGGCGTCTGGGACATCGTGTTCGAGCGCCGCTGAAGTTGCGGCGTGCGCGGCCACTGACCGCCGCGGGGCGCGCGCATCCAAGTCGATGCGCAGCCTTATGCCGATCGCCGGTCGCGCGCCTTCGCTGTCCGCCAGCATGAGAAGCTCGGCGATCGCCGCCGCTGCGACCTCGCGGGAAAAGTGGCGGCTCACGTTGTCGCGACCGCCGGCGGCAAGCCGTTCCCACAGCGCCTGATCCTGATAGGCGAAGACCACCGCATCGGCAAACGCCTGCGGATCGTCGCCGACCAGGACGTCGCTTCCCGGCGTCAGGTGCATGCCTTCGATCGACGGCGTCGTCGCCACCACCGGCAAACCGAAACTCATCGCCTGGTTGACCTTCCCCTTGACGCCGGCGCCGTAGCGCAATGGCGAGATCGAGACCCGGCAGCCCTCGAGGTATGGCGTCAGATCCGGAACGAAGCCGGCGATCACCAGGTCGTCGGTCGCCAGACTGCGGATCGTCGCCGGCGGATCGGCGCCGACGATGTAGCTCTTCACACCGGGCAGCCCGGTTCGGATTCTCGGCAGGACGTCCTTCGCGTACCAGAGGACGGCATCGGTATTCGGCGGATGCCGGAAGCCGCCGACGAACAGCAAGCCGGCGCGCTGTGCGAACGGGCGGCCGTGCTCGTGCCGGTCGTGGATGTTCGACAGCACGATCACTTTCGCTTGCGGCGCGAGATCGGCCAGCAAGTCGCGCTCGACGTCGCTTACGACCAGGGTGACGTCCGCCCGGCGGATCAATGCCAGCTCCTCGGCGCGCTTTGCCGCGGCCGCTCCCCGCGCCGCCCGGCTGGCATCGAGATCCGCCAGTCGCTCTTCGCGCAGAAAATGCAGGTCGACGGTATCGAATGCGATCAGCGCGCGCGGCGCGAAGGCACGCACCGTCGCCATGTGCCGTGCCGCGATATAGTGCCGCGACAGCAACACGAGATCGAATTCGCCGCCGCGCTCGCCGAGCAACATCGCCAGCGAGCTCGTGTACGGATGAAACTGCACTTCGACGCCCTGTTGCTGCAGAGCCTGAACGTAGGGTTTCCGGTACTCGAGATTGTCGGCGACGAACGTCACCTTGCAGCCGAGGCCGGTAAGTATGTCCATCACCTGCTGCATCCGCAGCGACCCCGAGTCCTGATCGGGTGTCAGCATGCATGCGTCGATCACCAGCGCGCGCCGGCTAGCCCACCGGTCGCGCTCACGCTCGGGGGCGACGCCGTTCGCGCCGTGGCGGGTCAGCGCTTCCGACCATTTGGCTGCGAACGTGGCGCGATTGATCGTCTGGTGACGCTTGATACCGGCCGACTCGTCGGTGCCCGAGGTCGCTCCCTCGAAATGGACGATCGTCGCCGCCGGCTGGTAATAGACACGGCGGCCCGCGGCGCGCACGGCGAACGCGAGGTCGGTGTCCTCGTAATACGCGGGCGCGTAGCGGACATCGAAGCCGCCGAGCTCGCCGAACAGGCGGCGCGGCACCGCGAGGCACGCGCCCGAGCAGTAATCGACCGGACGCAGATAGTTGTACTCGGGACGGGCCGGGTCGTCGTCGCGGCCGTAGTTCCAGGCGGAGCCGTCGCGCCAGACGATGCCGCCCGCTTCCTGCAGCCTGCCATCGGGATACACGAGCTTCGCGCCGACCAGGCCCGCATCCGGGCGTCGATCGAACACCGCGAGCAACGCATCCAGCCAGCCGGGCGTGACGATCGTATCGTTGTTGAGCAGGACCAGGATCTCGCCGCGCGCCAGGCCGGCCGCGCGATTGCAGCTGGCGACGAATCCCAGGTTGGCGGCGTTGCGCTCGAAGCGCACGCCGGTCACCGCGGCCAGCGTCTTGCTCGCCGGTTCGGGCGACGCGTCGTCGACGACGATGACTTCGTAGCTCCCGGCCGGGGTGTTGGCGTGCACGCTCTTCAGGCAGGTGTAGGTGAACAAAGGCTTGCCGTACATCGGCACGATGATCGAAACCCGCGGCTTGTCGACGACCTCGAAGGCGAGCGGCACGATCGCGGTTTCCTGCGCGAATGCGACACCCGAGGGCGCAACATAGCGGTGCGGGCGCGAAAGGCGCCGCACGATGCGCTTGGCCAGCGCACCGGCGCCTTCGTTGCGCAGGACCGACGCAGCGACGCCGACATAGTGCGGCGACTGGCGCAGCGCCGACCATTGCGCCCGTGCGTGCGCCCACGCGATCTTGACCCTGTGACCGCTCAGCCGCAGCGGCGCGGTGGCGCGCCAGGTCGTGCTGGTTTCCAGCTCGGTGATGCGCGCTCGAGCCGCGCCGAGCATCTGCTCGCCGCGCTCGATCTGGTGCTGCATCGCCTGCTGAGCGCGCATCGCGTCGAGCAAACGCGGCGCGAGCTCCGATTCGCCATCCCGCAATTGCGCGTGCGCCGCGTCGATTGCGGCGACCCGCCGCTTGAGCTCGCGGCGGGCTTCGGCATTGCCTCCGTCCACCCCTGCGGTGAACAGCTGCGGCAGCGATAGCGCATCCGCGACCGGATGTCCTTCCGGCCTTGACCAATGACGCAGGTCCAGCGCGGACAGCGCGCCAGGATCGCGGCGCTTGCGCACGCGCGTCGCCAGCGGGGCGAGATAGATCGCGAGATAGCGCTGTGGGTCGGTCACGATCCGGCGCGCGCGACGTTCGGTGACGGCTGCGTACGCGCGGGGTCCGCACCGAGCAGCGCAGCGTTCCACTCGGCCGGTGTCGCGTTCCAACGGACGAGGGAGACGCGCGGCCGTCCGGCAAGGCGTTCGGGAAAGGCGCCCAGCTCCGAGGCGACGATCGCCGCCTCGGCGACGATCGCCGCCGACAGCGTGTACGAATAGGTCTCCGGCACCTGGGACGGGAACCAGATGACATCCGGCCGTTCGGCGGCGATCAATCCTGCCAGATCGGCGTCGCCGTACTCGCCCTGCACCGACAGCGGCAGGTGCGGGCGTTGGGTCACCGGTTCCGATACGGCGCCCAGAACGCGAAACGACAGCGGCAGGCCACGCGCTCGTGCGTCTTCGGCGCAGGCGACGACGACGCGCAATCCCTTTTCCGGCGACAGCCTCCCCAGGGTGACGACGCGGGTGACGCGGCCGGGTATCGCGGGCGGCGCTTCGGCATGAGGCAGCACTGTTATCGACAATCCCGGAAAGTAGCGCGCAATGCGACGCTCGACATCGTGCGAGGGCGCGAACACGCGCTCGGCGCCGCGCAACAGCGCACCGAATGTGGCCCGCCATGCGCCGATATCCAGCGGCCAAAGCGCCGGCCGCACCGCGATACATGCGGCGCACCCTTCCGCGTCGGGCTCGCCGCAGTAACGCCCGTCCGTGGTGACCAGATGGTATTGCGGACAGATCGCATAGTAGTCATGCAGCGTGCAGTCGTACGGCACGCTTAGCGCCGCGGGCAGATCGAGGACCGCGCGCGGCAAGCCGTGGACATGATGAAAATGGATGCGCGCCAGATCGAGCCCCGACAGCAGTGCCGCCAGTGTCTGCATGTCGGCCGGCAGTCTGAAGTATGCGGCCAGGTCTTCGCCTGCCTTCAGCCACGACAGCCGTACCACGTCGCCGCCCGCGGGCTCGAGCAGCAGCACATCGCAGTCTTCCCCGACCAGGCCGGCCAGCTCATTCATGTGCTGCCGGATGCCCCCGCCCCAGGCGTGCGCGACGAACAGCAGCAGCTGTTTCTCCGACCCGGCCAGGCGCTGCAGCGCGGCGAGTCCTCGCATCGCCCGCCCTGCATCGCGACCGAGATCGTTGGCGCGCTCGCCGGCGGACGTGATTGCTGTGTTCAAAGCGGCGCTTCTAGTCGAATTCGGCAAGCACTGGTTGATGATCGGAGGCCTGGGTTTCCTGGTCGATGCGAATCGACTTGAGGCGCGGCACCAGGTCGGCGGACACGAAGATGAAATCGCAATGCTGCTCCGGCTCGTCGGGGCTCTCTTTTTCGTAGATCTTGAACGTCGCCGGATGGGCGATGCCGGGATGCGCTGCCTCCCACGCATCGGACAGCGGCGGCGTGCCGTCGCCGAACGGCGCTCGATCATTCGCGCATGCAGTCGATCATCCGGCTCGAGGTTGAAGTCGCCGGTGATGATCGTCGCGGCAGGGCGCGGGTAATCGTGGAACGGTCCGCCGCCCGTTTCGATGATTTGCCCCAGCCGGGCGTGTCCGCTTCCCTCTGCGTAGATCGAGCGCAATGCCTCGACTTGGGCAGTCCGTTTGAGCGTTCCGTAATACTCGAGGTGCGTAGTGATGATGCGCACGCCGCCGAACGGCGCGCGTACGACGGCTTCGAGCGCGATCCGCGGCATGCCTCGCTGACCGGATCGACCGGAAACGGCAGCAGATGTCGAAACACCTGGCCGACCGGCAATCGCGACAGGATCATGTTGCCGAAGTGGCGCCGCTGCCCGGGCTCGCCCGGTACATCGACGATGGCGCCAGGCACTGCCGTGAAATCGGGCAGCTGCTGCGCGATTTCGGCGAACTGATTTTCGCCGCGGCTGCCGGGGAGCCTGGGATCGGGAAAGTTGCTCGCGATTTCCTGCAGGCACAGCACGTCGAAATCCGCCAGCGCCTTGGCGTGCGCCACAATACGCGACGGATCGACTCGCCGGTCCACCCCGCGGCACCACTGTACGTTCCAGGTAATGATTTTCATCGGTCGTTGGCTTGGTTGAGAGGCGCGCCGCCGTCGGAGGTCGCGGCGCCGGCGCCCGAACGGCGGGTGCGTCACTTGATACCCGCGCGCATGAAGGATTGCACGAATTGCCTCTGGAAGAGAAGAAAGCCGATCAAGAGCGGCGCGGTGGTCAGCAGCGTGGCCGCGGTAATGATCGACCAGTCGATGCCCTGATCGGTCGACGAGAACACCTGCAGCCCCACGGTCAGCGGACGCGACTCCACCGAGTTGGTTATGATCAGCGGCCAGAGGAAATTGTTCCAGTGATAGCTTACGCTGACCAAGGCGTAGGCAATGTACACCGGGCGCGCCAGCGGCACATAGACCTTCCACAGGATCTGCAGCGGGTTGCAGCCTTCGACACGCGCCGCCTCGTCGAGCTCCTTCGGCACCGTCTTGAACGTCTGCCGCAGCAGAAAAATGCCGAATGCGCTCGCCATGTACGGCAGGCCGATCGCCACGATGGTGTCGCGCAGGCCCAGCGCGTTCATCGTCCGGTAGTTCTCGACGATCAGGACGTCGGGCATCACCATCAGCTGCACCAGCACTAGGGCGAACAGCAGATTGCTGCCGGGAAACTCGAAGCGCGCGAATGCGTAGGCGGCCAGCGTGCACAGCACCAGCTGCGCGGCGAGCACCATCGTGCACAGCAGGATCGTGTTCAGGAAATAGCGGGCGAACGGCGCCGCGTGCCAGGCTTTGACGAAATTCTCCATGGTCAGCGGCGCCGTCGGCACGAAATGCGTCGAGAACTCACCCGGATGGAACGCGGTCCAGAACGCATAGGCGAGCGGCAGCACCCAGAGCAGCCCGAGCATCCACGCGGCCGCGGTTTCGGCGCCGCGGCTCGAATCCTCGGCGTTTGATAGGCCAACGGAACTCATTGGTAATGGACCTTGCGCTCCAGAAACCAGAACTGCGCGAGGGCGGCCGATCCCAGCAGCGCCAGCAGCACGATCGTCAGCGCTGCGGCGTAGGCCGAATCCTGGAAGCGAAAGCCGATTTCGTAGATGTAGTAGAGCAGCAATTCGGTCGCGTTGTCCGGTCCGCCACGCGTCATCACCACGACGTGATCGACCAGGCGAAAGGCGTTGATGACTGCATTGACCAGGACGAATAGCGTCGTTGGCATCAGCAGAGGCAACGTCACCCGACGGAAGAAGTACCAGCGAGATGCGCCTTCGATCGCTGCCGCTTCGGCCAGGTTCGGCGACATTTGCTGCAACGCCGCCAGGTAGAAGATCATGAAAAAGCCAGCCTCCTTCCAGACCGCGACGATCATCAGGCACCCGAGCGCGGAATTCCTGCTGCCCAGCCAGTTTTGCGCCGGAAGACCGAAGGCGCCGCGGAACTGCTCGAGCAGCCCATACTCGGGCGTGTAGAAGAACAGCCAGATGTTGGCCACTGCGATCATCGGCAGCACCGTCGGCGTGAAGTAGGCGAGCCGCAGAAAGCCGCGTCCTGCGAGCTTGCCGTTGACCCAGACGGCCATCAGCAGGGCGAGCCCGATCGAAAGCGGAATCGTTCCCGCCGCGTACCACAGGTTGTTGGTCAGCGACTTCCAGAAGATCGGGTCGTCGGTGAGCTGCCGGTAGTTCTCGGCGCCGACAAAGACCGCCGGCCGCGCGGCCTTCGGCGTCGACTCGAAGCTGTGCCAAAGGGTCGTGACCGCCGGGTAATGCGTGAACAGCGCCAGCATCGCCGCCGCGGGAAGCAGCAGCAACCAGCCGTAGAGCCAGTTCGCGGTGCGGGTCATCGAACGGTCTCCTCTCCGCGTCGCCGAGGAGTGAGGTCAATGCCGAGCGATGGCGCCCTCATCGTCGACGCCGACACGAGCCGGTTACTTGCGATAGCTCCTCAACAGCCGGTCGGCTTCGCGCTGCGCATCTTTCATCGCCTGTTCCGGTGACTTGCTGCCGGTGAGTGCTGCCTGCAGGACCGTCGTTCAGTGCCTTGGTGACACGCTGATTGTCATGGGTCGACAGCTCGGCCACCGCGAATTGCAACTGGTCGCGCGCGACCGCGGCGGGCGGAACTCCGCGACGTACTTTTTCATCTCCGGCGTTTCCCATGCATCCGGCCGCACGGCGACATACCCGGTGTCGATGCCCCACTGTGCTGCGCGCGCGGGCGACGTGATCCACTTGACGAACTTGAATGCCGCCGCCTGCTGTTCCGGCTTTGTCTGCTTGAACAGGTAGAAATTGCCGCCGCCGGTCGGGCTGCCGCGCCGCTTGTTCGCCGGCAGCATCGCGACGCCGAAGTCGAACTTGGCGTTGCTGCGCACGTTGGTCAGGTTGCCGGTCGTCGTCCACATCATCGCGACTTTGCGCTCGAAAAAGTCCTTCGGCGTCGTTCCCCATTCGACGATGCCTTCCGGATGCGCCTTGTATTTGCTGGTAAGGTCGACCCAGTACTGAACCGCCTCGATGACGGCCGGCTTGTCATAGTAGGTCTCGGTTCCGGCGGTATTCATCAGCTGCACGCCGTTTTCGGTCGTCAGCCCCTGGAACAGCCAGTAGGGAAACCCCGACGAAGGAATCTGCACGCCCCACTGCGTGACCTTCCCCGATGCGTCGCGCTTGGTCAGCTTCTGCGCGTACTCGGCCATTTCCTTCCACGTTTCGGGTGCGTCGGTTCGGATCGAGTCCGGCGTCCTTGAACATCTCCTTGTTGTAATAGAGCACGATCGTCGAGCGCTGGAACGGTATGCCCCAGGTCTTGCCGCCGGTCTGGCTGTTTTCCATGAACGCTGGATAAAAGCCCTGCAGCCACGCGCGGTCCTCCGCCGTCTTGATCAGCGGGTCCCACGGCACGATCGCATCTTCGTCGATCAGCGTGTACATATCGGTCGACAGCAAGACCGACATCGCCGGTGCGTCGTTGCTCTTGACGGCGGTTAGCGCCTTGGTGATCGAGTCCTGGTAGGTGCCCGAATAGATCGGATGGATCTTGATCCCCGGATTTTCTTTCTCGAAATCGGTGGCGAACTTGTCGATGATCTTGGTGATCGGCCCGCCGACGGCAACCGGGTAGTAGAACGAAATGTCGACCGGCGCCTGCGCGACGGCCACGCTCGACAGCGCGGCGGCGGCGAGCGCCACGATCCAGCGCGAAATGCGTGACGTACTTCATCGATCTCCTCCTCTTGACTGCGTTGGACGCCAGGGCCTAAGCGACCATGGTTGCGGGTTGATGATTCCACTCGACTTCGCGCCGCATCTGCGTCGCACCGTCGAAAAAATGCGCGGCGGCGCTCGCCAGCCGAGCCGCACCTTGTCGCCGTGCTGCAGACCGGTGCGCCCGGCGACCCGCACGGTCACGCTGGTCGCCGACGCTGGCATGCGAGCAGCGAATCGGCGCCCAGGTACTCGACCGAGTCGACCGAGTCCGGCGACGCCGTCTTCGCGCCCCAGAACGACGTGCTCGGGTCGGACGCCCAAGGTCGCGCCGGCCAGGTCGTCCGTCGCCACCGGCGGGCCGGTCGTGCCGGCGATGACTGCACCGGCCGCGCCATGTTCGAGCCGTAGCAGATTCATCGGCGGGGTTCCGATGAAGCGCGCGACGAAAGGCGTTCTCCGGGCTTTCATAGAGATCCGCCGGCGTGCCGTTCTGTTCGATGCTGCCGCCGGAAAGCAGGATGATCCGATCCGGCCATGGTCATCGCCTCGACCTGGTCGTGCGTCACGTAGACCATAGTGATGCCCAGCGTGCGCTGCAGGTTGCGTATCTCCTGCCGCATCTCCTGCCGCAGCTGCGCATCGAGATTGGACAGCGGCTCGTCCATCAGGCAGACCGGCGTCTCGGCGATGAACGCGCGGCCCAGTGCCACCCGCTGCTGCTGGCCACCCGAGAGCTGCGATGGCCGACGATCGAGCAGCGTAGTCAGGCCGAGGAGTCCCGAAACCCGCTGCAGGCGCCGCTCGCGCTCCGCGGGGCCGATGCGACGTACGCGCAGGCCGAACACGATGTTTTCGGCAACGCTTAAGTGTGGGAACGGCGCGTAATTCTGGAACACCATCGAAATGCTGCGCTGGGCCGGCGGGAGCCGAGTGACGTCGCGCCCGTCGATCGAAATGCGGCCGTTGTCGGCCTGATCGAGGCCGGCGATCAGGCGCAAGGTCGTCGACTTCCCGCAACCGGACGGCCCGAGCAGGACGTTGAGCGTGCCGGCGTCGAGCGAAAAAGAAAGTCCCTCGACCGCCCGCACCCATTCCGGCTGCGGTCGTCCAATGCTTGCTGACGTTCTCGACGACGATTGCCGACAATGCTCCCCTGGCACCGGCAGACCTCGCGCTTGACGCGGCCCTGCATGCGGCTTCCGGCCCGCCATCATAGCAAACCGCGTTGCGTCCGGCAGGGATCGCGGTATCGCCCGCGGCCGGCGCTCGCGTTTCCGGTCTGTTCAGCCGAACAGGGCTTGCAGCGCGACGCCCGGGTCGGGTCGACCGCATGAAGGCCTCGCCGACGAGGAAGGCGCCCACGCCATGGCGGCGCAGCGACGCGACGTCGCCCTGCGTCAGAATGCCGCTTTCGCTGACGACCAGCTTGCCGACGGGAACGCTGGGCAGGAGATCGATCGTGGTCCGCAGCGACACGGCGAAGCTGCGCAGGTTGCGGTTATTGATGCCGACCAGCGCAGTCTTGAGCTGGAGGGCGCGGTCCAGCTCGGCCCGGTCGTGTACCTCCACCAACACGTCCATGCCGTAGTCGAGCGCGCATGCCTCGAGTCGCGCAAGGCGGGCGTCTTCCAGCGCGGCGACGATCAGGAGGATCGCATCGGCGCCGAGCGCGCGCGACTCCGCGACCTGATATTCGTCGATGATGAATTCCTTGCGCAGCGCCGGCAATGCGCATGCGTTGCGAGCATCGACCAGATATTCAGGAGCGCCCTGGAAAAAAGGCCGGTCCGTCGCGCCGAGGCAGGGATCGACCTACCACTCGTCGATGCGGCGATCGCGGAGGGATCGAACGGGTCGCCGCAGATGCCGCGGCTCGGGCTCGACCACTCTGATTTCCTCGATGACAGCCGGTGCGCCCCGGCGATTCGCTGCCGGATCGCGCGTTCGAAGTCCCGTGGCGCGGCGGCGCGCGCGCGGAGGCCTCGATCTCGGCGAACAGGGCCGCGCGGCTTCGGCCCCGATGACTTCCTCGGCCTGGTCGGTATGATGATCCTGGTCGGATGTCGCCGTCGCGATCCTGCGGCGGTTCGTTGGGCCCGCGCCGGCTTTCGGCTGTGCAGCGACAACTGATCGAGCTTCGCGCTGGCGGCACCGAGACGACGGCGGCGCGCGCCCGCTCGATCCCCTCGGGAATCGTCGCGGCGGCGTTCACCGCATCAGCGCGACACCCGCGTTCGACACGAGCGATTTCGCGCGGCGTGCCCTCGATGCTATGCAGCGCCTCCGGCGACATCGTCTTCGATTCGAGCGCATCGCCTCGACCTGAGGCCGCGGTTGGAAACCAGTCTTCGAGGCGAAGTCCTCGGGATGGATCTCGTATGTTCGCGCACCTCGCCGTCCTTGAGCTCGCCGACCATCGTCGCGGCACCAGCGAACCTCGTCCATGCCGTCCTTACCGTAACGACCAGGACAGGCTTGCTCCCGAGACACTGCAGCACGCGGACCTGGAGTCCGACCAGGTCGGAGTGGAACACGCCGGCCGGGCTGATTGGCGCGCCAGCCGGATGGTCAGCGGGCCCAGGATATTGAATATCGTTGCGATGCCCGCTCCTTGCGCACCGAGCGGCCCGCGTGCTTCATCGCGCTGTGGTGGTTCGGCGCGAACATGAACCCGATTTCCGGTCTCGCCTATGCAGGCGGCGACCTGCTCGGGCTTGGGGCGTGATGTGGCTCGGCGCCTCGGAGACGTCGGCGCTTCCTGATCGCGACGACACCGGCGGCCACCGTGCTCGGCCACACGCCCGCCGCCGCGGCGACGACATCGACGCAGTCGGAAATGTTGAACGTATGCGAGGCATCACCGCCGGTGCCGACGAGTCGACCCGGCGGTCCGCTGGTCGGCAACCTCGACCCTGGTCGAGAATTCGCGCATGACCTGCGCAGCGGCGCCGATCTCGCCGATCGTTTCCTTTTTCACGCGAGGCCCAGCCCGTCGGCGCGGCGACCATCACCGGCGGCATCGCCGGCTCATGATCTTGCGCGTCGCGCAGCGTCTCGTCGTCGAATATCTACGGTGCTTCTCGTCGCTGCCGACACCTGCTCCAGTCGATTGACATCGGTGGCTCGCATCTGTCGCTAGTGCTTCGTCCAGCGGATCGCCAGCAACGCGTGACCGTACCGGTCAGTATCGCTTCCGGATGAAACTCGACACCCTCGACCGGTCGAGCTTCGCGATGGCGCACGCCCATGATTTCACCGTCTCGCTGGTCGCGGTGATCTCAAGGCAGGTACCGGCATCGACTCGCGCGTCGATGACCGGCGAATGATACGGGTGAGCGGTCGAAGTGGGTTCGCGAGACCGGCGAGACGCCGCCGCCGTACGGAGTCGTCGAGACTTTTCCGTGTCATGACACACTTCGCACGAACGATGCGGCCACCGAACGCCTGTCCGATCGCCTGGTGGCCCAGAGCAGACGCCGAGTATCGGTATCTTACCGGCGAAGCGCTCGATCAGCGCCACCGAGATCCCGGCCTGGTCCGGCGTGCAGGGTCCTGGCGAGATGACGATTCTTTCGGGCTGCCACGCCGCGATCTCGTCCAGTGTGATGGCGTCGTTGCGATCCACGTGCACCTCCGCGCCGAGTTCGCCGAAATACTGGACGAGGTTGTAGGTGAAGCTGTCGTAGTTGTCGATCATCAGCAGCATCGTTCTAGCGCCTCCGCGTCCAGGCCGAGCTGCACCATGTCGGCGGCGCGCAGCATCGCGCGCGCCTTGTTCTGCGTCTCGGTCCATTCGGACTCGGGCACGGAATCGTGGACGATCCCGGCGCCCGCCTGCACGTAGAGCATGCCGTCCTTGATCGACCGCCGTGCGAATCGCGATCGCCGTGTCCATGTCGTCCTGGAAGCTGATGTAGCCGACCGCGCCCGCATACACGCCGCGGCCGCGTCGGCTCGAGCTCGTCGATGATCTGCATCGCGCGCACCTTCGGCGCGCCGCTCACGGTGCCGGCGGGGAACGCCGCGCGCAGCACGTCGATGCGCGTCGAGGCCCGGCTTCAGCTCGCCTTCGACGTTGGACACGATGTGCATCACGTGCGAATAGCGCTCGATCACCATGCGGTCGGTGACGCTTGCACGGTGCCCGTCTGCGCGACGCGGCCGACGTCGTTGCGGCCGAGGTCGATCAGCATCACGTGCTCGGCGCGCTCCTTCGGATCGGCGAGCAGCTCGCGTCGCGAGCCGCTCGTCCTCCTCGCGCGTCGCGCCGCGCGGCCGCGTGCCGGCGATCGGCCGCAGCGTCACGCGCCGTGCCTTCCTTGCGCACCAGGATCTCGGGCGAGGCGCCGACGACGTGGAAGTCGCCGAAGTCGAAATAGAACATGTACGGCGACGGATTGAGCGAGCGCAGCGCGCGGTACAGCGACAGCGGCGACGACGCGAACGGCCGGCTGCATCCGCTGCGAGAGCACGACCTGCATCACGTCGCCGGCGGCGATGTACTCCTTCGCGCGCCCACGGCGCGCCTGGTAGCCCTCGGCGCCGAACTCGCTCTCGCCTACGCGTGACCGCGGTCGCCGTCTGCTCGGGATCGACACCGGCTCGCGCAGCTGCGGCGCAGCTCCTGCAGGCGTTCGCGCGCCTTCTCGATAGGCATCCGGCTCGCGCGGATCGGCGTACACGATCAGCGAGATCTTGCCCGCGAGGTTGTCGACGACCGCCAGCTCTTCGGTCAGCAGCAGCAGGATGTCGGGCAATCGGCGAGCGGATCCGGCGGGCGGGGCGCGGCGGCGAGCTTGCGTCTCGATGTAGCGCACGGTGTCGTAGCCGAACGTAGCCGACGAGCGCCGCCGCAGAAGCGCGGCAGCCCGGGTCACGGCGCCGCGCGATAGCGCGCAGGAACTCAGCCGACGAACTCCAGCGGATCGCCTTCGTGCCGCTCGACGATGCACGCCGCCGATCGTCGACCTCGATCAGCGGTGCCGCGCGCTGCGAATCGCGGATCCCGCCGGCAGCCCGATGAAGGAGTAGCGCCCGAACCGCTCGCCGCCCACGACCGATTCGAGCAGATACGACCACGGCTCGTTGGCGAGCTTGAGGTAGAGCGGACAGCGGAGTGTCGAGGTCGGCGAAGGTCTCGAGCACGAGCGGGATACGGTTGTAACCCTGGGCCGCAAGCGCGCGGAATTCGGCTTCGGTCATGATGCTCCACGATCTTTCTACAACGCAACGACCGAAGGCGTCGCGGTCAGGCGCGACGCGGGCGGACCACGAGAGGCGCCGCCAGCGCCAATCGTTGCAGCGCTGCGATGACCTCGGCCGCTTTCCATCTGTAAGGTCGAAGCTCAAGTTCACCAGTCGAACCGGTCCGGGAGGTCATCCAACTATAGCATCGCAGTCGAGACTCTGCACGGGCCGCCCGGCGTTGTAGCCATAAGGCACGCAGAACACCGGACAGCCCGCCGCTCGCGCC
The DNA here is from genome assembly GCA_963828995.1 of uncultured Actinomycetota bacterium. Classification (GTDB taxonomy): domain Bacteria; phylum Actinomycetota; class Actinomycetes; order Actinomycetales; family Dermatophilaceae; genus CAVRTM01. The sequence goes on from CAWHHB010000006.1 coordinate 14,178, forward strand.
GCCTGCGCATCGTTGGCCGAATCGCCGACCATCAGCAGGCGGCCGGCGCGAGCAAAAACGCCTGGCACATGCAGCAGCGGCAGCGGATCGGGTTTTTTCGGGGCAGGCTATCGCCGCCGAGGACCAGGAAATACCACCCGATCCGGCCTGGGCCCGAGCGGGCAACGGAACGCCTCGCCTTGTTGGTGATGCAAGCCAGTCCGAACCCTGCGCTGGCGAGCCGCGCAGCCCTTCGCGACACCGGGAAAAGGCCGGTACGCACCGTCAACGCGTTCGTAGTTGGCTTCGTACAGCTCAAGCGCGCGCGCCTCGTCGCACGGCGTCGGCGGCGACCATCGTGCCGGCCAGAGCACGTCGACGAGATTCGCCATACCGTTGCCGACGTAGCGCGCACGCCTCCTCCGCCAGCGGCGGCTCGTCGAGCGTGCGAGCATCAATTGCGCGCCGCGGCCAGGTCGGGGAAGGTGTCGAGTCAACTCCGTCGAGGTCGAACGCGATCGCGCGCACGCCAGCGCGGGGACGGTGCGATCGTCATGCGGATCCGCCCGGACGAAGGGCAGCGAGCTGCGCGGCGCATCGCGGCGATGGTGCTGGCGTAGTCTGTGCTCGAAAAGATGCCGGAGCCCGACACGAAGGTGTCCGCGCCGGCGCGCGCGACCTGAGAGATATTTTCCACCTTGACGCCACCGTCGACTTCGAGCCGGATATCGCGCCCGAGGGCGTCGATGCGCTCGCGCACGGCGATGATCTTGTCGAGCGCATAAGGGATAAATTTCTGCCCGCCGAAGCCGGGATTGACCGACATGGATCCAGGTCCCCCAGAGTCCATGGTGGAGCACGGTACTGACGGGAGCCCGCGCCGGCGGTCGATTCTGCGACATCTGGCGGTTCGGCCGATGCCGGCAGGCGGGCTACCGCAGGGGAACCCGGTACGGGTCCACCGCGACCGAGTCGACGGGCACGACCTGGCGGCCCAGCGGGAGCAGCGCGAGGGGGATCATCTTCCAGCAGGCGATGCCGAACGGGATCCCCACGATCGTCACGCAGAGCAGCAGCCCGGCCAGCGCGTGAGCCAGGGCCAGCTCCCAGCCGAGCAGCACCACCCAGACGACGTTGCCGATCGCCGACCACAGGCCGGCGCTCCTGCGCCAGACCACCGTCCGCCCGAACGGCCACAGCACGTAGCCGGCCAGCCGGAACGACGCGATGCCGAAGGGGATGGTGACGATCAGCACGAAGGCGACCAGCCCCGCGACGGCGTACCCGAGCGCGAGCCACCACCCGGCGAGCAGGAACCACAGGATGTTGCCCAGGGTGCGCATCCACCCACGCTACCGGCGCCTGCGGCGCGGCCGACAGGACGAAGGGCCCACGCGGCCAAGCGGATTCGGTCCGCCGTTTCCGGCAGAGGGGGCTGTCAGAGGGTGGTGCGAATCTGGTCACCTCATCACACGGGAGGGGACGGCTCATGGTGAAGGAGCGCGTGGAGCTACGGCTTCGCTTCAAGGAGGACGAGGACCTGCCTATGGGGGAGTGGCTGTGGGCGGAGCCCGTCAGGGCCAACCACCGCGGCGGCACCTACCGGCTGCTGAACTCGTCGGTCTTCGCGCCGGTCGCGGTCGGTGACCTGGTGCGGGCGACCAGCGACGGCGGCGGCGGACTGCAGATCACCGACCTCCTCAGACCCTCCGACCGGGTGCTGACGGCGATCGAGTACCCCACCACGGAACCCGGGGAGGACATCAGGCGCATCGCGGACTCCTGGACCGAGGGCACGGACGGTTGGAGCGAAGGCACCCCGCCGGTCCTGTTCACGATCTGGGCGGAGGGGATGCGGCTGGAGCAGATCGGCGAGGTGCTCCGGCGGTCCATCGGCGGCCGAGCCGGCTGGATCTGGCACGGCACGGCCCTCCCCGCAGACCGGACGCGCGACCGCCAGGGGGACGTCGACTTCCGGCTGGAGACGGCCCGCGACCGGCTCAGGCGCTACCCGTGACGGGGGCGACGGAGGGGCTTACGCTCGGGATGGCCCTCGACCACGCCGCAGCCAGGATGAAGCGGGAGGTGGTGCCCTGTGAGCACCCCGACGACCCCCACGGCCCGTCTCCCACGCGAGCGCGTCTCGCTGTTCGACCCGCCGCCGGACTACCGGGATCTCCAGGTCTCCGACCCGGTCAGCCCGCTGGTGTTCCCCGACGGCGGCAGCGGCTGGGTCGTGACCCGGTACGACGACGTGCGCGCCCTGTTCGCCGACCCCCGGTTCAGCTCGCGGCGGAGCTTCGCGATGAACCCCGTCCGGGAGACGCCCGAGGAGCTCCGGCCGTACATGGAGCCGGAGCCGGGGCAGTTCATCGGGCTGGACCCGCCCGAGCACACCCGCTACCGCCGGCTGCTGACCGGCCAGTTCACGGTCCGGCGGATGCGCGCGCCTCGAGCCGCGCATCACCGAGATCGTCGACCAGCACCTGCAGGCGATGCGGGAGGCCGGGCCGCCGTGCGACCTGGTCGGGTCGTTCGCGCTGCCGGTGCCGTCGCTGGTGATCTGCGAGCTGCTCGGCGTGCCGTACGGCGACCGGGCGCTGTTCCAGCAGCGCACCAGGACGCTGCTCTCGTTCGCCACGGAGGGACCGGAGCTGCTGCGGGCCCGCGAGGAGCTGCGCGCCTACATGCTCGAGCTGGTGCAGTCCAAGCGCGCCGAGCCGGACGAGCACCTGCTCAGCGCGCTGGTGCACCACGACGGCGAGGACCGCCTGGACGACGAGGAGCTCATCAACATCGGCCTGCTGCTGCTCGTCGCCGGCCACGAGACGACCGCCAACATGCTCGGCCTCGGCACCCTCGCCCTGCTGCGCCACCCCGCCGAGCTGGAGCGGCTGCGCGCCGACCCCGGCCTCGTCGACACCGCCGTCGAGGAGCTGCTGCGCTACCTGACGATCATCCAGTTCGGGCTGGTCCGGGTGGCCACCGAGGACGTCACGCTGCACGGCCGGTCCATCCGGGCGGGCGAGCCGGTGGTGCTCTCGGTGCCGGCGGCCAACCGGGACCCGGCGCACTTCCCGGACCCCGACCGGCTCGACCTGGGTCGTGAGCCGACGGGGCACCTGGCCTTCGGCCACGGCGTGCACCAGTGCCTCGGCCAGCAGCTGGCCCGGGTGGAGATGCGGATCGGGTTCTCCCACCTGCTCGCCGCGCTGCCCGGCCTGCGGCTGGCCGTGCCGGTCGAGCAGGTCCGGATGCGCGACGACATGTTCATCTACGGCGTCAAGGAGCTGCCGGTGTCCTGGGACACCGGGGACACCGGGACACCGGGACGCGGCAGACATGAGCGATGCCAGCGGTGCCGCGGACGGAGGGGAGGCGTGGGGTGAGGGTCGTCGTCGACCGTGAGCGCTGCCGGGGCGCGGGCATGTGCGCCCTGACCGCGCCCGCGGTGTTCGACCAGAGCGACGACGACGGCACGGTCGTCGTCCTGGTCGACGAGCCGCCACCCGAGCTGGAGGCCGCGGTGGAGCGGGCCGTCGGGCTGTGCCCCAACGGCGTGATCCGCCTGGTCGCCGACGACGACCCCGGCGACGTAGGCGCTCAGCCCGGCTGCTGCCGAGCGTGCGGAGCAGGGTGGACGTGCGCCTCCGACGCGACGAGCATCATCACGGTGTCGGGCCGCACGCCGTCCTGCTGCATCGCCTCGGCGGCCGCCTCCGTCTGCATGAACTTCGTGAAGGTGTCCACGTCGGGCACCTCCACGACCAACCCCACCTTGTTGCTGTGCGCCGGGTCGACGAAGGTCCGGGCCGTCATCCCGAGCGGCCCGAAGACCTCCTCGCGTCGCGGTGAGCGGAGCCAGTGGTCGACATCGTCAACCTCGTGGAAAACCATCAACGTCGTCATGGTCGCCTCGCTTTCAGGAGGTCCGTCCTGCGCTGTCCAGACCCTCACGACGGTAGCGGGGGACCGCCTCGGTGACCACGGCCAGCCGGCCGCCGGAACCGTCGCCGGACCGGCGGGCGGCTCGCCGTACGGCAGGGACGCCTCGACACGCCGCCGCAACATGTGGTGGTCAGGCTTGTCGGTGGCCCCGTATATGGTGTCGCCTGCAGCTGGTTCGCACCGCCAACCCAGGCGGGACGAGGCAAGAGGGAACCCGGTGGGAATCCGGGACTGCCCCGCAGCGGTGAGTGGGAACGACCGCCGTCAACAGCACTGGACGCGACAGCGTCTGGGAAGCGACGGCCACTAGGTGGGTCGAGGCGCGAGAGCGTGCCGAGGTCTGTGCCCATGAGTCCGAAGACCTGCCAGCGCACCGTGCACACCCGTGCGCGGTGGTCCGACGCCGCGAGGGACGGCCGACGGCTGGTCAGCGTCGTGCGCCGTCGTGCGCACCGCTCGCCCTCCCGTCGCCCCGCCCTCCCGTCCGCCGGACCCCGGTCCAGCTCGCGAGGAGAGAGCCATGACGGTCACCGAGACCAGCCCGGCACCACCCACGGCGCAGGCAGCGCCCACCGATCAGCCGACCACCCCACCACCCGCCGTACGCCGATGCAGGTGCGCAAGCGCAACGGCGACACCGAGCCGGTCGACGTGAACAAGATCGTCCGCGCCGTCGAGCGCTGGGCCGACGACCTCGGCGACGTCGACCCGCTGCGGGTCGCCACCAAGACGATCAGCGGCCTGTACGACGGCGCCACCACCGCCGAGCTGGACCGGCTGTCGATCCAGACGGCGGCGGAGATGATCGGCGAGGAGCCGGAGTACTCCCGGCTGGCCGCCCGGCTGCTCGCGGCGTACGTCGACAAGGAGGTCCGCGGCCAGGGCATCGCCTCGTTCAGCCAGGCGATCGCGCTCGGCCACGCCGAGGGGCTGATCGGCGACGAGACGGCCGCGTTCGTCAAGCGACAACGCCCGCAAGCTCGACTTCGCCATCGACGAGGACGCCGACCGCCGGTTCGAGTACTTCGGGCTGCGCACCGTCTACGACCGCTACCTGCTGCGCCACCCCACCAGCCGGCTGGTCGTCGAGACCCCGCAGTACTGGCTGCTGCGGGTGGCCTGCGGCCTGTCCCGGACGCCGGCCGAGGCGATCGGCTTCTACCGGCTGATGTCCTCGCTGGCCTACCTGCCCAGCTCGCCGACGCTGTTCAACTCCGGCACCCGGCACACCCAGATGTCGTCCTGCTACCTGGTCGACTCCCCGCGGGACGACCTCGACTCGATCTACGACCGCTACGCCCAGGTCGCCAAGCTGTCCAAGTTCGCCGGCGGCATCGGCATCTCCTGGTCGCGGGTCCGCGCGCCGCGGCGCGCTGATCCGCGGCACCAACGGCCAGTCCAACGGCATCGTGCCGTGCCTGCGCACGCTCGACGCCTCGGTCGCCGCGGTCAACCAGGGCGGCCGGCGCAAGGGCGCGGCCTGCGTCTACCTCGAGCCGTGGCACCCCGACATCGAGGAGTTCCTCGAGCTGCGCGACAACACCGGCGAGGACGCCCGCCGCACGCACAACCTCAACCTGGCCAACTGGATCCCGGACGAGTTCATGCGCCGGGTCGAGGCCGACGAGGATGTGGTCGCTGATCGACCCGACCGACGTGCCCGAGCTGCCCGACCTGTGGGGCGCCGAGTTCGACGCGGCCTACCGCGCGGCCGAGGCCGAGGGGCGGTTCGTCCGGCAGGTCAGGGCGCGCGACCTCTACGGCCGGATGATGCGCACCCTGGCCCAGACCGGCAACGGCTGGATGACGTTCAAGGACGCCTCCAACCGGCCAAGTGCAACCAGACCGCTGCGGCCGGGCAACACGGTGCACCTGTCCAACCTGTGCACCGAGATCGTCGAGGTGTCCTCGCGACGGCGAGACCGCCGTCTGCAACCTCGGCTCGATCAACCTCGGCGCGCACCTGCGCGACGGCGAGGTCGACTGGGACGCGCTTGCGGTCCACCGTGCGCACCGCGGTGACGTTCCTCGACCGGGTGATCGACATCAACTACTACCCGAGCGCGGAGGCGGCGGCGTCCAACCCGCGCTGGCGCCCGGTCGGGCTCGGGCGTGATGGGGCTGCAGGACGTCTTCTTCGCGCTGCGGCTGCCGTTCGACTCCGCGGCGGCCCGCGAGCTGTCCACCCGGATCGCCGAGGAGATCTACCTGACCGCGCTGGAGACGTCGGCCGACCTGGCCGAGCAGCACGGCGCCGCACCCGGCGTTCGCGGAGACCCGCGCCGCCGCGGGGCAGCTGCAGCCGGACCTCTGGGGCGTCGACCGGCACGCAGACCGAGCGCTGGGACGCGCTGCGGGAGCGGATCGCGGCGCACCGGGCTGCGCAACTCGCTGCTGGTCGCGATCGCGCCGACCGCGACGATCGCCTCGATCGCCGGCTGCTACGAGTGCATCGAGCCGCAGGTGTCCAACCTGTTCAAGCGCGAGACGCTGTCCGGGGAGTTCCTCCAGGTCAACGCGTGCCTGGTGCGCGAGCTGAAGGCGCGCGGCCTGTGGACGCCGGACGGTCCGCGACGCGATCAAGCGGGCCGACGGCTCGGTGCAGGGCCTCGCCGACCTGCCGGCCGAGGTCCGCGAGCTGTTCCGCACCGCGTGGGAGCTGCCGCAGCGGGCGCTGATCGACCTGGCCGCCGCCCGCGCGCCGTACATCGACCAGAGCCAGTCGCTGAACCTGTTCCTGGCCGCGCCGACGATCGGCAAGCTCTCGCTCGATGTACCTGCTACGCCTGGAAGTCCGGGCTGAAGACGACGTACTACCTGCGCTCGCGCCCGGCGACCCGCATCCAGCAAGCCACCATCCCCACGCACGCCGGTCCGCCGAGGCGGTCGCCTGCTCCCTGGAGAACCCCGAGACCTGCGAGGCCTGCCAATGACCACCACCGCTCCGACCCGACCGACCGGAAGCCGATGCTGCTCGACCCGGGCATGGACCTGACCCTGCGGCCGATGCGCTACCCGCACTTCTACGACCGGTTCCGCGACGCGATCAAGAACACCTGGACGGTCGAGGAGGTCGACCTGCACTCCGACCTCACCGACCTGGCCAAGCTCTCGCCCGGCCGAGCAGCACCTGGTCGGCCGGCTGGTCGCGTTCTTCGCCACCGGCGACACGATCGTGGCCAACAACCTGGTGCTCAACCTCTACCAGCACGTCAACTCGCCCGAGGGCCGGCTCTACCTGTCGCGGCAGCTGTTCGAGGAGGCCGTGCACGTCCAGTTCTACCTGACCCTGCTCGACACCTACCTGCCCGACGAGCAGGAGCGGCACGAGGCGTTCGCCGCGGTGGAGAACATCCCGTCGATCCGGCGCAAGGCCGAGTTCTGCTTCCGCTGGATCGACTCGGTCTTCGAGCTGCGCGAGCTGACGACGCGCGGACGACCGGCGGCGCGTTCCTGCTCAACCTGATCTGCTTCGCCGCCTGCATCGAGGGGCTGTTCTTCTACGGCGCCTTCGCCTACGTCTACTTCCTGCGCTCGCGCGGCCTGCTGAACGGGCTGGCGTCCGGCACCAACTGGGTGTTCCGCGACGAGTCGATGCACATGGCGTTCGCGTTCGACGTCGTGGACACCGTCCGCGCGCGAGGAGCCGGACCTGTTCGACGACGAGATGGCGCAGCAGGTCGCGCGACATGCTCGCCGAGGCGGTCGAGTGCGAGGTCGCGTTCGCCGAGGACCTGCTCGAGCAGGGCGTGTCCGGGATGTCGCTGGCCGACATGCGCGCGTACCTGCAGCACGTCGCCGACCGGCGGCTGGCCCAGCTCGGGCATCGACCCGATCTACGGCTCGGCCGAACCCGTTCGCGTTCATGGAGCTGCAGGACGTGCAGGAGCTGTCCAACTTCTTCGAGCGGCGGGTCTCGGCCTACCAGGTCGGCGTCAGCGGCACCGTCTCCTTCGACGACGACTTCTGAGCAGGGCTCCCGCCGCTCCACCGGCTCACCGCCGGCGGAGCGGCGGGAGGGCCGCTGCTCGTCGCCCGACGGTGGGTGTCGGTGGGCCCCGGCTAGCGTTCGCGGCACCAAGGCCGCGACGGGCGTGGCCGGAGACGAGGAGAACCGCTGATGCAGCCCCTGCCGACCGCCGGCCCGCCATCCATCGAGCACGAGCTTGCCGACCAGCTCGGCCTGGATGTCACGGCGTTCGTGGAGACGTTCGGCGCCGGGTGGTCGGAGGCCGAGGTCATGCATGACTTCGACGCCGACCCGTCCGGTGGCTGGGAGAGCCCGTTCGGGCCCTGGTACGTCGCAGGACGACCTGCCCAGCTGATGCTGCGGGTGAGCCACGAGACCATCGACCTGGCGGTGCCCCACGGCGAGTGGTACGGCGTCGCGTCCCTCACCCTCCGACCGAGGCACGTCGTCAGCCTGACCCGCCCGGCCGGCAGCGCCGCGTGTGAGGCCGTCGTGAGGACCTCTGGCCGAGCGGCGCTCCAGCCTGTTCTTCTGCCGCTACTGCCGAAGCCTGACCCCCCGGAGTACCGGCAGACCCCGACGTGTGCATGGGCTGCGCGAGCCAGTGGCAGGCATCGTCTACTGAGCTCCGTCGTGGCCGGCGCTCGTGAAGGCGGCAGGAGACCGCGGAAATATTCTTCGTCGCCCCTTCTGCCGGTGTGGATCAGCGGGGTACGGTCCACGGCAGAGCCCAGAGGGTTTCGCTGTCTCCTTCCTGCGAAAGGTTCGACACCATGCGTAGAACAACGATGCTTCGCGCCGCCGTCGTCACCGCCACCGCGGCAATGATCGCCGCGACGGGCGGAGCGACCGGCAGTCTGAGCGCCGCGAAGGCCAGCACGCCGTCCTCCGGGGCCGCCGCCTGCGACAGCGCGTCGGGGAGCGCGGCGCGCGTCCGCGACGGCAGCAAGGGGGTCGCAGGAGCCGAAGCTCTACCCCGACAACGAGGCCAACGCGTACGGCGTCATCAAGGACTCACCGCGCCTGCCCAACGGCAGCGTCACCATCCCCACGGTGTTCCACGTCATCTCCGACCACACGCTCTCGGCCGCGCGAGAAGACCCGGCAGGAGCGGATGATCGCCGCGCAGATGCAGGTGCTCAACGACTCCTACGCCGGGAGGACCGCCCCGGACGCCGCCGACTCGCCGTTCCGGTTCGCGCTCAGCAAGACCACCTGGACGGTGAACAAGGTGTGGTCCACCGTCACGCCGGGCAAGACCGAGCGCGACATGAAGCAGGCGCTCTACGAGGGTGACTCGACGACGCTGAACGTCTACTCGGCCAACATCGGCGGCGGGCCTGCTCGGCTGGTCGTACTTCCCCAAGGGCTACAACGCCGGCCGCGACTTCATCGACGGTGTGGTCATGCTCGACGAGTCGATGCCCGGTGGCACCGCCGGCAAGTACGCCGCTGGGCGACACCCTGACCCACGAGGTCGGCCACTGGATGATGCTGGAGCACACCTTCAAGGGTGCCTGCTCGGCCTCGGGCGACTTCGTGGCCGACACGCCGCGTGAGGCGTTCCCGCAGTTCGACTGCCCGGTCGGCGCGGACACCTGCGCCGCCCCGGGCGTCGACCCGATCCACAACTTCATGGACTACACCCAGGACTCCTGCATGAACATGTTCACGAAGGGCCAGGTGGAGCGGATGAACGACGCCTGGATCGCCTTCCGCGCCGGCGGCAAGGGCTGACGGCGGCCGACAGGACGGCGTACGAGCGAGGGGCCCCGCAGCCATGCGGGGCCCCTCGGGCTGTCGGGCCCTCGGGCCGTGGTGGCTCGACCACGCACGACGGAATCCGCGTTCGGCCACATTCCATCGGACCTGCGCCCTAGCCTTCCGCTGGTCGTCGGGGATCGGTGTGCGCCGGCGGGCGGGCCCCCACTCACGCCGGGACGAGAGGCCACCGACCATGCCGTTGTGCATCCCCGAGAGCCCCGACTTCACCACCGGGTCGGAGCGGCTCGTGTGGGAGCGCCTGCGCGACGGCCTCGGCCCCGGCGACCTGCTGGTGGCCAACCTGCGGGTGACCGACGAGGCCAAGGACCACGAGCTGGACCTGCTGGTCGGGCTCAGGGGGCACGGCGTCGTCGTCGTGGAGGTCAAGGGCGGCGTCGTCCAGCACCGTGGCGACGGCTGGCGGCAGACGTCGCAGAAGGGCGGGCAGGAGCGCACGATCCACCCGGTGGACCAGGCGCGCGACGGCAAGTACGCCGTACGCCGCTTCGTCGAGACGCACCCGGCCTGGACGGAAGGCCACCGGACCCGCGTCCTGTGGGCCCACGCCGTCGTGCTGCCGTACAGCCATGTGCCGCAGGACTTCTCGTCACCGGAGTGCCCGCGCTGGTCGCTGGTCGACCGGACCCAGCTGCCCGACCTCGTCCCGGCGCTCAGGTCGCTCCTCGACCGTCAGCAGAGCAGCTGCCGTCCGCCGGACTGCGACGACATCGCGGTGCTCGCGGACGTCCTCAGGGCGCGCGGCCTGCCGCCCCAGGACCTGCTCGGCCTCGCCGAGCAGCACGAGGACCACGTCGAGCGCCTGAGCCAGCAGCAGTCGGTCATCCTGTCCGCGACGCGGCTGCTGCGCCGCGTCGAGGTGCGCGGCGGGGCGGGGAGTGGCAAGACGTGGCTGGCGCTCGAGCAGGCGCGGCGGCTCACGGTCGCGGGGCAGCGGGTGGCCCTGGTCTGCTACTCCCACGGGCTGGCGTCGTACCTGCGCCGGCACGTCGCGACCCTGCCGCGCCGGCAGCGGCCGGCCTACGTCGGCGAGTACCACGAGCTGGGCAAGCTGTGGGGGGCGCCGTCCGGGCCGCCGGAGTCCGACCGGACGCCCGCCGCCGCCCAGTTCTGGGAGACCGCGCTGCCGGAGACCATGACCCGCCTGGCCCGTGACCTCCCGCACGGGCACCGGTTCGACGCCGCTCGTGGTGGACGAGGCGCAGGACTTCGCCGACACCTGGTGGCCCTCGCTGGTGGCGTCGCTGCGTGACGAGGAGGACGGCGGCGTCTTCGCCTTCACCGACGAGGCGCAGCAGGTGTTCTCCCGGTACGGCCGCCCGTCGCTGCAGCTCGTGCCGCTCGTGCTCGACCACAACCTGCGCAACACCGAGCCGATCGCCAACGTCTTCAACCCGCTGACCTCGATGCGGATGCGCCTGCTCGGAGGGGAGGGGCCCGCGGTGCGGTTCGTCGAGTGCAGCGGCGACGAGGTGCTGGACCGGGCGGACGACGAGGTGGACGCGCTGCTCGGCGCCGGGTGGCCCGAGCGCGACGTCGCGCTGCTGACGACCGGGTCCCGCCACCCCGAGCAGACCGCCCGGCAGGAAGGCGGCCACGCGGCGTACTGGGACTCGTTCTGGGACGACGAGCAGGTCTTCTACGGGCACGTGCTCGGCTTCAAGGGCCTCGAACGGCGGGCCGTCGTCCTGGCGCTGAACGAGCGGGAGCCGCGCGACCGGTCACGCGAGCGGCTGTACGTCGGCCTCTCGCGCGCCCGCGACCAGCTCGTCGTCTGCGGCGACCCCGACTTCATCGAGCGCGTCGGCGGCCCGGAGGTGCTGCGGCGGCTCCGCGGTCGGTGAGGTGGGCACGCCCGCTCAGCCCGAGCCGGACGGCAGCTCGCTCAGCACGTGCCGCAGCTTGCCGCCCCCAGGCGACACCCGTGGCGGGTCCGGCGCCAGCTCGAGCGTCACGTCCGGCAGGCCCTGGTCGCGCAGGTAGCCGCCGAGCCGGGCGCGGACCGCGTCCCAGACGGCGTCGGGGCGGTAGCCGGGCCCGGCCTCGAGCCGCACCGCCAGCGTGGTGGGCGCGGTCTGCACGACCTGGAACCGGTGCACGCCCGGAGTCTCCTCGACGACGGTGGCCAGGGCCATCGGCAGCAGCGCGACCTCGTGCCCGTCGGGCCCGGGCACGTGCAGGATCTCCTCGGTGCGCCCCTGCACCCGGATCGTCGGCAGCGGGCGACCGCACGGGCAGGCGTCGGCGTCCATGACGACGCTGTCGCCGAGCTCGTAGCGGATGAGCGGCTGCACGAGGTTCGCCAGGTTGGTGACCAGCACCGAGTGCGAGAACCGGCCGGCGGGCACGGGTGCCCCTGTGGCGTCGACCGGTTCGAGGATGAACCAGTCGGCGTTGACGTGCAGCCGTCCCCGGGTGCAGGGCAGCGTCAGCGGCGCGGCCTCCGAGGCGCTGTAGCTCTCGATCACCGGACACCCGAACGCCGCCTCGACCCCACGCCGCACCGCCGGCAGCAGCGCCTCGCCGCCGGTGGAGATCAGCGCGGGGGAGAGGCGCAGCCGGCCGGCCCGCTGCTCCCCGGCCAGCAGCGCCAGCACGCTCGGGTACGACGCGAGCAGCGCCGGCCGGAACGCGTTGAGCTCGGCCACGATCCGCGGCAGCGGGTCCATCACGGAGAAGAACCGCGCCATCCGCCGCCGCAGCCGCAGCGCCCGCTGCCGCCGCTCGAACATCACCGCGGTCAGGAAGTGGCCGCCGGTGGCGAAGACCGCCGCCTGCCGGCCGCCGTGGCGCAGGATGTCGGCCAGCAGGCGGGGCGTGAGCAGGCCGCCGGTCCGGGCGTACGCGAGGCCGGTCATCACCGCGATCGCCCGGTGGTCCTGCACCAGCAGGGTCGGCACGCCGGTGGAGCCCGAGGTCGTGAACACGACGTACCGGCCGAGGAGGTCCACCCCGATGTTGCCGGCGTCGGCGACGAACGCCTCGACGGCGGCGCGGGTCACGGCCGGGTCGGTCACCCAGTCGTCGAAGCGCGCCATCAGCTGCGGCTTGGTCACCGGCGGCAGCCGTCGCAGCTCCGTCGTCCCGGGCGGCAGGTCGGCATACAGCTCGGCGTAGAAGCGCGACGCCTGCCGGGCGTGCGCGACCAGGGTGGCCAGGCGCTGCTGCTGGCGCATGGCCACCGCCGACGGACCGCCCCGCGTCGCCCGCCACGCGTCCCACGCGACCCACGCCGCGGTCGGGGCTCCAGGAGTCCTCGGTGCGTCCATTCCCGCACCGTATGGCGGCGTGCCGGGCGCGCCCCAGGGCCGGACGTCCCCGACGCGGCGACCTCGGCGCGCCCAGCCATCCCGTGAAGCGGTCCTACGGCTCGGTGACCGTGACTGTGGCGGGTTCACTGTTGCCGACGCGCACCGTCGCCGGTCCAGCTTTCGCGGTGGCGGGAACCCTCACCGTGATGCTCACCTGTCCTGCGTCGTTGGCATCCGTGGTCCCCAGCACGGTCGTTGTGCCTCTCTGGGCCCATTCGACCTGCTGCCTCCTCAGCGGAGGCAGCGGCGGGTTCGTGCCCTGGTCGTTGCAGCCGTCCCACATGTCCTTGGCTGACAGGGTGAGCTCCTGGCCGGGTGCAACCGGGGACGTCGACAGTGTCGTCTCGGGTGCCGCGCACAACCCCTCCGAGGACGCGCTGGTCCCGCTGCACCCCGTCAGCCCAATGACAGTCACACCCAGGACGACAACGAGTCCCCAACCGAACATGGCAAACTCCTTCGCGGAATGAGACCACCGGTGCGAACAAGGTTCTGGTCGCTGGGTGCTTGGACGTCAGCGCGCGGGTCCCGGTTCCGCCTTCGGACGCCGTAGGGCTCGTCGTCGGGGGACTCCCAGTCGACCATGGCGTCCAGCTCCGCACCTACCACCGCGGACGGCGCCGCCGACGCTGGCGTGTCGTCGTCACTGACGCTGATCATGCCGGTCGTCGACGTCGTCACCTTCAGCCACGCGTGAGTTCTCCAGCGGTCAGACCAGGTCGACGAGGTCCTCGACCTGCATCCGGAGGCTGCCCACGACTCCGGACAGCAGGGCGGCGCCGGCCGGGAAGTCGTCGGCGACGACCGCGAGCAGGTCCTCGCTGAGGAAGGTGGAGTGACGTCATGCCCGTGGTCGTCCCGGTCCACCGTCCGAAGGAGAAGGGGTGCGCCGCGCGGTCGACCGGTCTCGTCCCCGGCGGGACCGGCGTTGCCACCGACGCCGTGAACCGCAGCCCGGCCCCGAGGTTCTCGTCGCGCCCCACCGAGATCGTGATGCTGGCCGTCCCGTCCCACTCGGCGAGCGTGCCGTCCTCGTCGTGTCGAAGGGTCCATCCCGGCAGGTCCCACAGCAGGTTGTCCTGGAGCACCGGCAGGGCGGCCTCGGCGGCCGTGGGTGAGGTCCGACACCACTGCCATCAGCGAGCCGGCACCCATGTCGCCCAGCGCCGCCCGCAGCAGGTCGACGGCGGCACGGGTCGTGAGTGCGGCCCGGTGCCGTGCCAGCGCCCCCACGACGGGAAACCGCACCGCCAGCGCTGCGCCCGACTCGGTGGCGGTCCACGCGCCGAAGGTGCCGGGGCCACGCCCGAGCGTGTCCGGCGCGACGTCGGGGACCTCGACGGAGAGGCCGACCGTCCCGGCTGCGTCGGCCTCCGTCCGACGCAGGGTGAACGTGGTGGCGTCGTGGCGCAGGACCACGGCGGGCTGCGCCCGCCACGGCTCACCGGTGAGGAGCTCGTGGAGGGCCCTGGCCGACCGGGGCAGGGCCACCACGCAGCTGTGGGCGGGGTCGGGAGCGTCCTGACGGCAGTAGAACCAGTACCCCGAGCAGAGCAGCGCCGGCAGGCCCGGGATGAGCTCGACGTCGGAGCCGAACGCCGCGACGGCCGCCCGCAGCCGCTGTGGCTGGTGGTGCCACCACCGGCGCGTCGTACCGTCGGCGCACCGCACGACCACCAGGTCGCCGTCGAAGCCGAGGACGGTCCCGGGCTCCCTGTCGGCGTGATGGCGTTTCGCCATGATCCAGTGGGTCTGGTGGCCCGCTCGGTAGCTCTGGCACGCGTTGAGCGGCGGGACACGGCGGTCGCCGCCGTCGGTGGGGTCGGACACGGGGGTCTCCAGGGATGAGAGGCCGCTCGTCGGGACGGCGGCCAGCCGCTCGTACCGCCCGGCAGGCGCCGGGTGGTCGGGTCTTCTCCCAGGGGCACCGTCTGCGGGAGCGCGGTTGCCGTGACGGCGAGCGGGAGCCTCGTAGCCGTCAGCTCAGGACCGGTGCGAAACCTAGCCCATGCCGCCGACAGGCCGGTGCGACCTGCGCACGTGGCACCGCGGCAACGGGATCAGCCGCGGCGGGTCTCGCTGCGCCGGGCGTCGCGGTGGACGCGCCAGCGCTCCAGCAGGCCGGGCATCTCCTCGCTCATGAAGGCGAAGAAGTCGTGCATCTCGTCGAGCCGCCGCCCGGCGGGGGTGTCGGGGCCGAGCGTGGCGGCGCCGTCGGCCATGGTGCGCTGCCAGGCCTCCAGCACCGCGTTGCGCTGGGCCAGCGCCTCGTACCAGACGTCGTCGGCCAGGGCGAAGTGGTCGCGGCGGGAACCGGGGTCGCGGGAGCGGCGGATCATGTCGACCTGCTCCAGGTAGCGCACGGCGCCCGAGATCGCGGCGGGGCTCGCCTGCAGCATCGAGGACAGCTCGGCCGCGGTCATCCGCCCCTCGTCGCTGCTGACGACCGCCGCGAAGACCCGGCTGGCCATCCGCTGCACGCCGGCCCGGGTCAGCTCGTCGGCCATCCGCTCGACGAAGGCGGCCCGCGGGCTGCCCTCGGCCGCGGCCGGCCGGACGGGTGCGGGGTGGGGGCTCACACGGCGAAGGCTACTCATGATTCGGTACCTTCACAAAGTTCTGAACCGCAGCGTACGGTCGGGAGCATGACCACCACAGCTGCCACCTCGGGTGGCGCGACCGGCATCCAGGACCTCGGGCCGGTCATCGCCGTCGAGGGCCTGACCAAGACGTTCGGGTCCACCCGGGCCCTGGACCGGCTCGACCTCAGCGTCGCGAGGGGAGAGGTCCACGGCTTCCTCGGCCCCAACGGCGCCGGCAAGTCCACGACGCTGCGGGTGCTGCTCGGGCTGCTGCGCCCGGACGCCGGCACGGTGCGGCTGCTCGGCGGCGACCCCTGGCGCGACGCCGCGGCCCTGCACCGGCGGCTCGCCTACGTGCCCGGCGACGTCAACCTGTGGCCGGACCTCACCGGCGGGGAGGTGATCGACCTGCTCGGCCGGCTGCGCGGCGGGCTCGACCCGCGCCGTCGCGCGGACCTGCTGGAGCGGTTCGGGCTCGACCCGACCAGGAAGTCGCGCACCTACTCCAAGGGCAACCGGCAGAAGGTCGCCCTGATCTCCGCGCTCGCCTCCGACGTCGAGCTGCTGGTCCTGGACGAGCCGACCTCGGGCCTGGACCCGTTGATGGAGAAGGTGTTCCGCGACTGCATCGAGGGCGAGCGGGCGCGCGGCCGCACCGTGCTGCTGTCCAGCCACATCCTCTCCGAGGTCGAGGCGCTGTGCGACCGGGTGACCATCATCAAGGACGGCCACGCGATCGACACGGGGACGCTCGCCGAGCTGCGGCACCTGACCCGCACCCACGTCGAGGCCGAGCTCGCCGTCCCCGCGCCGCCCGACCTCGCGCGCCTGCCCGGGGTGCACGACGCCGACGTGTCGGGGCACCGCTTCGTCTGCGAGGTCGACACCGCCGCGCTCGGTGGCCTGCTCGGCCGGCTGAGCGACCTCGGGATCGGCAGCCTGACGAGCGCCCCACCGACCCTCGAGGAGCTCTTCCTGCGGCACTACCGGGGGCAGTCGTGACCAGCGACCGCGTCGGCACCCGGACCTGCCTCCGGCTGGTCCTGCGCCGCGACCGGATCCTGCTGCCGGTCTGGCTGGTGGTCCTGGCCGCGGTGGCGGCCAGCTCGGCCGCGGCGACGGTCGGCATCTACCCGACCGCCGCGGCCCGGCGCGCGGCCGCCGAGGCGGTCAACGCCGCGCCGGCGCTGGTCGCGCTCTACGGCCGGATCTACGACCCGTCCAACCTCGGCGGGATCGCCATGCTCAAGATGACCGGGTTCGGCGGGGTGCTGGTCGCGATCCTCATGGCTCCTCACCGTGATCCGGCACACGCGCGGCGACGAGGAGGCCGGCCGCACCGAGCTCATGCGCGCCGGGGTGCTCGGCCGGCAGGCCCCGCTGCTGGCGACGCTCGATCCTCACCCTGGGCGCCAGCCTCCTGCTCGGCCTGCTCACCGCCCTGGGCCTGATGGCGGCCGGGCTGGAGACGCGCGGCGCCTGGGCCTTCGGCCTCTCGTGGGCCTGCGCCGGCGCGGCGTTCGCCGCGGTGGCCGCCGTCGCCGCGCAGCTCACGGCCAGCGCCCGCGCGGCGAAGGGCATCGCCATGGCGGTGCTGGCGGCGTCGTTCTTCCTGCGGGCGGTCGGCGACATCTCCTCCGCGTCCGGGCCCGCGCTGGCTGTCGTGGCTCTCACCGATCGGCTGGGCCCAGCAGATCCGCCCGTTCGGGGGCGACCGCTGGTGGGTCGCCCTGGTGCCCGCTCGTGTTCGTCGCTGGTGGCGGTCGGCGCTGGCCGCTCGCCCTGCTGGACCGGCGCGACCTCGGCGCCGGGCTGGTCCAGCCCCGGCCCGGCCCGGCCACCGCCGGCCGCGGCCTCAGCACGCCGCTGGGCCTGGCGTGGCGCCTGCAGCGCGGCTCGTTCCTCGCCTGGCTGGTCGGCTTCTGCGTGCTGGCCCTCGTGCTGGGCAACATGGCCTCCAAGCTCGGCGGCCTCCTCGACAGCCCCGGGGCCCAGGACCTGATCACCCGGATGGGCGGCGTGCAGGGCCTCACCGACGCCTTCCTCGGCACCGAGTTCGGCGCGGCCGGGGTGGTCGCCGCGGCGTACGGCGTGCAGTCCGTCCTGCGCCTGCGCGGGGAGGAGTCGTCCCTGCGCGCCGAGCCGGTGCTGGCGACCTCCGTCTCCCGGTCGGCCTGGGTGGCCAGCCACCTGGTGGTGGCGCTGGCCACGTCGGCGGCCCTGATGCTGGCCATGGGCCTCTGCGTCGGCCTGGCCCACGGCGCCGCCATCGGGGACGTGCCCGGCGCGACGGTCACGATGGTGGGTGCGGCGCTGGTGCGGGTGCCGGCCGTCTGGGCCGTCACCGGCCTGGCCGCGGCGCTGTTCGGGCTGCTGCCGCGGGCCACCGTGGTGGCCTGGGTCGCCCTCGTGGCCTTCCTCGTCGTCGGCGAGCTCGGCCCGCTGGTGCGGCTGCCGGGCTGGGCGATGGACACCTCGCCGTTCGCGCACGTGCCCAGCCTGCCCGGCGGCGCCATGGCCTGGGCGCCGCTGGTGGCCCTGCTGGCGGTGGCCGCCCTGCTGCTGGCGGTCGGTGTGGCGGCGTTCCGGCGACGGGACGTCGGCTGACCCGTCCTAGGGTGTCGGCGTGCCCCTCACCCCGGACCTCTCGCGTGCCCTGGCCGACGCCCCGGACGTGCAGTGGTCGGTCCGCGCCGTCGACGTGGCGACCGGCCGCGAGCTGTGCAGCCACGACGCCGCCGTCGTCCTGCCGACCGCGAGCGTCGGGAAGGTGCTGCTGCTGGTCGAGACCGCGCGACAGGTCGAGGCCGGCGAGCTCGACCCGGCGCAGCCGCTGCCACGGCTGGCCGAGGACGCCGTACAGGACTCCGGCATCTGGCAGCTCCTGGCCGCGGACCGGCTCTGCGTCGACGACCTGGCCCACCTCGTCGGCATCGTGAGCGACAACCTCGCCACCAACGTGCTGCTGCGGCGGGTCGGCCTGGACCGGGTGCAGCGCACCGCCGACCACCTGGGGCTGAGGCACACCAGGCTCAACGACCGGGTCCGCGACCAGCGCGGGCCGGGGGACCCGTGGACCCTGTCCGAGGGGTCGGCGTCGGAGTGGGTCGACCTGCTGACCCGGCTGCGACGCGGATGCCGTTGTCAGCGCTGGTGTCTCGCGGCGGGTGCGTCTCGTGGCTGCGGGCCGGCGCCGACCTGTCGATGGTCGCCCAGCCGCTGGGGCTCGACCCGCTGGCGCACGCCGACGGCGACCGGGGGATGCGGCTGTGGCACAAGACCGGCACCGACGACGGGACCCGGGCCGACGTCGGCCTGCTGAGCGGGCCCGGACGGCACGGTGGCCTACGCGGCCATCGCCGGTGGGACCCGACCGGACCGGACCGGCGGATGCCGGTGCTCGCCGCGATGCACGCCCTCGGCCGCACCGTGCTGGAGGCGGCCGGCGGGCCTGACGCGCGTAGGGCCGAGCTGGAACCGAGCATCGCTGACCTGCCGACGTGCGAACCGCAGCGGTCCGGGACTGCGACGGCGCGCTGTCGGTGCCGGCCACGTAGCCTGCCGGGACACGCCACATCGTCGGTCCACGGGGAGAGCCCATGCAGCGCATCGACGGTCAGCTGTTGCTCAGCCCGACCGACCTGACCAAGCACCTGGCCTGCGCCCACGTGACCACGCTCGACCTGCTCGCGCTGGACGGTGCGGCCGCGGCTCGCTGGGCGCCACCGCGCCGGACGACGCGCTGCAGCTGGTGTTCCGCAAGGGGATCGAGCACGAGAGCGCCTACCTGCAGCGCCTGCGCTCCGCGGGTCTGAGCGTGGCCGAGATCCCGACCCGCTTCGACCTCGAGGGCCGGCGCCAGGCCGAGGCCGAGACGCTCGCCGCGATGCGCGAGGGCGTCGACGTGGTCTACCAGGCGACGTTCTTCGACGGCGCGCTGGGGCGGCCAGGCCGACTTCCTGCTGCGCACCGACCAGCCGCAGCGACCTCGGCGGCTGGTCCTACGACATCGCCGACACCAAGCTGGCCCGCCGGCTCAAGGTCGCCGGCGCTGCTGCAGATGGCGACGTACGCCGAGCGGCTGACCGTGCTGCAGGGCGTCCCGCCGCAGCTGCTCACCGTCGTGACCGGCGACGGGGTCGAGCGGCCCTGGCGGCTGGACGACGTCGCGTCCTACGCGCGGCGGGCCCGGGCCCGGCTGCAGCAGGCGGTCGAGGCCGGCGCCGACGACCGACCCGGCTCCGGTCGCCGCACTGCTCGCAGTGCCGCTGGTCCGCGCACTGCACCACCCGGTGGGAGCAGGCCGACGACCTCTCGCTCGTCGCCGGCATGCGCTCGGGGCACCGGCACGCCCTGATCGCCGCGGGGCTGCCCACCGTCGAGGCGCTGGCCGCGGCCGCCGTGACCGAGCTGCCCCGCACGATCGGCCGACCGTCCCGCGAGCGGCTCGCCCAGCAGGCGCGCCTGCAGGTGAGCGAGCGGACCACCGGCCAGGCCGCCTACGAGCTGCTGCCGACCCGGAGCCCGACCGCGGGCTGCTGCGCCTGCCGCCGCCGAGCGACGGCGACGTCTACCTCGACTTCGAGGGCGACCCGTTCGCCGCCGACGGCGCAGGGCCGGGAGTACCTCGCCGGGCTCTGGGACCGCAGCGGACGCTTCACGCACCTGGTGGGCGCACGACCACGACGCAGGAGGCGGCAGCTGACCCGCGACCTGCTCGACGAGCTGACCCGCCGGCTGGCCGCCGACCCGGGCATGCACGTCTACCACTACGCGGCCTACGAGCAGACCGCGCTCAAGCGGCTGACCGGGCGGCACGGCATCCGCGAGACCGAGCTCGACGCGCTGCTGCGCGGGGAGCGGTTCGTCGACCTCTATCGCCGTCGTGCGGCAGGGGCTGCGGATCAGCAAGCCGTCGTACTCGATCAAGAAGCTCGAGGACTTCTACTGGGGGCACACCCGCACCGCCGCCGACGCGGGGTGGCCGACGCGATGTCCAGCGTCGTGGAGTACGAGCGGTTCCTCGTCGACGGCGACGCCGCGGTCCTGGACGTCGATCGCCAGGCTACAACCGCGACGACGTGCGCTCGACCCACGACCTGCACGCCTGGCTGGAGCAGCGGCGGGCCGAGCTCGAGAAGCGAGCACGGCACCCAGCCGCGGCCCGCTGCCAGGGACGGCGTCGGCCAGCGAGGCCCAGTCCGACGCCGAGGTGGCCGAGGCCGAGCTGGCCGACCGGCTCAGGGACGCCGGGCACCCGCTGCTGGCCGGCGTCGTCGGGTGGCACCGGCGCGAGGAGCGCCCGAAGTGGTGGGACATCTACCGGCTCAAGGACCTCGACGACGAGGCGCTGCAGGACGACGCCGGCCGCGCTCGGCGGGCTGTCCGCGCCGGTCTACGACGGCGACATCAAGCAGTCCAAGCGGTGGCGCTACGAGTTCCCGGTCGCAGGACACCAAGGTCGAGCGACGGCCGGCGCAAGCCGCTGGACGTCGACACCGCAGGCCGAGGTCGGCGAGGTCCTCGAGATGGACGCCGCCGCCGGGTGGCTGGTGCTGAAGGTCGGGCCGCAACCGGCCCGCGCCGACGCCGCGCGGGCTGGGGCCGCCCAAGCCGCCGGCGGTCAAGGTGCTGCAGGAGTCGATCGCGCACGTCGGCGCGCAGGTGCTGGCCGGCGGCGGCGCCGCTCGGGCGCGCCCTGCTCGACCGCCGGGTGCCGCGCGGGCTGCAGGCCGCTGCCGGGGGAGCAGCCGGTCGACCAGGTGATCCGGGCCGGGCTCGCCCTCGACGGTGAGGTGCTGGCCATCCAGGGGCCGCCCGGGAGTCGGGCAAGACGACCAAGGGCGCGGCGATGATCCGCGCGCTGCTCGACCACGGCCTGCGGGTCGGGGTCACGGCGCAGTCGCACGCGGTCGTCAGCCACCTGCTCGAGGCGGTGGGTCGGCCGGCGCTGCAGAAGTGCGACGACGAGCGACTTCCGGAGCGTCCGCCGGCGTGGTCCGCGCCGCGACCAACGAGCGAGGTCGTCACGGCGCTGCGGTCCCGGTCCGCGACGCTGGTCGGCGGGACGGCCTGGCTCTGGGCCCGCGCCGACCTGCGCGGCGCCGTCGACGTGCTGGTCGTGGACGAGGCGGGCCAGTTCTCGCTGGCCAACGCGGTCGCCGTCTCGCGGGGCGGCCCGCTCGATGGTGCTGCTCGGCGACCCCCAGCAGCTGACCCAGCCGACCCAGGCGATCCACCCCGACGGCGCCGGCGTCTCGGCGCTGGAGCACCTGCTCGACGGCCACGACACGATCCCGCCCGACCGGGGGATCTTCCTCGACCAGTCGTTCCGGATGCACCCGGGCATCACCGCGTTCGTGTCCGACCGTGTCCTACGACGGCCGGCTCGCCTCCGCCGCCGGGGCGTGAGCGGCAGCGCGTCTCGGCGCCCGGGGCGCTCGCCGGGCAGCGGTCTGCGCTGGGTGCCGGTCACCGTGCACGCCGACAACACGTCCGCCAGCCCGCAGGAGGCGGCGGTCGTCGCGCGGCTCGTCGGCGACCTGCTCCGGGGCTCGTGGGTCGACGCCGAGGGGGCCGAGCACCCGCTGGGGCTCGACGACGTGCTCGTGGTCGCGCCGTACAACAAGCACGTCGCCTGCCTGCGCGACGCGCTGCCGGAGGGCGCGCGGATCGGCACCGTCGACAAGTTCCAGGGGCAGCAGGCGCCGGTGGTGATCTACTCGATGGCCAGCTCCAGCGCGGCCGACGCGCCCCGCGGGGTGGACTTCCTCTACGACCTGCACCGGCTCAACGTCGCGGTCTCCCGGGCCAAGGCGCTCAGCGTCGTCGTCGCGAGCCCGGCGCTGCTCGACGCCGAGGTGCACGACCCCGAGCAGCTGCGCCAGGTCAACGCGCTGTGCCGGTTCGTCGAGCTGGCCGAACGGCGCGACGACTGAGCACCCGGAGAGCAGCGCAGGTCGGCCGTGGTCCTGCGTCCCAAGCCTCCCTCCGGCATCGCACCGCGGTGGACGCAAACGCGGCTGTCGGAAGTCATACGCAATATGCGCGTTGTGACCTCCGTCATGCGGACGGTGACCTAGCATCAGCCTCCGTAGGGGACAGAAGGGCAGTCAAACGTGGTGTCGCGGTGATCAACAGGATCGACCCGGGTCTGGCCGACCGGTTGCTCGATGGGCCGTTGGCGGTCCGCGCCACGGACGGCGGCACACCGCGCGACGGGACCGGCTCGCTCACCCCCAGCGGCGCGCTGCGGAGGTACTTCCACGGAGTCCCGACGCTTCTCGGGGTCGGTGTTCGACTCCTACGCCGGCGGCGGCGACCGTCCCGGCGTCGAGAACAGGGTCACCCACGAGGACGTCCTCGCCGTGGCGGCGGTCAACGTCACCGTCAGCACCAGGCTCTGCCGGCAGCTGCTCCACGACCCGGTGGCCGGACGGCTGGAGCAGCTCCTGCGCCAGCTGCCCACCGACGTCGACCTGTGGGACGCCGACGACGACCTCCTCGCGGTCGCGGCCGCAGGCGTGGGAGGTGATCCGCACCCTGGACGAGGACGGGCACGGCTCGGCCGACCGCTGGGTCACCGCCAGCAAGCTGCTGGCCCGCAAGCGCCCGAGGCTGGTGCCGCTGTACGACGAGAAGGTGCGCCGGGTCGTGGCCCTCGCCGACGGCACGGACTGGTGGCTGTCCCTGCGGGAGGCGCTGCGCCGGGACCTCGAGGACAACGAGGTGCGCCACCGCGTGCGGCAGGCGATGTCCGAGGCGTCGGTGCCGGGCTACGTGTCGGTGCTGCGCAGCCTCGACGTGATCATCTGGACCCACGCCACGGCGCCCCGCGTGCCGCAGGCGCGAACCGGGTCGCCGTACCCGCTCTGACCGACCCTGGTCGGCCGGTGGGGTCAGGACGTCGCGTGGACCGGGGCGGGCAGGACCACCAGCGTCGGGTGGCTCGCGGAGCGGGCCGGGGCCGGCCGGTAGAGCTCGAGCAGCCGCGCCACCGGTTCGCCCTCGTCGAGGACGAACGCGGACAGACGCTGCGTGCGGGCGCGTGCGGGTGTGGTCCCGCAGGAACACCTCCAGCACCCGCCGGGCCAGGGGGAGCTCGTGCACCTCGAGCTCGAGCTGCACGCGCTCCTGCCCGTCGCCCCGCGGCAGGCGGGACAGGACCGTCGGGAGGGCGCTCCCGGCCCGGGTCGCGGCCGCGGCCAGCAGCCCGGCGAGCACGGGGCGGCACTCCAGCGTGAAGACCCAGCCGCGGTGTGGGCCGGGCCGCACGTGCAGCACGGCCGCCTCGCGGCCGGGCGCCAGGACCAGCGACCGGAGCGAGGGGTTGCCCAGAGCCCGCATCAACCGGCCGAGCGCCATGTCGTCCATGGTCCGAGCATGGCGCAGCGGCTGCGGACGTCCACCCCGTTGACGGACAACGGGCCGAAGATGCACCAACCGGACTAGTCACCGGCCGTCCACCGGGTCATGGCGACGGGGGCCGGTGTGGCTCATCCGTGCCGGGCACCGGCCCGGCCGTCAGTCGCCGTCGATCAGGGCCCGGAGGGACTCGCGGTCGGCCTTGGGCACGTAGCCGGCGTAGTAGTCGTACATCTTCTGCCGGGCCACCCGGGCGGCAGCGCGACCGTCGCCCGCACGAACGGCCTCGAGCACCTCGGCGTGGTGGCCGAGGGACTCGGTCATCAGCGCCCGGCGGTTGCGGGCCCGCGAGATCTTGTCCGAGATCAGCGTGAGCACGACCCCGCGCACCACGTCGTTGCACACCTGGATCAGCGAGTTGCGGCTCGCCCGGGCCACCGCCTCGTGGAAGGCGATGTCGGCCTCGCTGAACTCCTCGTAGCCGACGTCGATCGCCGCGCGCATGACCTCGATGGCCGACTCCATCTCGGCCAGCTGCTCGGGGGTGCGCAGCTGCGCGGCGAGCATCGTGGCCGACCCGTCCAGGATCATCCGGAACGACACCAGCTCGCTCAGGCTCACCTCGTCGACCCTGGCCAGCCGGACCATCTGCTTGCGCAGGGCGCCGGAGGAGAAGGGCAGCACCTCGGGCCCGTTCGGGTCGCCGGGCCGCGACCGCACCACGCCGTTGCTCTCCAGCACCCGCAGCGCCTCGCGCACGGTCGACCGGCTGACCTCGAACTGGCTCACCAGCTCGCGCTCGCTGGGCAGCCGCTGGCCGGGGCGCAGGTCACCGCGCGCCAGCGCGTCCTCGACCTGCTCGACGATCCGCTGGTAGGCCCGCACGGGCTGGACCGGCTGGAACCGCGTCCCCTCGCTCATGGCCCTCCTGCGCTCCGCGGCGTGATCCTTGACATCACGCACCGTCGGCGTCAGGGTAGCGGCAATTGCAGCAAAGGTCACTGGTCCGACCAGTGAGCCCCGTGGTTCCTCACCGGATGGAGACCCAGTGACAACGCAGCGCACGCGTACGGCGACGGTGTCGCTGGCCCTCGCCCTCACCGCCACCCTCGCCGCCGCCGGCTGCTCGGCCGGCTCCACCGCCACCAGCAGCGGCGGCAGCGCCAGCGGCGGGGCCAAGAGCACCGCGCTCGCCGTCGGCCTGGTCGCCGAGCCGGCGAACCTCGACTTCACCAGGACCGACGGTGCCGCCATCCCGCAGGCGCTGCTGGGCAACGTGTACGACGGGCTGGTCAAGCTCGACAACGACGGCAAGATCGTCCCGGACCTCGCGACGACGTGGACGGTCAGCCCGGACCGCAAGACCTACACGTTCGACCTCACCGGCGACGCGACCTTCACCAACGGGGCGAAGTTCACCGCCGAGGACGCCGTCTTCAGCATCAACCGGGTCAAGACGGACTGGACCATCTCGCTGAAGTCGGCGATGGACGTCGTCCAGGACGCCAAGGCGCTCTCGCCCACCCAGCTCCAGGTGACCCTGGCCAAGCCGAGCAACGACTGGCTCTACCGGATGACGACGCGGGTCGGGGCGATGTTCTCCCGCACCGGCGTCGACAAGCTGGCCACCGACCCGGTCGGCACCGGCCCCTACAAGCTCACGAAGTGGAACCGCGGCGACTCGATCGCGCTGACCCGCAACGACAGCTACTTCGGCAAGAAGCCCTACTTCCAGACCGTGACGCTGAAGTACTTCAAGGACCCCACGGCGCTCAACAACGCGCTGCTGACCGGCACCATCAACGTCATCGGCACGGTGCAGGCGCCGGAGTCGCTCGCGCAGTTCTCCAGCAACGGCAAGTACCAGGTCATCGAGGGCACCACCAACGGCGAGGTCGTGCTGTCCCTCAACAACGCCAAGGCCCCGCTGAACGACGTGCGGGTGCGCCAGGCGGTGCGGTTCGCGATCGACCACAAGGCCCTCGTCGACACCTGCTGGGCCGGCCGCGGCAAGCTCATCGGCAGCATGGTCCCGCCCACCGACCCGTGGTACGAGGACCTCACCGGCATGTACCCGCACGACGTGGCCAAGGCCAAGGCGCTGCTGGCGTCGGCCGGCAAGACCGGCGTGAACCTCCGGCTCCGGCTGCCCACGCTGCCCTACGCCACGTCCTGCGGCCAGGTGGTCAAGAGCCAGCTGGAGCAGGCCGGCTTCAAGGTCACCCTCGACCAGCTCGAGTTCCCGGCCGCGTGGCTGACCACGGTCTTCAAGAACGCCGACTACGACATGTCGATCGTCGCGCACGTCGAACCCCGTGACATGGGAGCGGTGTTCAACCCCGAGTACTACACCCGCTACAGCGACCCCACGTTCGCCAAGGACATCGCCGCGGCCGACCAGGGCACCGAGCAGGAGCAGGTCGCCGACATGAAGAAGGCGGCACGGCGGCTGTCGGAGAACGCCGCCGCCGACTGGCTGTTCCTGCTGCCCAACCTGGTCGTGGCGGAGAAGGGCATCACCGGCCTGCCGACCAACGCCATCTCCGAGTCGTTCGACCTGTCGAACCTGGCCCGGTCCTGAGTCCCGCCACGATGACCCGGACGCAGCCATGGCCCTGAGAGTCCTCCAGCGGACCCTCGTGCTGCTCGCGAGCCTGGTCGTCAGCTCGGTGCTGGTCTTCGCCTTCATGGCGCTGCTGCCCGGGGACCCGGCGCGGGTCGCCCTGGGCGTCAACGCCTCCGACCAGGCGGTGGCCACGCTCCGGCAGGACTTCGGGCTCGACCGCTCGCCGGTGGCGCAGTACGCCGGGTGGGTCGGCGGCCTGCTGCGCGGCAACCCGGGGGAGTCCTACATCTCCCGGGCGCCGATCGGACCGCAGGTGGCCGACCGGCTGCAGGTGACGCTCATCCTGGTCCTCGTGAGCATGGTCATCGCGCTGGTCACCGCGGTGCCGCTCGGCACGCTGATGGCGGTCCGGCACCGCCGGCTCTCGGGCCTGCTGCTCTCCGGCGTCTCGCAGGTCGGCGTCGCCGTGCCGGCCTTCCTGGCCGGCATCCTGCTGATCACCGTGTTCGCCGTACGGCTGGGGTGGCTGCCCGCGAACGGGTGGACGCCACCGGCGCAGGACCCCGTCATGTTCGCCCGGCAGCTCGTGCTGCCCGCGCTGGCGCTGGGACTGGTGCAGGGCGCGGTGCTCACCCGCTACGTGCGCAGCGCCGTCCTGGACGTGCTGCGCGAGGACTACCTGCGCACCGCCCGGGCCAAGGGGCTGCGGCCGATGCCGGCGCTGGTCCGCCACGGCCTGCGCAACGCCTCGGTGCCGATCGTCACCGTGCTCGGGCTGCAGCTGGCCACCCTGCTGATCGGGGCGGTCGTGGTGGAGCGGGTGTTCGTCATCCCCGGGCTGGGCAGCCTGCTGCTGGACGCCGTCGCCAACCGCGACCTCATCGTCGTGCAGGACGTCGTGATGCTGCTCGTCGTCGCCGTCCTGGTGGTCAACTTCGTGGTCGACCTGCTCTACCTCGCCCTCGACCCCCGACTGCGCGGAGGTGTGCAGTGAGCGCCCCCCAGACCCTCGTGCTCGACCCCGGCGCCGGGCGCCGGTGCCGGCCGACGGCTCAACCCCAGCCTCGTCGTCGGCGGCCTGCTCGTGCTGCTCGTCGTCGCCATGGCGCTGGTCTCGTTCGTCTGGACGCCGTACGACCCGACGCTGGTCGACCCGACCTCGCGGCTGCTCACCCCCTCGGCGCAGCACTGGCTCGGCACCGACAAGTTCGGCCGTGACGTCCTCAGCCAGATCATCGTGGGCGCGCGGACGACGCTGTTCGTGGGGTTCGTCGCGGTGGGCGTGGCCGCCGTGATCGGGGTGCCGCTGGGCATCCTCGCGGCGATGGCCACGCGCTGGTTCGGCGAGGTCGTGATGCGCGCCAACGACCTGCTGCTGGCGTTCCCGGCGCTGCTGCTGGCGATCATGTTCGGCGCGGTCTTCGGCGCCAGCACGCTCACCGCGATGATCGCGATCGGCATCGCCACCGTGCCCAGCTTCGCGCGGGTCGTGCGCAGCGGGTCGCTGCAGGTGATGCGCACCGAGTACGTCCTGGCGGCCCGGGCGGCCGGCCGTCGCCCGCTGTCCGACCGCCGTGCGGCACGTGCTGCCCAACGTCGGCAGCCTCGTGATCGTGCAGGCCTCGGTGTCGTTCGCCATCGCCGTGCTGGCCGAGGCGGCGCTGTCCTTCCTCGGGTTCGGCACCCCGCCGCCGACCCCGTCGTGGGGCCGGATGCTGCAGGAGAGCCAGGAGCTGCTGTTCACCGCGCCGCGCCTCGCGGTCTTCCCCGGCGTCGCGATCGCCCTGGCCGTGCTCGGCTTCAACCTGCTCGGCGACGGGCTGCGCGACCGGTACGACCCCAGGCTGGAGGACCGCCGATGAGCGCCGCACCGCTGGAGAGCGCCACCGCCACGGCCGACGCCACCGGCGCCGGCCGGGACGTGCTCACGGTCGCGGACCTCACGGTCTCGGTCCGCGACACCACCCTCGTCGACGGGGTGGACCTGACCATCGGCCGCGGCGAGCGGGTCGGGCTGATCGGCGAGTCGGGCTCGGGCAAGTCGCTGACCGCGCTGGCCGTCATGGGCCTGCTGCCCGAGGACGTGCGGATGACCGGCTCGGTGCGCCTCGCCGGGGTCGACCACGACCTCGTCGGCGCCGACGAGCGGCAGATGTCCCGGGTCCGGGGCCGCGACGTGGCGATGGTGTTCCAGGAGCCGATGACGGCGCTCAACCCGACCATGCGGGTCGGCGACCAGGTGGCCGAGGCCATGCTGATCCACGGCACCCGGCCGGACCGCCGCAGCGCCCGCGCCGCGGCCGTCGAGCTGCTCGACCAGGTCGGGCTGCCCGACCCCGGCGACGCGGCCCGCGCCTACCCGCACCAGCTCTCCGGCGGCCAGCGCCAGCGGGTCGTCGTCGCCCTGGCCCTGGCCAACGACCCGGCCCTGCTGGTCTGCGACGAGCCCACCACCGCCCTCGACGTCACGGTGCAGGCCCTGGTCCTGGACCTCATCGTCCGCGGCGTCGCGGCCCGGGATGCCGCGCTGCTGTTCATCACCCACGACCTGGCCGTCGTCGCCACCGTCTGCCAGCGGGTGCTGGTGATGTACGGCGGCCGGGTCGTCGAGGCGGGTCCGGTCGCCGAGGTCTTCACCCGGCCGCGGCACCGCTACACCCAGGGCCTGCTCGGCGCCTCCGACCTCGACGTCGTCGACGAGCGCGGCCGGCTCGTGACGATCGCCGGCTCCGTGCCCGGCGCCGGGCGGTTCCCGGCCGGGTGCGTGTTCCGCAACCGGTGCCCGCACGCCACGGCGACCTGCGAGCAGACCCCGGCGTGGACCGGGCCGGACGCGGCCTCCGGCTTCGCCTGCCACCACCCGGCCGGCGCGACCGCCGACGGGGAGGTGGGGTCCCGTGGCTGACCAGCCGCTCGCGCTGAGCGTCCGCGACGTCACCCGCGACTACACCCGCCCGCGCACCTCGCTGCGGCGCCCCGGGCCGGTCGTCCACGCCCTGCGCGGGGTGAGCTTCGACGTCGCGCCCGGCGAGCGGTTCGGCATCGTGGGGGAGTCCGGCTGCGGCAAGTCCACCCTGCTGCGGATCCTCGCCGGGCTCGACCGGCCCACGTCCGGCAGCGTCGAGGTCGACGGCACCGACATCGCCGGGCTGCCCGAGCGACGGCTGCGGTTCCTGCGGGAGCGGCTGCAGCTGGTCTTCCAGGACCCGATGAGCTCACTCGACCCGCGGATGCGGGTGCGCGACATCATCGCCGAACCCCTGGTGGCACAGGGGCATCCGGCGCACGGTGAGCGCGTGGCCGAGCTGCTGCAGGCGGTCGGGCTGCCCGCCGAGGCGGCCGGCCGCTACCCGCACCAGTTCTCCGGCGGCCAGCGGCAGCGGATCTCGATCGCCCGCGCCCTGGCGCCCCGCCCCGGCATCCTCGTCGCCGACGAGCCGGTCAGCGCCCTCGACGTGTCGGTGCGGGCCCAGGTGCTCAACGTCGTCACCGACCTGGTCGCGGAGCTCTCGCTGACGCTGGTGTTCGTCTCGCACGACCTGTCGGTCGTCCGCCGCGTCTGCGACCGGGTGGCGGTCATGCACGAGGGCCGCATCGTCGAGACCGGCACCACCGACGAGGTCTACGAGAACCCCCAGCACCCCTACACCCAGCGGCTGGTCGCGGCCGTGCCCACGCTGGCCAAGGCCCTCGCCGGCGTCAGCGCCGCCGACCTGGCCGCCGCCACCCTCTCCGGGAAGGACCGATCGTGACGAGCACCATCCGGACCGACATCGACCTCAGCGTGGACGAGGAGGCGGTCGTCGCCTTCACCCAGGAGCTGGTGCGGATCCGCAGCGTCAACGACCCCGGCCACGGCGGCGGGGAGGCGCCGGTCGCCGAGCTCGTCGCCGACCGGATGCGCGCCCTGGGCTGGGAGCCGCAGGTCGTGGAGGTCGCGCCCGGCCGGCCCAACGTCGTGGCGGTCGTCGACGGCGGTGGCGGCCCCGGCCCGACGCTGATGTTCGAGGGCCACACCGACGTCGTCACCGAGGGCGACCTGTCCGCGTGGACGGTCGACCCGTACGGCGCCGAGATCCGCGGCGGCCGCCTGCACGGCCGGGGCAGCGCCGACATGAAGTCCGGTGTCGCCGCGATGATCTACGCCGTCAAGGCGGTCCAGGACGCCGGCCCGTTCCCCGGCCGCATCGTCGTCGGCGCGCTCGTCGACGAGGAGGGGCTGATGCTCGGCGCCAAGCACTTCGCCCGCACGGCGCTGGCGGCCGAGGTCGACGGGGTCATCGTCTGCGAGCCGGAGGAGGGCGAGATCTGCGCGGTGGCCAAGGGCGCCGTACGCCTGAGCATCGAGCTCACCGGCGCCATGGCCCACGGGGCGATGCCCCAGCACGCCCGCAACCCGCTGCCCGTGGCGGCCCGCGTCATCACCGGCCTCGAGCAGGTGCAGCAGCGGCTGCAGGACGAGCACGGCGAGCACGAGCACCTGGGCTGGACCTACCTGACGCCGACGGTGTCCCTCGCCGGTGACGTCGACCAGATCAACGTCATCCCGGCCCGCGCCACGGTCTGCGTCGACACCCGCACCATCCCCGGCGTCGACCACACGGCGATGGTCGAGGCGGTGACGGCGATGGCGCGAGAGGCCGCCGAGGGCAGCGGTGTCCGCGTCGACGTCGAGGTGGTCGACGACCGCCCGGCGGTGGACACCCCGGTGGACCACCCGGTGGTGGCCGCGCTGGCGGCGGCGCACGAGCACGTCGTGGGGCGGCCCGCCGTCTACGGCGGCGTCCCCGGCGCCACCGACGGCACGATCCTCACCCGCGACGCGGGGCTGGCGACGGTGGTCTACGGCCCGGGCGGCAAGTGGATCGCCCACCAGGCCGACGAGTTCGTCGAGGTCGCCGACATCGTGCGCTGCGCACAGGGTCTACGCCGAGGCGGCCCGGCGGTTCCTGACCGGGAGCACCGCATGAACGGTGTCCGCACGGGACCGACCAACACGCCTGACCGACGTGGCCGGTATCCGGGTCGGCCACGCCACCCGGCGCGGCGACGGCTGGCTGTCCGGCACCACGGTGGTGCTGACCGGACCCGACGGCGTCGTCGGCGGGGTGGACGTGCGCGGCGGCGGCCCGGGCACCCGCGAGACCGACCTGCTCGACCCGCGCAACGCGGTCGAGCGCGTGCACGCGGTGGTCCTCACCGGCGGCAGCGCGTTCGGCCTGGCCGCGGCCGACGGCGTGATGCAGGCCCTGTACGCCGACGGGGTCGGCTACCCGGTGGGCGGGGCGGGAGAGGTCGTGCCGATCGTGCCCGGCGCGGTGATCTTCGACCTCGGCCGCGGCGGCGACTTCGCCAGCCGACCCGACGCGACCCTCGGCGCCGAGGCCTACCGGGCCGCCCTGGCGGCGACCGGCGCCGAGGCCGTGCCCCAGGGGGTCGTCGGGGCCGGGACCGGCGCCAGCGCAGGACAGCTCAAGGGCGGGATCGGTTCCGCCAGCGCGGTGCTCGCCGACGGCACGACGGTGGCGGCGCTGGTCGTGGTCAACCCGTTCGGGTCGACCGTCGACCCCGAGACGGGCGAGCTGTACGCCGCGCGGTTCGGCCTCGACGGCGAGTTCCCTGTGCTGACAGCGCCGTCCGAGGAGGACGTGCGAGCGGCGCGCGACCGGGCGTTGACGCTGCCCGGCCCGGGTAGCCGCCTCGCACCCCGTGCTGGCGACGACGATCGGCGTGATCGCCACCGACGCCACGCTGACCAAGGCGCAGTGCGCCAAGGTGGCCGGCATCGGCCACGACGGCATGGCGCGGGCGATCCGGCCCGTGCACACGATGTTCGACGGGGACACGCTGTTCACCCTGGCGACCGGCGCGCGCCCGGCGCCCGGGCCGCCGCAGCTGCACGGGCTGCTCGACGCCGCCGCCGACTGCGTCACCCGGGCCATCGGTCACGCCGTGCTGGCGGCCGAGACGGTGCAGACCCCGGTCCGGCAGTGGCGGTCCTACCGCGACGCGTTCCCCTCCGCGTTCCCCGCTGCCACAACGGTTTCCGACGAAGGAGGGCACGCGTGAGCGGCCAGTTCACCCCGCAGTGGCCGGACGGGCTGCCGGTCGGCGACGAGTGGGTGCCGGCCCCGCAGCGGGCCGACATCCGGTTCCCGTACGACGGCTCGCTGGTCGCGTCGGCTCCGGTCGGTGACGCCGCGACCGCCGGCCGGGCGCTCGACCACGCCGTGGCCCTGCGCGACACCGTGGGCCGGCTGCCCTCGCACGTGCGCCGGGCCGCCCTGTCCGGCGCCCACCGGGCGCTGGCGGCGCGTCGTACCGAGGTCGAGCAGCTGCTGGTGCTGGAGACCGGCAAGCCGCTGGTCGACTGCCGCACCGAGGTCGACCGCACGCTGCTGACCCTGCAGACCTCCGCCGAGGAGGTGGCGCGGCTGCACGGCGAGACCGTGCCGCTGGACCTGCTGCCCAGCGGGGAGGGGCTGATCGGCTTCTGGGTGCGCAAGCCGGTCGGCGTCGTCGTCGGCATCGCCGGCTACAACTACCCGCTGCTGCTGGCCGCGCACAAGGTCGCGCCGGCGCTGGCCGCCGGGTGCCCGGTGATCATCAAGCCGGCCCCGCAGACGCCGCTGGCGACGCTGTGGATGGTGCACGTCCTGCGCGAGGCGCTGGTCGCGGCGGGCGGCCCGGCCGGCGCCGTCCAGCTGGTCACCGGCGGCGTGGACGTCGGCGTCCGGCTGACCACCGACCCGCGGCTCGGCGCCGTGTCGTTCACCGGCTCCGCCGCGGTCGGACACCAGATCGCCCGCGACGCCGCCCCGACCAAGGTGCTGCTCGAGCTCGGGTCCAACGCCGCCGTCGTCGTCGCCGAGGACGCCGACCTCGACGCGGCCGCCGACGCGGTCATCCGCGGCGGCTACTACGCCTCCGGCCAGGCGTGCATCAGCGTGCAGCGGGTCATCGTCACCGAGCCGGTGCGCGACCAGCTGGTCAAGCGGCTGTCCGCGCGGATCGGCGAGGTCGTCGTCGGTGACCCGCGCGACGCGGACACCCGGGTCTCGGCGCTGATCGACGAGCGGTCGACCGCCCGCGTGCTCGACTGGGTCGAGCGGGCGGTCGCCGCCGGCGGCCGGGTGCTGGCCGGGGGGACGGTGCGAGGGCGGCGTGCTCGCGCCGACGGTGCTGCTGGACGTGCCCGACGGCTGCGCCGCGTGGGACGAGGAGATCTTCGGCCCGGTCGTCGTCGTGCGCTCGGTGCCCGACCTCGACGCGGCGTTCGAGGCGGTCAACGCCTCCCGCTACGGCCTGCACGCCAGCGTCTTCACGGGGTCGCTGGAGACCGCGTTCAGCGGCGGTCGACCGGCTCGACGTCGGTGGCGTCGTCGTCAACGAGGTGCCCGGGTTCCGTTCCGACGTCATGCCGTACGGCGGCACCAAGGACTCCGGCGTCGGGCGGGAGGGGCCGCGGTTCGCGATCGAGGAGCTGACCGTCACCCGGATGGCCGTCATCCGGCCGTCCACGAGGAAGGGCTGAGATGAGCGAGGACACCACGGCCGCAGGCGGGGCCGGACTACGGGCGGATGTTCCGGCTCGACGGGCGGCGCGCCGTCGTCGTGGGGGCCGGCGGCGGCATCGGGCGCGAGGTGGCCCGTGCCCTGGCCGCCCAGGGGGCGCAGGTCGTCTGCGCCGACGTCGACGAGGCCGCGGCCAAGGAGACGGCCGCGGGGCGACGGTGACCTCTCGACGTACCGGCTGGACGTGCTGGACCGCGACGCGGTCCGGGGCGCCGCGCAGGAGCTCGGTGACGTGGACATCCTCGTCTTCACCGCGGCGACCAACGTGCGCAAGCGGCTGCGTGGACTACGCCGACGAGGAGTTCGACCGGGTGGTCGACCTCAACCTGCGGGCGTCGTTCGACCTGGTGCGGGCGTTCGGGGCGGGCATGGCCGAGCGCGGCCGCGGCAGCATCGTCGGCTTCGCGTCGATCCGCGCGGTGACGGTGGAGCCGGGGCAGGGCGTCTACGCCGCGACCAAGGCGGGGCTGGTGCAGCTGCTGCGCACGGCCGCGGCCGAGCTCGGGCCGAGCGGGGTGCGGGTCAACGCGGTGGCGCCCGGTGTCGTCGAGACGCCGCTCACGGCGCAGATCCGCGCCACGCCGGAGTGGTACGACGCGTACGCGAGCAAGAGCGCGCTCGGCCGGTGGGCGCGGCCGGACGAGCTGGCCGGCGCGGTGGCCTACCTGGTCTCCGACGCGGCGAGCTTCGTCACGGGGACGGTGCTGTTCGTCGACGGCGGGTGGACCGCGGTCGACGGCCGCTACGAGCCGCCCGCCTGAGCCCGGACCCGGGCGGTCGCTCAGCCCTGTGCCGGGGGGATGACGTTCCACTCCCGGATGCGGTGGTCGGTCGTGGCGTTCGCCTTCGTGTAGGGGTCGCCCGCGATGACGTCACGGACTGCGGCCTCGTCCTCGACGTCGAGCACCACCACCGCGCCGCTGGAGTCGGCGAGCGGACCCGCCATGACGACGGTGCCGTTGGCCTGCAGGCGCGTTCAGGTAGTCCAGGTGCTCGGCGCGGGCCCGGGCCCGGGCGTCCATGTCGGCGTAGCGGTACTCGAGGAGGTAGTGGCTCATGCGCCCATGCTCGCACCCGTCACGCCGCCGGCGTCGGCGCCGGGCTGTCGGCGACCGCGCTGTCGGCGCCGTGCAGGACCGGCGGGGTTGCGCCCCCGGTCAGACGGGGGTGGGGACGCGGGGGAGGAGGCGCGCGCAGTGGCGCCCCAGAGCGAGGCGCTGCGGCAGGCCTGCGGGCGGGGCGGCAGGACCACGTCGATCCGCCGGGGCGCCGGGGCCGTGTCGTCCAGGACGATGGCGGCCAGCCGGGTCTGCGGGCGGGCCCGACGGTGCTCGCTGACGAGGACCTGGAGCACCCGTTGGAGCATCCCGCGCTCGCGGGCCCGGATCGTCACGTGCACCCGGGCGTCGCTGTGCACGTCGAGGTCGCAGGTGCCCGGGTCCGGCCGGGCCGAGCCGCGCGGCGACGACCGCCTCGAGGTCGTGCGAGAGCACGGCCCCGGCAGTCCAGCTCGACCACCCAGCCGTGCCGGCCGTTGCGGCGCACGTGCACCGAGGCGGGGGACTCCGCCGGCACCAGCACCAGTGACTGCACCGATGGCTCGCTCCAACGTGTCCACCAGCTGAGTGACCGCCCTGTCGTCCATGCTTCAAGCATCCCGGCAAAGCGGGACAACGGTCAGCAGAACGGCCGTGACTGGTCCCAGAAGGGTCCAAACGGACTAGTTCCTCGGCCCGGCGCCCTGACGGGCCAGCCGCCCGAGGGCGCAGGTTCGGGCTGCGCGCGCCGGCCGGGGCGCCACCGGGCAGGATCTAGCCATGACCTCCCTGGTGCTCAGCCCGGCTGACGAGACGAGACGGCGCGGGCTGCGGCGGATGCGCACGCTGGCGCTGTCCCTGCTGCTGCTCGCGGCCGTGGTCTTCCTGCTCACGTTGCACCGCGACGGCGCCTGGGGCTTCGTCAACGCCGCCGCCGAGGCCGCGATGGTCGGTGCGTTGGCCGACTGGTTCGCCGTGACCGCGCTGTTCCGGCACCCGATGGGCGTGCCGGTGCCGCACACCGCGATCATCCCGACCCGCAAGGACGCGCTGGGGCAGAGCCTGCAGGAGTTCGTCACCGACCACTTCCTCACCGCCGACGTCGCCCGCGACCGGGTCGCCTCGGCCGACGTGGCCCGGCGCGCTCGGTCGCGTGGCTGGAGGACGAGGGCCACAGCACCCGGGTGGTGGCCGAGGTGGCGACCGCGACCGGCAGGGCGCTGCGCGTGCTGCACCCGGACGAGGTGCGGTCCCTGGTGCTGGGGTCGATGCTGCCGCGGCTCGTCGAGGAACCGCTCAGCCCGGTGGCCGGCCGGCTGCTGGAGCGAGATCGTGCGCGACGGTGCGCACCACGGCCTGGTCGACATCGCCGCTGGTCGAGGCCCACAGCTGGCTCTCGGCGAACCAGCGGACGGTCGCGCGGGTGATGGCGGCCCGCGCGCCCTGGTGGTCGCCCCAGTGGCTGGACGACAAGGTGATCGACCGGGTGCACCACGAGGCCCTGGCCTGGGTCGCCGACGTCCGCGACAACCCCCGGCACCCGGCGCGCGGGGCGCTGGACGACCTGCTCAGCCAGCTCGGCCGCGACCTGCAGGACGACCCCGCGACGATGGAGCGGTTCGAGGCACTGAAGACCAACGTCCTCACCCACCCGCAGGTCGGCGACACGGTCATCGCGGTCTGGGAGTCGGTGCGCACCGCACTGCTGTCCGCGCTGGCCGACGAGGACGGCCCGCTGCGCCGCCGGGCGGGGGAGGCGCTGCGCAGCCTCGGGGCAGCGGCTGCAGCGGGACGACGAGCTGCGCGCCCGCGGTCGACGGGCACGTCACCGACGCGGTCGGGTGGGTGGTCGAGACCTACGGCCCCGAGATCGCCACCGTGATCTCCACGACCGTGAACCGCTGGGACGGCAAGGAGGCCGCCGAGCGGATCGAGCTGCACGTCGGCCGCGACCTGCAGTTCATCCGGATCAACGGCACCGTGGTCGGCGGCCTGGTGGGCCTGGTCATCCACGCCGTGACGCTGCTGGTCTGAGGAGCTGCGCGGGTGGCCGGCTGCCCGGAGCGGGGCGGCCGGGTCGCCGTCCGCTGGCTAGT
Source organism: uncultured Actinomycetota bacterium (assembly GCA_963828995.1). Classification (GTDB taxonomy): domain Bacteria; phylum Actinomycetota; class Actinomycetes; order Actinomycetales; family Dermatophilaceae; genus CAVRTM01. The sequence goes on from CAWHHB010000006.1 coordinate 51,388, forward strand.
CTCGGGCGATGACCTGCGTCTTCTGCGCGATCGCCGCCGGCGAGGTGCCCGCCCACGTCGTCCTCGACGAGCCGGACGTCGTGGGCTTCCTCGACGCGCGGCCGTTGTTCAAGGGCCACGTGCTGCTGGTGCCACGCACCCACGTCGGGACGCTCGTCGACATCGACCCCGGCGCGCTGACCGTGGTGATGACGGCAGCGCAGCGGGTGGCCGCCGCGCTGGTCTCGGCCCTCGGCGCGCAGGGGTCGTTCGTGGCGATGAACAACGTGGTCAGCCAGAGCGTGCCGCACCTGCACGTGCACGTCGTGCCCCGCACCAAGGGTGACGGGCTGCGTGGCTTCTTCTGGCCGCGCACCCGGTACGCCGACGACGCGGAGGCGCAGTCGTACGCCGAGCGGCTCGCCGCCGCGCTCCCGCCCGCCTGAGCGGCGCCCGCCGGAGCCGCGCCCGCCTGAGTCCGGTGATCGGTGGGACCGGTCAGGCGGCGACGACCCGGCTCCGGCGGGACTCGACCGCGGCGAGGTAGCGGCGCACGACGAGGCCCAGGACCAGCGGGTGCATCCCCGGCGGCTCGGCGACGACGGACACCCCGGCCTGCCCGGCCTGCATCGTCACGGACGCGGCATCCGTGCCGGGCATCAGCGTCCACGGGGCCACCGCCACCCGGGGCGCCCCGGTCTGCCGCAGGGCCCGGACCGCGCCGTCGATGGTGCGTGCGCGACCCGGCGGTGTAGGCGATCGCCACCGGTGCGCCGTTCCAGCGGGCCCGCAGCATGGCTGCGGCACGCACCACGTCGAGGTGGCCGTCGGACTCGGCCGGCGTCGGCGCCGCCAGGACCACGGGGTCGCCGACCTGGGCGCCGGCCGCGCGCAGCCGCCACGCCAGGACGTCGGCCAGGAGCGGGTCCGGGTCCGAGCGGCCCGGCGACCTGCACCGGGTGCCGGCTCAGCGCGCGTGGCCGTGGCCAGCGTGCGCTGCGTCCGCTCCGTGCTGGACAGCCAGAGCGGCACCACGACGCTCTCGCTGGTGGCCGAGGCCATCACCTCGGTCAGGGCCGGCGCGTCGCGGCCGACGCACGCCAGCGACACCCGCAGGTCCGGCAGCCGCCGGGCCACGGCCCGGCCGAGCAGCCGCAGGCTCCACGCCTGCTCCCGTGAGCCGTACCGGCGCACGGCCAGGACCAGCTGCGGCGTGTCCGGAGCGAGGTGCGACCCCCACACCGTGTGGTCCTCCTGTGCGCCCGCCTCGCGTGCCAAATGGATCATGGTGGCCTCCCTGCCGGTGAATGTGGTGCCACGCTAGGAAGGCCATGTTTCGCGAACGTGACTTCTGCTGCTGGTGTCCCGTTAACAGGGGCCCCTCTGGTCACACGGCTGGAACACGGCGACGGCGCACCGGCGGCACCGGCGAGCACCGGCAGCACCCTGGCGTCCGGTCGGTGGCCGTCGGCTCGGCATACTGGGCGGTCGGCAGCGGGCCGCGCCGCGGGCGTCCGTGGCAGGACAGGGAAGGTGGCCATGAGCTGGGACATCTACGTCTCGGGCGACGACCGGTCCTGGGAGACCGGCGACAGTGACGGCGCCGCCGACACCGATCGGCCCACTCGGCTCGGTGCCCCAGGTGCGGCAGCGGGTCGAGGCGGTGTGGCCGGAGACGACGTGGGACGCCGACGGCACGGCCTGGGTCGAGCGTGCCGACGTCACCGCGGAGCTGGAGCTGGGCACCGACGACCCGGTCGGCTCGCTGATGGTGCGGGTGCGAGGCGGCCGTGATCCCGTGCGGGCGGTGCTCGAGCTCTGCCACCGGCACCGCTGGACCCCGATGGACACCTCGACCGGGCGGGTGCTGACGGTGCAGGAGAACGGCTACGGCCGGTGGCGTGCGTCGCAGGAGGCCGCCGGGCAGGCGCCCGAGGTGAGCCCCCCGGCGCCGTCGCCGGGGCGACGGCGCTGGGGCTGGCGCCGCTGAGCCGGTCAGCCGGGCGGCTGCTCACCGGTGGTGACGGTCGCGCGTGACCGCCCACAGCCCCGTGACCGGTCCCCGCGCGGGTCCGGTCGCCGGCTGGAGGACGGAGGGTGCGGCCCGACGCGCCCGGTCGCCCAGGCCCGCCTTGTCGGCGCGGCCGGCCACGGTCAGGTCCCGCCGCCCGGCGACGACCGCGGCGATGTTCCAGGCCGCGGTGGAGCCCAGGGCGAGGTAGCTGCTGTGCCCCGTCGACTCGGCGCCGAGCACGCCGCCCGGCAGCGGCGTGGCGTCGGAGGAGAGCCGCACCATCGCGGGGAGGCCGCTGGGGTCGGCGCCGAACGCGCCGAGGTCGGCCACGGCGTCACCGCGCGCCTCCAGCAGCCAGGCGTGCCCGGGCGCCACCTGCAGGTCCGCGACCTCGGACGTGCCGAGGCCGGGGGAGCCGAACAGGACGGCGTCGTCGACCCCGGTGCCCACCTGCAGGGCGAACCCGGCGGTCGTCGAGCCGTAGGAGTGCCCGAGCAGGGTCAGGTGCGGCGCGCGCTCGCGGGCGGCGTCGATGCCGACGACGAAGGAGGCCAGGGGAGCCCCCGCGCGCTCGGCGTCGAGGGGGAGCAGGACCGAGTGGCTGGGCTCGAGCAGCTCGTCCCACTGTGGAGCCTCGTAGTCCAGCCAGGTCACCGCGGCCACCGCGTCCGCACCGGGGCTGGCCGTCGGCGGAGCCAGCATCCGGCCGGCGGCCTGCACGAGCTGGGCCATCTGGGCGTCGTACGTGACGAACGTCGCCGGGTCCTGCACCTGGCTGGTCAGCCCGGGGACGAAGACGGCGACGTGCCCGGCGGTGGCGACGTCGCCCACCGCGACCGCCGCCGTGACCCGGCGTCCGCGCGCACCGAAGCAGAGCAGCTCGCGCCTCGGCCCGGGCTGGGCGAGCATCGCGACGAGGGCGGCGATCGCGGCCAGCGCGGTCGTGGCTGCGGTGGAGCCCGTCCTGCGCCGACCGGATCCGCAGCACCCGCGCCACGTCGGCCTGGTCGTCGCCGCCGGTCGACTCGGCGCGGGCCCTCGCGACCGCCGCGTGGAGGCCGGGCAGGAGCCGCTCGAGGCGGGTCCGCTCCTGTGCCATCACCGTGCGGTTGGCCGCGTCACGCACCCCGGCGGGGAGTCCGTCCAGGGCGCCCAGCGTCGCCGGCATCGTGACGGCCGCCCGGCTGCGCTGCTCGGCGGTCAGCGCCCGCCACCACGTCGCGGCGTCGTACGGTCCACCCGCCGGGGGTGCCGGGATGGTGATGGTGGTGCGGCCGGCGCCCACCCGCCAGGCCTGGTCGAGGGACGTGGCGCCACCGCTGTCGACGTCGTCCGTCGCCGCGCGCACGAGCACCGCGGCCAGGTCGTCGTCGATGTCCCCGGCGGACCGCAGCACCTCCCGGACCGCCGCCTGCGCCGCCTGCCGGGCGCGCTCGCGATCGCGGCGGGCGGCCGCGGCCAGGGCCGGGTCGGGCGGCGTCGGCAGGCACGACGTGTCACGCACGGCGCCGTCGTCGTCGACGCGCAGGCGGTGCGCTGCCGCCGCCCGTTCGACACCGGACAGCGCGGCCTGCACCGACCGCACGCGCTCCGCGGCCTCGCCGACAGCACGCTGGACGGTGGCGACGGCCGTGACCAGCGCCAGCTCGGCGCGCGGCCAGTGCCTCCTCGCGCAGGTAGGCCGCGCTCGCGGCCGAGCCCTGCCACACCGTCGGGCCGGCCCCCACCGGCAGGTCGGCGCCGAGGGACGTCAGCGCCGACCTGCTCCGGGTGAGCGACAGGGCGACGTCCTCCATCCGGGCCGGGTCCCACTCACGCACCTGCCCCAGCGACAACCGGCCCATCAGGCTCCCCGCTTGAGCGGGTTGGTCCAGCTGCGGGGGCGGTTCAGCAGGTCGGCGAGGGCGTAGTCACCCGCAGCCCGGCGCAGGGCGCGGGCGTGGTCGGTCGCCCCCTGCGTCCAGGTGCACAGCATGTCGTCCCACTCCCGAGCCAGCTGCGCCGCCGCCTCGGCGCTGCGGGCCCCGGGCATGGCCCGCTGCAACCGGGCCACGTCGTCGCCCAGCTGCAGCCGCGCCGCCGCGGCCGAGGCCCGCGCGACCCGTTCCGACCGCTCCCGCAACCCCTCCGGACCCACTTCGTAACGCACGGCCGCCACCTCCCGCGAGCACGCTAGCCCCGGCCCGGACGGCGCCGCGCACGTCGTCCACAGCGCCGACCCGGCCGCCGTCAGGGCTCGGCCGGTCGTGTCCGAAACCCGCCAGAGCCCGGGCTCCGCGATGAGGCAGGATGGCGGCATGCCCCCCTCACACGTCGCCGACGCCGAGCGCTGCTACCGCGCGGTCCAGGGCCGCGACCGGCGCTTCGACGGGGTGTTCTACACCGCGGTGCGCACCACCGGCATCTACTGCCGACCCTCCTGCCCGGCGACGACCCCGCGCCGGCCCAACGTCGAGTTCTTCGTCAGCGCCGCCGCCGCACAGCTGGCGGGCTACCGCGCCTGCCGTCGGTGCCTCCCCGACGCCACGCCGGGGTCGCCGGAGTGGGACGTCCGCGCCGACGTCGCCGGCCGCGCCATGCGGCTGATCAACGACGGCGTGGTCGAGCGCGACGGCGTCTCCGGGCTGGCGCGGCGGATCGGCTACACGCCACGGCACCTGGGCCGGGTGCTCACCGACGAGGTCGGTGCGGGACCGCTCGCCCTGGCCCGGGCCCGCCGCGCCCAGACCGCGCGCATCCTGGTGGAGACCACGCAGCTGCCGATGTCCGACATCGCCTTCGCGTCGGGCTTCTCCAGCGTCCGGCAGTTCAACGCCACCGTCGCCGAGGTCTACGCCTGCACGCCCACCGAGCTGCGCGGCCGGCGGCGCCACGGCGGCACCCCCACCCCCGGTCGTCTGGACATCCGGCTCGCCGTCCGCCGGCCGTTCGACGGGGGACGGCTGCTGGCCTTCCTCGCCGCCCGCGCCGTGCCGGGCCTGGAGGTGGTCGCCGGCGGCACGTACTCGCGCACCCTGGCCCTGCCCCACGGGCCGGCCGTCGTGCACCTGACTCCCCGCGAGGACGTCGTGGCGTGCGCCCTCGAGGCGGCCGACCTCCGCGACGTCGGTGCCGCCGTGGAGCGTTGCCGCCGGCTGCTGGACCTCGACGCGGACCCGGCCGCCGTCGACGACCTGCTCGGGGCGGACCCGGTGCTGGGCCCGACCGTCCGGGCGCACCCGGGCCTGAGGGTCCCCGGGCACGTCGACGGTCTCGAGGTGGCGGTCAGAGCCGTGGTGGGACAACAGATCTCGGTCTCCGGCGCCCGCACCATCCTGGCCCGCCTGGTCGCCGCGCACGGCGCCGCGCTGGCGCCCGACGGGCAGACCCGGCCGGACGGGCTGGGCGCCACGTTCCCCGACGCCGCGACGATGGCGGGGCTCGACCCGGCCTCGCTGCCGATGCCCCGCAGCCGCGGGCGCGCCCTGGTCGGCCTCTGCGCGGCCATCGCCGACGGGCAGGTGCCGCTGGACCGCAGCGCGCCCCGCGCCGAGGTGCGGGCCAGGTTGCTGGAGCTGCCGGGGATCGGCCCGTGGACGGCCGACTACATCCTGCTGCGCTCGCTCGGCGACCCCGACGTCTTCCTGCCCACCGACGTCGGCGTCCGGCACGGCCTGACCGCGGTGGGCGTCGATCCGGCTGCGGCAGAGCAGGTCTCACGTGCCTGGCGGCCGTGGCGCTCCTACGCGCTGATGCACCTGTGGACGGCGGCACAACCCGACGAGAAGGAGATCCCATGAGCAGCTGGACCATCGTGACGTCCCCGGTCGACGACCTCCTGGTGCGCACCGACGGCTCGGCCATCACGGGCATCGACTTCGAGCCGCACCGTCCGGTGACGGGGGAGCGGGACGACACCCACCCGCTGCTGGTCGCCGCGCGCACCCAGCTCGAGGAGTACTTCGCCGGTGACCGCCGCGAGTTCGACCTGCCGCTGCGGCCGGCCGGCACGCCGTTCCAGCAGCGGGTCTGGACCGCCCTGTGCACGGTGCCGTTCGGCCACACCGTGACCTACGGCGAGATCGCCCGGCGGGTCGGGGTGGACCCGAGGACCACGTCGCGCGCCGTCGGGACAGCCAACGGCAGCAACCCGATCCCGGTGGTGATCCCGTGCCACCGGGTGATCGGCGCGAACGGCACCCTCACCGGGTTCGGCGGTGGCCTGGGCCGCAAGCAGGTGCTGCTCACCCTGGAGCAGGACACGCTGTTCTGAGCGGCGCGGGAGGTCCGGTCAGGTGCGGGACCAGGCCAGCTCGACCAGCCTCGTCGCCTCGGTGACGCCGAGCCCGAGGGTGCGGACCGACGCGACGTACGCGTCGGCGGCGGCCCGCGCGCGCTCACCCGTGCTCCTGTCGGGGGAGGTGTCGTGGTCGATGACGGCGCTGCTCACGAACGTGCCCTTGCGGCCGTGCGTCGCGATGACGCCGTCGGTCTCGAGCTCGCGGTAGGCGCGGGCCACGGTGTTGGCGGCGAGCCCGAGGTCGGCCGCGAGCTGCCGGACCGTCGGCATCCTGGTGCCGGGGGCGAGGATGCCCTCCGCGACCATGGCGGCGACCTGCCGGCGCAGCTGCTCGAACGGCGGGGTGCCCGAGGCCGGGTCGACGGTCACGGGAAGCATGCGCCGACTGTAGCGACCCCCGCGCCCGGAGGGTACGGTCGGCAGGTTTCAGATGACGAGACGACGGTGGTCGGCGCCGGAGGCAAGTCCTACTGTGCGGCTAGGTCATGAGTGCCAGCAGAAAGCCCCGGCTTGCTGGCCGGCAACCCTCCTCCGCGGTGGGGTGCCCCGGGTGAGGACCTGGCGACGCGCCTCCCGGCGCGGCGCAAGCGCGGGCGCCCACGTCCTGGTCCCGCACCTGGCCACAGGTGCGCAGCGTGGCATCCGACGCGAGGACGACCGACGCACACGCCCCGAAAGGCTGAGGATCCCGATGAGCGACACGACCCCGAGCTGGTCCTTCGAGACGCGCCAGCTGCACGCCGGCCAGGCCCCCGACCCGACCACGGGTGCCCGGGCGCTGCCGATCTACCAGACCACCTCCTACGTGTTCAACGACACCGAGCACGCGGCGAACCTGTTCGCGCTCAAGGAGTTCGGCAACATCTACACCCGGATCATGAACCCCACCCAGGACGCCGTCGAGCAGCGCATCGCCAGCCTCGAGGGTGGCGTCGGCGCCCTGCTCGTGTCCTCGGGCCAGGCCGCGGAGACCGTGGCGATCCTCAACGTCGCCGAGGCCGGCGACCACGTCGTGGCCAGCCCCAGCCTGTACGGCGGCACGTACAACCTGCTGAAGTACACGCTGAGGAAGCTCGGCGTCGAGACGACGTTCGTGGAGGACCCGGACGACCTCGACTCCTGGCGGGCGGCGGTCCGGCCCAACACCAAGCTCTTCTTCGCCGAGACCATCAGCAACCCCAAGCAGGACGTGCTCGACATCGAGGGCGTCGCCGCCGTGGCGCACGAGACCGGGGTGCCGCTCATCGTCGACAACACCGTCGCGACGCCGTACCTCATCCGGCCGCTGGAGTGGGGCGCCGACGTCGTGCTGCACTCGGCGACCAAGTACCTCGGCGGCCACGGCACCTCCATCGGCGGCGTCATCGTCGACGGCGGCACGTTCGACTTCACCGCCGACCCGGCCCGCTTCCCCAACTACAACGAGCCCGACCCGAGCTACCACGGCCTCGTCTACGGCCGGGACCTCGGCGTCGGCAGCCCCCTGGGCGCCAACCTGTCGTTCATCCTCAAGGCGCGGGTGCAGCTGCTGCGCGACCTCGGCCCGGCCATCTCGCCGTTCAACGCCTTCCTCATCTCCCAGGGCATCGAGACGCTCAGCCTGCGGATCGAGCGGCACGTCGACAACGCCCTGACGGTGGCCGAGTGGCTGCAGGGCCGCGACGAGGTGCGGTCGGTGGCCTACGCGTCGCTGCCGTCGTCGCCGTGGCACGCGCTGGCGCGCAAGTACGCCCCGCGCGGCGCCGGCGCCATCGTCGCGTTCGAGATCGAGGGCGGGCTCGAGGCGGGCAAGAGGTTCGTCGAGGCGCTGGAGCTGCACTCGCACGTGGCCAACATCGGCGACGTGCGCTCGCTGGTGATCCACCCCGCGTCCACGACGCACTCGCAGCTGTCGGTCGAGGACCAGGCGGCCGCCGGCGTCACGCCGGGACTGGTGCGCCTTGCCGTGGGCATCGAGCACATCGACGACATCCTCGCCGACCTCGAGCAGGGCTTCACCGCCGCCAAGGGCGCCTGAGCCGCACTGCGGGCCGGAGGCCATCGACTGACGGCTGACAGAAATTGACTTCTGTCAGCCGTCAGTCGCACGCTGGAGGCCCCCACCAGGAAGGCCCAGCACCATGAAGACGCGCACCCTCGGCAGCACCGGCCCCACCGTCTCGGCCCTCGGGCTCGGCTGCATGGGCATGTCCGACCTCTACGGTCCCGCCGACGACGCGGAGAGCGTCGCCACCATCCGCGCCGCGCTCGACGCCGGTGTCACCCTGCTCGACACCGGCGACTTCTACGGCGCCGGACACAACGAGCTGCTCATCCGCGAGGCACTGACCGGGCGCAGCCGCGACGAGGTCGCCATCAGCGTGAAGTTCGGCGCGCTCCGCGGCCCCGAGGGCAGCTGGCTCGGCGTCGACGGCCGCCCGGCCGCCGTGAAGAACTCCCTGGCCTACACCCTCCGCCGCCTCGGCACCGACCACGTCGACGTCTACCGCCTCGCCCGGCTCGACCCGGCCGTGCCGGTCGAGGAGACCGTCGGCGCCATCGCCGAGCTGGTCCAGGCCGGCTACGTGCGCCACGTCGGCCTGTCCGAGGTCGGCGCCGACACCATCCGTCGGGCCCACGCCGTCCACCCGGTGGCCGACCTGCAGATCGAGTACTCCCTGGTCTCCCGCGGCATCGAGGACGAGATCCTCCCCGTCACGCGTGAGCTGGGGATCGGCATCACGGCGTACGGCGTGCTCTCCCGCGGGCTGCTCAGCGGCCACTGGACCGCCGAGCGGGAGCCCGCCGTCACCGACTTCCGCAGCCACAGCCCCCGCTTCCAGGGGGAGAACCTCCAGCAGAACCTGCGCCTGGTCGAGGCGCTGCGGGCGGTCGCCGAGGGCCGGGGCGCGACCGTCGCCCAGGCGGCCATCGCCTGGGTGCTCTCCCGGGGCGAGGACATCGTGCCGCTCGTCGGCGCGCGTCGACGCGACCGGCTGGACGAGGCCCTCGGCGCGCTCGACCTGCAGCTGTCCGCCGACGACCTCGCCGCGATCGAGGCGGCCGTGCCGGCGTCCGCCGTGGCCGGGACGCGGTACGACGCCGGGCAGATGGCGTTCCTGGACAGCGAGCGTCGCAGCGACGGCGCCTGATGGTCGAGGCGGCCCTCACGGCCGAGCAGGTGCTCGTGGCGGCGGAGGACGTCCTGCGCCGCTACGGGCCGGCCAAGGCCACCGTGGTCGACGTCGCGCGCGAGCTCGGCGTCAGCCACGGCAGCGTCTACCGGCACTTCCCGAGCAAGACGGCGCTGCGCGACGCGGTGGCCGAACGGTGGCTCGAGCGCCTCTCCGGCCCGCTGGAGAAGGTCGTGACCGCCAGGACGCCGGCGCCGCAACGGATCCGGCGCTGGGTCCGCCAGCTGAGCCTGGCGAAGCGGACGATGGCGCTGGAGGACCCGCAGCTGTTCGCGACCTACCACGCCATCGCCAGCGGCTCGCGTGACGTCGTCCGGGCCCACGAGGCGACCCTGGCCGACCAGCTCGGCCGGATCATCGCCGACGGACTGGCGCGCGGCGAGCTCGCGACGTCGCTCACCGCCGAGCAGGCCGGGCGGGCGGTGTTCCACGCCACCGCGTGGTTCTCGCACCCGGCGCACGCGGCGGAGTGGGGTGACCCCGGCCTCGGGTCGGCGCTCGACCGGGTGTGCACCGTGCTGCTCGAGGGGCTGCGCGCCGGGCCGGGCGACACCTGAGGGCGTACGGCGCACCCCGGCTGCGGGGGAGTCGCGCTGCCTCGGGTGGTCGGTCGGCCGCCCGGCGTCCGGGACAATGAGGGCACCATGACTGCGCCCACCGAGCACGCCCCGCCCGCCTTCGACGGCCCCGTCACCGTCGCCATCACCCGGAAGGTCGCCCCCGCGGACACGACCCAGATGATCGCGTGGGTCCGGGCCGGCACCGCGATGGCCGAGCTGTTCCCGGGGTTCCTCGGCGCCGGCTGGGTGCGTCCCCGGGACGCGTCCGACGAGTGGCACATGCTGTACCGCTTCGCCGACGCCGCGAGCCTGGGCACCTGGGAGTCCTCCACCGAGCGACAGTGGTGGCTGCGCTCCGGCGAGGGGCTGGTCGAGCACGCGCGCTCGGAGCGGCGGACCGGCATCGAGGGCTGGTTCGACCCGCCGGTCGAGCTGGTCGTCGAGCCGGCGCAGGCCGGGCCGGTGGCTCCGCCGCGGTGGAAGCAGTCGCTGCTGATCTGGATGGCCTTCTTCCCGGTCAACCTGCTGGCCACCGTGACGCTCGGCCGGCTGCTGACCTCCTGGCCGGTGGTGCCGCGGGTGCTGGTGATGACCGCCACGCTGACGCCGATCATGACCTACCTCGTCCTGCCGGCCCTGACCCGCCGGCTGGAGGGCTGGCTGCACCGCAGCTGAGCCGGCGCCGGCGGAACTCGGTCGAGGGCGTCACCACGCTCCGCCTATCCTTGAGGGCATGACCTCCGAGCGCGCGCCGCAGTCCGCGCGCGCCCGGGGCCGGCGCCGCGGCCCGTCCGGCGGTCGCCCCGCCCGCCCGCGCGAGGCACCCGAGGTGCGTGAGGCCCGGATGGCGCGCCGCCGCGCCCTGGTGCCGGTCATCACCTACCCCGAGGACCTGCCGGTCGTCGAGCGCCGCGAGGACATCGCCGCCGCCATCCGCGACCACCAGGTGGTCATCGTGGCGGGGGAGACCGGGTCGGGCAAGACCACCCAGATCCCCAAGATCTGCCTCGAGCTCGGCCGCGGCATCGAGGGCACCATCGGGCACACCCAGCCCCGGCGGATCGCCGCCCGGTCGGTGGCCGAGCGGATCGCCGAGGAGCTCGACACCGAGCTCGGCGCGGCGGTCGGCTACCAGGTCCGGTTCACCGACCACTCCACCAGCGACACGCTGGTCAAGGTGATGACCGACGGCATCCTGCTGGCCGAGCTGCAGCGCGACCGCGACCTGCGCCGCTACGACACGATCATCATCGACGAGGCGCACGAGCGCAGCCTCAACATCGACTTCCTCCTCGGCTACCTCAAGCAGCTGCTGCCGCGCCGGCCCGACCTCAAGCTCATCATCACCTCGGCGACGATCGACCCCGAGCGGTTCGCCCGGCACTTCGCCAGCCACGGCACGCCGGCACCGATCATCGAGGTCTCCGGCCGCACCTACCCGGTCGAGGTCCGCTACCGGCCGCTCGGCGGGGGCGACCCCGAGGACGACCGCGACCAGGTGACCGGCATCGGGCTGGCGGTCGAGGAGCTGTGGACCGAGGGCGGCGGCGACATCCTCGTCTTCCTCTCGGGCGAGCGCGAGATCCGTGACGCCGCAGAGCATCTCGAGGGCCTGTCGTTGCCGCACACCGAGATCCTGCCGCTCTACGGCCGGCTGTCCGCGGCCGAGCAGCACCGCGTGTTCGGCCGGCACACCGGACGGCGGGTCGTGCTGTCCACCAACGTGGCCGAGACGTCGCTGACCGTGCCGGGCATCCGCTACGTCGTCGACGCGGGCACCGCGCGGATCTCCCGCTACAGCCAGCGGACCAAGGTGCAGCGGCTGCCGATCGAGCCGATCTCCCAGGCCAGCGCCAGCCAGCGGGCCGGCCGGTGCGGGCGCGTGGCCGACGGGATCTGCATCCGGCTCTACTCCGAGGAGGACTTCGAGTCGCGGCCGGAGTTCACCGACCCCGAGATCCTGCGCACCAACCTGGCCTCGGTCATCCTGCAGATGACGTCGCTCGGGTCTCGGTGACATCGCCCGGCTTCCCGTTCGTCGAGCCGCCGGACTCCCGCCAGATCACCGACGGCGTCCGGCTGCTGGAGGAGCTGCGGGCGATCGACGAGTCGGCGACCGACCCGCGCAAGCGGCTCACCGCCGCCGGCCGCAAGATCGCCGCGCTGCCGGTCGACCCGCGCCTGGCGCAGGATGGTGCTGGAGGCCGAGACCAACGGCGCGCTGCGCGAGGTGCTGGTCATCGTGTCGGCCCTGTCCATCCAGGACCCGCGCGAGCGGCCGATGGAGAAGCGTCAGCAGGCGGACGAGCTGCACCGCCGGTTCGCCGACGAGCACTCCGACTTCATCGCGCTGCTCAACCTGTGGCACTACGTCAAGGAGCAGCAGCGCGAGCTGTCCGGCAGCGCGTTCCGCCGCATGTGCAAGACGCGAGTACCTGCACTACCTGCGGATCCGCGAGTGGCAGGACGTGCACAGCCAGCTCAAGGCGGCGTGCAAGACCCTCGGCCTGCAGCTGAACTCGGACGAGGCCGACGCCGACCGCGTGCACCAGTCGCTGCTCGCGGGGCTGCTCTCGCACATCGGGCTGCGCGACGTCGAGAAGCGCGAGTACATCGGCGCCCGCAACGCCCGGTTCGGCATCTCGCCCGGCTCCTCGCTGTTCAGGAAGCAGCCGCAGTGGGTGATGTCGGCCGAGCTCGTCGAGACCACCCGGTTGTGGGCCCGCGTCAACGCCCGCACCGACCCGGCGTGGATCGAGCGGCTGGCCGGGCACCTCGTCAAGCGCAGCTACAGCGAGCCGCACTGGGAGAAGCGCCGCGGCGCCGCGGTGGCCCTCGAGAAGGTGACGCTGTACGGCGTCCCGCTGGTCGTCGGGCGCAAGGTCAACTACGCCCGGGTCAACCCCGAGGAGTCACGGGACCTGTTCATCCGCAACGCCCTCGTCGACGGTGAGTGGGACACCCACCACCGGTTCTTCCACGACAACCGGGCGCTGGTCCAGCGGCTGACCGAGCTGGAGCACCGGGCGCGACGGCGCGACATCCTCGTCGACGACGAGACGCTGGTGGAGTTCTACGACGAGCGGCTGCCCGCCGACATCGTGTCGGTGCGCCACTTCGACTCCTGGTGGAAGACGACCAGCCGCGAGCAGCCCGACCTGCTGACGTTCACCGAGGACCTGCTCGTCAGCGACGACGCCGGCTCCGTCAGCGCCGAGGACTACCCGCAGGTCTGGGAGCAGGGCGCGCTGCGGCTGCCGGTGACCTACCAGTTCGAGCCCGGCGCCGAGGCCGACGGGGTGACCGTGCACCTGCCGGTCGACGTGCTCAACCAGGTCGTCGACGTCGGGTTCGACTGGCAGGTGCCGGGTCTGCGCCAGGACCTGGCCACCGCGCTGCTGAAGTCCCTGCCCAAGGCCACCCGCCGGCACTTCGTGCCCACCCCCGACCACGCCCAGGCCGCCCTGGCCGACAGCGACCCCGCCGGCGGCGCGTGGATCACCGACGAGCTCGGCCGGGCCCTGAAGGCGCGCACCGGTTTCGGCGTGGACCCGGGGGAGTGGGACTGGTCGCGCGTGCCGGACCACCTGCGGATCACCTTCCGGGTCGAGGACCGTGGCGGCCGGGCGCTGGCCGAGGGCAAGGACCTGCGCGCGCTCCAGGAGCAGATGGCGCCGCAGATGCGTCAGACGATGGCGCAGGCGGCCGGGGCGGTGGAGCGGAAGGGGCTGGCGCAGTGGAGCTTCGGCGCGCTGCCCGAGACCTTCGAGCAGCGTCACGGTGAGCGCGTGATCCAGGGCTTCCCCTCGGTGGTGGACCACGGTGACACCGTCTCGGTCGAGGTGCTGCCGACGGAGTCCGAGCGTGACCACGCGACCCGGCTCGGCGTGCGACGACTGTTGCTGCTCAACACGACTGCGCCGTGGAAGCGGGTGCTCGCGCTGCTCTCGAACGCCCAGAAGCTGGCCCTCGGCAACAACCCGCACGGCAGCGTGCCGGCGCTGCTGGACGACTGCCTGGCCTGCGCGGTCGACTCGATCGTGGCCGAGCGCCCCGGCGGCACCGTGCGCACTCCCGAGGAGTTCGAGGAGACGCTGGCGGCGGTGCGTCGCGGCGTCGTGCCCCGCGTGCTGGAGGTGATCGAGCTCGTCGAGCCGGTGCTGGTCCGGGCCCGGGAGGTCGAGCTCGGCCAGGCCGCGCTGACCAGCCCGGTGGTCGCCGCGACGCGGACCGACCTGGACCGCCAGCTGCGGGCCCTGGTGCGCCCCGGGTTCGTCGCCGACACCGGCTACGGGCGGCTGCGCCACCTGGAGCGCTACCTGCGGGCGATGCGGGTGCGCCAGGACAAGGCGCCCGGCGAGGTCGCCCGCGACGCCGAGCGGATGGCCGTGGTGCACCGGGTCGAGCAGGAGCGCGCGAGCCTGCTCGCGGCGCTGCCGCCCGCGCGGCGCACCGACGCCGACGTGGTCGAGCTGCGGTGGATGCTGGAGGAGCTGCGGGTCAGCCTGTTCGCCCAGACGCTCGGCACCGCCCACCCCGTGTCCGAGAAGCGGATCTACAAGGCGATGGACGCCGTCGAGGGCTGACCGGCCGGCCGACGTGCCCGCGTCGGCCCGGAGGCCGCCGAGGGCGACGTCAGCCGGGGGCCGTGGCCATCTCGACGGCGATCTGCCCGGCGAGGCGGGCGTTGTTCAGCACGAGGTCGATGTTCGCCCGCAGGCTGACGCCGTCGGTGTGCTCGTGGAACCACGCCAGCAGGAACGGCGTGACGTCCTTGCCGCTGATGCCCCGCTCGTGCAGGGCGGTGAGGGCCTCCGCGAGGGTGCGGTCGTGCAGGTCGCGGTCCATCTCCCGGCCGTCGGGGATGGGGTTGGCCACCACGAGCGCCTGCGGCAGGCCGAGCCCGTCGCGCCCGCGCATCGTGGCCGCCACCTCGGCCGGCGACGACACCACCCACGGCACCCGGTGGCCGCTGTCCTGGATGTAGAAGCCGGGGAAGCGCTCGGTGCGGTAACCGACGAGGCCGACCGACAGCGTCTCCAGGCGCTCCAGGGTGGCACCGACGTCGAGCAGGGACTTCACCCCGGCGCACACCAGCGCCACCGGCGTGTGGGCCAGCGCCGGCAGGTCGGCCGACTCGTCGTAGGAGTCCCGGGCGCCACGGTGCACCCCGCCGAGCCCACCCGTGGCGAAGACCCGGATGCCGGCCCGGGCAGCGAGGTAGGCGGTGGAGGCGACCGTCGTGGCGCCGACGACGCCGTTCGCCAGCACGCTGCCGAGGTCGCGCAGGCTCGACTTGACCACGGCCGGGTCGGTCGCCACCCGGTGCAGCGCCTCGTCGTCCAGGCCGATCCGCACCGTGCCCGTCGAGGACGGCCACCGTGGCGGGGACGGCGCCCGAGCGTCGGACGGCCGCCTCGATCTCGCGGGCGACCCGGGCGCTGGACGCGGTCGGCAGCCCGTGGCTGATGATCGTGGACTCGAGCGCGACGACCCCTCGCCCGTCGTGCTGCGCGGCCAGGACCTCGTCGGCGATGATCACGGGCAGCACTCTAGGCACCCGGAGGAGTCGGCATGGCGGTCCTGGTCTGCGTCGCGGGCGACGTGATGCTCGACGTCCTCGTTGCCACCCCGGGGCCGATGCAGCCGGACGACGACACCCCCGCCCGGGTCACCCTCGGTCCCGGCGGCCAGGCGGCGAACGTGGCCGCCTGGGTGCGGCACCTCGGCCAGCCGGCGAGGCTCTACGGCCCGCGCAGCCGTGACGCGGTGGGTGCGGTGCTCGACGCCCAGCTGCTCGCGCGCGGCATCGAGCTGGCCGCGGAGCCCGGACTCCACGCGCTCGGGCGTCGTGGTCTCGCTGGCCACCGGTGGCACGCGCACGATGGCCTCGGACCCGGGCGGCCTGGCGTGGATCTCGGGTCGGCTGGCCGACCCGGCCTGGCTCAGCGGCGCGGCGTGGCTGCACCTGTCCGGCTACCTGCTGTTGCGCGCCCCCGACCCCGACCTGGTGCGGACGGTGGCTCGCGTGGCCCACGCCTGCGGTGTGCGGGTGTCGGTCGACCTCTCCTCCGCGGCCATGATCGCCGCGTACGGTGCGGGCGAGCTCCGGGCGCTGGTCGAGGACCTCGAGCCCGCCGTCGTGTTCGGCAACGCCGGCGAGTGGCGGGCGCTGGGGGTCGGACCCGTACGGCTGGGGGCCCGACGCCGTCCTGAAACGGGGTGCGCAGGGGTGCCTGTTCGTGCGCGACGGCTGTGCGACGGAGCTGGCCGTGGTGCCCGGCGACGTGCGCGACGTCACCGGTGCCGGCGATGCGCTGGCGGCCGGCTACCTCGTCGGCGGCCCCGAGCAGGCCATGCTCACCGCGGCCGAGTGCGTGTCGCAGATCGGCGCGCAGCCAGCACGCGTGAGTCGCCGCCAGTCCCGTTGCTGCTCAGTCGATCTCGGCGATGCAGGCGGTGCCGACGCGCCGGAAGCCGATGCTCTCGTAGATCCGGGCCACGTCCGCGGACTCGGCCGAGCAGAACACCGTGCGGACGCCCCGCTCCGCGGCGTCCCGTGCCAGCAGGGCGGTGACCGCGGCGGCCAGCCCGCGCCGCCGGTACGCCGGCAGCACTCCGACACCGACGATCTCGCTCACGTCGCCACGGGGGTTGTGGCTGCCGCCGCCCACCGGCCCGTCCGTGTCGTCGAACGCCCCGACCTGGACCGAGCGCCCGGCCCGGATCGCCTCGCGCGTCGCGTCCAGCGAGGTGCTGGCCGCGGCCACCGCGGCGTCGCGCTCGGCCACGGACTGCGGGCCGCTGGCCGTCCCGGCGGCTCCGAAGCCGACGTGGATCGCGGCGCGGACCGCGGCGAGGTCGGGGTCGTCCGCGTCGACGATCCGCACCCGCCCCGCCGGCGCCGCCGGCGCCGTGAGGGTGTCGAGCACCAGCAGGGGGCACCGGGCGACGGACATCCCGGCGTCCCGGGCCGCCTGCTCGAGCGAGGGGGTGGTCTCGTGCACCCACTCCAGGCTCCGCGGCACCGACAGCGCGGACTGCCGCGTCGAGGACCGCCTCGACCTCCTCGCGCCGTACGACGTCCTGCAGGCCCAGCCGGGGGCGGGCGTAGTAGGGCCAGCCGCGCTCGGCGACGAACAGCGTGAGGGGACCGAGGTCCTCGGTGCGCGCGGTGGCCCGGGGTGCGGTGTCGTAGTACCGCTCGAGGAGGGGCAGGGGGTTGGTGTCCACGGTCCGGAGGATGCCACAGGGCCCGCCGCCCGGCCGACCGGTTACGGTCGGCGCGGGCAACGGGCCCTGTGGCGGCGGTGGCAGTGGGTCAGCCGACGTGCGCGCCGTGCGCCGCCTCCCGCGCGGCGAGGTCCTCGTGCCGCACGTTGAGACCGAGGAAGACGAGCAGCGCGCCGACGAGGATGAGACCGGCGCCGACCATGAAGCCCTGGGTGGAGCCGAACGTCTGGGCCTGCAACGCGATCGCCTGACCGGCCTGCTTGGCCTGCGCCGGGTCGACCGCGCCGGACTGCACCTGCTGGTTCAGCGTGGCGGTCAGCTCGGCGGCCTTGTCCTTGAAGCCGCTGGTGAACACGGTGGTGAGGGCGGCCAGACCGATGGCGCCACCGATCTGCTGTGCGGTGTTGAGCGCGGCCGAGCCGGCGCCCGAGTCCTCGTCGTCCACGCCGGCCACGGCGGTGAGGGTGAGCGGGACGAAGGTGAGGCCGAGGCCGAACGCCAGCACCAGGATCCAGGGCAGCAGCCCGGTGGCGTAGGTGCTGTCGACGCTCAGGTGGGTGAAGCCCCACATGCCGACCGCGCCGAGCAGGGCGCCGGGGCCGGAGATCCAGCGCGGGTCGACCTTGGCGGCGAGGGTGGAGGCCAGCCCGGCGGCGGCGACGATGCCGGCGCTGAACGGCAGGAAGGCGAAGCCGGACTTCAGCGGCGAGTAGCCGAGCACCTGCTGGATGTAGAGGCCGAGGAAGTAGAACATCGCGAACATGCCGGCGCCGACGATGAGCATGACGACGAGGCTGATGCCCCGGGTGCGGTCGGCGAGGATCCGGATCGGCAGCAGCGGCGTGCGCAGAGCGGCGCTCGACCAGGACGAAGACGACGAGCAGGACCACGCCGGCGATGAGGGAGACGAGGGTGACCGGGTCGAGCCAGCCGGCGCCCGGCTCGGCCGCGTGGGTGAGGCCGTAGACGATGCCGACCAGGCCGAGGGTGCCGGTCAGCGCGCCGGGGAGGTCGAACCGGCCGGTCTGGCGCTCGGACTCGGCCAGGTAGCGCGGCGCGAGGAGGGCGACGAGCAGGCCGATCGGCACGTTGATGAAGAAGGTCCAGCGCCAGTTCACCTCGGTGAGGGCGCCGCCGAGGATGAGGCCGACCGCGGCACCGGCGCCGGACATGGCGGCGTAGACGCCCATGGCGCGGTTGCGCTCCTTGCCGGCGGGGAAGGTCGTGGTGATCAGGGCGAGCGCGGCCGGGGAGGCGATCGCGGCGCCGACGCCCTGCAGGATGCGCGAGCCGATCATCATCGCCTCGTTCTGGGCGAGACCGCCGAGCAGCGAGGAGATCGGCGAACACGGACGACGCCGACGACGAACATCCTGCGGCGGCCGAGGATGTCACCGAGCCGACCGCCGAGCAGCAGCAGGCTGCCGAGGGCGAGCGCGTAGGCGTTGACGACCCACGACAGGCTGCTCCGGCTGAAGCCGAGGTCGGTCTGGATGTGCGGGCAGCGCGATGTTCACGATGGTGCCGTCGAGCACGATCATCAGCTGGGCGCCGCCGATGATGGCGAGGGCGAGACCGAGGCCGCGCGGCTGCTCGGCGGTGCCGGCTCGGTCGGCGAGGCCGTCGAGCTGGCCTGCGGTGGTGGTGGACATGGTGTCCGGTCCTCTCGGTCGAAGAAGGTGGGGAAGTCGCGGGGGGTCAGGCGGGACTGCGGTCGAGGGTCGCGCGGGCCGCCGGCAGCACGACGCTGTCGATGACGTGGGCGACACGCTCGGGGGTGGCGGGGATGTCGTAGACGAACGTGTCGTGCACGCAGATCGCCGGACAGGGTGTTGGCCAGCAGGTGCAGGTCGGCTCCCGGCCCGACCTCGCCCCGGTCGCGGGCGCGCTCGAACGCGGCGATGTTCCGCTCGAGCTTGGGCTGGACGAAGCGCTCGCGGAACGCCGCGAACAGGTCGCGGTCGCGGTGCATCGCCGGGATGAGGGCGCCGAGCACGGCGGGGGAGTCGTCGCACAGGCCCCCGGGGCCGCAGGCCTGGGCGAGCAGGTCACCGCGCAGGCTGCCGGTGTCGTCGTCGACCTCGGGCTCGGCGGGGAGGTGGCCGGCGACGGCGTCGAGGACGAGGTCGGCCTTGGTGGGCCACCGCCGGTAGAGCGTGGCCTTGCTGGCGCGGACGGCGGTGGCCACGGCGTCGAAGGTGAGCTTGTCGTAGCCCGCCTCGACGAGCAGGGCCACGACGGCGGTGAAGATCTCGCCCTCGCGCTCGCCCTCGATCCGCGGCCGGCTGGTCGGCTGCGTCAGGCATGGGGCGGCTCCGGGAGTGGGGATGGATGAAACGAAACAGTTTCGTTTCATCCGCAGGGTACGTCGGCCGACCCCGGCCGCGCCAAATGCTGCCGGAGAGTCCGCTAGCTCCGGTGCTCGCCCACGGGTGCGGCATCCGGGCCGGCGCCGCCGTCAGGCACCTCGCTGCCGGGCTGCCTCTCGCTGCTCGAGCGCGCGCAGCAGGTCCTCGAGCATGCCGGTCAGCCGCCCGACGTCCAGACCGCCGGTCACCGTGGCCACGGCGGCGACGCGCGCCTCCTCCTGCGCCACCAGCGGCGCGAGCCGGTCATGGGCGGCGCGCCCGCGGGGCGACAGCATCACGAGCACGCGCCGCCGGTCGCCGGGGTCGACTCGCCGGTGGACCAGGCCGTCGGCGACCATGTGGTCGACCCGCTTGGTGAGCGTGGGCGGCAGCAGCATCGTGGCCTCGGCGATCGCCGACATCGGCCGGCCGCCGGCCCGGGCGAGGAACGAGAGCACGCGCCACTCATCGAGCGTGCTCCCTTCGACGGTGAGCAGGGCGGCCAGCCGCCCGGTCACCCGTCGCTCCACCCGACGCAGGAGGTCGGGAAGGCTCTGGTCGGAATCGGTCGTGACCATTGCGCACTCCCCGCGGCTGGAGTAGTCAGGACACCGTATCGCCCGAGGGCGCTGCCCACGTCGTGACCGTCCGACCCCAGTGAGGTCAGAGTGGCCCGATCGTCTGCGAGGAACACCGTACGGTCTGCCGGGTCGGCCAGGGTCTGCGACCGGCCGCTCGACGTCGCCCTCGTCATCCCCCTGCACGGCCCGGCCGGCATCCTCGGCCCGTCGTCCGAGCTGTGCGCGCAGCTGGCGATGGAGGAGGTCAACGCCGAGCAGGGCGTGCTCGGCCGGGAGGTGCGGCTGACCCCGGTGGACGGCGCCGGGGAGCCGGTGGAGGTGACCAGGAAGGTCCACGAGCTGGTCACGAGCGGCCGGGTCGAGGCGGTGGCCGGGTGGCACCTGTCCGCCCTCCGCCAGGTGCATGGCACCCCGGATCGCCCCGCACGTGCCCTACGTCTACAGCGCCCTGTACGAGGGTGGCGAGCGCACCCCCGGCGTCTTCCTCACCGGGGAGACGCCCCGCCTGCAGCTGCGGCCCGCGATCCGCTGGCTCGTGGCGGCCCTCGGCGTACGGCGCTGGGCGGTGGTCGGCGACGACTACGTCTGGCCGCGGCGGTCGGCCGCCCGGGCCCGGCAGTACCTGCAGGAGTGTGGCGCCGGGCTCGTCGACGAGGTGTTCGTGCCACTCGGCACGACCGACTTCCGGGAGCCGCTGGAGCGGGTCGAACGCAGCGACGCGGACGCGGTCCTCATGCTGCTCGTCGGTGATGACGCGGTGCTGTTCAACCGCCAGTTCGCGGCGTCCGGTCTCGACGCGCAGTGCTGTCGCCTCAGCCCGTTGATGTCCGAGGACATGCTGCTGGCCTCCGGCGCGGAGGCGACCCGGGACCTCTATGCGGCGGCCGGCTACTTCGAGTCGCTCCTCACCACGAGCAGCCTGGACTTCGGGGCTCGCTTCGCCCGGCGCTTCGGTGCCGACGCCCCGTCGCTGAACAGCCCCGGAGAGTCCTGCTACGAGGCCGTGCGCCTGCTGGTCGAGCTCGTCACGAGCGCCGGGTCCACGGACGTGCGGGCCGTCTGCGCCGCCGCGGACTCCGTGGCCTACGACGGCGTCCGCGGTCCGATGCGGCTGCGGCACAACCACCTGGAGCAGCCGGTCTACCTGGCGCGGGCCGACGGCCTGGAGTTCGACGTCATCGCGACCCTCTGAACGCCGAGCCGCATCTCGGCAGCCCCCGCAACAAGGTCTTGACCATTCCTGTCTGCGTGAATAGTTTGCACGGTGAAGTAATCGCCGCTCCGCGGGCGCTGCGTCCGACGGACGTGCAGGGCGAGGAGGCCGGCATGGTGACTCGGGGACTGCCGCCGTCGAGGCCGGGCCCGCCGCCCCGATCCTCCGCCCCCGACCGCAGCGCCCCCGACCGCAGCGCCCCCGACCGCCCAGGCCCGGGTCGCTGACCCAGGGCCTCCCGTCGAGACCCACCACCCACCGTGAGGAGCTCCCCGTGCCCGAGGTCATCTTCGAGATCAACCGCGACCTGAGCGTGCCCATGGCGCAGCAGACGGTGCCGGGCCACAACCGCTGGCACCCGGACATCCCGCCCGCGGCGACGATCCGGCCCGGGGCGACGTACCGGGTCGAGTGCAAGGACTGGACCGACAACCAGGTCCTCAACAGCGACGACGCGGACGACATCCGCGACATGAACCTCGACCCCTGCCACGTCCTCAGCGGCCCGTTCGCCATCGAGGGCGTCGAGCCCGGGGACATCCTGGTCGTCGACATCGTCAACATCGGTCCGTTCGAGGAGCAGCCCTGGGGCTACACGGCGATCTTCGCCAAGGAGAACGGCGGCGGGTTCCTCACCGACTACTCGCCCGCGGCGTCCAAGGCCATCTGGGACCTCGACGGCATCTGGACCAGCTCCCGCCACGTGCCGGGCGCCCGGTTCATCGGCAACTCCCACCCCGGGCTGTTCGGCTGCGCCCCGTCCCCGGACCTGCTCGCGGAGTGGAACCGGCGGGAGCAGGCGCTCATCGACCTCAACCCGGACCGGGTCACCGGTGACATCCCGGCGCACGGGGGCGAGGTGCCCGGCGCGCCCCAGGTGCCGGCGCTGGCCCTGCCGCCCCTGCCCAAGGACGCCCTGCTGGGCACGCTGAGCGGCTCCGACTTCGAGCGAGCCGCCGCGGAGGCCTGCCGCACCATCCCGCCGCGCGAGCACGGCGGCAACGTCGACATCAAGGACCTCGGGGTCGGCAGCCGGGTCTACATGCCGGTGTTCGTCCCCGGTGGCCTCTTCTCGATCGGCGACCTCCACTTCGGGCAGGGCGACGGGGAGATCACCTTCTGCGGGGCCATCGAGATGCCCGGCTTCATCGACCTGCACTTCGACGTGATCAAGGGCGGGATGGACCGCTACAAGACCGACATGCCGTTCTTCAAGCCCGGACGCGTCGGTCCCAACTACTCCGAGTTCCTGACCTTCGAGGGGATCAGCGTCGAGGACGGCCGCAACTACTACATCAACGCCACGGTCGCCTACCGCCGGGCCTGCCTCAACGCCATCAACTACCTGATGCCGGCGATGGACTGGACCTTCGAGCAGGCCTACCTGTTCCTCGGGGCGGCGCCGATCGACGGTCGCATCGGCGGGGTCGTCGACATCCCGAACAGCGCGGTGTCGGTCAGCATCCCGCTGTCGATCCTCGACCGGAACATCCTCCCGGGCGGGGCCGGCGGTGGTCGCGAGCTCGTCGCCGAGTGACCCGCGTCGGGGCCGGCCCCGGCGCGACCCGACCGGGAGCCGGCCCACACCGACAGTCCCCACCTCCGCGCACCCAAGGAGTCCAGCCGTGCCCCTGTATGAGTACCGCTGCGCGACGTGCGGCCCCTTCGACCACCGGCGAGTCACCGAGGAGGCCAATGCGCCGCTGCCCTGCCCGCGGTGCGGCGCCCCCGCCCGGCGCGTCTACACCGCGCCGGCCACCCGGACCCGGACCGGCCCGCTCGCCGGGGCCGACGCGGCCGACCGGGCC
This sequence comes from uncultured Actinomycetota bacterium, assembly GCA_963828995.1. Lineage (GTDB taxonomy): Bacteria > Actinomycetota > Actinomycetes > Actinomycetales > Dermatophilaceae > CAVRTM01. The sequence goes on from CAWHHB010000006.1 coordinate 74,576, forward strand.
CGGGTGGACCGGGCGCTCTCCGGTGAGCCGGTCGTGACCGGCAGGCCGCAGGGACGTCCGCTTCCCTCCCGCGGCCACCCTCACTGAGCGACCCGGCTCGACAGGAGGGGGCGGGCCCACCGGGGTCGGTGGCCTCCGGCGCAGGCACGGCCTCGCGCCGGAGGCCACCTCGTCGTGCACCGAAGCCTGCCGGGCGGAATCCCCGCGCCCCTTGCGGCGTTGAGGAGGACGAGAACCTCAGACACCTGCCAGAAAGAGGCGAGCTGCCGTGCAAGACCCCGCCGAGCTGTACTCCTTCGAGACCGACACCGACCCGCGCGAGCTGCGCGCGTCCGTGCTGCTGGTCTCCCTCGGCGGCTTCGTCGACGCCGGGCACACCCAGCGACTGATGACCGAGCACGTGCTGGCCACGCTCGAGCACACCGTGGTCGCGTCCTTCGACGTCGACCAGCTGGTCGACTACCGCGGCCGCCGCCCCGCGATGACCTTCGACCGTGACCGCTGGTCCAGCTACGCCGACCCCTCGCTGGTGCTCTACCGCGTGGTCGACCGCGACGGCCAGCCGTTCCTCGTGCTGGACGGCCTCGAGCCCGACTACCAGTGGGAGCGCGTCGTCGAGGCGATCCGGCAGCTGATCCAGGCCTTCGGGGTCACCCTGACGGTCAGCGTCCACGGCATCCCGATGGCCGTGCCGCACACCCGCCCGATCGGGCAGAGCGCGCACGCCACCGACCCGCGGCTGATCGGCGCCAACGAGACCGCCGTCTTCGGGACCGTGCAGGTGCCGGGCAGCGTGGCCGCGCTGCTGCAGCTGCGGCTGGGCGAGAGCGGCCACGACGCCGTCGGGTTCGCCGTCCACGTGCCGCACTACCTGGCCCAGTCCGAGTTCGCCGACGCCGCGCTGCGCGGGCTGAACTCGGTGATCGCCGCGACGGGTCTCGACATCCCCACCGAGGACCTGGCCGCGACGGCCGGGCTCAACCGGGCCGAGATCGCCCAGGAGGTCGCCGGCTCCGAGGAGATCACCCGGGTGGTCGAGGCGCTCGAGCGCCAGTACGACAGCTACATCGAGGGCCGCCAGAAGCCGAGCCTGCTGGCCACGGACGTCAGCGAGCTGCCGAGCGCCGACGAGATCGGCGCCGAGTTCGAGCAGTTCCTGCGCGAGCGGACCGACGAGTCCTGAGCCGGACCGGCGACCCGCCGAGGTCGCCACACCGGTGTCCCGACCGTACGGCGCGTGCGGGCGACGCCTGCACGCGCCGTACGGTCGCGTTGTCGCTCAGGCCCGTGGTGGTCGCTCAGACCCGCGCGTAGCGGGCGCGGGCGAAGCTGTAGACGCCGTACGCCACCAGCCCGATCGCCACGAGGGTGAGCAGCGCCGGGCCCATCGGCTGGTCGCGCAGCGTGTGCAGGGCGGTGTCCAGGCCCCCGGCGGTGCGGGCCCGGCGGGTGACGCCGGCCACGACGAAGAGCAGCCCGACGATGGCCAGGGCGACGCCCTTGGCGATGTAGCCGATCTGCCCGGCGCGGGTGGCGAACGTGCCCGGGTTCTCGGCGAGGTCGCGCAGGAACCGCTTGGTCGCCCCCTTGTACACGTGGTAGACGCCGACGCCGATGATCACCAGCCCGATGACGACGACGAGCACGCGGCCGGCGGTGCTCTGCAGCATGCTGGCGGTGAAGTCGACGGTCTGCTGCTTGCTGCTGGACTGCTTGCCCCGCGCGAAGCTCAGCGTGGTCCAGCCGAGGACGAGGTAGACCACGGCCTTGGCGATCGCCTTGCCCCTGCCGGCCCAGGCGTCCATGCCCTCCCCGAAGTAGCCGCCGACCGCCTCGACGACCTGCCACAGCGCCAGCCCGAAGAAGCCGAGCACGGCCACCCACAGCGCGACCTGGCCCGCGCCGTTGCCGGCGAGCGAGGCCAGCGCGCCGGACTGGTCGGCCGACTTGCCCGAGTTGCTCCACGCCACCTGCAGCGCGAGCCACCCGATCAGCAGGTGCAGCAGGCCGCTGACCGCGTAGCCGACCCGCGCGGCCATCTCGAGGGCCGGGTGGTCGCCGGCCTCGCGGGCCGCTCCCTTGACGGTGTCGGGGCTCATGGGGCTCCTTCGTGCGCGCGACGGGTCACGCCTTGGCGTCGGACCAGCGCGCGATCACGCTGGTGTCAGCGACGAACCCTACGGTGTCGGAGCCCGTCCAGCGCCGGGACGCCGCGAACAGTGCCGCATCGACCTCGGCGGCCACCGCCTGCGCGTTCGCGGCGGGGACGTGCAGGATCAGCTCGTCGTGCAGGCAGAGGACGATCCGCGCACCGTGGGCCCGGGTGGTGTGCCGCACCGTGGCCGCCCACGCCTTGAACAGCTCGGCCGCGGCGCCCTGGATCACCGCGTTGCGGGCGAACCGCCCGCGGCCGGCCACGAGGGCGCCGACTGCGCCCGGCGCCGTGCCGTCCGGGGTGCGCCACATCGGCACCCGGCGGCCGCCGAACGTGTGGACGGCGCGCGCCGCCACGCCCTCGTCGTACGCGCGCCGGAGGTAGGCCATCGCCGTGGGGTAGGCCCGCTCGAGGTCCTTCAGCGCCTCGCCGGCGGCGCCGCTGGTCTGGCCGTACATCGCGGCCAGCACGGCGACCTTGGCCACCGGCCGCTCCACCTTCAGCGCAGCGCCGACGGGGGCGTAGAGGTCGGCGGCGCGGGTGGCCGCGGCGAAGGCCGGGTCGCCGGAGACGGCCGCGAGCACCCGCGGCTCGATCTGCCCCAGGTCGGCGCGGACGAAGACGTGACCGGGTGCCGCCGCGACGGCCGGGCGCAGTGGCGCGGGCAGGTTGTGCAGCCCGTTCTGCGCCGTCATCCGCCCGGCTGCGCCGTCGCAGGCGCTCCACCCGCCACGCAGCCGGTCGTCCGACCCGACATGGGCGTCCAGCCACGACCACCCGTAGGTGGTGGCGATCCGCTCCGCCTTGCGCCAGGTCAGCAGCGCCTCCACCAGCGGGTGGGTGCCGCGGAACGGCTCCAGCCGCCACGCCCGGGTGTCCGGGACGACGACCCCCACCGCCGCGAGCAGCTCGCGGACCTGCACGGGGTTGCGCAGGTCGGTGCTCTCCCGGCCGGGGGCGTGGGCGAGGACGGCCGCGTCGCGCTCGCGGCGGATGGCGCGGGCGTGGCCCTCGTCCCGTGGGCGGGGCCCCGCGGCGGCGAGGATGAGCTGCTCCAGGGTCGGCCGGTGGATCGGCAGGCCCTCCTGCTCGAGCTCGACGCACAGCAGCGCGGCGGCCGACTCCGAGTGCGCCGTGCGCACCACCCGCGCCGGCGCGGAGGTGGCGAGGCTCTGCTGCTGCAGCGACGCCGCCTCCAGGGCCAGGGCCGCCCACGCGCGCAGCCGCTCCGGGGCGGTGAGCCAGCCGTCGCCGACGGCCTCGGGGCGCAGGTAGCCGTCCGCCCGGACGGGGGAGTCGGGGTCGCCGGCGTCCTCGGTGGCGCCGCCGACGAAGTCGAACAGGTCACCACCGGCGTGACGGGGCAGGCCGGCGGGGTCGAGCCCCCGGGCGTGGGCCCAGGCGAGCGTCGGGTCGGTGTGCCAGCCGCCCCGGACGAGGCGGTGCACCTCGAGGACGTCCCAGCAGCGGTCGATCCGGATCCCGGCCCGCACCAACGGTGCTGCCGTGTCAGCGGCAGCCCACCAGACCCAGCGGGGGTGCCGCTCGGCCTCCAGCGCGGCGACACGGGCCACGATCTCGGCGCGCGACCCGGTCGCGGCCTCCCGGTCACCGACGAGGGCGCCGAGGTCGCCGGAGAACGCCACCGCGATCTGCTCCGGGCGGTCGGCGGGGGAGGTCACGGACTCCATCCAACATCAGTCACGACTTGGTCAAGAGGGGTGGCCCGCCCGGGCCGGCGGTGCGAGGGTGCGGGGCGGGGCGCAGCGTCGCGCCCCGCCCTTCATGCTGGGAGCCACCATGGCCAGGTGCCCTGTCCGTCCTCGTCCCACCACGGCCCGCCCGGGACGGCGCAGGGTGGCGGTGGCCGCCGTGGCGTTCGTCGCCCTCGTCGGTTCGCTGCTGACCGGGGTCGCGGTGGCCGGGCCCGCCTCCGCCGACGGCCCCGGTGCCGGGGTGCCCTGGGTGGTCACCCTCGGGGACTCCTACGTCTCGGGGGAGGCCGGGCGCTGGGCCGGCAGCACCAACCTCGACAGCCGCCGCGCCGACGCGCTCGGCCCGACGGCCTACTTCGACAACGCCGCCGGCACCGCCGAGCAGGTCAAGGGGTGCCATCGCAGCCGGAGCCAGGAGGGTGCGATCGGCGGGGGCGTGCGCAGCGTGAGCTTCGCCTGCTCCGGCTCACGCACGTCGACCTACCGCACCCTCACCGGGCACTTCAAGCCCGGCGTGGACTTCGCCGACGAGGGGCCCGACCGGCAGGGGCAGGCGAGGTTGCTGCGCACGTTCGCCCGCAGCCACGACGTGAAGATGGTCGTGGTCGGCATCGGCGGCAACGACTTCGACTTCGTCACGGTGATCAGCTCCTGCGTCGGGGACTTCCTGGCCTCGACCGCCGCGCACCCGAACTACTGCCACGACGACCCCTGGGTCAGGGCCAGCTTCAGCCCCGCTGAACGTCGCCGTGGTCAAGGCGCGGATCGTCACCGCCCTGCGCAACGTGCGCACCGCGATGCGTCAGGCCGGCTACGCCGACTCCGCGTGGTCGATGGTGGTGCAGAACTACGCGTCACCGATCCCGCCGGCCGCAGGGTTCCGCTACCCCCAGACCAAGCTGGCCCGGCAGGCCATCGGCGGCTGCGGCTTCTGGGACCAGGACGCCGACTGGGCCAACCGCACGGCGCTGGCCACCATCAACAGCACCGTCGGTGCCGCGGTGACCGCCTCCGGGATCGCCGGGGTGAAGCGACTGGACCTCTCCGCGGCGCTTCAACGGCCGGCGCCTGTGCGAGAAGGGCGTCGGGCTGTACGAGGAGGAGGGGCTGAGCAGCTGGACCCGGCCCGGTGCGGTCGACCGGACCGAGTGGGTCAACCAGATCCGCACCGTGACCACGGCGGTCGGCCCCTACCAGCTGCAGGAGTCGATGCACCCGAACTACTGGGCCCAGCTCGGGCTGCGCAGCTGCGTGCGCCAGGTGTGGAACGCCGGCGCTCCCCGCGGCGGCTCCTGCGCGGTCTCCGGCACCGGCCTCGTCTCCGGCGAGCCGAGGATGGACGCTGACCTAGCCGGCGGACGGCCGCGCCCGCGGCGGACTTGAGCCGGACCTGTCGCTTGATCCGGCTCAGCATCGCCACCATGCCGCGCAGCCGCAGCGGCGAGACGGCCTCGGACAGGCCGAACCGGTACGGCGCGTCGTCGGGCACCGCGAGCACCTCGGCGGCGCTCAGCCCGTCCAGGCCCTCGTGCAGGATGCCGGCGAACCCGCGGGTGGTCGGCGCCTCCGCCGGCGCCTGGAAGAACAGGTTCACCACGGCCTCGTCACCGGCGCCCGGTGGATCGACCTCGACCGCCAGGAAGATGGGGGACTGGCACTCGTCCACCTGCTCCAGCAGCTCCTCGTGCCCGGTGAAGCGCTCCGGCAGCGCCGGCAGCTCGTCGCTGAACTCCAGCAGCAGCTGCAGCCGCTCCCGCGCGGACACCGAGGAGAAGTCCTCCGCGATCTCGGCCAGGGCGGCCGGCAGCGCCACCCGCTCGTCGTTGGACGTCGTCATGCCCTCAGTCTCCCTCTCCTCGAGCCCCGTTCGCTCCGCCCGTCCGCACCACTCGTGCGATGGTCGCGTTCGTCGACTCGCTGCGCTCGCTCTTCCTCACCGCTCGTGCCGTGGTCGCGTTCGTCGAGCTCGCTGCGCTCGCTCTTCCTCACCGCTCGCGCCGTCGGTCGCGTTCGTCGACCTCGCTGCGCTCGCTCTTCCTCACCGCTCGATCGGCACCCGCACGGAGTTGCCCCACTCGGTCCACGACCCGTCGTAGTTGCGCACGCTGGCGAAGCCGAGCAGGTGGGTCAGCACGAACCAGGTGTGCGACGAGCGCTCGCCGATCCGGCAGTAGGCGACCACGTCGTCGTCGGGGCGCAGGCCCTGCTCGGCGAGGTAGATCGCCTCGAGGTCGGGACGCTCCTTGAACGTGCCGTCCTCGGCGGCCGCGCGGGCCCACGGCACCGACTTCGCCCCGGGGATGTGGCCGCCGCGCATGGCCCCCTCCTGCGGGTAGTCGGGCATGTGCAGGAGCTCGCCGGAGTACTCGCCGGGGGAGCGGACGTCCACCAGGGGCTGGCCGAGGTGGGCCAGCACGTCGTCCCTGAAGGCACGGATCTGCGTGTCGGAGCGCTCCACGACCGGGTAGTCCACCGGCTCGGGCTTGGGCACCTCACGGGTCAGCTCGCGGCCCTCGGCGACCCACTTGGCCCGGCCGCCGTCGAGCAGCCGCACGTCCTCGTGCCCGAACAGGGAGAACACCCAGAGCGCGTAGGCCGCCCACCAGTTGCTCTTGTCGCCGTAGAAGACCACGGTCGTGTCGCGGCCGATGCCCCGCTCGCCCAGCACCTCGGCGAAGCGCTGCCCGTCGACGTAGTCCCGGGTGAGGGGGTCGTTCAGGTCGTTGTGCCAGTCCACCTTGACCGAGCCGGGGACGTGGCCGGTGTCGTAGAGCAGGACGTCCTCGTCGGACTCCACGATCACGATGTCGCCGCCGGGGCGGGCGCTGCCGTCCTCGATCCGGGCGGCGAGCCAGTCGGTGGAGACGAGGCGGTCCGGGTGGGCGTACTGCTGGAACTTCGGGCTGTCATCAGGGGACACGGCCATGGTCAGGCACCTTCCGCAGTTGTCGGCGTCGATCTGCTGCCCATGCTTCCACTCCGGAGGGAGCGGTCATCGGGCGGTTCGCATGATGGAACACATAACCAGAGATTATATTTCGTGCAGCGCCTGCACCGCCTCGATGGTGTCCGCCTCGGCCGCCCGCTTGTCGGTGCGGTAGCGCACGACCCGCGCGAACCGCAGGGCCACCCCCGCCGGGTAGCGCGACGACGTCTGCACCCCGTCGAACGCGATCTCGACCACCACCTCCGGATGCAGCCGCACGACGTAGCCGTCGGTCGGGCCGTCGGCGTGCCGCGGCAGCTCCTGCGTCTGCCACCGCAGCATCTCGTCGGTCAGCCCCTTGAACGTCTTGCCCAGCATGACGAAGCCGCCCGGCTCGCCGTAGCGCCCGGTCGGGATCCAGCGCACCCAGGTGCAGGTTGCTCAGCCAGCCGCTGCGCCGGCCGTTGCCGCGCTCCACGGCGAGGACCACCAGGTCGAGGGTGTGCACCGGCTTGACCTTGACCCAGCCGGCGCCGCGCCGGCCCATGTCGTAGGTCGCGGCGTCGGACTTGACCACGACGCCCTCGTGGCCGCGGGCCACCGCGTCGGCGGCGAACGCGGTCGCCCCCTCCACCTGCCCGGGGTCGTCGGCGTCGGCCACCGCCAGCCGAGGGGTGAGCACCGCGGCCCAAGCCGGCCACCGCTCGGCGCGCAGGTCGCACGCCACGTGCCCGGGGTCCTCGGCGTCGGCCACCGCAGCCGAGGGGTGAGCACCGCAGGCGGCAGGGTGGCCTCGAGCACCGCCCGGCGGACGCTGCCCGGCTCGTCCAGCAGGTCGCGCCCGTCGAGGTGCAGCACGTCGAAGACGAACAGCGTCAGCGGCACCTCGAGCCGCCCGGCCGCCGGGTCGGTGCGGCTGGCGGTGCGCGACCCGGTCTGCTGGAACGGCCTGGGTCGTCCGTCGTCACGCAGCGCGATCAGCTCGCCGTCCAGGATGGCCGACGTCAGCCCGAAACCGGCCACCGCCTCGACCACCTCGGGCACGCGGTCGGTGATGTCGTCCAGCGACCGGGTCAGCACCGTGACCTGCGCGCCGTCCGCGTGGATCTGGGCCCGGATGCCGTCGAGCTTCCACTCCACCCCGCCGGGCCCGGTGCGGGCCAGCGCCTCGGGCACCGTCCTGGCCGAGCCGGCCAGCATCGGGCTCACCCCCTGGCCGAGGGTGAGGGTGAAGCGGGCCAGGGCCTGCGGCCCCTCGCGCAGCGCGGCGCTCGCGACCCGGGCGAGGCTGCCGCTGACCGTGACCGCGCGCCGTACCTCGGCCACGGGTGCGCCGGCGGCGCCGGCCACCGCGGTCAGCACCACCGACTCCAGTGCCCCCTGGCGCAGCCCGCCGCGCAGCAGGCTGGTGACGAACCGCTGCTCGTCGGCCGTGAGCCGGGCCAGCAGCCCGGCGAACAGCGTGGCGCGCGCGGCGGACGACCCGGTGCCGGACAGGTCGGCGGCGCGCTGCAGGACGGCGTCGACCTCGTCCAGGGTGACGGACGCGACGGCGGCGGGCGGGGGCAGCACGGTCAGGTGGGTGAGCTCGATGCCGGTGCGGCGCTGCCGCGGCGCCCCCGACAGGTAACCGGCGACCAGCTCGATCTCGTCGACGCCCGGGCCCTCGCCGACGCCCGAGCCGGCGGACACCCGGGTCTCCTGCGCGGCGCGCGTGAGCAGGTCGGCGATCAGGACGGCCTTGGCGTTGCGGGAGGACGTGGCGGACAGGTCACGGGACACGGCCACGAGATCGACGAGTTGCACGTGGCCATGCTGTCAGGATGTGCCGACAACCAACGGGAGGACGTGCGTGAGCATCTTCGGCAGGGACAACGGGGGGACGGGCGCACGCATCGGCGCTCGCCACGGCGGACGAGGCGACGCGGGGGACCCAGGACGCGGTGCCGGCCGATGCGGTGCCGGCCGGCGCGGTGACGCGCATGGTCGAGCGGCTGCTGGACGTCGGGATCGACGGCCGTGGTCCGTTCGACTCCGCCCAGCGGGTCGCCGACGTCGCGGTCGCCGATCACGTGGACGCCGACCGCGCCATCGACGCGATCGTGCGCAGCCACATGCGGCTCGCCGCGGCCGGCGGCTTCCTCACCGGGCTGGGCGGCTTCGTCACGATGCCCGTGGCGCTGCCGGCCAACGTCCTGGAGTTCTACCTCGTGGCGACCCGCATGGTGGCGTCCATCGCGTCCGCCCGCGGCTACGACATCCGCCGCCCGGAGGTCCGCTCGGCGGTGCTGCTCGCCCTCGTCGGTGCCGACGCGGACGACCTGCTCTCGTCCGCGGGTCTGCGGCCGTCCGCGTTCAGCCCCACCTGGCGGCTGGCCGACCTCGCGGCGCAGCGGCTGCCCGGTCCGGCGCTGATGGTGGTCAACAAGGGGGTCGGCTTCCGCCTGCTCACCCAGGTCGGCAAGAAGTCGCTGACCCGGCTGGGCAAGGCGGTGCCGATGGTCGGCGGGGTGCTGGGCGCCGGCCTCGACACCTTCCTGCTCAGCCGGATCGCCGACCACGCCCGCCACGAGTTCCCGCTGCGGAGCCGGCCGCTCGGGCGCTGAGACCCGTCCGGCCGGTCCGGCCCGGAGGGAACCTCAGCCGGGGCCGGCCCGTCATACAGTCAGCCGAACCACGGGCCGCACCCGGCGTGCCCTGCGCAAGGAGGCAGAGAACATGGCAGCAACCGCGTCGATGCGTTGGGGTGCGTTCCGCTCGATCGGCATGGCCGTCCGCGCCGCCACCAGGCCCGGCTCGCCCAGCCTGGTGGAGCGCCTGCGCGCCGTCCCGCGGCTGGTCGGCGCGACCGTCCGCGGCGACTACCGCGGCACGTCACGCGGCCAGCTGGCGCTCCTGCTCGGCGCCGTCCTGTACGTCGTCTCGCCGCTGGACCTGGTGCCCGAGGCGATCCTGCCGCTGGTCGGGCTGGGGGACGACGCGATCGTCATCGCCTGGATCGCCACGGCGCTGGTGAACCAGACCGAGGGCTTCCTGGCCTGGGAGCGCCAGCGCGCGCAGACGGTGCACGGGGACGTCATCTCCTGACCCGGGTGCGGTGAGGCGGGCCCTGCACAGGCCCCCTGGCGCTCGTCCCACCGTCCACAGGCGACCCTGACGGTGGAGACCGGACGACCTGCCGGCGGGACAGTCGGAGCATGAACCCGACCTGCATCCGCCTGGGCGGACCGTCCGACATCCTCGCCGTGCTGCCCTACCAGCTCGGCTTCCACCCCCGCGACTCCCTCGTCGTCGTCAGCCTGCACGGCACCCGGATGGGGCTGGTGCAGCGGATCGACCTGCCGGCGGCCGAGCAGGCCCCGAGGGCGGTGAGGGCCCTCCTGCCGGCGCTGCTCCGGGAGACGCCGGACGGCGTGCTGCTGCTGGGCTACGAGAGCACCGCGGGCGAGGCGCTGCCCCTGATCGCGGCCATGGGCTCCGCCGCGGGCGACGCCGGGCTGGCGGTCCGCGACCGGATCGTCGTGCGTGACGGCCGCTGGACCTCGCTGCAGTGCGACGACCCGTCCTGCTGCCCGGCGGGTGGCCGGCCACTGCCGGCAGCGCACGAGGTGCCGGCCGTGGCGGAGTTCGTCGGCCGTGAGGTCAGCCCGTTGGCCGACCGGGCGGCGCTCGCGGACCGGTTGCGACCGGCGGGACCACCGTCGGCGGGCGTCGTCGCGGCCTGCGCCGACGACTGGCTGGCGGCACGGCGGGTCGCCGCCGAGGGCACCGCCGCGGCCTTCGAGGACGTCCGCCGGCGCGAGCTGCAGACCTGGGCCACCGTGCTGAGGTGCCGCGACGACGACGGGCCGATGCCCGAGCTCACCCCGTCCGAGCTGGCACGGCTGGCGGTCTCGCTCACCGACGTCGACCTCCGCGACGCGCTGGTGGCCTGGATCTGCCCGGGCGCCCTCACCCTCGACCTCGTCCCGGAGGCGCTGCGTGAGCAGATGGTCGACGTCCTGCCCGCCCCGCTGCGCCACGACGCCGAACCGGGGCTCGACCCGGCCGAGCACGCGGCCCGTTCGCAGCGGTTGGAGGGCCGGCTCATGGGAGTGTGCGCCGCGCTTCCCGAGGCCTGGAGCGCCGCCCCGCTGACCGTGCTCGCGTCCTTCACCTGGTGGCGTGGCGACGGTGCGCTCACCCGGATCGCCCTCGACCGTGCGCTCGCGGTCGACCCCGACTACCGGCTGGCCCGCCTGCTCAGCCGGATGGTCGACCTGGCCATCCGGCCGTTCGGGGTGCCCGCCTGAGGCCGGCCGTTCGGCGGGTGGACACCCCGCCCCGCACGACACGCACGGTTTACACTTCTCGGCAGGTCATGAGTTCCAGCATCGAGCCCCGGCTTGCTGGGCGGCAACCCTCCTCCGCGGTGGGGTGCCCCGGGTGATGACCCGGCCGTCTGGAAGGCAGATGGCAAGCGCGGGTCCGGCCGGACCCAGATCCTCGGGGAGCCACCGTGACCGTCACCTCAGACCAGCAGCGGACCGCACGCGGGAGCAGGACGACCACCGCCGGGACCCCGACCAGGACGTCTCCGGGCACCCCGGCGCCGACTCCGCGGGCGCCGACCGGCGGCGCCGGACCGGGCGGCGGCGCCGAGCGCGCGGGACGGCGGGCCGGACGCCGGCTCCAAGCGGACGGTGGACCTCGGCGCCCTGACGCTGGAGACCGGCGGGTCACTGCCCTCGGTGCAGGTGGCCTACGAGACGTGGGGGACGCTGAACGCCGCCCGCGACAACGCCATCCTGGTCGAGCACGCCCTCACCGGTGACAGCCACGTCGCCGGCCCCGCCGGTCCAGGACACCCGACCCCCGGCTGGTGGGACGGGCTGATCGGGCCGGGACGCCCACTGGACACCGACCGGTGGTGCGTCATCGCGAGCAACGTGCTCGGCGGGTGCCAGGGCACGACCGGGCCGTCGACACCGGCGCCGGACGGCCGGCCGTGGGGCAGCCGGTTCCCGTTCGTGACCGTCCGTGACCAGGTCGCCGCCGAGGCCGCGTTCGCCGACGCCCTCGGCATCGCCTCCTGGGCCTGCGTCATCGGCGGCTCGATGGGCGGCATGCGGGTGCTGGAGTGGGCCGTCACCCACCCCTCGCGGGTGCGCTCGGCGATCGTCCTGGCGAGCACCGCCGCCGCGTCCGCCGAGCAGATCGCCTGGTGCCAGCCGCAGCTGCTGGCCATCCGCCAGGACCCGCACTTCCACGGCGGCGACTACTACGACCAGCCACACGGACCCCACCTCGGGCTGGGCCTGGCCCGGCGGATCGCGCACGTGACCTACCGCAGCGAGCTCGAGCTCGCCACACGGTTCGGCCGGGAGGCCCAGGACGGTGAGCAGCCGCTCGGCGCGGGCGGTCGCTACGCGGTCGAGAGCTACCTCGACCACCACGCCGACAAGCTGGCCCGCCGCTTCGACGCCAACTCCTACCTCGTGCTGACCGAGTCGATGAACTCCCACGACGTCGGCCGCGGTCGGGGAGGCGTGAGCGCCGCGCTGGCGCAGGTGACCGCCGAGCTGGTGGTGGTGGCGGTCGACTCCGACCGGCTCTACCCCCCGCGCCTGTCCGATGAGATCGCCGCGGGCGCCGGCTCGCCGGGCGGGGTGCGGCAGATCGCCTCGGACTACGGCCATGACGGCTTCCTGATCGAGATCGACCAGGTCGGCGGGATCGTCCGGGAGACACTCGGACGCATCCGCGCCACCTGAGCGCGGCCTGGACCGCCATCCGGTAGCGTCGCCGTACCGGCCCATGTCTTGCCGGGAGCCGATGAACAAGGAGGTTCAGGTGGCCGTCGTCGTGGGATATGTGCCGACCCGAGAGGGCCGAGCGGCTCTTCGCCGTGCTGCGGAGGAGTCGCTGCTGCGCCACAGCAGGTTGGTCGTCATCAACTCCAGCCGTGGGGGCAGGGCGTTCGACGCCGAGGAGGCGGTGCGGTTCGAGGCGGAGCTGCAAGACCATCGAGGAACGACTCGACCTGGCCGGCGTCGACCACGAGGTCCGTCAGCTGGTCCGGGGCAACGAGCCCTCCGAGGACCTGATCGCCGTCGCCGAGGAGGTCGGGGCCGAGTTCATCGTCATCGGGCTGCGGCGCCGCACGCCGGTCGGCAAGCTGATCCTGGGCTCCAACGCGCAGCGGATCCTGCTCGACGCCTCCTGCCCGGTGCTGGCGGTCAAGGCTTCCGCCGACGCCTGAGCGCACCCGCTGCGGGCCCTGCCTCGGGCCGCGGCGCCCTCCCGCTCCCGCCTCCCCGGCAGGGAAGTTCCACGCTCGACCGGACGTTGGACCCTTCGATGACCTCGGTGCACCTCACCCTCGACGAGCAGGCGGACGAGCTGCTGTCCAGCGACCCGTTCGCGCTGCTGACCGGGATGCTGCTGGACCAGCAGATCCCCATGGAGCGCGCCTTCCTCGGCCCGCAGACGCTCGCCGAGCGACTCGGTCAGCGCCCGCTGGACCCGCGCGCCATCGCGGCCTGGGATCCCGAGGACTTCCTCGCGATCTGCGCCACGCCACCGGCCGTGCACCGGTTTCCCCGGTCCATGGCCGGGCGGATCCAGGCACTGGCCGCGGCCGTCGTCGAGCGCTACGACGGCGACACCGCGAGCCTGTGGCGCTCCGCGGACAGCGGCGAGGAGGTCCGCGCGCGCCTGGCGGCGCTGCCCGGGCTTCGGTGCGGCCAAGGCCGCCATCTTCACCGCGCTCCTGGGCAAGCAGCTCGGGGTGCGCCCGCCCGGGTGGGTCGAGGCCAGCGCGCCGTACGGCGAACCGGGGTCGTTCCGGTCCGTCGCCGACGTCGTCGACCGCGACTCGCTGGCCCGGGTCCGCGAGACCAAGAAGGCGGCCAAGGCGGCCGCCCGGCAGGGCCGCTGACATGGGCGATTCCGGGCCGACGACCCGCCCAACCTGCAGTACCGGGGAGCGAGCATGACCCCCGACGTTTTACAATGGTCTTCAACGACGACCCGGCAGCCTCCGCCACCTGGTCGACGAGATCGCCCCAAGCCCCCGTGACCGCATCATCGGCGCGCCCCGCGCCGATGATCAGTTGCGTACAGCAATGCCCCCGCGACGAAAGGTAGTCGGTGTCGCTCGTGTCCCACGTTCCCCCCACCCCCTCCGCGGCTGACCGCCCGGCCAAGGCTCTGCCGGCCGAGTTCAGCCACCCTGCTCTGCAGGAGCTGATGCGGGTCGGTGCCTCCCACGGCTCGGTGGACAGCCAGCAGCTGCGGACGGCCCTGGTGGCGGCCGAGATCACCCCCAAGCGGATGAAGGCCGTGCTGCGCTCGCTCGAGGAGCAGGGCATCCACGTCACCCTGGACACCGAGCACGCGCACCGCGCCGTGGCCGCCACGTCGGCCCGGCGCACCACCACCGCGTCGGCCACGAAGAAGGCCGCCGCGAAGAAGACCGCCGGTGCCTCGGCGTCGCACGCCGGCGCCACCAAGACCGCGGCCGCCGGCACGACCCGGACCGCGGCGTCCGCCGCCGCAGCCCCGGCCAAGAAGGCCGCAGCGAAGAAGACCGCGGTCAAGAAGGCCGCCGCCAAGACCGCTGCCGCACCCGCCGGCGAGGCCGTCGAGGGTGACGACGTCGAGGTGACGCCGCGAGGACATCGACCTGGCCGTCGAGGCCGACGTGGTGGTCGCCGACGACCGACGAGGGCGGCGACACCCCCGACGACGACACGAAGCCCGCCGCGGCCAAGGAGGGCGAGGAGGTCGAGGAGTCGGCCGGCTTCGTCATCCGCCAGGACGACGAGGACGACGCGCCCGCCCAGCAGGTCGTGACCGCCGGTGCCACCGCCGACCCGGTCAAGGACTACCTCAAGCAGATCGGCAAGGTCGCCCTCCTCAACGCCGAGCAGGAGGTCGAGCTGGCCAAGCGGATCGAGGCCGGCCTCTTCGCCGAGGAGCAGCTCAACGCCGGCGGCAAGATGGACATGAAGCTCAAGCGCGAGCTCTGGTGGATCGCCCAGGACGGCAAGAACGCCAAGAACCACCTGCTCGAGGCCAACCTGCGCCTCGTGGTCTCCCTGGCCAAGCGCTACACCGGCCGCGGCATGCTCTTCCTGGACCTCATCCAGGAGGGCAACCTGGGCCTGATCCGTGCGGTCGAGAAGTTCGACTACACCAAGGGCTTCAAGTTCTCGACCTACGCGACGTGGTGGATCCGCCAGGCGATCACCCGCGCGATGGCCGACCAGGCGCGCACCATCCGCATCCCGGTGCACATGGTCGAGGTCATCAACAAGCTGGCCCGCGTGCAGCGCCAGATGCTCCAGGACCTGGGCCGCGAGCCCACCCCGGAGGAGCTCGCCAAGGAGCTCGACATGACCCCCGAGAAGGTCGTCGAGGTGCAGAAGTACGGCCGCGAGCCGATCTCGCTGCACACCCCCCTCGGCGAGGACGGCGACAGCGAGTTCGGTGACCTGATCGAGGACTCCGAGGCGGTCGTGCCGGCCGACGCGGTGTCCTTCACGCTGCTGCAGGAGCAGCTGCACTCGGTCCTGGACACGCTCTCCGAGCGCGAGGCCGGTGTGGTCTCGATGCGCTTCGGGCTGACCGACGGCCAGCCCAAGACGCTGGACGAGATCGGCAAGGTCTACGGCGTGACCCGCGAGCGGATCCGCCAGATCGAGTCCAAGACGATGAGCAAGCTGCGTCACCCCTCGCGCTCGCAGGTCCTGCGCGACTACCTCGACTGAGCAGTCGAGCCGGAAGCAGTGTCCAGACAGGTCAGGCGCCCTACGGGGCGCCTGACCTGTCTCACGTGGAGGGCGCGCACGGGCGAGGCCCGGACCGTCGGGACCGGGCCCCGCCCGGTTACTTGCCCAGGCCGGCGACCATGTTGATGGTGGCGGCAATGACGACGCCCCCGAAGACGTACGAGAGCAGCGCGTGCCGCAGCGCGGTGCGGCGGATCTCGTTGGTGCGCAGGTCGGTGTCGGACACCTGGAACGTCATGCCGATGGTGAAGGCGAGGTAGGCGAAGTCGGCGTAGCGGGGAGGGTCCGTCTCGTTGAAGTCGATGCCGCCGTCCGGACCGGTGTAGTACAGCCGGGCGTACCGGGTCGTGAACAGGGTGTGCACCGTCGCCCACGCCAGGGCGACGCTGGCCACGCTGAGGGCGGCCACCAGGTCCTTGCGTGGCCCGGCCGAACCGGCTTCGAGCAGGACGGCGTCTGCGGCGAGGCTGGCCACCGCGGCCACGACCACCAGGGCGTCGGAGGTGGCCCGGCCGGTGTCCTCCCGTACGGCGTGCACCGCCGTCTCGTGCGCGCTCAGCGGCCAGATGGTGGCCCACATCCACGCGATGAACAGCGTGGCGGCCGCCATCCAGCCCAGGAGGAGCCCGACCCGCCACGACAACAGACCGGACACCACCAGGCCCACAGCCAGCCCCACGCCGAGCGCGGCCACGACGCGCACCGTCGCGGAGGGGCCGGCCGCCTTCTCGTGGTGGGGGAGAGGCAGGTCCGGTCCGGTCGGTCCTGCCGGCTCGTACGGGTGTGACACGCGGCACACGCTAGACCGCACTGCTGTGACCGGTCGTCGGCCGGTCGCACCGGCGGCGCGGGGAGCGGAGCCGGTCACACCCCACGGAGGCGGCGGACCCGGGCACCGAGCGCGCGCCCCGGGGCCCGCAGCCGCAGCGACAGCCCCCGACCGAGGTCCCGGACCTGGGTGACGCCGCTGCCCGGCCAGAGGACGGCGCGAACACGGTCGCGCTTGCGGCGGGTGACCGCGACGGCCCTGAGCACCCGCTCCGCGTCGGGCTCGATGGTCAGCGCCTGCGCCGACGGCCGCGCGTAGCGACTGCGCTCGAGCGTCTGCACGACGCGGCCGAGGGCCTCGGCGGCGTCCTCGTCGAGGAACGCCTCCCGGCCGTAGAACTCGCGCAGCTGGCGCGGGGTGCGGCTCGGTGGCGCCGGCATGCCCAGGTCGGCCAGCCGGCCCGTGAGGGACTCCCACTCGGCCTCGACGACCTCGGCGGGGTTGGACGCGGTGCGCCGCCGGGAGCGTCGGTGCCACGCCGCGGCCGTCGGCACGACCAGGCCGCCGAGCAGGCCGGCGAGGACGGAGAGCAGCCCCAGGCCCCAGCCGCGGGGGAGCCGGTCCAGCAGCGACGGCTCGGCCGCGGGCGTCACGGGCAGCGCGGCGATCGGGTTCTCGCGGGCGTCGTCGACCCGGTCGAGGACGTCCTGCTTGGGGTTCTCCGGGCGCGCGGTGCGCGTCGGCTGGCTGATGTCGCGGCCGCCGCCGGTGGCCGGGTTGCCCACCGGCAGGTCGGCGGCGTAGATCGGCGGCGCACCGCTGCGGACGGCGGGCGTCGGCTCGAAGCGGGTCCAGCCGACGCCGTCGAGGTAGAGCTCGGGCCAGGCGTGCGCGTCCGCGGCGGTGACCGTCCACACGCCCTGCGTCGCGCTGCCGGGCAGGAACCCGGTGGCCATCCTGGCGGGGATGCCGGCCGCGCGGGCCATCATGGTCATCGCCGTGGCGAACTGGACGCAGTAGCCCTGCTTGGTCACCAGGAAGTTGCTGATCGGGTCGAGGTCGGCCGGTCGGCCCGAGGAGTCCTTGGCCTGCTCGAGCGCCAGGGAGTAGGTGAACCCGCCGCTGGTGCGCAGGTAGTCCTGGATCGCCAGCGCGTGCGCGTAGGGCGTGTCGCCCTCCTTGAGCAGCCGCCCGTCGAGGTCGGCCACGCGCTCGGCCGAACGGCCGTCGACGCGCAGGTACCGCTGGTCGACGCTGTCCGCGCCATCCTGCGCGGAGGCGCGATCCAGCTGTCCCGGGCTCGGGTCGAGGTCGTAGTAGCTGACCTCGTAGGTTCGCGGCGTCTCGTCGACCAGGGCGGTCTGCGTCTGCGGGTCCAGCCCCCAGCGGACGCCGTGCAGGTCACCGCCGGCCAGGGGATAGGGCGCGGCCAGGTTGGGCTGGCGCAGCACGTTGGTCGCGATGTTCATCTGGTAGCGCTTGCGGGACACGTCCGGGGACAGGCCCTCGGGCAGCGGGATCTCGGGCGAGCTGCCGGCGTTGACGAGGTCGAGGTCCTCGCGCTGCGGCCGCCACTCACCGCCGCGGTACGTGGTGCTGACGCTGACCCGCAGCGGCGGCGGGGACGGGTCGTTGGTGCGGAAGGTGAGGACGGGGGCCGAGCTGCGGCTGCTCAGGTCGGCGGCCAGGTTCAGGCTCTGGGAGAACCCCACCGATCCGCCGGCGCCGGCGACCCCGTCGGCGCGGCCGAGGCCGGCGAGCAGGAACCGGGTCGGCAGGTGCGGCAGCGCGACCGGCAGCACGACCGCGACGACGAGCGCAGCGGCACCCAGCGACCGGGCCACGGTGGCGTAGGTCGCGCCCCCGTAGCCGTCGCCCGAGTCGCGCACCGGGGTGAGCGGCGTGGCGACCGTGGTGCTCCACCGGTGCAGCAGGAAGGAGCCCTGCCGGGCGACCAGCACCAGCCAGGCACCCGCGGCGGCGAGGAAGAACTGCGGGCCCAGCGAGGCGCCGCTGTTGGCGGCGGCGCCCAGGAACGTCGCCAGCAGCGGCAGCCCGGCCAGCGAGGGGGAGCGGCGGGTCACGGCGAGGTAGTCCACGAGCAGCGCCACGAGGGCGATCGAGCAGCCCACCAGGAGCGTGATGCCGCGGGTCGTCGGTGCCGGCGCCGGATAGCTCTGGATCGTCACCATGGCCTGGGTCAGGAGCGTGCCGGCAGCCCGAGCGGTGTCGGCGGTGGGCAGCCCGTGCCACAGGTGACCCCGTCCGTAGAGGCCGCCCGCGGTGAGCACGACCGCGACCAGCTGGACGGCGGCGACCTGCCAGCCGCGCAGGGCGAGCAGCCGCGCGCCGACCCCGCTGAGCGCCACGACGGCGACCAGCACGAGGCAGGACCGCACCCAGGTCGGCTGCTCCAGCAGCGTCGACAGCGGCCAGGCGGCGATCATCGTCGCCAGGGCCGCCAGCGTGGCGTCGACCGCGCGGGCCCTCATCGCCGGACTCCCACCGTGACGCCGGAGGAGGCGGTGAGGGCGCTCCACACCGCGCCGACCCCGGTGCCGGCGCGGACCACCACGGTGCTCCACCCGGCGGCGGCGACGAGGCCGGCCAGCGACTCGGCGCGGCTGTCGGAGGACGGTGGCGCCGGCCCGGCGAAGGTCGCCGCCTCGACCAGCAGCAGCAGCCCGGTGCCGCCGGGCTGGCGCAGCGAGGCGATCCGGCGCAGCGTGTCCTCGTCGTGGTCGGTGGCCACGGCGATGACCAGGCCACCGGCCGAGGTGAGCGGGTAGGCCGCGTGCAGCACCTGCTCGGCGCTCGCCGGGGCGGCGGGCGCGGCCACCGCCAGGGAGTCCAGGGCGGTGTCCACGTCGATGGTCTCGCCGGCCCGTCCGTCGATCGACGGTCTCGCCGCTGACCAGGTGCACCGCATAGCTCTGCGTCGTGAGGTGGGCGATGATCGACGCGACGGCGGTGACGGACCACTCGAACGAGCCGGACGCCCCCGAACCCCGGTGACCGCTGGAGCGGGAGTCCAGGACCACGACCGCCCGGCGGCGGGCCGGCCGGTCCTCCTGGCGGACCATGAGCTCGCCGCGGTGCGCGGTCGCGGGCCAGTGGATCCGGCGCAGGTCGTCGCCGTCGCGGTAGCTGCGGATGGCCACGTCGTCCTCGCCGTGCAGGGCCACCATGTGCGGGATGGCGCCCTCGGCGCCGACGCCGTCACCGCGGGGGTGTCCGCCGCCGAGCGGCTCCACGCGCGGCAGCACGGTGACCTCGGTGGCCCCGGGCAGCGCGGTCGCGACGGTCGCCAGCCCGAACGGGTCGCGCACCCGGAGTCCGAGCGGGCCGAGCTGGTGGCGTCCGCGGACGTGCGACCGGATGGCGTAGGTGACCTCCCGGCGCTCGCCGGGCTCCATCCGCGGCAGCACGAAGCGCGGCCGGTCACCGAGCACGTAGTCCATCCGCTCCTCGGCCAGCTGCACCGGGCTGCGGCGGGTCGAGGTGTTCTCGAAGACGATCTCCACCCGGGCGGTCTGGTCGACGGTCAGCCGTGACGGGTGCACCCGGCGCATGACGCCCACCGAGGGGGCGCTGTTGCGGATCAGCAGGGCGGCGAGCAGCGGCAGGCAGACCAGCAGCACGCCGATGCGGGTGACGTCCGGGAAGCCCAGCGCGAGGCCCGACAGGGTCAGGGTGAGGCCGGCGGCGACGAACGCCCGCCCGCGGACGGTGAGGACCTCACCGACCCGGCTCATCGCGACGGTCCCCGGCCGGGTGTCACAGCGGAGGCCGCGCGCACGCCGTACCGGCTCACGTCGAGCGGACCGGGACCCGGCGGACCAGCTCGTGCAGCACGTCGGCGGTGGACCGCCGGGCCAGCTGGGTCTCACCGGTGGGGATGATGCGGTGGGCGAGGACCGGCACGACCAGGGCCTGCACGTCGTCCGGCAGGACGTGGTCGCGGCCGGCGAGGGCGGCGTGGGCGCGCGACGCCCGGAGCAGGTGCAGGCTGGCCCGCGGTGAGGCGCCCAGGCGCAGCGCCGGCGTCGACCGCGTCGCGGTGACCAGGTCGACGACGTACTGCTTGACGGCCTCACTGGCGTAGATGGTGCGGACCGTCTCGATCAGCTTGGCCACGGTGTCACCGTCGGTGACCGGGGTGAGCCGCTCCAGCGGGAACGCGCCGCCGTGGCTGTCGAGCATGAGCAGCTCGGCGGACGGCGAGGGGTAGCCGACCGAGATGCGCGCCATGAACCGGTCCCGCTGGGCCTCCGGCAGCGGGTAGGTGCCCTCCATCTCGATCGGGTTCTGGGTGGCCATCACCATGAACGGCGTCTGCAGGGGGTACGTCGTGCCGTCGACGGTGACGTGGCCCTCCTCCATGCACTCCAGCAGCGCGGACTGGGTCTTGGGGGAGGCGCGGTTGATCTCGTCGCCCACGACGACGTTGGCGAACACCGCCCCCGGGCGGAACTCGAAGTCGCGCACCTCCTGGTTGTAGACGCTCACCCCCGTGATGTCGCTCGGCAGGAGGTCGGGGGTGAACTGCACCCGGCGCACGGAGCAGTCGATCGAGCGGGCCAGCGCCTTGGACAGCATGGTCTTGCCGACGCCCGGGACGTCCTCGATCAGCAGGTGGCCCTGCGCGAGCAGCACGGTGATGGCGGTGCGCACGACCTCGGGCTTGCCCTCGATCACGCGTGGACATCGCGGCCCGGATCGCCTCGGCCACCTCCACGACCAGCTGGAGGCCCGCCTGGTCGGTGACTTCGCCCTCGATCCTGCATGAGTTGATCTTGCATGAATCCCTGGGCTGGGATGCCGATCGCGCTCAAAGTGCCTCCCGGGTCGGTGCGCTCATCCTCCCCCATTTCGCTCCACGCGTCTCGGGGCCCGGATTCCTCGCGGGCGGCCGTGAGCACGAGCGCGCCGCGACCGCGAGCGGCCGGTGCCGCCAGGGCGCCCCGCGGCGGGCGTCTGGACGGCCTCGGCCCCCCACCCCGCTCCACCCGCGCTGACCTGCGAAAACACCACAACTACCTGCGGCAAACATGGGCAAACAGCATTGACGGTGGGGTGAAGTGGAGTAAGGTGGAGGACAACGGAGAGCAGTGGTCAGCCGGCGGTCGCAACATGGGGGAGGAGGCGCACCGTGTTCCTGGGTACGCACACCCCCCGACTGGACGAGAAGGGCCGCCTGTTCCTGCCGGCGAAGTTCCGGGAGCGCCTGGCCAACGGCCTGGTCGTGACCCGGGGGCAGGAGCGCTGCCTCTACGTGTTCCCGATGGACGAGTTCGTCCGGGTGGCCGACACGATGCGGGCGGCACCGGTCACCAGCAAGGTCGTCCGCGACTACCTGCGCGTGTTCCTCTCCGGCGCCTCCGACGAGCTGCCCGACAAGCAGGGGCGGGTCACCATCCCGGCCGGTCTGCGCGACTACGCCGGCCTCTCCCGCGACTGCACCGTGATCGGTGCCGGCTCGCGGGTCGAGGTCTGGGACACGACCGCGTGGACCGCCTACCTCGAGACCACCGAGCAGGCCTTCGCCGAGCAGGCCGAGGAGGTGATCCCGGGTCTCCTGTGACCCGATGGACCACCCGGCGCGACCTCCCGGCCCCTGCGGCCAGGTCTCCACCCGCTCCGCGTCCCGGCGCACCTTCCCCGGTGCCGGGCCGCACCTGCCGAGCGGTTGGAGACCTGACGACAGGGACCACCCCCGCCCCGCCACGCACCACCCCCAGCCAGCACGACCACCCCGAACCACACGCCAGAACCACATGAAGGACACCCACCCATGAGCACACGCGGGAGCGCCGAGGAGCGGCACGTCCCCGTCCTGCGCGACCGCATCCTGGAGCTGCTGTCGCCGGCGCTCCAGCGGCCGGGTGCGGTGTTCCTCGACGGCACCCTGGGCATGGGCGGGCACACCGAGGCCGTGCTGGCGGCCTGCCCGGCCGCGCGGGCCGTCGGCATCGACCGCGACACCGAGGCGCTCGCGCTCGCGGGGGAGCGGCTGGCCGCCTACGGCGACCGCTTCACCGGGGTGCACGCGGTGTACGACGAGCTGCCCTCGGTCCTCGACGACCTGGGCCTGCCCACGGTCGACGCCGTGCTCTTCGACCTCGGCGTCTCCTCGCTGCAGCTGGACGAGGCCGAGCGGGGCTTCGCCTACCGCCACGACGCGCCGCTGGACATGCGGATGGACCAGAGCGCCGGCATCACCGCGGCCGAGGTCCTCAACACCTACGACGCCGCCGAGCTCGAGCGGATCCTGCGCGAGTACGGCGAGGAGCGGTTCGCCCGCCGCGTCGCCGCCGCCATCGTCCGGGAGCGCCAGCAGGAGCCCTTCACCACCTCCGCCCGCCTCGTCGAGCTGCTCAAGCGCGCCATCCCGGCCGCCTCGCAGAAGAGCGGCGGCCACCCCGGCAAGCGCACCTTCCAGGCGCTGCGGATCGAGGTCAACGCCGAGCTGGAGGCCTGGGAGAGCGCCCTGCCCGCCGCGGTGGACGCCCTCGCCGTCGGCGGCCGGATCGCCGTCCTCAGCTACCACTCGCTGGAGGACCGGCTGACCAAGCAGCTGTTCGCCCGGGGTGCCCGCAGCACCACCCCGCCCGGCCTGCCGGTCGAGCTGCCCGAGCACGCGCCGTACCTGCGGCTGCTCACGCGCGGGGCCGAGGAGCCCAGCGCGGACGAGAAGGACATGAACCCCCGCGCAGCGTCCGCCCGGCTGCGGGCCGCAGAACGCACCAGAGCCACGAAGGGACAGCACGCATGAGCCAGATGACAGCGCCGTCACGGATTCCCCGGACCACGGGACGTCGCCCGGCACCCGCCCCCGGCCTGCGGGTCGTTCCCGGCACCCGCAACCGCCCGGGGTCCGCTGGTGCCGCGTTCGCCGTCGCGTGCATCGCGCTGCTCGCGGCCGGCCTGTTCAGCCTGCTGCTGATCAACATCTCGATGAGCCGCGGCTCCTACGCCCTGCACGACCTGCAGGCCGCCTCCGGTGAGCTGGCCGACACCCAGGACGCCCTGACCCAGCAGCTGTCCGCGCAGGAGTCGCCGCCGCACCTGGCCCGGCGTGCCGTGGAGATGGGGATGGTGCCCGCACCGAGCGCCGCGTTCCTGCGCCTGTCCGACGGCAAGGTCGTCGGCGTGGCGAAGAAGGCGACCGCGGGCGAGGGCTTTACCGTGGTCTCGCAGACGCAGACCCCGTCCGGCTCCGGCGCCTCGGCCGCCGGTGGGACGAAGGCCGGTGGCGCTGCACCCAGCACGACCGACCAGTCCGGTGCAGTGGACAGCACCACGCCGGCAACCACGAGGTGAACGCGTGACGCAGTCCCGGGACAGGCAGGGCGGCCCCTCCCGCCCTTCGGGCACGTCAGGCTCCCAGGACCCCTCCGGGGGCGCGTCGCGCTCCCGTGACCCGCAGCGCGCCGCGGCCCGCGCCCGCTCGGCCGGCGCCGCGCAGCAGCCCCGGCGCGGCCCCCGCACGGCGTCCGACGCCGGTGGCTCCTCGTCCGCCAAGGCCGCCAGGACCCCCACCGCCCGCGGAGGCGCCGCCCGCACCGGCGCCGCCCGCGCGACGGCCGCGCCCCGCACCGGCGCGCCCCGCAGCGGCACCGCTCGCACCGGTGCGACCCGGGACGGCTCGACCGTCCCCGTCGGCACGGCCGGCGCCAAGGCCGGCGCCAAGCCGGCGCCAGCCGGCGGCACGCGCCGCAGCGGCACGACCCGCGGCTCCGGCACCCGGCCCGCGGCCCCGCGCCCCTCGACCGCGGGGCGCCCCGCCGGCTCCGGTCCCACCCGTCCGGTCCGGTTCGGTGTCGGCCACCCCCGCCGCCGGGTCCGCGCGATGTTCATCGCGATCCTGTTCGTCTTCAGCCTCTTCGCCGCCCAGCTGCTGCGGATCCAGGCGCTGGACGCGTCCGCGATGGCCAAGCAGGCCCTCGGCAGCCGCCTGCACACCGCGGTCGTCCCGGCCCTGCGCGGCAGCATCACCGACTCCAGGGGCGTCGTCCTGGCCGCCAGCATCGAGCGCTACGACATCGTCGTGAACCAGCAGGCGGTGCCCCAGTACGTCAAGACCGTGCAGCACGGGGACACCAGGACCCGCGAGACGGTCGGCGTCGCCGGCGCCGCCGCAGACCTCGCGCCGCTGCTCGGCATG
Organism: uncultured Actinomycetota bacterium; assembly: GCA_963828995.1. Taxonomy (GTDB): domain Bacteria; phylum Actinomycetota; class Actinomycetes; order Actinomycetales; family Dermatophilaceae; genus CAVRTM01. The sequence continues at coordinate 99,082 of CAWHHB010000006.1, forward strand.
ACCGTGCCCGAGGTCACCGACAAGCTCACCGGCAACCGGGCCTTCAACTACGTCGCCAAGGGCATCACGCCGCTGACCTGGCGCAAGATCAAGGCCCTCGGCATCAACGGCATCGACGCCGAGGCCACGTCCAAGCGCAGCTACCCGACCTCGACGACGGCGGCGTCCCTGGTCGGTTTCGTCGGCGCCGACGGCCGTCCCGGCGGCGGGCTCGAGCTGCTGCTGGACAAGCAGCTGCAGGGCACCCCCGGCGATGACGAGCTACGAGCAGTCGCGCGACGGCCGGGTCATCCCGACCGACTCCGAGCACAGCACGCCCGCCGTCCCCGGCCGCGACGTGCGGCTGACCATCAACAGCGACCTGCAGTGGTTCGCCCAGAACGCCATCTCGGCCAAGGTCAAGGAGACCGACGCGCTCTCGGGCACCGTCACGGTGACCGACGTCAAGACCGGGCACCTCCTGGCGGTGGCGTCCTACCCGACGTTCGACCCCAACCACCTGGCCACCGCCTCGGGCAACCTCGACAACCGGGCCTTCGACGAGGTCTACGAGCCGGGCTCCACCGGCAAGGTGATCACGGCGGCCGCGGCGCTCGAGGAGGGCGTCGCCACCCCCGACACGCCGGTCACGGTGCCCAACACGCTCAGGCGGGCCGGCACGGTGTTCCACGACTCGCACGACCACCCCACCGAGCACCTGACGTTCGCCCAGGTCCTGGCCCAGTCCAGCAACATCGGCACGATGCTCGTGGGCGAGAAGCTCTCGCCGGACACGATGTACAGCTACCAGCGCAAGTTCGGCCTCGGCGAGAAGTCGGGCATCGGCTTCCCCGGCGAGACCCCCGGGCTCGTCGCGAAGCCGTCCGACTGGAGCGGGTCCCAGCGCTACACGATGATGTTCGGCCAGGGCCTCTCGCTCAACGCGATCCAGGCCGCGGGCGTGTTCCAGACCGTCGCCAACGACGGCGTCCGCATGCCGCCCACGCTGGTCGCCGGCACCGAGAACGCCGACGGGACCTCCACGGCCGCCCCCGCGCCCAAGGGCAAGCGGGTGGTCTCCCCGAGGTCGCCAAGCAGGTGCGCGAGATGCTCGAGGGCGTCGTCGGCAAGGAGGGCACCGCGCCCGAGGCCAAGATCCCCGGCTACCGCGTCGCGGGCAAGACCGGCACCGCCGACCGCTACGACGACAAGACCGGCGGCTACTCCGGCAAGACCGCCTCGTTCATCGGCTTCGCCCCGGCCGACAAGCCGGAGCTCGTCGTCGGCGTCACCGTGCAGCGGCCGGTCAAGAGCTACTTCGGTGGTGTGGTCGCCGGCCCGGTGTTCCACGACGTGATGACCTACGCGCTGCAGGAGCTGAAGATCCCCCCGACCGCCGCCACCACGCCGCCCACCATCAAGCTCAAGACCACGGACCGGTAATCTCCCCGTGGTGAGCGCGGCCCTACGACCCCGATCCCCACGCACGACCAGCCTCCGCGAGGTGGCTGCGTGCGCGGGTGTGCCGTCGACCGAGCTTGCGGAGGTCCCCGTCGTCGGCGTCACCGGCGTCACCCTGGACTCGCGGGCGGTCCGGCCCGGTGACCTGTACGCCGCCCTGCCCGGTGCCCGCGTGCACGGCGCCACCTTCGCCGCGGACGTCCGCGACCGGGGTGCGGCGGCCGTCCTCACCGACCACGAGGGTGCCGCGCTGATGGCGCGCGCCGGCGTCGCCCTCCCGGCGGTGGTGGTCCCGCAGCCGCGCGCGGTCCTCGGCGCGGTCGCCGCACTCGTCCACGGCTCGCCCAGCGAGCACCTGACGATGGTCGGGATCACCGGCACCAACGGCAAGACGACGACGGCCTACCTCGTCGACTCCGCGTTCCGCGCCCTCGGCCACGTGACCGGCCTGGTCGGGACGGTCGAGACCCGGGTCGCGGACGAGCGGGTCAAGAGCGTGCGGACCACGCCGGAGTCACCGGACCTGCACGCGCTGTTCGCGGTGATGCGTGAGCGGGGCGTCGACACCTGCACGATGGAGGTCTCCAGCCACGCGCTCGAGCTGCACCGGGTCGACCCGGTCGTCTACGACGTGGCCGCGTTCACCAACCTCTCCCAGGACCACCTGGACTTCCACGGCACGATGGAGGCGTACTACGCCGCCAAGGCGGGCCTGTTCACCCCGCAGCGGTCCGCGTCGCGGCGTCGTCTGCGTCGACGACGAGTGGGGCCGGCGGCTGGCCGCGGAGGCCACCGTTCCCGTCGTCACCGTCACCTCGCTCCCCGAGGTCGACGCGGACTGGCGGGTCGAGCCCCGCGCGGGCGGCGACCTGCTGTTCGACCTGGTCGGCGCCGGCCGCCGGCTGTCCCTGCGCTCGGCGCTGCCCGGGTGACTTCAACCAGCTGAACACCGCCGTGGCCGCGCTCGTGCTGGCCGCCTGCGGCGTGGCCGACGACGACATCGTCCGCGCGGTCCTCACCGAGCCGCACGTGCCCGGCCGGATGGAGCGGGTCCGTGCCGACGCCGCCGGCGCGGACGACGCGCCGCTGGCGGTCGTCGACTTCGCCCACACCGCCGACGCGGTGGCCGCGGCCCTGGCGGCGCTGCGCCGGCAGACCCGGGGGTCGCTGGTGGCCGTCCTCGGTGCCGGTGGCGACCGCGACCCCGGCAAGCGGCGGGCGATGGGGGCCGCCGCCGCGACGTGCGCCGACGTCGTCGTCGTCACCGACGACAACCCCCGCTCCGAGGACCCCGCGGCGATCCGCGCCGAGGTGCTCGCCGGCGCCCGGTCGGTCACGACCGGCACCGCCACCGACGTGCGCGAGGTCGGTGACCGGGCCGCCGCGATCCGTGCCGCCATCGCCCTGGCCGGTCCGGCCGACACGGTCGCCGTCCTCGGCAAGGGCCACGAGAGCGGCCAGGAGGTCCACGGGACCGTCCACCCCTTCGACGACCGCGAGGAGCTGCTCGCAGCCTTGACCGCACGAACCACCCACAAGGAGTCCCTGGCGTGATCCCTCTGCCACTGCGGGAGGTCGCCGCGATCACCGGCGGGGTCCTGCACAGTCCCACCGGAGACGACGTGTCAGGGGTCGTCGTCGACGGGCCGGTCGTCACCGACTCGCGCGAGGCCGGACCGGGCAGCCTCTACGTCGCCCGCGTCGGCGAGAGCGCCGACGGCCACCACTTCGCGGGCTCCGCCCGTGACGCCGGTGCGGTGGCCGCGCTCACCACCCGGCCGCTGGAGGACCTGCCCTGCGTCGTCGTCCCCGACGTGCAGGACGCGTTCGCCGCGCTCGCCCGGGCCCTGCTCGACCGCAGCCCGGACCTCACCGTCATCGGGGTCACCGGGTCCTCGGGCAAGACGAGCACCAAGGACCTGCTCGGCCTCGGTGCTCGCGCGCCACGGTGAGACGGTCGCCAACACCGGCTCGCTCAACTCCGAGGTCGGCGTCCCGCTCACGGTCGCCCGGATCACCCCGACCACCCGCTACCTGGTCGTCGAGATGGGCGCCCGCGGCGTCGGTCACATCGACTACCTCACCCGGATCGCTCCGCCCGCGGTCGGCGTCGTGCTCAACGTCGGCACCGCCCACGTCGGCGAGTTCGGCTCGCGCGAGGCGATCGGCGAGGCCAAGTCCGAGCTGGTCCAGGCGCTGCCCGCCACCGGCGTCGCGGTCCTCAACGTCGACGACCCGGTGGTGGCCGCCATGCGCAGCCGCACCGACGCCCGCGTCGTGGGCGTGGGCGAGACCGCGTCCGCCGACGTGCGCGCCACCGACGTCCGGCTGGACGAGGCGGGCCGTCCGTCGTTCACCCTGGCCGGCGCCGGGGGCGAGGCCCCGGTCCGGCTCGGTCTGCACGGCGAGCACCACGTGGGCAACGCCCTCGCGGTCGCGGCCGTCGCGCTCAGCGGTCGGCATGACCGTGGCGCAGGTCGCCGCGGCGCTGGGCGGAGGCCCGCCCCGCCAGCCGCTGGCGGATGGAGGTCCACGAGCGCGCCGACGGCGTGACCGTGGTCAACGACGCCTACAACGCCAACCCCGACTCGATGCGGGCGGCGCTCAAGGCACTCGCGGCCATGGGCCGCGCGCGCCGTACCTGGGCGGTGCTCGGCGAGATGCTCGAGCTCGGGGCCGACTCGGTGACCGAGCACGACGCGATCGGCCGGCTCGCGGTGCGCCTCGACATCAAGCGGCTCCTCGTCGTCGGCGAGGGCGCCCGGCCGATCGACAGCGGCGCCCGCCAGGAGGGTTCCTGGGGGCAGGAGTCCGCGTGGGTGCCCGACGCCGACGCGGCCCACGAGCTGCTGTCCCGCGAGCTGCGCGACGGTGACGTCGTGCTGCTGAAGTCCAGCCGTGACGCCGGACTGCGGTGGCTCGGCGACCGTCTCATCGACCTTCCTGAAGGGGAGTCGCCCTCGTGAAGGCCGTCCTGATCGCCGCCCTCGTCTCGCTGGTCATCGCGCTGCTCGGCACACCGCTGTTCATCAAGTTCCTCGTCCGGCGCGGCTACGGCCAGTTCATCCGCGACGACGGCCCCACGTCGCACCACACCAAGCGCGGCACGCCCACGATGGGCGGCGCCGTCATCATCGGCGCGTCGCTGACGGCGTACGGCGCGGCGCACCTGTTCACGCTCACCCCGCTGACGGTGAGCGGCGTGCTCGTGCTGTTCCTCATGACCGGGCTGGGGCTGATCGGGTTCCTCGACGACTACATCAAGATCTCCAAGCAGCGCAGCCTCGGGCCTGCGCAGCAAGCAGAAGCTCGCCGGGCAGACGCTGGTCGCGGTGATCTTCGCGGTCCTGGCGCTGCAGTTCCCCAACAGCTCGTTCCGCACGCCGGCGGTGCCGTACATCTCGTTCGTCCGGGACACCAACGTCAACCTCGCCTTCGCCGGCACGCTGGTCGGCCTGCTGCTGTTCGTGATCTGGGCCAACCTCATGATCGCGGGCACCAGCAACGGGGTGAACCTCACCGACGGCCTGGACGGGCTGGCGACCGGCGCGAGCGTGATGGTGTTCGCCGCCTACGTGCTGATCGGCATCTGGCAGTTCAACCAGAACTGCCAGACCAACCCCGGCGTCAAGTGCTACGAGGTGCGCGACGCGCACGACCTGGCCGTGGTCGCCGCCTGCGTGATGGGCGCCTGCTTCGGGTTCCTGTGGTGGAACGCCTCACCGGCCAAGATCTTCATGGGCGACACCGGCTCGCTGTCCCTCGGCGGCGCCCTCGCCGGGCTGGCCATCACCACCCGCACCGAGCTGCTGCGTGGTCATCCTCGGTGGCCTGTTCGTCATCATCACGCTCTCGGTGATCATCCAGGTCGGGTCGTTCAAGATGACCGGCAAACGGGTGTTCAGGATGGCGCCCGCTGCAGCACCACTTCGAGCTGGTGGGCTGGAACGAGGTCACCATCGTGATCCGGTTCTGGATCATCGCCGGCCTGTTCGTGGCACTGGGCCTCGGACTCTTCTACGCGGAGTGGGTGGTCGGTTCAGGATGAGCAGCGTCGCACACCGGTCAGCACGCCAGCGACCCCTACGAGCCGCGTCGACCACCCGGGTCTGACCCACCGCGACGCCGACTGGGCCGGCCTGCGGGTCCTCGTGGCCGGCCTGGGCGTCAGCGGCTTCGCGGCGGCCGACGCGCTCGCCGACCGCGGGGCGCAGGTCACCGCGGTCAGCGCCGACGCGACCGACGCGATCCGCGAGCGGGCGCACATCCTGGACATCCTCGACGTCGACGTGCGGATCGGCGCCGAGCACCTGGTCACCGTGCCCGAGGGCACCGAGCTGGTCGTCACCTCGCCGGGCCTGCGTCCCGACCACCCCCTGCTCGTCGCGGCGCCGCCGCGGCCGGCATCCCCGTCTGGGGCGAGGTCGAGCTGGCCTGGCGGATGCGCCCGCGCGTCGGTGCGGCGCCGTGGATCACGGTGACCGGCACCAACGGCAAGACCACCACGGTCAACATGCTGGCCTCGATCCTGCGGGCCGCCGGGCTGCGCGCGACCAGCGCCGGCAACGTGGGCACCCCGCTGCTCGAGGCGGTGCTGCACCCCGAGCCGTACGACGTGCTGGCGGTCGAGCTGTCCAGCTTCCAGCTGCACTGGCAGCGGTCGGTGGCCCCGCTGGCCTCGCCTGCCTCAACGTCGCGCCCGACCACGTCGACTGGCACGGCTCGCTCGAGGACTACCGGCTGGCCAAGGGCCGGGTCTACCAGAACACCGAGGTCGCCTGCGTCTACAACGTGCAGGACCCGGTCACCGAGCAGCTGGTGATGGACGCCGACGTCGTCGAGGGCTGCCGGGCGATCGGCTTCACCCTCGGCGTCCCCGGCCTGTCCATGGTCGGGGTCGTCGACGACGTGCTGGCCGACCGGGCGTTCGTCGAGCAGCGGCGCACGTCGGCCGCCGAGCTGGCGCACGCTCGCCGACCTGCAGGGTGACGCCCCGTCCGTGGCGCCGCACTACGTCGCCAACGCGCTGGCCGCTGCGGCGCTGGCGCGGGCGTACGGCGTGCCGCCGGTCGCCGTCCGCGACGGCCTGCGCGCGTTCGTGCCCGACCCGCACCGGATCGCCGACGTCGCCGTCGTCGACGAGGTGCGGTTCGTCGACGACTCCAAGGCGACCAACCCGCACGCCGCGGCCGCCTCGCTGCTGGCGTTCGAGCACGTCGTCTGGGTGGCCGGCGGCCTGCTCAAGGGCGCCGAGGTCGACGACCTGGTCAGCGCCGCGCGCCGACCGGCTGCGCGGGGTCGTGCTGATCGGCGCCGACCGCGCCCGCATCGCCGAGGCCCTCGCGCGACACGCGCCCGATGTCCCCGTCGTCGACGTGCCCGACACGGACACTGGAGCCATGGACGTCGTCGTCACCGCGGCCGCCGCCCTGGCGGCCCCCGGTGACGTGGTCCTGCTCGCGCCGGCGGCCGCGTCGATGGACATGTTCGCCGACTACGGAGCCCGCGGCGACGCCTTCGCCGCGGCCGTGCACCGCCACGCGAGCCGACCCGGAGGGCCCTCGGCATCGTGAGCACCACCACCAGCACAACGCGTCCGGCGTCCACGACGGCGGCACGGGAGCCGGGCTGGCGCGGCGCCCTGTCCGCTCGGCGAGCGGCTCGACTCGCCCGTGACCACCTACTACCTGCTGCTCGGCGCGACCGCCGATGCTCGTCGTCATCGGCCTGGTCATGGTGCTGTCCGCCTCCAGCGTGACGTCGCTGCGGCAGACGAACTCCTCCTACACCGTCTTCTTCGGCCAGCTGCGCTTCGCGGTCGCTCGGCGTCATCGGCGCCGCCGTCGCCAGCCGCATCCCGGTCCGCACGTGGAAGCGTCTCGGCGGTGCCCCTGCTCGGCGGGTCGATCCTGCTCCAGATGCTCGTGTTCTCACCGCTGGGCGTCAACGTCAACGGCAACCGCAACTGGATCGCGCGTCGGCGGCCTGCAGGTGCAGCCCTCCGAGTTCGCCAAGATCGGCCTCGTCCTGTTCGGCGCGACCGTCCTGGCCAAGAAGCGGCGCAAGCTGGCCGAGTTCATGCACGCCGTCGTGCCCCTGATCTGCCCGGCCGGCGGCCTGCTGCTCCTGCTCGTCCTCATGGGCCACGACCTGGGCACCGCGCTGGTCCTGCTGTCGATCCTCGGCGGCATGCTGTTCGCCGCCGGGGTCCCGACCCGCATGTTCGCCATCGCCGGCGGGGCCGCGGTGGTGCTGGCGGGCGCCATGGTGCTCACCAGCGGCAACCGGATGGGGCGCATCTCGACCTGGCTCGGCCGGCGCCTGCTCCGACCCCAACGGCACCGGCTTCCAGACCTGCCACGGCCTCTACGCCCTGGCCGACGGCGGCTGGTGGGGCGTCGGCCTCGGCGCGAGCCGGGAGAAGTGGTAGTGGCTGCCCGAGGCGCACAACGACTTCATCTTCTCGATCATCGGTGAGGAGCTCGGGCTGCCCGGCACGCTCGTGGTGATGGGCCTGTTCGCGGTCCTGGCCCTGGCCTGCTACCGGCTCGTCGCGCGCACCGACGACTTCTTCGTCCGCATCGCCAGCGCGGGGGTCATGGTCTGGATCCTGGTCCAGGCGATCATCAACATCGGCTCGGTCATCGGCGCGCTGCCGGTCATCGGGGTGCCGCTGCCGCTGGTGTCCGCGGAGGGTCGGCCCTCGTCACGACGTTGTTCGGGCTGGGCATGCTGATCTCGTTCGCCCGCAACGAGCCCGGCTGCCGCGAGGCGCTGTCGACCCGCGTCGGCGTCGTCGGCCGCGTCGCTGGCCGTCCTGCCGGCCCGTCGCCGGGGCGGACGCCGATGAGCGCCGGACCGTCCTCGGTCCTGCTGGCCGGAGGCGGCTCGGCCGGGCACGTGTCGCCGCTGCTGGCCCTGGCCGACTGCCTGCGCCGCAGCGACCCCGACGTGCGGATCACCGCGCTCGGCACCGAGACCGGGCTCGAGCAGCGGCTGGTGCCGGCCCGCGGCTACACGCTGCGCACGATCCCCAAGGTGGCCGTTCCCGCGCCGCCCCACGACCGACCTGGCCCGGCTGCCCGCGTCGATGCGCGGCGCCGTCCTCGCGGCCGGCGCGGCGATCGACGAAGCCGGCGCCGAGGTCGTCGTCGGCTTCGGCGGCTACGTCTCGACCCCGGCCTACCTCGCCGCGCGCCGGCGCGGGATCCCGATCGTCGTGCACGAGCAGAACTCCCGCCCCGGCCTGGCCAACCGGCTGGGTGCCCGGATGACGCGCTACGTGGCGACGACGTTCGCGTCCACGGCGCTGCCCCACGCCACCGTCGTCGGGATGCCGCTGCGGCGGGAGATCGCCCTGCTCGACCGGGCCGCCCGCCGGCGACGAGGCGCTGGCCCACTTCGGGCTGTCCGACACCCGGCCCACCCTGCTGGTCACCGGCGGGTCGCTCGGCGCCCAGCGGCTCAACACCACCTTCGCGGAGCGGGTCGACGCCCTGCGCGCCGCCGGCGTGCAGGTGCTGCACGTCAGCGGCCTGGGCAAGGAGTTCGAGCCCGCGCGCCGACGGGTCCGGCCCGCCGTACGTCGTGCTGCCGTACGTCGACCGGATGGACCTCGCCTACGCGGCGGCCGACCTCGTGGTCGGCCCGGGCCGGCGCCAACACCGTCTGCGAGCTGACCGCCGTCGGCCTGCCGGCGGTCTACGTCCCGCTGCCGATCGGCAACGGCGAGCAGCGGGTCAACGCGGCCGACGTCGTCGCCGCCGGCGGGGGAGTCCTGGTCGACGACGCCGAGGTGCACCCCGCCCTGGGTGGACGCCACCCTGCTGCCCCTGCTCGCCGACGGCGACCGGCTGCAGGCCATGGCCGCCGCGTCGGCCGGGGTGGGCGAGCGCGAGGCCGACGAGCGGCTCGCCGACATGGTCCGCACCGCCGCACGCACACGGAAGGCACCCCGGTGAGCACCCCTGTCACCCGCTTCGACTTCAGCTCGACCCCACCGGACGCGGCGACGCTGGGCCGGGTGCACTTCATCGCCATCGGCGGCGCCGGCATGTCCGGCGTCGCGCGGATCATGCTGGCCCGGGGGACGGCCGTCACCGGGTCCGACGCCAAGGACTCCCTCGTGCTGCGGGCGCTGGCGGCCGAGGGCGCCGTCGTGCACGTCGGGCACGACGCCGTCCCACGTCGACGCCGTGGACACGGTGGTCATCTCCTCGGCCATCCGCGAGTCCAACGTCGAGCTCGCCCGCGCCCGCGAGCGCGGGGCTGCGGGTGCTGCACCGCAGCCAGGCCCTGGCCGCCCTGATGCAGGACTCGGCGCCGGGTCGCCGTCGCCGGCGCGAACGGCAAGACCACGACGACGTCGATGCTGACCGTGGCGCTGCAGGCCTGCGGCGCCGACCCGTCCTTCGCCGTCGGCGGCGAGCTGGCCAAGCACGGCACCAACGCCCACCACGGCACCGGTGACGTGTTCGTCGCCGAGGCGGACGAGAGCGACGGCTCGTTCCTGGTCTACCGGCCCGAGGTCGCGATCGTCACCAACGTCCAGCCCGACCACCTCGACTTCTACGGCACGTTCGCGGCGGTGCAGGACGCCTACGGGCGCTTCGCCCGCAGCGTCCTGCCCGGCGGCCTGCTGGTCACCTGCGCCGACGACGAGGGGTCGCGTGCCCTGGCCGACGTGGCTCGCGGCGAAGGCATCCGCGTGCTCACCTACGGCTTCGCGCCCGACGCCGACGTGCGCCTGGAGGAGGCCGGCGGTTCCGGCCTGACCGCGTGGGCCCGGCTGCACCAGGACGGGGCGCCGGTGCGCCGCCTGCAGATCGGCGATCCCCGGGCGGCACAACCTGCTCAACGCCACCGCGGCGTTCCTCGCCGGCGTCCGTCGGTCTCGGGGCGGACCCCGACCGGCTGCTCGAGGGCCTCGCGGCGTTCACCGGCACCCGCCGCCGGTTCGAGCTCAAGGGTGAGGCCGCCGGGGTCCGGGTGGTCGACGACTACGCCCACAACCCCGGCAAGGTCGCCGCGGTGGTCGAGCACCGGCGCCGAGCTCGCGTCGCCCGGCCGTCTCGTGGTGGTCTTCCAGCCGCACCTGTACTCGCCGCACCCGGGACTTCGCCGACGAGTTCGGCGGCCTCGCTGTCGCCGGCCGACGTGGTCGTGGTCATGGACGTCTACGCCGCCCGCGAGGACCCCGTGCCCGGGGTCAGCGGCGCGCTGGTCGCCGACCGGATCGACGACCGCGGTGCAGACGCTCTACGTCCCGTCGTGGTCCCAGGCCGCGCCGACCGTGGCGGCCCTCGTGCGACCCGGTGACCTCGTGATCACGGTCGGTGCCGGTGACGTGACGATGGTGGGTCCGGAGATCCTGCGCCTGCTGGCGGAGGCCGGCAAGGCGGCGCGTCGACCCGGCCGACCGCGGCGCCGGACTCCCCGGCGGCCCCGGCGGCGCCCGCCGCCCCGGCGCCCGGGACCGGCGGATGAGCCGGCCCAGCCGACCGAGCCGACCGACCCGGCGCCGCAGCGTCCCCGCGCGCGCCGCCGGCCGCCTGAACGCCGGCGCGAACCGGTCGCCGAGCGGGCTGGCCTCCTCCCGCTCGCGGTTCGCGGCGCGGGCCGCCGCCGTGCGGCGACGACCGTGGCTGCTCGCCGCCTGGGGTCTGGCGGTCGTCGCCGTCCTCGTCGCGGGCCTCTGGCTGGTCGAGATCAGTCCCGTGCTCGCGGCCCGCACGGTCCGGGTCGAGGGCGTCCCCGCCGGCGCCGTCGCGGGCATCCGTGACCGCGCCGACGTGCCGGTGGGCACCCCGCTGGCCCGGCTGGACACCGACGCCATCGCCCAGCGGGTGATCGAGGCAGGGACGCTCGCCGAGGTCACCGTCGCCCGCTCCTGGCCCCGGACCGTGGTCATCCGGGCCAGCCTGCGGCAGCCCGTCGTGGCCTTCCGCAACTCTCAAGGTCAAGTGAAGGTTGCGGACAAGGACGGTGTCGTCTACGCCACCGTCAGCACGGCCCCGCGAGGCGTGCCCGTCATCACGGCGACCTCCGGCGCCCCCGACCGGGACGCCCTGGTCGCCGCCATCTCGGTGCTGGACGCCCTGTCCAAGGACCAGCGGCACACCGTGACCGACATCAGCGTCAGCTCGGCCAACCTGGTGACCCTGCAAGCTCGGCAAGGTCACGGTGGTCTGGGGCGGTGCCTCCGAACCTCAACTGAAGGTCGAGGTGATGACCGTGCTGCTGGGCCAGAAGGGCGTGCGGACCATCGACGTGAGCGCCCCGCGGACTCCTGTCACCCGATAACGCGCCGACACGCCGTGGCTGAAGTTGAACGCACGCACGGCAGGCCCTAGCGTCAGCGACGGCGGAGTTGACATAACTATAACCCTTCAGTGAACATCGAGAGTTTCGGTGATGCGGAAGGGGCGACGGGGAAGTCGCGTACGATTCCTGCCAGCAGCACACCCGCCCAACGACAGCAACACGCTTCAGGAGAGGCCCACCGACGTGGCAGCACCGCAGAACTACCTGGCCGTTATCAAGGTCGTCGGCATCGGCGGAGGCGGTGTGAACGCGATCAACCGGATGATCGAGGTCGGGCTCAAGGGTGTCGAGTTCATCGCGATCAACACCGACGCGCAGGCGCTGCTGATGAGCGACGCCGACGTCAAGCTCGACGTCGGCCGCGAGCTCACCCGCGGCCTCGGCGCCGGCGCCGACCCCGAGGTCGGCAAGAAGGCCGCCGAGGACCACGCCGAGGAGATCGAGGAGGTGCTCAAGGGCGCCGACATGGTCTTCGTGACCGCGGGCGAGGGCGGCGGCACCGGCACCGGCGGCGCGCCCGTCGTGGCCAAGATCGCCAAGTCGCATCGGCGCCCTGACCATCGGCGTCGTCACCCGGCCGTTCACGTTCGAGGGACGCCGCCGGGCCAACCAGGCCGAGTCGGGCATCGCCAACCTCCGCGAGGAGGTCGACACCCTCATCATCATCCCCAACGACCGGCTGCTGTCGATCAGCGACCGGGCCGTCAGCATGCTCGACGCGTTCCGCAGCGCCGACCAGGTGCTGCTCTCCGGTGTCCAGGGCATCACCGACCTCATCACCACGCCCGGCCTGATCAACCTCGACTTCGCCGACGTCAAGTCCGTCATGCAGGGCGCCGGCTCCGCGCTCATGGGCATCGGCTCGGCCCGGGGCGACGACCGCGCCGTGCAGGCCGCCGAGCTGGCGATCTCCTCGCCGCTGCTCGAGGCGAGCATCGACGGCGCCCACGGCGTGCTGCTCTCGATCCAGGGTGGGTCCGACCTCGGCCTGTTCGAGATCAACGAGGCCGCGCGTCTGGTGCAGGAGGCCGCGCACCCCGAGGCCAACATCATCTTCGGTGCGGTCATCGACGACGCGCTCGGCGACGAGGTGCGGGTCACGGTCATCGCCGCCGGCTTCGACGGCGGCGGCCCGGTGCGAGCGCAAGCGACGACCGGGCCCTCGGCCAGATCGCCGGGTCGACGGGGCGCCAGCAGGCGCAGGAGCAGCCGCGGCAGCAGACCTACCAGCCGTCGCCGCAGCCGGTCCGCTCCGCGCCGCCGGTCCAGAGCCAGCCGGCGCCGGCCCCCCGGGTCCCGGCCCAGCCGGTGCCGAGCCACCAGGTGCAGCAGCAGCCGCAGGCCGAGCCGCAGCAGGCGCCCGAGCCGGCCCGGCAGCAGGAGCCGGTCGCCCGTCCGCCGCGCACGGTCACCTTCGATGACAACGACGACCTGGACGTGCCCGACTTCCTGAAGTAGCCCGTCCGACCCGCCTCAGGGGCGGCCAGCCGATCCGGCTGGCCGCCCCTGACGCGTTCCCCGGGACACTGCCGTTAGCGTGGCCCCCGTGTGGCGATGGCATGAGCAGGTCCGGACCGGTCCCAGGGCTGCCGTCGACTGGGGTTTCACCAGCGCCGAGGGCGGTGTCAGCACCGGCTCCTTCTCCGGGCTCAACCTCGGCGGGCACGTCGGTGACGACCCGGCCGACGTCGAGGCCAACCGCGGCGCGCGTCGCCGCGGCGGTGGGTCTGCCCCGCGAGCGGCTGCTCTTCATGAACCAGTGCCACGGCGCCGACGTCCACGTCGTCGACGGCCCGTGGAGCGGGCCGGCGCCCTGCGTGGACGCGCTGGTCACCACGAGGCGCGACCTCGCCCTCGCCGTCCTCGTCGCGGACTGCACCCCGGTGCTGCTGGCCGACCCGGCCGCCGGTGTCGTCGCGGCCGTCCACGCCGGACGCCCCGGCATGCTCGCGGGCATCGTCGGCCGGACCCTGGCCGTGATGCGGGACCTCGGCGCGACCACCGTCTCGGCTGCGGTCGGTCCCTCGGTCTGCGGCCGGTGCTACGAGGTGCCGCCGGAGATGCGCGCCGACGCGGCGAGCGGTCAGCCCGCGTGTCCGCGACCGTCTCCTGGACCGGGACCCCGGCCATCGACGTCGCGGGCGGCGTGGTCGACCAGCTCCAGTCGTACGACGTGCCGGTGCGCTGGGTGCCGGGCTGCACCCGGGAGTCCCCGGACCTGTACTCCTACCGTCGCGACCGGCAGACCGGCCGCTTCGCCGGCGTCGTGCGGCTGCTGCCCGAGCGGGGCGACGGCGTGAGCGACGCCGCCGACGGTGGCCGTCGGTGCGAGCTGGCCGCCCGGCTGGCCGAGGTGCAGGACCGCATCGCCGCGGCCTGCGCCGACGCCGGACGCGACCCCGCCGGTGTCCGGCTGGTGGTCGTCACCAAGTTCTTCCCGGTCGGCGACCTCGAGCTGCTGGCCGAGCTCGGCGTGGCCGACGTGGGGGAGAGCCGCGACCAGGAGGCCGCGGCCAAGCTCGCCGCCCTGGGCCCCGAGCCCCGCCGGGCCCTGCACGTGCACTTCATCGGGCAGGTGCAGAGCCGCAAGGCCGGCTCGGTGGCCCGTTACGCCGACACGGTGCACTCGATCGACCGGCCCAAGCTCGTGGCGGCGCTCGACCGCGGCGCCGAGGCGGCCGGTCGACGGCTGCAGGCGCTGGTGCAGGTCAACCTCGAGGACGACCCCCAGGGCGCGGCTCGCGGCGGGGTGCGCCCGGCGCAGGCGCGCGAGCTGGCCGACGCCGTGGCGAGCCACCACGCACCTGGACCTGCGGGGCGTGATGGCCGTGGCCCCGCTCGGCGCCGACCCCGCGCGGGCGTTCGCCGGGCTGCAGGAGGTGGCCGCCGCCGTCCGCGCCGACCACCCGGAGGCGGGCTGGATCTCGGCCGGCATGAGCGCCGACCTGGAGGCTGCGGTGGCAAATGGGGCGACACACCTGCGTGTCGGCACGGCAATCCTCGGATCACGTCCGCCGCTTCGGTAGTTTCTGGGCGGACAGGACTGGTGTGCCAGGCACCGACCACGCAGAACGACGACGCACGATCAAGGAGCTCAGGATGGCTGGGGCGCTGCGCAAGACCATGGTGTACCTCGGGCTCGCTGAGGACGACGAGCGTTACGAGGCGTACGACGACTACGACGACGACCGTGAGCAGCCGGCCCGGCACGAGCAGCCGGCCCGGCAGGAGCAGCCGGCCCGCGAGGAGCGGTCGGCTGCGGTCACGCCGCTGCCGCAGCGCACTCCGGTGGCCCGCGTGGTCCGCGACGTCGAGGTCGGCGGCCTGAACCGCATCACGACGGTCCACCCGCGTACCTACAACGAGGCCAAGAACATCGGCGAGGCGTTCCGCGAGGGCACGCCCGTGATCATGAACCTCACCGACCTCGACGACTCCGACGCCAAGCGGCTGGTCGACTTCGCCGCCGGCCTGGTCTTCGGTCTGCACGGCTCGATCGAGCGGGTCACCAGCAAGGTGTTCCTGCTCTCCCCGGCGCACGTCGAGGTCACGGCCGAGGAGGCCGAGGCGCCCAAGGCGGCGCGCGGCTTCTTCAACCAGAGCTGACCGCGGGCCTTTTCGCGCCCGGCCGATCCCCTTCCCGGTTTCACCCGTCAGACTGAGGCCATGGTCTTCTCGCTGCTGCGCCTGGCGCTCTACCTCTTCTTCATCGCCCTGATCGGGCGCCTGGTGCTGGACTGGGTGCAGGCGCTGGCCCGGGAGTGGCGACCGACCGGCCCGGTCCTGGTCGCCGCCGAGGTCGTCTACACCGTCACCGACCCCCCGCTGAAGTTCCTGCGCCGGCTGATCCCGCCGCTGTCGCTCGGCGCGATCCGCCTCGACCTCGCGTTCCTGGTCCTCATGCTCGGGGTGTCGATCCTGCTCGGGGTGCTCTGAGCTGCTAGGTCCTGCGCCTAGGGTGTCTGGCGCAGCACCCGACCGGTCACCACCGGAGCCCGGTCGGCACCGTGGTTCGCTACGGTGGTCCCGTCTCTGACCGGCTCGACCGAGGTGACTACATGGCGCTCACTCCCGAGGATGTCCTCAACAAGAACTTCACGGCGACCCAGTTCCGGCGTGGCTACGACGAGCAGGAGGTCGACGACTTCCTCGACGAGGTCGTCGCCGAGCTGCGGCGGCTGACCCAGGAGCGCGACGACCTGGGCAGCCAGCTGGAGGAGTGCCGCAAGGGCAAGGGCGCGGCACGACGGGCGCGGCCACGACGGGCGTCACCTCGACGTCGGCGCCGACCGTGACGGCGAGGATCCCGACCGGCGAGGATGCCGGCGCGGACTCCGGTGCCGAGGTGCACCAGGCCGAGCGCGAGGCCGCCGAGCGGATCGCCGCCGCGAGGGCCGAGGCCGAGCAGGCCGAGAAGGACGCGGCCGAGCGGATCGCCCGCGCCCGGGACGCCGCGACCGAGGCCGAGTCCGACGCCGCCGGAGCGCCGAAGCCCGACGCGCGGAGCGCAAAAGCCCGACGTCGCCGCGCCGGCCGACCAGGCCGCCGGAGCGGTCGGTGGCGCGGCCGGTGTCATCGCGCTCGCCCAGAAGCTGCACGACGAGCACGTGGCCGAGGGCCAGAGCACCCGCGAACGGCTGATCAGCGAGGGCCAGGCGCACCACGACAAGGTGGTCGGTGAGGCCCAGAGCAAGCACGACGAGCTCGTGGCCAGCGCCCAGAGCCGTCACGACGAGCTGCTCGCCACCGGCCAGAAGCGGCACGACGAGCTGATCGCCGAGGCCACCTCACGCCACGACACGATGATCACGCAGGCCCGCGACCAGTCCACGAGCATGGTCGAGAAGGCCCAGCAGCAGAAGCAGGCGGTCCTCGCCGATCTCGGCCGCGAGCGCGACCTGCTGCAGAAGAAGATCGCCGAGCTGCGCTCGTTCGAGCGGGACTACCGGGCCCGGCTCAAGTCCTACCTCGAGTCCCAGCTGCACGACCTCGAGGCCGACGGGGGCCGGCTCCCCGGCGGCCCGCCCCGAGGTCGCCGGCCAGGGCGAGTCCACGGCCCCGGACACGTCCGGACCCGGCCAGCAGGACGCCCAGCAGGACTGAGCCGAGCGCGGCTGCGTCAGGGCGCCGACCGGGTCACCGGTCGGCGCCCTGACGCGTCTCCGCACGACACGCGTCCGCGGCGCCGTACGGCGTCCGGCGGGGAACGTCGTCCCGCCGACCCGACGGCGGCGCGGGCGGCGCGGCGACGGGGGGAGCCCGGGCGAAGAACGGCACCACGTACGACGTTCCACCGTTGAGTACTGCACACATTCGCTCTATCCTCGCCACCTGTCCGTGTTCCCGGACAAGCGGCACGCCCCAGCGGAAGGGCCCGACATGCCCATGAGCAAGCCCACACCTGCCGGCAAGACCACGGCGTCGCGAGCACGGTCGAGGGCGGCGGAGGCGACCGCGACGGCGGCACCCGGACTGGCCACCCCGCCGGCGGAGCCGGCGCCGTCCGGCCGCGCGGCCAAGAGGGTCCCTCCGGCCCGGAAGGCCGCGAGCGCCGCCGAAGGACGGCGCCGGCCACGAAGGCGCGCCGGCCACCAAGGCCGCGGCCACGCAAGGCGGCGCCCGCGAAGAAGGCGCCCCGGCCGAAGGCCGCGCCGGCCAGGAAGGCCGCGCCCGCCAGGAAGGCCGCGCCGGCGAAGAAGGCGGCACCGGCCAGGAAGGCCACGGCGGCCCGGCGGACCCGCCCTGCCCGGCCGCCCCGCCCGGTGACCTCGCGGTCCGCGAGGACGAGTCGCCGTGGACGGCCGCCGAGCTGCGCCGAGGTGCAGGCCGAGCTCGAGTCCGACGTCATCCGGCTGCGGGGCGAGATCGCCGTGGCCGAGCACGACCTGCGGGCCTGATGCGCGACGCCGGTGACGGTGCCGGTGACGACCAGGCCGACGCGGGCACCGCGACCTTCGAGCGCGAGCAGGAGATCTCGCTGGCCAACAACTCCCGCGAGATGCTCGACCAGAGCGAGCACGCCCTCGAGCGGATCGCGCTCGGGACCTACGGCATCTGCGAGTCGTGCGGCAACCCGGTGGGCAAACTTCGCCTTCAGGCCTTCCCTCGTGCGACCCTATGCAGGTCATGCAAGCAGAAGCAGGAGCGTCGCTAATTCCTCCCCCCGCACCGGATGCGTCCCCGACGCCGTCCTCCCCGTCCCCGCCGACCCCGACCGATGGTCCCCCGCGATCGCGCCGCAGCGCTGTTCGCCGTGCTCGTCGCGCGCTGCGGTCACCGTCTACACCGCGCGACCAGCTGACCAAGGCGTGGGCGGTCGCGACCCTGCCGCCCGAGCAGCCGCGCCACCTGATCGGGTCGGTGCTGCAGCTCAACCTCATCCGCAACCCCGGGGCGGCGTTCTCGATCGGCACCGGCTACACGTGGATCCTCACCCTCGTGGCCTGCAGCGTCGTCGCGGTGATCGTGGCCACCAGCCGCCGGCTCGGCAGCCTGGGGTGGGCCGTGGGCCCTCGGCCTGCTGCTCGGCGGCTCGCTGGGCAACCTCACCGACCGGATGGTGCGCGCCTCCGGGCCCGGCCGCGGGCACGTCGTGGACTTCCTGCAGCTGCCGCACTGGCCGATCTTCAACGTCGCCGACTCGGCGGTCGTGACCGCGGCCGTCCTGATCGCCCTGCTCGCCCTGCGCGGCATCGGCGTCGACGGGGCGCGCGCCGCCGGAGCGCGAGCCCAAGCACTCCACCGAGCGGGGCGCAGCGCGATGTCTGACGTCCGCGCGCTGCCCGTCCCGGACGGGCTCGAGGGCGAGCGCGTCGACGCCGCGCTCGCCCGGCTGTTCGGCCTGTCCCGCACCAAGGCCGCCGACCTCGCCGCCGCCGGCGCACGTGACCCTCGACCAGCGCGCGGTCGGCAAGTCCGACCGCGTGGTGGCCGGCGCGTGGCTGGAGGTGTCGCTGCCCGAGCAGGCGACCGCGGCGGCGCCGCTGGTCGCCGAGCCGGTGCCCGGCATGGCGGTCGTCCACGACGACGACGACTTCGTGGTCGTCGACAAGCCGGTCGGCGTCGCCGCCCACCCGAGCGTCGGGCTGGACCGGCCCGACGGTCATCGGCGGCCTGGCCGCGGCCGGCTACCGCATCTCCACCTCCGGGCGCCGCCGAGCGCCAGGGCATCGTGCACCGGCTCGACGTCGGCACCAGCGGGCTGATGGTGGTGGCCAAGAGCGAGCGGGCCTACACCGTGCTCAAGCGCGCCTTCAAGGAGCGCACGGTCGACAAGATCTACCACGCGCTGGTGCAGGGCCAGCCCGACCCGGTGCAGGGCACCATCGACGCGCCGATCGGCCGGCACCCCGGGCACGACTACAAGTTCGCGGTGCTCTCCGGCGGCAAGCCCAGCATCACCCACTACGAGGTGATCGAGGCCTTCCGCTCGGCGTCCCTGGTCGAGGTCCACCTCGAGACCGGACGCACGCACCAGATCCGGGTGCACTTCTCCGCCCTGCGCCACCCGTGCGTCGGCGACCTGACCTACGGCGCCGACCCGGTGCTGGCCGCCCGGCTGGGCCTGCAGCGGCAGTGGCTGCACGCGGTGCGGCTGGGCTTCGAGCACCCCGGCACCGGCGCAGCCGGTGCGGTTCGAGAGCCCCTACCCGGCCGACCTGCAGACCGCCCTGGACCGCGTCAGCGCCTGACCCGCGCCGGGCCGTGCCCGCCCACCGACCAGGCCCTCCAGCGGCCGGTGGGACGGCCGGTCGCGGCCGCGAACGGCACCGCCGAGGCGGCCGGCCGCGTGACCAGCGGCGTCGTCCGGGTGACCAGCGGCGTCGTACGGCGACACGCGACGACACGCGCGGCCGCTCACGGGCCGTCGTACCCCGGGCTTAGACTCCTTCTCGATGTCCTCCCTCCCCGCTCCGCGTGACTCGTTCGTCCACCTGCACGTGCACACCGAGTACTCGATGCTCGACGGCGCGGCGCGGATCGACGAGCTGTTCGAGGCCGCTGCGCAGATGGGCATGCCGGCGCTCGCGACCACCGACCACGGTTTCGTCTTCGGCGCCTACGAGTTCTGGAAGAAGGCCCAGAAGCACGGCGTCAAGCCGATCATCGGGGTCGAGGCCTACGTCACGCCCGGCACCCACCGCACGGACAAGACCCGGGTCAAGTTCGGTGACGGCGGCCGTGACGACGTCTCCGGCTCGGGTGCCTACACCCACATGACGCTGCTCGCGCGGAACAACAACGGCATGCACAACCTGTTCCGGATGTCGTCGCTGGCCTCGCTCGAGGGCTACTACTTCAAGCCCCGCATGGACCGCGAGCTGCTGCAGACCTACGGCCAGGGCCTGATCGCCACCACCGGGTGCGCCTCGGGCGAGGTCCAGACCCGGATCCGGCTCGGCCAGTACAAGCAGGCGGTCGAGGCGGCCGCCGAGTTCCGCGACATCTTCGGCGCCGAGAACTTCTACTGCGAGCTCATGGACCACGGCATCGACATCGAGCGCCGCGCCATGAAGGACCTGCTGCGGCTGGCCAAGGACCTCGGCCTGCCGCTGGTGGCGACCAACGACCTGCACTACACCCGGGCCGAGGACGCCAAGGCGCACGCCGCGCTGCTGTGCGTGCAGTCCGGGTCGACGCTGATGGACCCGAACCGCTTCAAGTTCGACGCCGACGAGTTCTACCTCAAGACCCCCGAGCAGATGCGCCACCTGTGGCGCGAGCTGCCCGAGGCCTGCGACAACACCCTGCTGATCGCCGAGCGCTGCGAGGTCTCCTTCACCGAGGGGGAGGGGCGCTACATGCCGCGCTTCCCCTGCCCGGAGGGCGAGGACGAGACCTCGTGGTTCGTCAAGGAGGTCGAGACCGGCCTGCACAGCCGCTTCCCCGACGGCATCCCGGACTACGCCCGCAAGCAGGCGGAGTACGAGATCGAGGTCATCGTCGGCAAGGGCTACCCCGGCTACTTCCTCGTCGTCGCCGACTTCATCAACTGGGCCAAGCGCAACGGCATCCGGGTCGGCCCCGGCCGTGGCTCGGGTGCGGGGTCCATGGCGGCCTACGCCATGGGCATCACCGACCTCGACCCGCTCCCGCACGGCCTGATCTTCGAGCGCTTCCTCAACCCCGAGCGCCTCTCGATGCCCGACTTCGACGTCGACTTCGACGAGCGCCGCCGCGGCGAGGTGATCCGCTACGTCACCGAGAAGTACGGCGAGGAGCGGGTCGCCCAGATCGTCACCTACGGCACCATCAAGGCCAAGCAGGCGGTCAAGGACGCCTCCCGCGTCATGGGCTTCCCGTTCGCGATGGGCGAGAAGCTCACCAAGGCGATGCCGCCGGCGATCATGGGCAAGGACATCCCGCTGGCGGGGATCTTCGACAAGAGCCACAAGCGCTACGCCGAGGCGGTCGAGTTCCGCCAGGTCCACGACGAGGACCCGCAGGCGCAGGAGGTCGTCAAGACCGCGCTCGGGCTCGAGGGCCTGAAGCGGCAGTGGGGCGTGCACGCGGCCGGCGTGATCATGTCCAGCGAGCCGCTGATGGACCTCATCCCGATCATGCGCCGCGAGCAGGACGGCCAGATCATCACCCAGTTCGACTACCCGAGCTGCGAGACGCTCGGCCTGGTCAAGATGGACTTCCTCGGCCTGCGCAACCTCACGATCCTCGACGACGCGCTCGAGAACGTGAAGACCAACCGCGGCATCGACATCGACCTCGACGCGCTGAGCAAGGACCCCACCGACCCGGCCGCCTACGAGCTGCTGGCCAAGGGCGACACCCTGGGCGTGTTCCAGCTCGACGGCGGCCGCATGCGGACGCTGCTGCGCCAGATGCAGCCGGACTACTTCGAGGACATCTCGGCCGCGCTCGCGCTCTACCGCCCGGGCCCGATGGGCGCCAACTCGCACACCAACTACGCCTAGCGCAAGACCGGCAAGCAGGAGATCACCCCGATCCACCCCGAGCTGGCCGAGGCGCTCGACCCCATCCTGGGCACGACCCACGGCCTGATCGTCTACCAGGAGCAGGTGCAGCAGATCGCGCAGAAGGTCGCGGGCTACACCCTGGGCAAGGCCGACCTGCTGCGGCGGGCGATGGGCAAGAAGAAGAAGGAGGTCCTCGACGCCGAGTTCGTGCCGTTCAGCGAGGGCATGCGGGCCAACGGCTACAGCGACGCGGCGATCAAGACGCTGTGGGACGTCCTCGTCCCCTTCTCCGACTACGCCTTCAACAAGGCGCACACCGCGGCGTACGGGCTGGTGTCCTACTGGACGGCCTACCTCAAGGCGAACTTCCCCGCCGAGTACATGGCGGCGCTGCTCACCAGCGTGCGCGACGACAAGGACAAGTCCGCGCTCTACCTCAACGAGTGCCGGCGGATGGGCATCAAGGTGCTCCCGCCCGACGTCAACGAGTCCTCGGCCAACTTCAACGCCGTCGGCACCGACATCCGCTTCGGCCTGGCCGCGATCCGCAACGTCGGCACCAACGTCGTCGACGGGATCGTCACCGCGCGCGCGACAAGGGCCGCTACTCCTCGTTCAAGGACTTCCTGAGCAAGGCGCCGGCGGTGGTCTGCAACAAGCGCACGATCGAGTCGCTGATCAAGGCCGGCGCGTTCGACGACCTGCAGCACACCCGCCAGGGGCTGGTGCGGGTGCACGAGGACTACGTCGACGCCTTCGTCGACATCAAGCGCAAGGAGGCCATCGGCCAGGACTCGCTCTTCGGCGGGTTCGGCGACGACGGCGACGGCGGCGACTCGGTCGACTTCGCGGTGCTGCCGCAGATCCCGACGATCGAGTGGGACAAGCAGACGCTGCTGGCGTTCGAGCGCGAGATGCTCGGCCTCTACGTCTCCGACCACCCGCTGTTCGGCATCGAGCACGTCCTGTCCCAGCACGCCGACACCTCGATCGCCACGCTGACCGGCGACGAGAGCAAGCCCGACGGCACCAACGTCACGGTCGCGGGGCTGATCACCGGCCTGCAGATCAAGCGGACCAAGAAGGGCGACCTGTGGGCGATCGCCACGGTCGAGGACCTCGACGGCGCGATCGAGTGCCTGTTCTTCCCCTCCGCCTACATGACCGTCTCGACGATGCTCAGCCACGACGTGGTCTGCGTCGTGCGCGGACGGCTCAACCGGCGCGACGAGACCCCGACGATCTTCGCCCAGGAGCTCACCCTGCCGGACATCAAGGAGGGCCCGCGGGGCCCGGTCGTGGTGTCCCTGCCGCTGTCGCGGGCGACCAACGGGGTGGCCGAGCGGATCAAGACCGTGCTCGGTGAGCACCCCGGCGTCACCGAGGTGCACCTCAAGCTCACCCAGCCGGGCCGCTCGGTGCTGATGCGCCTGGACGACTCGCTGCGGGTCACCGCCTCACCGGCCCTGTTCGGCGACCTCAAGGCGCTGCTCGGGCCGGCCTGCCTCAGCGGCTGAGCCGCTGGCGCCAGCGCTGCGCCGGCCCGCGCGGCGGCACCGGCGGCGCCATACCGGCCAGCGGCAGCCGGACCCGCTCGGGGCGGAAGCCCAGCCCGATCAGGCGGGCCGTCAGCCGCTGCACGACCGGCTGCACGGCGCGCCCGAGCAGCCGGACCGGGGCCGGCAGCGTCTCGGGGACCCGCCCCGCGGGCCCGCCGGGGCGGACCACCCGCCGGTGCAGCACCAGCTGGATCGGCTGCATCAGCCGCACCGGCAGCTCGCGCCGCCGCTGCACCCGCGCGAGCGCGCGCTCGGTCACCACCAGGCCACGGCGCAGGTCGGCCGCGAGCAGGTTGGCCGTGGCGATGGCGTCCTGCACGGCGTAGTTGACCCCCACCCCGAAGGCCGGCGACATGGCGTGCGCGGCGTCCCCGATGCACAGCAGCCCCGGGCGGTACCACCGCTCGAGCCGGTTGACCTGCACCGACAGCAGCTTGACCTGGTCGAAGGACTGCAGGGCGCCGACGACGTCCCGCAGGACCGGCGCGGCCCGCACCAGCCGGGCCCGCAGCGCCGGCAGGCCCTCGGCGCGGATCCGGTCCAGGGCGCCCTTGGGGATCAGCATCCCGCTCTGGTAGTAGTCGCCCCGGTCGATGGTGAGGACCAGGTCGCCGCCGGTGAGGTAGGCGAGGGTGGGTGGCGGCGCCGGCGCCGGCTTGGGCAGGCGGAACCACAGCACGTCGACCGGCACCCCGAGCTCGCGCACCGCCATGTTGGCCAGGGCGCGGACCCGCGAGGCGCGGCCGTCGGCGGCGACGGTGAGGTCGGCGGTCACCTCCAGCACCCCGTCGGGGGTCCGGGCCGTGACGCCCCGGACCCGGCCGCGCTCCCAGCGCAGGCCGGTCACCTCCGCCTGCATCACCAGGTGGAAGGTCGGGTACCGCCGCGCCTCGGCGGCGAGGAAGTCCAGGAAGTCCCACTGCGGCATCAACCCCAGGAACGCGCACGGCCCGGGCAGCGTCGAGAAGTCGACCGGGGTGAGCCGGTGCCCCGACACGACCACGTCCAGCCGGCGGATCTCGTTCTGCAGCAACGGCCGGAACCGGTCGAGCAGCCCGAGCTGGCGGAACACCTCCAGCGTCGAGGGGTGGATCGTGTCGCCGCGGAAGTCGCGCAGGAAGTCGCCGTGCTTCTCCAGCACCACGACGTCGACACCGGCCCGTGCCAGCAGGTAGCCGAGCATCATCCCGGCAGGTCCGCCACCCGCGACGACGCAGCGGGTGGACAGGGGCGGCGGCGAGGCAGGCATGTGTCCTCCGAGGGGGCGTCGGCACCCGCTTACTAGGCTGCACCCATGTCTACCCCTCCGCGCGCCAAACGGGTCGAGCACGTCCGCGAGCACCACGGCGACCGCGTCGTCGACCCCTACGAGTGGCTGCGCGACAAGGACGACCCGGAGGTGATCGCCCACCTCGAGGCCGAGAACGCCTGGGCCGACGAGCGGACCGCCCACCTCGAGCCGCTGCGCTCGGCCATCTTCGAGGAGATCCGCTCGCGCACCCAGGAGACCGACCTGAGCGTGCCCGCGGCCTACCACGGCTGGTGGTACTACTCCCGGACGTTCGAGGGGCGGCAGTACCCCGCCCAGTGCCGGGTCCGCGTCGTGCCGGGGCAGGGCCGCCCGATGCCCGAGCCGGGGATGACGCCCGAGGGTGAGCAGGTGCTGCTGGACGGCAACCTCGAGGCCGAGGGCCAGGAGTTCTTCTCGCTCGGGGCGTTCGAGGTCGACCACGGCGGCACCCGGGTCGCCTACGCGGTGGACGTCGAGGGCGACGAGCGCTTCGCGCTGCGGATCAAGGACATCGACTCCGGCGCGATCCTCGACGACGCCGTGTCCGACATCGGCTACGGCGTGGTCTGGTCGCTGGACGGGCGCTACGTCTTCTTCACCCGGCTGGACGACTCGTGGCGGCCGTTCCAGGTGTGGCGGCACGAGGTCGGCACGCCCGCAGAGGGCGACGTGCTGGTCTTCGAGGAGGCCGACCCCCGGTTCTGGACCGGTCTGGGCTCCTCCCGCGACGACCGGTTCATCATCGTCGCCAGCGGCTCCAAGCTGACCACCGAGATCCGCCTGCTCGACGCCGCGACCCCGCTGGCGACGCCGCGGGTGGTGGCCCCCCGCCGTGAGGGGGTCGAGTACGACGTCGAGCCCGCGGGTGACCGGCTGCTGATCACCCACAACACCGACAACCCCGACTTCGACATCGCCCAGGCGCCGCTGGACGCCACGAGCGCCGACCAGTGGACGCCGTTCGTGCCGTCCCGGCCGGGGGAGCGCATCGTCGACGTCGAGGCGTTCGCCGGCCACGTCGTCGTGTCGCTGCGGCGGGACGGGCTCACCGCCCTGCGGGTGCTGCCGCGCGACTCCTCCCCGGGCGGGTTCGGACCCGCCCGCGAGCTGACCTTCGACGAGCCGCTCTACAGCGTGACCACCGGCAACAACCCCGAGTACGACGCGACCGCGCTGCAGGTCGTCTTCGAGTCCCTGGTCACCCCGCGGACCATCTCCGACTACGACGTCGCCACCGGCGAGTACACGCTGCTCAAGCGGCAGCCGGTGCTCGGCGGCTACGACCCGGCGGCGTACGAGCAGCGGCGGGAGTGGGCGACCGCGCCCGACGGCACCCGGGTGCCGATCTCCCTGGTCTACCGGCGCGGGGCCCAGCCGGACGGCACCGCGCCGGGGCTGCTCTACGGCTACGGCGCCTACGAGATCACCTACGACCCGTACTTCTCCGTGGCCCGGCTCTCGCTGCTCGACCGCGGGTTCGTCTACGCGATGGCCCACGTGCGCGGCGGCGGTGAGATGGGCCGCCGCTGGTACGACGAGGGCAAGATGGACCGCAAGGTCAACACCTTCACCGACTTCATCGCCTGCGCCGACCACCTCGTCGAGACCGGCTGGGTGGCGCCGGACCGGCTGGTGGCCGAGGGCGGCTCGGCCGGCGGCCTGCTCATCGGCGCGGTGGTCAACATGGCGCCCGAGCGGTTCCGGGCCGTGCACGCCGCCGTGCCGTTCGTCGACGCCCTCACCACCATCCTCGACCCCACCCTGCCGCTGACGGTGCCGGAGTGGGAGGAGTGGGGCAACCCGCTGCACGACGAGGAGGTCTACCGCTACATGCGCTCCTACACCCCCTACGAGAACGTCACCGCCGCGCAGTACCCCGCGATCCTGGCCACGACCAGCCTGAACGACACGCGGGTGCACTACGTCGAGCCGGCCAAGTGGGTCGCGCGGCTGCGCGACACGGTGACCAACGACGAGGTCGAGCGGCCGATCCTGCTGCGCACCGAGATGGTGGCCGGCCACGGCGGCCGCAGCGGGCGGTACGACGCCTGGAAGCAGTACGCCTGGGAGCTCGCCTTCCTGATGGACCAGGTCGGCGTGCACTGAGACGCCGGTGCCGGTGCGGGCCGACCGGGCGGACCGTCGTCCGCCGGCCGGCCCGCACCGGCTCAGTCGCCCTTGACGTTGACCACCTGGCGCAGCGTGTGCCGGACCTCCACCAGGTCCTCGGCGTCCCTCATCACGACGTCGATGTCCTTGTACGCGGCGGGGATCTCGTCGATGAACGCGTCGGTGTCGCGGTACTCGATGCCGCCCATCGCCGCGCGCAGGTCGTCCTGGGTGAACGCGCGGCGCGCGGCGTGACGGCTGTACTCACGGCCGGCGCCGTGCGGCGCGGAGTTCAGCGACAGCCGGTTCCCCTTGCCCACCACCACGTAGGACCGCGGTGCCCATGCTGCCCGGGGATGAGCCCGGGCGCCCTCGCGCGGCGTCGATGGCGCCCTTGCGGGACAGCCACACCTGCTTGCCGAAGTGCCGCTCCTGGACGGTGTAGTTGTGGTGACAGTCCACAGTCGCGTCCGGCTCGATCACCCCGCCGACCCAGTCCTGCACGCAGGTCACGACGCGGTCCATCATCTCCTCCCGGTTCAGCAGCGCGAAGTGCTGCGCCCACCCCAGGTCGCGCAGGTACGCCGCGAACTCGTCCGTGCCCTCGACCAGGTAGGCCAGGTCACGGTCGGGCAGGGTGATCCACCACTGCCGGGCCAGCCGCTGGGCCACCGCGATGTGGTGCTGGGCGATCTTGTTGCCGACGCCGCGCGACCCGGAGTGCAGGAACAGCCACACCCGGTCGTCCTCGTCCAGGCTGATCTCGATGAAGTGGTTGCCGGAGCCGAGGGTGCCCAGCTGCAGCTGCCAGGTGGCGGCGTAGCGGGCGGGGTCGACACCGGCGCCCTCCGCCCGGTCCACCAGCTCGGCGATGCGCTCGCGGGTGTGGTCCCGGGTCACCTCGGTGTTGTACCGGCCGGCCGAGAGCGGCACCGCGTCCTCGATGGCGACCCGGACGGCCCGCCGGTCGGCCGGGAGGTCCGCCGCGGTGAGCTGGGTCCGCACGGCGATCATCCCGCAGCCGATGTCCACCCCCACGGCGGCGGGGATGACCGCCCCCAGCGTGGGGATGACGCTGCCGACCGTGGCCCCCTTGCCGAGGTGGGCGTCGGGCATGAGCGCGACGTGGGGGTAGATGAACGGCATCCCGGACGTGGCCACCGCCTGCTGGCGGGTGGCGGGGTCGAGGATCGTGGCCCAGCTCCTCAGCCGAGGGCCGATCTGCTCCATGGTCTGCTCCTCCGGTCGGCCGGCCACGCTAGTGGCGGGTGCGCTGCACCACCACGGGATTTCGCCCGTGGGCTCAGACGCGCAGCCGGCCGCGGGCGACGAGCTCGAGGGTGACCAGCACCGCGACGGACTGCACCAGCAGCAGCCCGACCAGCACCAGCAGCTGCACGGCGGCCGCCTGCAGCGGCGAGGCGCCGCCGAGCAGCATCCCGACGAACGCGCCCGGCAGGGTGACCAGCCCGACCGTCCTGGTCTGGTCCAGGCCCGGCACCAGGGCGAGCGCGGCGTCGTCCCGGGCGACCAGCAGGGCCGCGTCGCGGTCGTCCAGGCCGATGGACAGCGCCGCCTCGTACTCGCCCCGCCGGTTCCGCAGCGCGTCCAGCGACCGCTTGCCGGCGATCGTCGTGGCCGTCATCGCCCCGCCGACGAGGATCCCGACGACGGGCACCACCGCGATGGTCCGGTGGGGGACCAGCCCGCTGAGCACCAGGCCCGCCGAGACCGGCACCGCGGCGGCGAGGACCGGCGCGAAGGCCCACCACCACGGCCCGCCCCGCACCAGGCGGCGGCCGGCGGTGACCGAGGCGACGGTGAGCATGACGGCGATGAAGGCCAGGGTCAGCGGCCAGGACCGCAGGACGGCGGCGATGACCAGCCCGACCAGCGTGAGCTGGACGGTGGCGCGCGCGGCGGCGACGAGGTCGTCCCGGGCGTGCCCCAGCCGACCCCAGCGGTTCAGCGCCGCGGCCAGCCCGGCGCAGACGACCACGACGACGCCGAGGCGCACGAGCCCCCAGGTGCCCTCCACGCTGACGAGCGCCGCCGAGGGGAGGGCGGTGGTGGAGGTCACGCCGCATTATCGGCACGGGGCAGGCAGGCGGCGGGGGCGCCCCGCCGGACGACCTAAACTGGGTGGGTGATGTCCACGATCGACCTGCGTGGCCGTGCGCTCGACGCGCGCTCGCTGCGACAGACCCTGCCCAGAGCCGAGTACGACGTCGAGGCCGCCCTCGACGCGGTGCGCCCCATCTGCGAGGACGTGCACCACCGCGGGGCCCCGGCGCTGCGTGACCTCAGCGAGCGGTTCGACGGCGTGCGCCCGGACCGGCTGCGCGTGCCCGCCGAGGTGCTGGCCGCCGCCCTGGAGGTCCTCGACCCCGACATCCGCGCCGCGCTGGAGGAGTCGACCCGTCGGGCCCGGCTGGTGCACGAGGACCAGCGCCGCACCGACACCACCACCGAGGTGGTCCCCGGCGGCACCGTGACCGAGCGGTGGGTGCCGGTCGACCGGGTCGGCCTCTACGTCCCCGGCGGCGTCGCCGTCCTGGCCAGCAGCGTGATCATGAACGTCGTGCCCGCCCAGGCCGCCGGGGTGCCGTCCCTGGCCGTGGCCAGCCCGCCCCAGCGCGAGCAACCAGGGTGTCTTCGCCGGCTACCCCGACCCCACGATCCTCGCCGCGTGCGCGCTGCTCGGGGTCGAGGAGGTCTACGCCGTCGGCGGGGCCCAGGCCATCGCGATGTTCGCCTACGGCGCCAGCGAGGACGGCCCCGGAGGCGAACCGGGCGCGGGGGAGGTCGTCTGCGAGCCGGTCAACCTGGTGACCGGCCCCGGCAACATCTACGTCGTCGCCGCCAAGCGGCTGCTCAAGGGCCTGATCGGCATCGACTCCGAGGCGGGCCCGACCGAGATCGCGGTCCTGGCCGACGACAGCGCCGACCCCGTGCACGTCGCCGCCGACCTGATCAGCCAGTCCGAGCACGACGTCCTCGCGGCCTCGGTCCTGGTCACCGACAGCGAGCCCCTGGCCGCCGCGGTCGCAGCAGGCGCTCGAGGTCCGGGTCGCCGCCACCAAGCACCACGAGCGGGTGCGCACCTCGCTGACCGCGCCGCCAGTCCGGCATCGTGCTCGTCGACGACGTCGAGGCGGGGCTGAAGGTCGTCAACGCCTACGCCGCCGAGCACCTCGAGATCCAGACCCGCGACGCGTCCGCGGTGGCCGCGCGGGTGACCAACGGCGGCGCGGTCTTCGTCGGTCCGTTCGCCCCGGTCAGCCTCGGTGACTACTGCGCCGGCTCCAACCACGTGCTGCCCACCGGCGGCTGCGCCCGCCACAGCAGCGGCCTGTCGGTGCAGTCCTTCCTGCGCGGCATCCACGTCGTCGCAGTACGACGAGCCGGCCCTGCGCGAGGTGGCCCGGCACGTCGTCACCCTGGCCGACGCCGAGGACCTGCCCGGCGCACGGCGAGGCCGTGACGGCCCGCGTCGGCGACGCCTCGTGAGCGCCCTCGACCAGCTGCTGCGCCCCGACCTGCGCGGCCGGACGCGCGTACGGCGCACCGCAGCTGGACGTCCCGGTGCGGCTGAACACCAACGAGAACTCCTACGACGTGCCCGCCGAGGTCGTCGACGCGGTCGTGGCCGGGGTCGCCGAGGTGGCCGGCAGCCTCAACCGCTACCCCGACCGCGAGTTCACCGCCCTGCGCGAGGACCTCGCCGCCTACCTCAGCGCGACCAGCGGGGTCCCGGTCACCCCGGACCAGGTGTGGGCCGGCAACGGCTCCAACGAGGTGCTGCTGCACCTGCTGCAGGCCTTCGGCGGCCCGGGACGCACGGCGCTGGGGTTCACCCCGGCGTACTCGATGCACCCGATCATCACCCGCACGGTCGGCACCACCTGGGTCGACGGCCTGCGCGGCGTGCCGGGCGGGGGAGCGTTCGACCTCGACCGCGGAGGGGGTCGCCGCGCAGGTCGCGCGAGCACCGCCCGCACCTGGTCTTCCTGTGCTCGCCGAACAACCCGACCGGCACCGCCCTCGGGCTGGACGTGGTCCGGGCCGCCTACGAGGCCGCGCCCGGACGCGATCGTCGTCGTCGACGAGGCCTACGCCGAGTTCGCCCGCCCCGGCACCCCGAGCGCGCTGACCCTGCTCGAGGGCCGCGAGCGGCTGGTGGTCACGCGCACCATGAGCAAGGCGTTCGCGCTCGCCGGCGGCCGGCTGGGCTACCTCGCCGCGACGCCCGAGCTGAGCGACGCCCTGCGCCTGGTCCGGCATGCCCTACCACCTGTCCGCGCCCACCCAGGCGGTCGCGCGGGCGGCGCTGGCCCACGCCGGCGCCCTGCTGGCGACGGTCGAGGTGATCAAGGGCCAGCGCGACCGGATCGTCGCCGAGCTGACCGCGCTCGGGCTGGAGCCCGTGCCCAGCGACGCCAACTTCGTCCTCTTCGGCGGGCTCGAGCGACGAGCACGCCACCTGGCAGGCCCTGCTCGACGCAGGGCATCCTCGTCCGGGACGTCGGACTGGCCCACTATCTTCGAGTCACGGCGGGCACCCCGGCCGAGACCGACGCCTTCCTGGCGGCCATGGGCCGTCTCGCACCCACCCACCGGCAGGAGCAGTCCGCATGACCGAGCAGGCCACCGTCGACGGCGGGGCGACCGGCCACCGCACCGCCGCCATCCGCCGCTCGACGTCCGAGAGCAGCGTCGAGCTGACCCTCGACCTCGACGGCACCGGCGAGTCCGACATCAGCACGGGGGTGCGGTTCTACGACCACATGCTCGCCAGCCTGGCCAAGCACAGCCTGGTCGACCTGCAGGTCAAGGCGGTCGGTGACGTCGACGTCGACGCCCACCACACGGTCGAGGACGTCGCCATCGTCCTCGGCGACGCCTTGCGTGAGGCGCTCGGCGACAAGCGCGGCATCTCCCGGTTCGGCGACGCGACCGTGCCGCTGGACGAGGCCCTGGTGCAGGCCGTCGTCGACGTCGCCGGACGCCCCTACGTCGTGCACGAGGGCGAGCCCGAGGGGCAGATCTACGCCGTCATCGGCGGCACCTACACCGGCTCGCTGACCCGGCACGTGCTCGAGAGCTTCGCCTACCACGCCGGCATCGCGCTGCACGTGCGCGTCCTGGCCGGCCGCGACCCGCACCACCTGGTCGAGGCCCAGTTCAAGGCGGTCGCCCGCGCGCTGCGCGCCGCCGTGGCGATGGACCCGCGCGTCGTGGGCATCCCGAGTGCGAAGGGCAGCCTGTAGCAGCCGTGACGGTGCCGTGGCGGCCCGCCCGGCACGGGCGGGGAGTGCTGGTCACGCGGGGCCGCGCCGACGCGGTCGCCGCGTGGGCCGGCCGCGGGCTCGTGCCGGTGCACCTCGTGCCGTTCGACGGCTGGACCGTCCTGCAGCCGGCCGGGCCCTCCCGGGGGCACCCGCCGTACGACGACGCGCTGGAGGTGCTGGCCGGCCGGCCGGTCCCCGGCCGGCTGCGGTCGGCGATCGGGCTGTTCGCGGTCGGCGGCAACGCCGTGGTGACGATGCACCCGCTACGGCTGGCGTGCCGTGCAGCGCTGGGTGGTGTGGGTGCCCCGGCGCGGGGTGGTCCCGCCGGACCGGCTGGCCGCCGGTCGGCCCGGCGACCTGGCCCGCACGGCCGGCGCCGGACCGCTCGGCGACCCGCGCGGTGGTCGACGCCCTGCGCGACCCCTCCGGTGACGCGTACCGGGTCCTGGCCGACCTGTGCCGCCGCCCTCGGGCTGCCGGGCGCGCGGCTGCTGGACGGCCGCGACCGGCCGCAGGACATGGACGGCTACCGGCTGGTCGAGCCGGGCAGCCAGCACGTCGCCCGGTTCCACGCCGCGGTGACCGACGACGCCCGCCTGCGGGCCGAGATGGAGGAGGACTAGATGTCGGCTCGTGTGGTGGTGCTCGACTACGGCAGCGGCAACGTGCACTCGGCGGTGCGCATGCTCGAGCGCGTCGGTGCCGAGGTCGAGCTGACCGCCGACCCGCAGGCGGTGCTGGCCGCGGACGGCCTGTTCGTGCCGGGGGTGGGCAACTTCCATGCCTGCATGCGCGGGCTGCGCGCGGTCGGCGGGCCCCGGCTGATCGAGCTGCGGCTGGCCGGCGGGCGCCCCGTGCTCGGGGTCTGCGTCGGCATGCAGGTGCTGTTCGAGGGGTCCACCGAGACCAACGTCGCCGGGGAGGAGCCCGGGCTGGGGGAGTGGCCCGGCATCGTCGACCGGCTGCCGGCGGCGGTCGTGCCGCACATGGGGTGGTCCGAGGTGACCGTCCCGGCGGGGTCGCGGCTGTTCGCGGGGGTCGAGCGCGAGCGGTTCTACTTCGTCCACTCCTACGCCGTGCAGAAGTGGGAGCTCGAGGTCGAGGGCCCCTTCGCCGCGGTCGCGCCCAAGGTGACCTGGGCCGAGCACGGCGCCCCGTTCGTGGCCGCCGTCGAGAACGGCCCGCTGTGGGCCACCCAGTTCCACCCCGAGAAGTCCGGTGACGCGGGCGCCCACCTGCTGCGCAACTGGGTGCGAGTCGCTGTGACCGACGTCGCCGCCCCGCGCATCCCGGTGCTCCACCACCCGTAACCCCGCACCAGCCCGAATCGCCCGCAACCGCAAGGGAACTGAACTGCCGTGACTGACACTCCCCGCCTCGAGCTCCTGCCCGCCGTCGACGTCGCGGGGGGCCGGGCCGTCCAGCTCGTGCAGGGTGTCGCCGGCACCGGCGGCGAGTTCGGCGACCCCTGGGAGGCCGCGAAGGCGTGGCAGGACCAGGGCGCCGAGTGGATCCACCTGGTCGACCTCGACGCCGCGTTCGGCCGCGGCTCCAACCGCGAGCTGCTCGCGAGCATCGTCGGTCGGCTCGACATCACGGTCGAGATGTCCGGCGGCATCCGCGACGCCGAGAGCCTCGAGGCGGCGCTCGCCGGTGGCTGCCGCCGGGTCAACCTCGGCACCGCCGCCCTGGAGGACCCGGAGTGGACCGCCAGCGCCATCGCCCGCTACGGCGACCGGGTCGCGGTCGGTCTCGACGTGCGGGGCACGACGCTGGCCGCCCGCGGCTGGACGCAGGAGGGCGGCGACCTGTGGGAGACCCTCGACCGGCTCGACGGCGAGGGCTGCGCCCGCTACGTCGTCACCGACGTCAACAAGGACGGCATGCTCAAGGGCCCGAACGTCGACCTGCTGCGCGAGGTCTGCGCCCGCACCGACCGTCCGGTCGTGGCCTCCGGCGGGGTCTCGACCCTGGAGGACGTGCGGGTGCTGCGCACCCTCGTCGGCGACGGGGTGGAGGGCGCCATCATCGGGTCGGCGCTCTACCGCGACGCGTTCACGCTGCCCGAGGCCCTCGACGTGGCCGGCCGGCCGTGACCTCCGCGTCCCCGGCCCGGCGCCGGCTGGCCACGACCAACCCCTACGAGGAGCGCTACGGCTACTCCCGTGCCCTGCGCACCGGCGACCGCGTGCTGGTCTCCGGCTGCACGTCCGTCGTCGACGGCGTGGTGCTGCACCCCGGTGACGCCGCCGCGCAGGCCCGCGTCGCCCTCGACACCGCCGTGGCCTCGGTCGTCGCCCTCGGCGGCCGGGCGGCCGACATCGTCCTGACCCGCATGTACGTCGTCGACCGCGCCGCCTGCGAGGCGGTCGGCCTCGTGCACGGCGAGCGCTTCGCGGGCGTGCGGCCGGTGGCCACCATGGTGGTCGTCGCCGGCCTGGTCGACGAGGCGATGCTCGTGGAGATCGAGGTGGAGGCCCGGCTCGGCACGGGGACGCCGCTGGACCGTCAGGGCCGGTCGGCATGAGCGCGGGCGAGCCCGGCACGACCACGCCGCCCGGCGGTGCCGACTCCGCAGGGCTGCCCTGGTCCGGGCGCGAGCTCTCGGGCACCGGCTTCGACGACGACCGCGGCGAGGGTGACCCGCGGCTCCTGGCCGCGGTCCGCGACCCCGGCACGGGAGGCCGAGCTGGTCGCGGCCGTCGCCGCGGCGCGCCTGCTGGTGCCGGTCGTGGCCGCGCCCGCGGAGGTGGACACCTCCGGCGAGCTCGCCGTCGAGAAGTCCACCGACATGGCGGCGGTCACCCTCACCTCGCCCGACGGCCAGCGCGCGCTGCCGGTGTTCAGCAGCATGGCCGCGCTCACCCGGTGGGACCCCGCCGCCCGGCCCGTGCCGGTGACCAGCGCCCGCGCCGCGCAGGCGGCCGTCTCCGAGCGGTGTGAGGTCATGCTGCTCGACCTCGGCGCGCGAGCACGCGCAGGTGCTGCGGCCGAGCATGGTGTGGGCCCTGGCGCAGGAGCGGGCGTGGCTGCCGGCCCACGAGGACCCCTTCGTGACGCAGGCGCTCACCCGGGCCGTCCAGGAGGAGCCGACGGTGGTGGCGTGCACCGGTGAGGCGGGCGAGCCGGCCGGCGCCGGTGTCCTGCGGGTCGTGCTGACGCTGCGTGCCGGCCTGGCCGCGGACGAGGTCCAGGCCCTGGCCACGCGCATCGGCGAGCGCATCGCCACCGACGGGGAGACCCGGGCGCGGATCGACGCGCTGGCCTTCGCGATCCGCCAGGCGTAGGTCCAGGTCACCCGCGGCGCCGGGTCGGCCGGTCGGCGCCGGGTCAGCCGTGGGGCGGCGGCAGCACCCGGGTGGCGACGACGGCGTCGACGTCGAGCGGGCCGTAGAGGTGCGGGAACCGCTCGCCGGTCGCGGGGTCGCCGACCTCCCAGCGCACCGGCACGGTCAGGGCGTCCGGGTCGATCGTCAGCAGCACGAGGTCGGTCTGCAGGTCGGCGTAGAAGCGCCGGCGCACCTGCTGCCACTGGTCGTCACCGGCGGCGTGGATGAAGCCCTCCTGCTCGAGGGTCCGGCCGCGGGTGGAGATCCGGTAGCTCCCCGTCCGCACCGCCTCGGCCCAGTGCGCCGGCTCGGCCAGGTGGTGGATCAGCGTCATCCGCGGAACCTACCGCGGACCCTCTCGCACGCAGCGGTGCCGCGCCCCCGGGAGGGACGCGGCACCGGGCCTGCCTGGCGGGTCAGCCCGCGTTGGTGTTGGTCTCCACGACCGGGTTGGCGTGGTCGACCTTGGCCATCTCCGGCTCGCCGCCGGGGTTGGTCCCGCCGACGCCGGCGCGGACCTTCTCCTCGATCTGCTTGCCGGTGTCGCCGTCGACGCTCTTCCAGTAGTCGAGGGCGCGCTCGAGCACGTCGCCGTGCACGCCGCCGAGCAGGTGGCCCGCGACGGTGTCGACGAAGTCGGCCCGCTGCTGGTCGTTCCAGACCTCACGCACCAGCGTCCCGGCCTGGCCGAAGTCGTCGTCCTCGGCGTGCAGCGTGTAGGCCGTGCGCACCATCTCGCCGTCGGCGTCCCAGCCGTCCTCGACCGGACCGGTCAGGTCGGAGTACGGGCGCCCCTGGGTGTTGGGGGCGTAGACCGGGGCGTCCCCGCTGTGCTCGAAGGCCATCGGGCCGTCGAACATGTACGTGTTGACGTCGACCCGCGGGCGGTTGACCGGCAGCTGCAGGTAGTTCGGGCCGATGCGGTAGCGGTGCGTGTCGCTGTAGGCGAACACCCGCCCCAGCAGCATCTTGTCCGGGGAGAACCCGATGCCCGGCACCAGCGCGGACGGCTCGAACGCGGCCTGCTCGATCTGGGCGAAGAAGTTGTCCGGGTTCTTGTTGAGGGTCATCGTGCCGACCTTGATCAGCGGGTAGTCGCTGTGCGGCCAGATCTTGGTCAGGTCGAACGGGTTGAACCGGTAGGCCCTGGCGTCCTCGTACGGCATCACCTGCACGGACAGGGTCCAGGACGGGAACTCGCCCCGGTCGATCGCCTCGTGCAGGTCGCGGCGGTGGTGGTCGGCGTCCTCACCGGCGATGCGGGTCGCGTCCTCACCGGTGAGGCCCTCGACGCCCTGGTTGCTGTGGAAGTGGTACTTCACCCAGCACTTCTCGCCGGCCTCGTTGATCCACATGTAGGTGTGCGAGCCGTAGCCGTTCATGTGGCGGAACGTCTTCGGGATCCCGCGGTCACCCATCAGGTAGGTGACCTGGTGCGCCGACTCGGGGTTGAGGCTCCAGAAGTCCCACTGCATGTGGTTGTCGCGCAGCGCCGAGCCGGGCAGGCGCTTCTGGCTGCGGATGAAGTGCGGGAACTTCATCGTGTCGCGGATGAAGAACACCGGGGTGTTGTTGCCGACGAGGTCGTAGTTGCCCTCGGAGGTGTAGAACTTCAGCGCGAACCCGCGGGGGTCGCGCCAGGTGTCGGGGCTGCCCTGCTCACCGGCGACGGTGGAGAAGCGCGCCAGCATCTCGGTCTTCGCGCCCTTCTGGAACAGCGCGGCCTTGGTGTACTGCGAGACGTCCTCGGTCGCCTCGAAGACACCGAACGCACCGCTGCCCTTGGCGTGCACGTTGCGCTCCGGCACGCGCTCGCGGTTGAAGTGCGCCATCTGCTCCAGGAAGTGCACGTCGTGCAGCAGGATCGGGCCGTTGCTGCCCAGCGTCAGGGAGTTGCGGTCGCTGGCGGCGGGGGCACCAGTCGGGTGCGTGGAGCCCGTCGGGCCGGTCTGCTGGGTCATGAGATCTCCTTTGGTGCGGATGGCGTTGCTTCTGTCTGCTGGCAGTCGGGGCAGAGGCCCCAGTAGGTGACCTCGGCCTCGTCGATCACGAAGCCGTTCGTGCTGCTCGCCCCGAGGCAGGGCGCCTCGCCGACGGCACAGTCCACGTCGGCGACGACGCCGCAGCCGCGGCACACGACGTGGTGGTGGTTGTCGCCGACCCTGGCCTCGAACCGGGCGGGGGAGCCGGCCGGCTCGATCCGCCGGACCAGGCCGGCGTCGGTCAGCGCCCGCAGCACGTCGTACACGGCCTGGGTGGAGACCGAGCCGAGCCGACGGCGGACCGCCGAGGTGAGGGTGTCCACGTCCGCGTGCGGATGGTCGTGCACCTCGGCGAGGACCGCGACCCGGGGGGCTGTCACGCGCAGCGTCGCAGCGCGCAGCCGATCGGTGTGGTCCATGCCCTCACCCCACCATGCAGTCTGGAATGAGTCAAGGGAAGGGGTGGCGTGTCGGTCGCGTCGGGGGCCGCCGGTAATCGCGTGGAACGCTGTCGGTGCCGCGTGCCATGGTGAGCCGTATGCCCACCGGCCCCTACCAGCGCGTCCTCGCCGTCCGTCCCCTGCGGCAGGCGCTGCTGCTCGGGATCCTCGTGCGGATCCCGATCTTCGCCGGTGGTGTCGTCCTCACCCTGCACGTGGTGCAGACGCTGGGGCGCAGCTACGGCGCGGCCGGCCTGGTCACCGCCGGCGCGACCGTCGCCATCGCGGTGAGCGGACCCTGGCGCGGCCGGCTGCTCGACCGGATGGGCCTGCGCCGGGTGGTGCTGCCGTCCCTGCTGGTGAGCGCGGCCTGCTGGTCGGTGGCGCCGTTCGTCGGCTTCTGGGCGCTGCTGGCCCTGGCCGCCCTCGCCGGGCTGTTCGTGGTCCCGACCTTCTCGATCATCCGGCAGGCGGTGATCGCCGCGGCGCCGGAGGGTGACCGCCGCACCGCGCTCGCGCTGGACTCGGTGGCGGTGGAGGTCTCGTTCATGGTCGGGCCCGTCCTCGGGGTCTGGGCGGCGACGCTGTGGCCCACCTCCTGGGTCCTCTTCGGCATCGAGATGCTCGGCGTCGTCGCGGCCGGTGCGCTCTGGGTGGCCGACCCCGTCCTGCGGTCGGAGGAGTCCCTGGCGGCCGACGCCGCGGCCGAGCAGGTCCCGCGCCGGGCGTGGTTCCGGCCCAGGTTCCTCGCCGTCTGCGCCGCGGCGGCCGCCACCACCGTCGTCCTGTCCGGCTCCGACATCGCGATCGTCGCGGCGCTGCGCGACCTGTCCGCGACCGCGCTGATCGGCCCGGTGCTGGCCATCTGGGGTCTGGGCTCGATCCTGGGCGGCCTCGCCTACGGCGCCTGGCACCGGCCGATCCCGGCGTTCGTGCTGCTGGGCGGCCTGAGCCTGGCCACCATCCCGATCGCCCTGGCGCCCAGCGTGTGGCCGCTCGCCGCGCTGGCCCTCGTCGCCGGCCTGCTCTGCGCGCCGACGATCACGGCCACCGTCGACCAGGTCACCCAGGTCGTCCCCGACGGGGCCCGGGGCGAGGCGATGGGCTGGCACGGGTCGTTCATGACCGCCGGGGTCGGCGCTGGGTGCCCCGGTGGCCGGCCTGGCCATCGACCGCTGGGGCTGGGGCGGCGGCTTCGTCAGCGTCGCGCTGCTGGGCCTGCTCGTGGCCGTGTGCGGTGCCGGGGTGACCCGAACACGTCGGCGGACGGTCGCCCGCCGGTCGGCCGCCGCGCGCAGCCGCCACGACCGACGCCGCGGACGCGCGCTGACCGGTCCCCGGGCGCTTTCCGACCGGGGTCACGGCCGGCGGCGGGCCGGGTCAGACGACCGAGCCGGTGAGCCGCTCGCCCGGGCCCTGCCCCGGCGGGTCGGGGATGACCGAGGCCTCGCGGAAGGCCAGCTGCAGCGACTTGAGCCCGTCGCGCAGCGGGGCGGCGTGCTGGCTGCCGATGTCCGGGGCGGCCGCCGTGACCAGACCGGCGAGCGCGCTGATCAGCCGGCGTGCCTCGTCCAGGTCCAGGTGCTCGGCGGCGTCCGGTCCCTGCGCCAGCCCGCACTTGACGGCGGCGGCGCTCATCAGGTGCACCGCGGCGGTGGTGATCACCTCGATGGCAGGCACCTCGGCGATGTCACGGGTCTCCTGGTCGGCGGCCGGCGGGGCGACGGAGGCGCTGGGGCTGTCCGAGGGATTGGGTGTCTGGGGGTCCACGCTGGTAGCCTGTCAGATCGACCGGCTGTTCCCTTCACCTACCCCGACCTGGTCGCGGGTGAGCGGCGGGCACAGCGTGCAAGAGAAGCAAGAGCAGCAACCGCTTCCACCCGCGTCGACAGCTCACCTCGCGTGAGCCCGTCGCCGGGTCCCAGGTCCGCCCGCCTCGCGGTGCCGCACCCGTCCCGGGTGCGACTCCATGAGGCGGCCAACGTACGACGCGTGGCAGCACGCGGCGGACGCGCGGTTCTGACTGGTTCGGCTCTTCGGCTCCTCGTGCACCGTCGGTGGCGAGGGGCCTTTCCTCGTCTCCGGGGCGGTGTCATGACGGACAACCAAGGAGACTCACATCAGCGAACCTCGAATCAACGACCGCATCCGGGTCCCGGAAGTGCGGTTGGTTGGCCCCAATGGTGAGCAGGTCGGCATCGTCCGCGTCGAGGACGCGCTGCGCCTTGCCGCCGAAGCCGATCTCGACCTGGTCGAGGTGGCCCCGATGGCCAAGCCCCCCGTCTGCAAGCTCATGGACTTCGGCAAGTTCAAGTACGAAGCCGCGATCAAGGAGCGGGAAGCCCGCAAGAACCAGGTCAACACGGTCATCAAGGAGATCAAGCTCCGGCCGAAGATCGACCCGCACGACTACGGCACCAAGAAGGGCCACGTCGAGCGGTTCCTCAAGGCCGGCGACAAGGTCAAGGTGACGATCATGTTCCGCGGCCGCGAGCAGTCCCGCCCCGAGCTGGGCTACCGGCTGCTGCAGCGCCTGGCCGAGGACATCGGCGACCTGGGCTTCGTCGAGAGCAACCCCAAGCAGGACGGCCGCAACATGATCATGGTGCTGGGGCCGACCCGCAAGAAGGCCGAGGCCAAGGCCGAGCAGCGCCGCAAGCGCGACGAGGACGCCTCGGGCCGCACCGGACGCACCTGCCGCGGCGACGGACGCACCTGCCGCGGCGACCGACGCACCCGCCGTGGCGACGGACGCACCTGCCGCCACCGCCTCGCAGGCCGCGGAGTAACACCGCCGCCTGCGGCACCCAGACCTCAGTCCCACCACCGAACGACCGAAGGAGATCGGCCTCCCATGCCGAAGATGAAGTCGCACAGCGGCACCAAGAAGCGCTTCCGCATCACGGGCAGCGGCAAGGTCATGCGCGAGCAGGCCGGCGGTCGCCACCTGCTCGAGCACAAGTCCTCGAAGAAGACGCGTTCCATCGCGAACGACCTCGTGCTGCCCAGCCCCAGGCCAAGAAGATCAAGAAGCTTCTCGGCAAGTAACCGAACCAACCATCGCCAGAACCGGGCTGGTTTGTCTCGGTTCAGCATTGACACAGCAAGGAGTCTCACGTGGCACGCGTGAAGCGGGCGGTCAACGCCCATAAGAAGCGCCGGGTCGTTCTCGAGCGGGCCAGCGGCTACCGCGGGCAGCGCTCGCGTCTGTACCGCAAGGCCAAGGAGCAGGTCACCCACTCCCTCGGTTACGCCTACCGTGACCGTCGCGCCAAGAAGGGCGACTTCCGTCGCCTGTGGATCCAGCGGATCAACGCCGGCGCCCGCGCGAACGGCATGACGTACAACCGGTTCATCCAGGGCCTGAAGGCCGCCGAGATCGAGGTCGACCGTCGCATGCTGGCCGAGCTGGCCGTCAACGACGCCGCCGCGTTCACCGCGCTGGTCGAGATCTCCCGGGCGCACGTGCCGGCGCAGGCCGCGGCCGACGCGACCGACGCCGCCTGAGCAAGCGCCTCATCCACCGCGCGCCGGGGCAACCTCCGTGCTGACCAACCCGCGATCTGATCGCGTGAAGGCGGTACGGGCGTTGACCCGGCGCGCGGTGCGTTCCCGCGAGGGGCTGTTCCTCGCCGAGGGGCCACAGTCCGTGCGCGAGGTGGTGCGGCACCGCCCCGAGCTGGTCCGTGACCTCTACCACGTCGCGGACGCCATGACCCGTCACGCCGATGTCCTCGGCGCCGCGGTCGCCGCCGGGCTGCACGTCCACGAGGTCACCCCCGAGGTGCTGGCCGCGATGTGCGACACGCCGGCCCCGCAGGGGCTGCTGGCGGTCTGCCGGCCGCTGGACGTCCCGCTCGACGCCGTCCTCGACGCCGCGCCGCGCCTGCTGGTGGTGCTGACCAACGTGCGCGACCCCGGCAACGCCGGCACCGTGATCCGCGGCGCCGACGCCGCCGGCGCCGACGCCGTCCTGGTCAGCGACGCCAGCGTCGACGTCTACAACCCCAAGGTCGTGCGGTCCACCGCCGGCTCCCTGTTCCACCTGCCGGTCGTGACCGGCGTCCCCATCCCGACGCTGCTGCACGACGTCCGCGCGGCCGGGCTGCGGCTGCTGGCCGCGGACGGCTCGGGCACGGACCTGCTGCACGACGTCGACCTCACGCTCGCCGCACGCCTGGGTCATCGGCAACGAGGCGTGGGGCCTCGAACCGGAGGTGCGGGAGGCCTGCGACCAGGTCGTTCGGGTGCCGATCTACGGCAGCGCCGAGTCGCTCAACCTGGCGATGGCGGCGACCGTGTGTCTCTACACTTCCGCCACCGCGCAGCGCACGTGTCGGACAGAGTGGATAGAGTCGGGCTTATGGCGGTGGACCAGGACACCTCAGGGGGCACGGGTGCCCTCGGGTGGGACGGCGACGTCTACGACCTGCACCCCGACGGCCTCGTGGTCGCCGACGCGAACGCGATCATCGTCTACGTCAACCGGCAGGCCGTCCAGGTGCTCGGGCAGAGCGCCAAGGAGCTCCTCGGCACCGACATCCGCGCCTCCTTCCCGCTGCAGGACAACGACGGGCGGTCGTGGTGGGCCTGCACCGACCCCTGGGGCGGGCTGGCGATCCGGACCGGCCACCGCGAGCGGCTGCTGATCATCCCCGGCCGCGGCGAGGTCCTCGTGACCGCGCGCTACGTCCGGCCGGGCCGCAGCCAGCCGGTCACCTCGGTCATCGTCGCCATCCGCGACGCCGAGGCACGCCGCCGCGCCGAGGCCAACAGCGCCGCGCTGATCTCCACGGTCGCCCACGAGCTGCGCTCGCCGCTGACCTCGGTCAAGGGCTTCTCCTCCACCCTGCTGCGGCGGTGGGGCCGGTTCACCGACGACCAGAAGCGGCTGATGCTGCAGACCATCGAGGCCGACGCCGACCGGGTCACCCGGCTGATCACCGAGCTGCTCGACATCTCCCGCATCGACGCCGGGCGGCTGCAGGTGCGCAAGCAGCCGGTCGACGTGCCCGGCGTGATCGACCGGCACATCGAGCGGTTCGTCGCCAGCGGGCACGAGCGCGAGCGGTTCAAGCTGCACCGCCCCCGACGTCGAGCTGCCGGAGATCTGGGTCGACCCCGACCGGCTCGACCAGATCCTCGCCAACCTGATGGAGAACGCCGTCCGCCACGGCGAGGGCACCGTCACCCTGGAGGTCGCCCTGACGACCATGCCGGCACCGACGAGGCCATCGCCGTGACGGTCAGCGACGAGGGCGAGGGCATCGCCGCCCGAGCACTACCCGCTGGTCTTCACCCGGTTCTGGCACGGCTCACCGCCGCGGCGGCACCGGCCTGGGTCTCTACGTCGTCCGCGGCCTGGTCGAGGCGCACGGCGGGCAGATCAGCGTGGGCCGGGCGCCCGGTGGCGGCGCCCAGTTCCGATTTACGCTGCCGGCCGGCGTCCCGGCCCACGTCGCCTGAGCCGGCTCCCGCGCGCCCCCTAGACTTCCTCCCTGCGACCTGCAGCC
This sequence comes from uncultured Actinomycetota bacterium, assembly GCA_963828995.1. GTDB lineage: Bacteria > Actinomycetota > Actinomycetes > Actinomycetales > Dermatophilaceae > CAVRTM01. The sequence continues at coordinate 142,291 of CAWHHB010000006.1, forward strand.
GCCGCGTGCACGGCCCGACCGTGAGCCGCGCCGGGCGGCCCGACCTCCACGAAGTGAAAGCGATGTCTGGACCCAACACGCAGTACGACCCCGTCGAGGTGAGCACCCTGGACCCCGCAGCGCTGGACGCAGGCGGTCGAGGCCGCGCTGACCGCCATCGCGGCCGCCTCCTCGCTGGAGGAGCTCAAGGCCGCCCGGCTCGCCCACCAGGGCGACCGCAGCCCGCTCGCCCTGGCCAACCGCGAGATCGGCGCGCTGCCGCCGACCGCCAAGGCCGAGGCGGGCAAGCGGGTCGGCGCCGGCCCGCGGCCGGGTGGCCAAGGCGCTCGCCGCGCGCCAGACCGAGCTCGAGGCCGAGCGCGACGCCCGGCTGCTGGTGCAGGAGTCGGTCGACGTGACCGCTGCCGGTGGCCCGCCGCCCGCTGGGCTCGCGCCACCCCCTGGAGCTGGTGTCCGAGCGGATCGCCGACATCTTCGTCGGCCTCGGCTGGGAGGTCGCCGAGGGCCCCGAGGTCGAGTCCGAGTGGTTCAACTTCGACGCGCTCAACCTCGGCCCGGACCACCCGGCGCGGCAGATGCAGGACACCTTCTTCGTCGACCCGCCCGACGCCGGCCTGGTGCTGCGCACCCACACCTCACCGGTGCAGGTGCGCTCCATGCTCGAGCGCGAGCTGCCGATCTACGTCATCTGCCCCGGCAAGACGTTCCGCACCGACGAGCTGGACGCCACGCACACCCCGGTGTTCCACCAGGTCGAGGGCCTCGCGGTCGACGAGGGCCTGACCATGGCGCACCTGCGCGGCACGCTCGACCGGTTCATCGCCGAGCTGTTCGGCGAGGGTCTGGAGACCCGGCTGCGCCCGTCGTACTTCCCGTTCACCGAGCCCAGCGCCGAGCTGGACTTGCCGCTGCTTCGTCTGCCGCGGCGCGGACGACGGCCTGCCGCACCTGCGGCGGCACCGGCTGGATCGAGTGGGGCGGCTGCGGCATGGTCAACCGCAAGGTGCTGCAGGCCTGCGGCGTCGACCCCGACCGCTACAGCGGCTTCGCCTTCGGGATGGGGATCGAACGCAGCCTGATGCTGCGGCACGGCGTCCAGGACATGCACGACATCGTCGAGGGCGACGTGCGCTTCGGCGCGCAGTTCGGGATGGAGATCTGATGCGGGCCCCGATCTCCTGGCTGCGCGAGTACGTCGACGTGGCACCGGGGGTGACCGGCCGCGACGTCGCGGCCAGCCTCGTCCGGGTCGGCCTGGAGGAGGAGGGGCTGCACGGCGGCGACGTCACCGGCCCGCTGGTCGTCGGCCGAGGTGCTCGAGCTGGTGGAGGAGCCGCAGAAGAACGGCAAGACCATCCGCTGGTGCCAGGTCGACGTCGGCGAGCACGGGCAGAGGCTCACCGAGGGGACGCCCAGGGGATCGTCTGCGGCGCGCTCAACTTCGCCGTCGGCGACCTCGTCGTCGTCGTGCTGCCCGGTGCGGTCCTGCCCGGCGGCTTCGCCATCTCGGCGCGCAAGACCTACGGCCACGTCAGCAACGGCATGATCTGCTCCGCCCGCGAGCTCGGCCTGGGCGAGGACCACGACGGCATCATCGTGCTGCAGGAGTGGTTCGAGGGCGACGAGCAGGTCCTGGGCGCCCTCGCGCCGGGCGACGACGCCATCACCCTGCTCGGCCTGGACGACGAGGTCGTCGAGGTCGACGATCACCCCCGACCGCGGGCTACTGCTTCAGCCTGCGCGGCATCGCCCGCGAGTACGCGCACGCCACCGGCGGCGCGTTCCGCGACCCGGCCGCGGTCACGGCCGCCGGCGGCGAACGACACCGGCTACCCGGTCCGGCTGGCCGACGAGGCCCCGCTGCTGGGGCGGGTCGGCTGCGACCGCTACGTCGCCCGGGTCATCCGCGGCGTCGACGCGTCGCGGCCCTCGCCGTACTGGATGCAGCAAGCGCCTCAGCCAGTCGGGGATGCGCCCGATCTCGCTCGCCGTCGACGTCACCAACTACGTCATGCTCGCGCTCGGTCAGCCGCTGCACGCGTTCGACGTCGCGCGGCTGAGCGGCTCCGATCGTGGTCCGCCGGGCCCGGCAGGGCGAGCAGCTCACGACGCTGGACGACGTCGAGCGCGCGCTGCTGACCCGAGGACCTGCTGATCACCGACGGCGGGCAGGCGCCGCTGGCCATCGCCGGGGTCATGGGCGGCGCCACCACCGAGGTCACCGCCGCCACGACCGACATCCTGGTCGAGTCCGCGCACTTCGACCCGATCACGGTGGCCCGGTCCTCGCGCCGGCACAAGCTGGTGACCGAGGCCGTCCAAGCGCTACGAGCGCGGCGTCGACACCGACCTCGCCGCGGCCGCCGCGCAGCTGGCCGTCGACCTGCTGCAGCAGCTCGGCGGGGGAGTGCCCGACGCGGGCGTCACCGACGTCGACCTGCGCGAGCCGCGCGAGCCGGTCCGGCTCGACGCCAGCCCTGCCGGCCCGGCTGGTCGGCCTGCCCTACACCCGCGCAGGACGTCGTCGACACGCTGCGCGAGATCGGCTGCGACGGTCGACGACCCCGGCGACGGGCGAGGACCTGCTGGTGCTGCCGCCCAGCTGGCGCCCCGACCTGCAGGACGGCGCCGACTTCGCCGAGGAGGTCGCCCGCCTGCGCGGCTACGACCAGATCCCGTCCGTGCTGCCCCAGGCGCCCGGCGGGCCGCGGGCTGACCCACGACCAGCGGGTACGCCGCGTGGTCGCCGACACGCTGGCCGAGCGCAGGGCCTGCTCGAGGTGCTCACCTACCCCTTCGTCGGGGAGAAGGTGCACGACCAGCTCGGGCTGGAGGCCGACGACCCGCGACGCAACGCGCTGCGGGTGGCCAACCCGCTGTCGCGAGGAGGCGCCGCTGATGCGCACCTCCGTGCTCTCGACCCTGCTGGAGGCGTTGCGGCGCAACGTCTCCCGCGGTCAGCGGGACGTCGCGCTGTTCGAGCTGGGCCTGGTCACCCGGCCCGAGCTGCCGCTGCGGGTGGCCCCGGTCCCCGGGGTGCAGACCCGCCCCGACGACGAGACGCTGCAGCAGATGCTCGACGCGGTCCCGCACCAGCCGCGCCGGGTCGCGCTGGCCCTCGCCGGTGACGCCGACCGTGCCGGCTGGTGGGGTCCCGGGCGACCGGCGGACTGGTCCGACGCGGTCACGCCGCGCGCGCCGTCGCGACGGCGCTGGCCGTCGACGCTGGTGGTCAGCGCGGACGAGCACGCCCCCTGGCACCCCGGCCGCTGCGCCCGGCTCACCCTGCCGGACGGGACGCTCGTCGGGCACGCCGGCGAGCTGCACCCCAAGGCGCTCGCGGCGCTCGGCCTGCCGGAACGCACCTGCGCCGCCGAGCTCGACGTCGACGTGCTCAGCGCGGCCAGCGACGACGGCCGTGCGCGCACGGCGTCTGTCCACCTACCCGGTCGCGCACAGCGACGTCGCGCTCGTCGTCGCGGCGGACGTCCCGGCCGCCGCCGTCGAGGCCGCCCTGCGCGAGGGCACCGGCGAGCTGCTGGAGACCCTGTCGCTCTTCGACGTCTACACCGGCGACCAGGTCGGGCGACCAGCACCGGTCCCTGGCCTACCGGATGGTCTTCCGCGCCCCGGACCGCACGCTGACGACGGAGGAGGTCAACGCCCTGCGGACCGCGCCATCGCCAGCGCCGCGGCCGCCACGGGCGCCGTCCAGCGCGGGGCCTGAGGTGAGCGGCGTCGCCGTCGTCACCGGCGCCAGCCGGGGGATCGGGCGCAGCATGGCGTCCGCCCTGGCTGCCGCCGGTTACGCGGTGGCCGCCGTGGCCCGCGACACCGGCGCCCTGGCCACCCTCGAGCGCGACGTCACCGCGGCCGGCGGGCGGATCCTCGTGCAGCGCGCCGAGGTCACCGACCCGGCCGACGTCGACGACTGCGTCGGCGCCGTGCTCGAGGCGTTCGGGCGGGTCGACGTCCTGGTCAACTGCGCCGGGGTGATCGAGACCGAGACCCCGCTGTGGGAGGCCGACGTCGAGCAGTGGTGGCGGACGATCACGGTCAACGTGCGCGGCCCGTTCCTCATGAGCCGCGCCGTCGTCCCGCACATGATCGCCGGCGGCGGCGGCCGCGTGGTCAACCTGGCCAGCGGCGCCGGCATCCGCGAGCGCGGTGACCTCACGGCGTACTGCGCGAGCAAGTCGGCCCTCACCCGGCTGACCGGCGGTCTGCACGAGGCCGGCTGGGAGCACGGCATCCGCGCGTTCGACCTGTCGCCCGGTGTCGTGCGCACCGAGATGACCGAGAGCATGCGGCTGCACGTCGGCCGCACCGAGTGGACCGCCCCCGAGCGGGTGACCGACCTGCTGCTGGCGCTGTGCTCGGGCGAGCTCGACGCGTGGTCCGGACGCTATCGTCCGGGCCGGCGCCGACACCCCCGCCTCGCTGCGGGCGCAGGCCGCCCGCGGGGTCGGCCCCGACGACCGCGCCCTCCGGCTCCACCTGTGGGGTCCGGACGACCCGTTGGGCTGACCCCGGTCTGCATAGAAACCGAGTGGTGTGTATATTCATGCGCATGGTGACGGCAGCAGTGGCAGGGGCGAGCGGGTACGCCGGCGGGGAGATCCTCCGGCTGCTGCTCGGCCACCCCGACGCTGCGGATCGGTGCGCTCACGGCCGCCTCGAGCGCCGGCACCCGCCTCGGGGCGGTGCCACCCGCACCTGCACCCGCTGGCCGACCAGGTCCTGCTCGAGACCACGCCGCGAGACGCTGGCGGGCCATGACGTCGTCTTCCTCGCGCTGCCGCACGGCGCCGTCGGCGGCCCTCGCGGCGCAGCTGCCCGACGAGGTCGTCGTGATCGACTGCGGGGCCGACTTCCGCCTCGACGACGCCCCGGCCTGGACCGACTTCTACGGCACCGACCACGCGGGCACCTGGCCCTACGGGCTGCCCGAGCTGCCGCTGCCCGGCGGGCGCAGCGGGCGTGACGCGCTGGCCGGCCGGACCAGGGTCGCCGTGCCCGGGCTGCTACCCGACGGCCTGCAGCCTGGCCCTCGCCCCCGGCTTCGCCGCCGGGCTGCTCGAGCCCGCGGACGTCGTGATCGTCGCCGCCAGCGGCACCTCCGGGGCCGGCCGGTCGCTCAAGCCGCACCTGCTCGGCGCCGAGGTGATGGGCTCGATGTCGCCGTACGGCGTGGGCGGCACCCACCGGCACACCCCCGAGATCGAGCAGAACCTCAGCCGGTCCGCCGGCGCGGCCGGTCACCGTCTCGTTCACGCCGACGCTGGCGCCGATGCCGCGCGGCATCCTGGCCACCTGCACCGCGCGGGTGACCCCCGGCACCACGCCCGCGGCCGTCCGCGCCGCGTGGGACCGGGCGTACGTCGACGAGCCGTTCGTCCACGTGCTGCCCGAGGGCCAGTGGCCGCGCACGGCCGACGTGCGCGGGCAGCAACGTCGTCCAGGTGCAGGTCGCGCTCGACGAGCGCACCGGCCGCGTCGTCGCCGTCGCGTCGGTCGACAACCTCACCAAGGGCACCGCGGGCGCCGCCGTCCAGTGCGCCAACCTCGCCCTCGGCCTGCCCGAGGCGACCGGCCTGCCGATCGTGGGGGTCGCACCGTGAGCATCACCGCCCCGGCCGGTTTCCGCGCCTCCGGCGTCACCGCCGGCCTCAAGCCCAGCGGCCGCCCCGACGTCGCCCTCGTCGTCAACGACGGGCCCGACCACCACGCCGCCGCCGTCTTCACCGGCAACCGGGTCGAGGCCGCCCCGGTCACCTGGAGCCGCCAGGTGCTCGCCGACGGCCGCGTCGACGCCGTCGTCCTGAACTCCGGCGGCGCCAACGCCTGCACCGGCGCGCAGGGCTTCGCCGACACCCACGCCACCGCCGAGCACGTCGCGCGACGTGCTCGCGATCTCGGCCGGCGACGTCGCGGTCTGCTCCACCGGGCTGATCGGTGAGCTGCTGCCGATGGACCGGCTGACCTCCGGTGTCACCGCGGCCGCCGCTGCCCTGTCGGCCGACGGCGGCGCCGACGCGGCCGGCGCGATCATGACCACCGACACGGTCAGCAAGCAGGTCCTCGTGACCCGCGACGGCTGGACCGTCGGCGGCATGGCCAAGGGGGCCGGCATGCTCGCACCGGCGCTCGCGACGATGCTCGTGGTGCTCACGACCGACGCCGTCGCCGACGCCGGCCACGCTGGACGCGGCGCTGCGGTCCGCCACGGCGACGACGTTCGACCGGATCGACTCCGACGGCTGCATGTCGACCAACGACACGGTGCTGCTGCTGGCCTCCGGCGCCTCCGGCGTCACGCCCGGCCCCGACGAGCTGGCCGACGCCGTCACCGCGGCCTGCGCGCGACCTGGCCCGGCAGCTCATCGCCGACGCCGAGGGTGCCGCCCACGACATCGAGATCGAGGTGCGCATCGGCCGCCGACGGTCCCCGACGCGCTCGAGGTCGCCCGCGCGATCGCCCGCAACAACCTGTTCAAGTGCGCGGTCTTCGGCGGCGACCCCAACTGGGGCCGGGTCCTCGCCGCGGTCGGCACCACCGCGCGCGGCCTTCGAGCCCGCCGTCGCTGGACGTCTCCATCAACGGCGTCCAGGTCTGCCGCGCCGGCGGGCGTGGGGGAGGACCGCTCCCTCGTCGACCTCGGCCGGCCGCGAGGTGCACGTGGTCGTGGACCTGCACGCCGGCGACGCGGACGGCCACCGTCTGGACCAACGACCTGACGCACGACTACGTCCACGAGAACTCGGCGTACAGCACATGACCAGCCTTCGCGACCGGCGCGACCAGACGTCCCTGACCGCCGCCTCGGCCAAGGCGCAGACGCTCGTCGAGGCGCTGCCGTGGCTCGAGCGGTTCCGGGGCGCCGTCGTCGTGGTCAAGTACGGCGGCAACGCCATGGTCGACGACGACCTCAAGGCGGCCTTCGCGCAGGACATCGTGTTCCTGCGGTACGCCGGCCTGCGCCCGGTCGTCGTCCACGGCGGCGGCCCGCAGATCGCCGCGATGCTCGAGCGGGTCGGCCTGACCAGCGAGTTCCGCGGCGGCCTGCGGGTCACCACCCCCGAGGTCGATGGACGTCGTCCGGATGGTCCTCACCGGCCAGGTCGGGCGCGAGCTCGTCGGCCTGCTCAACCAGCACGGCCCGGTGCGCCGTCGGCCTGTCCGGCGAGGACGCCGGCCTGTTCGGCGCCCGCAAGCGCTCGGTCGTCGTGGACGGCGAGCTCGTCGACCTCGGCCTCGTCGGGGACGTCGAGACGGTCAACCCGTCCGCGGTGATGGACATCCTGGACGCCGGGCGGATCCCGGTCGTCTCCACCGTCGCCCCCGACCTCGACGACGAGTCGCCAGGTCCTCAACGTCAACGCCGACACCGCCGCCGTCGGCGCTCGCGGTCGCCCTCGGCGCGCACAAGCTGGTCGTCCTCACCGACGTCGAGGGCGTCTACGGCAGCTGGCCCGACCCCGACTCGCTGCTCTCGCTCCTGTCGGTGTCCGACGCCGAGGAGCTCCTGACCCAGGTCGACGCCGGGCATGGTGCCCAAGCTGGAGGCCTGCGTCCGCGCCGTGCGCCGGGGCGTGCCGCAGGCGCACGTCATCGACGGCCGCCAGCCGCACTCGCTGCTGCTCGAGGTGTTCACCAGCGAGGGCATCGGCACCATGATCGTGCCCGACTCCGAGACCGAGAGGCCCCAGCCATGACCGGCCCCGCCCCGACCGCCAGCAGCGCCCTGCTGGAGCGCTACGACCGCGCCCTGCTCGGCGTCTTCGGCACCCCCCGCACCGTGCTCACCCACGGCGAGGGCTGCTACGTCTGGGACGCCGACGGCGCCCGCTACCTCGACCTGCTCGCCGGCATCGCGGTCAACGTGCTCGGCCACGCGCACCCGGCGGTCGTCGCGGCGGTCAGCGCCCAGGCGGCCCGGCTCGTGCACGTCTCCAACTTCTTCACCACGACCCGCGCAGGTCGAGCTGGCCGAGCGGCTGCTCGAGGTGGCCGGCGCGCCGTCCGGCTCGGCGGTCTTCTTCGCCAACTCCGGCACCGAGGCGGTCGAGGCCGCGGTCAAGCTGGCCCGCCGGACCGGCCGCACCCGCATCGTCGCCGCCGAGGGCGCGCTTCCACGGCCGCACCACGGGTGCCCTCGCGCTGACGCACAAGCCCGCCTACCGCGAGCCGTTCGAGCCGCTGCCTGCCCGGCGTCGACGCACGTGCCGTACGGCGACGAGGCCGCGCTGCGTGCGGCGGTCACCGGCGACGTCGCGGCGGTCGTCCTCGAGCCGATCCAGGGCGAGGCGGGGGTGATCGAGGCCGGACCCGGCCTACCTGCGGCTGGCCCGCGAGCTGACCACCGCCGCACGGCGCGCTGCTCGTGCTCGACGAGGTGCAGACCGGCATCGGCCGCACCGGCAGCTGGTTCGCGTTCCAGCAGGCCGGGGTCGTGCCCGACGCCATGACGCTGGCCAAGGGTCTGGGCGGCGGCGTGCCGATCGGCGCGCTGGTGACGTTCGGTCCCGACGGTCTCGGGCCTGCTCGCGGCCGGCCAGCACGGCACGACGTTCGGCGGCAACCCGCTGGCCTGCGCCGCCGGCCTCGCGGTGCTCGACACGATCGAGAAGGACGGGCCTGCTCGACCACGGCGCGACCGAGCTCGGCGAGCGGCTCGCCGGCGGCGTGCTCGCGACCGGCCACCCGCTCGTCGCCGGGGTGCGCGGCGCGCGGCCTGCACCGCGCCATCGTGCTCACCGCCGACGTGTCCGCCGCCGTCGCCGACCGGGCCCACCGGGCCGGGCTTCATCGTCAACCCGGTCCAGCCCGACGCGCTGCGGCTCACCCCGCCGCTCGTCCTCACCGACGCGCAGGTCGACGACTTCGTCGCCGCGCTGCCCGCCCTGCTCGACGGACCGGAGGCCTCCGCATGACCCGACACTTCCTGCGTGACGACGACCTGTCCGCCGCGGAGCAGGCGCACGTGATCGAGCGCGCGATCGCGCTCAAGGCCGACCCGTTCGCCGACCAGGCCGCTCGCCGGACCGCGCGCCGTCGCCGTCATCTTCGACAAGCCGTCGACCCGCACGCGGGTGTCCTTCTCCGTCGGCGTCGCCGAGCTGGGCGGCTACCCCCTGGTCATCGACGGCGCGACCAGCCAGCTCGGCCGCGGCGAGCCGATCGCCGACACCGCCCGCGTGCTCGACCGCCAGTGCGCGGCGATCGTCTGGCGCACCTTCGGCCAGGACCGGATCGAGCAGATGGCCGCGGCCAGCTCGCGTCCCGGTGGTCAACGCCCTCACCGACGAGTTCCACCCGTGCCAGATCCTCGCCGACCTGATGACCGTCACCGAGCACAAGGGGCGCGCTCGGCGGGCCTGAGCCTGGCCTACCTCGGCGACGGCGCCAACAACATGGCGCACTCCTACCTGCTGGGCGTGCGCCCTGGCCGGCATGCACGTGCGCATCGGCGCACCCGGCGAGCCACCTGCCCGACCCGGCGGTCGTCGCCCGGGCCGAGGAGCTGGCCAAGGAGCACGGCGGGTCGGTCGCTGGTCACCACGGACGCCGCCGACCGCGGTCAGCGGCGCCGACGTCGTCGCCACCGACACCTGGGTCTCGATGGGCCAGGAGGCCGAGAAGGCGACGCGCGCCGGGACGGCCGACCCGTTCGCGCCGTACGCCGTGGACGACGCCGCCATGGCGCCTCGCGGCGGCCGACGCGATCGTGCTGCACTGCCTGCCCGCCTACCGCGGCCTGGAGATCTCCGCCGTCGGTCATCGACGGGCCGCAGTCGGTCGTCTGGGACGAGGCCGAGAACCGGCTGCACGCCCAGAAGGCGCTGCTGTCCTTCCTGCTGGAGGCGGCCGTGATCGCCCCGACCCGCGCCGCCCGGCACCAGCGGATCGCCGACATCCTCACCCGCCACCACGTCCACTCCCAGGGCGAGCTGCTCGAGCACCTGGCCCGCGACGGCCTCGAGGTCACCCAGGCGACGCTGTCGCGCGACCTCGTCGAGCTCGGCGCGGTGAAGGTCCGCGAGGGCCGCAGCCCTCGTCTACGCCGTCCCGGGCGCCGGGGGCGACCGCACCCCCCGCGCCGCCGTCGGTGCCCACGAGCTGTCGCGCCCGGCTGCGCCGGCTGTGCGAGGAGCTGCTCGTCACCGCGGAGGCGTCGGCCAACCTCGTCGTCGTGCGCACCCCGCCCGGCGCCGCCGGCTACCTCGCGTCGGCGATCGACCACGCCGACCAGAGCGACATCCTGGGCACCATCGCCGGTGACGACACGATCATGATCATCACCGTGGCGCGACGGCGGGACCGGCGGTCGCCGCCCGCCTGCTGTCCCTGGCCGGCTCGCCGTGAGGACTGACCCGTGCGACGGACCCGCCCGGCACGACCGACCCACCGACCGCACCACCCGCACACCACCGCACACCCTGCACACCGAGGAGATCCCATGACCGAGCGCGTCGTTCTCGCCTACTCCGGCGGCCTGGACACCTCCGTCGCCATCGGCTGGATCGCCGACGCGACCGGCGCCGAGGTCGTCGCCGTCGCCGTCGACGTCGGCCAGGGCGGCGAGGACCTCGACACCATCCGCCAGCGCGCCCTCGACTGCGGCGCGGTCGAGGCCTACGTCGCCGACGCCAGCGACGAGTTCGCCGACGAGTACTGCCTGCCGGCGATCCAGGCCAACGCCCTGTACATGGACCGCTACCCGCTGGTCTCGGCGCTCTCGCGCCCGGTCATCGTCAAGCACCTCGTCGCCGCGGCCCGGCAGCACGGCGCCACCACGGTCGCCCACGGCTGCACCGGCAAGGGCAACGACCAGGTCCGCTTCGAGGTCGGCATCGCCGCCTCGCCCCCGACCTGACGTGCATCGCCCCGGTCCGCGACCTCGCGCTGACCCGCGACAAGGCGATCGACTACGCCGAGAAGCACGACCTGCCGATCGAGACCACCAAGAAGAACCCGTACTCCATCGACCAGAACGTCTTCGGGCCGCGCGGTCGAGACCGGGTTCCTCGAGGACATCTGGAACGCGCCCGATCGAGGACCTCTACTCCTACACCAAGGACCCGGCACGTCCAGCACGACGCCGACGAGGTCGTCATCACCTTCGAGGCCGGCGTCCCGGTGGCGATCGACGGCGAGCAGGTCACCGTCCTGCAGGCCATCCAGAAGCTCAACCAGCGGGCCGGCGCGCCGGGCGTCGGCCGCCTCGACATGGTCGAGGACCGCCTGGTCGGCATCAAGAGCCGCGAGGTCTACGAGGCGCCGGGCGCGATCGCGCTCATCACCGCCCACCAGGAGCTCGAGAACGTCACCGTCGAGCGCGAGCTGGCCCGCTTCAAGCGCGGCGTCGAGCAGCGCTGGGGCGAGCTGGTCTACGACGGCCTGTGGTTCACCCCGCTGAAGCGGGCGCTGGACACGTTCATCGCCGAGACCCAGCAGGACGTCACCGGCGACATCCGGATGACGCTGCACGGCGGCCGCGCGGTGGTCACCGGCCGCCGGTCCGGACAGCAGCCTCTACGACTTCAACCTGGCGACCTACGACACGGGCGACACCTTCGACCAGAGCCAGGCCAAGGGCTTCATCGAGCTCTGGGGCCTGTCCAGCAAGATCGCCGCCGGCCGCGACCTGCGGCAGGGCCGGTGACCGGCACCGCGGACCCGCCGGCGCGGCCGGGCGTCAGCCTCTGGGGCGGCCGGTTCGCCGGCGGCCCGGCCGACGCCCTGGCCGCCCTGTCGCAAGTCGACCCACTTCGACTGGCGGCTGGCCGCCGCACGACATCGCCGGCTCCCGCGCCCACGCCCGCGTGCTGCACGCGGCGGGCCTGCTGGACGACGCGACGCTGGCCGCGATGCTCGACGGCCTGGACCGGCTGGACGCGGACGTGCGCAGCGGCGCCTTCCTGCCGGCCGAGGGCGACGAGGACGTGCACACCGCGCTCGAGCGCGGGCCTGATCGAGCGGGTCGGCGCCGACGTCGGCGGCCAGCTGCGCGCCGGCCGCTCCCGCAACGACCAGATCGCGACGCTGTTCCGGATGTACCTGCGCGAGCACGCCCGCGCAGGTCTCCGGGCTGGTCCTCGACGTCGTCGACGCGCTGGTCGCGCAGGCGGACCGCGCACATCGACGTGGCGATGCCGGGCCGCACCCACCTGCAGCACGCCCAGCCGGTGCTGCTGGCCCACCACCTGCTGGCCCACGCCTGGGCGCTGCTGCGGGACGTCGACCGGCTGCGGGACTGGGACGCGCCGCACGGCGCTCTCGCCGTACGGCTCGGGTGCGCTGGCCGGCTCCTCGCTCGGCCTCGACCCGGAGGCGGTGGCCGCCGAGCTCGGCTTCGCCGGCGCGGTGGAGAACTCCATCGACGGCACCGCCACCCGGGACTTCGTCGCCGAGTTCGCGTTCGTCGCGGCGATGATCGGCGGTCGACGTGTCGCGGCTCGCCGAGGAGGTCGTCCTCTGGGCGACCAAGGAGTTCTCCTTCGTCACCCTCGACGACGCGTACTCCACCGGGTCGAGCATCATGCCGCAGAAGAAGAACCCCGACGTCGCCGAGCTGGCGCGCGGCAAGGCGGGGCGCCTGGTCGGCGACCTGACCGGGCTGCTGACCACGCTGAAGGCGCTCCCGCTGGCCTACAACCGCGACCTGCAGGAGGACAAGGAGCCGGTGTTCGACGCGATCGACACCCTGGAGGTCCTGCTGCCGGCGTTCACCGGCATGGTCGCGACCCTGCGTGTTCGACACCGAGCGGCTGGAGTCGCTGGCACCGCAGGGCTTCTCGCTGGCCACCGACGTCGCCGAGTGGCTGGTCCGCCAGGGCGTGCCGTTCCGCGTCGCGCACGAGGTCGCCGGGCGCCTGCGTGCGCGAGTGCGAGACCCGCGGCATCGAGCTGTGGGACCTCACCGACGAGGACCTGGCGCGCCATCTCCGCCGCACCTGACGCCGGAGGTGCGGACGGTGCTGTCCGTCGCGCGGCTCGCTGGCCTCGCGCAACGGCAAGGGCGGCACCGCCCCGGAGCGGGTGCGCGAGCAGCTCGACCTGGTCCGCGAGCGGGTGGCCGAGGCGCGCCGGTTCGCCTGACCCGGAGTCCGGGCCCTCGGGCGCCGCCGCGACGACTTCGCCGAAGTTGTCGCGGCGGCGCCGGTTTGTCCCTAGGGTTTGTACCATCACTCCTGTCGCCCAGCGACTCGCCGGGCGCAGGCCCACGGGAGGTGTGATGAGCGTCAAGGACGACCTGCACGTGCGGCGGCGAGCCACGTCGTCGGACTCCGGCACTCGGTGGCGGCGCTGCGCGAGCACCTCGGCACCACGATCGACGTGCAGCGGCTGCGGGACGACGTCGCCCGCCTCGCCGACGACCTCGACCTGCTGGCCCGCGGCGCGGGAGTCGGCAGCGGCGACCGGGTCGGCCAGCCCGGCGAGATCGTCTTCATCCCCGACGACGACTACGACCCGGCCCTCTGGTCGGACGCCGAGGACGAGGGCGTCGGACCGCGCCGGACGGACTGAGGATGCCGGGCGCAGCACCGTCCACAGGTGTCGGGGCAACCGGCCGGGCGTCGATCGCGGCGCGCACCCTGCGCACGCGACCGGTGGTGGCTCCCGCCGCTGGTCACCGCTCTCGGGCTGATCGCGTGGATCGTCTACGCGACCGTCCGGGCCGCCTCGCAGCGCTACTACTGGGTGGCCGACTACCACTACCTCACGCCGTTCGCGTCGCCCTGCCTCTCCACGTCCTGCGCACCGGGGTCCAGCCACTTCGGCACGCCGTTCGGGGACTTCCCGCCGCTGGTGCCCTACGCCATCCTGACGCTGCCGTTCCTGCTGCTGTTCCGGGTGACCTGCTACTACTACCGCAAGGCCTACTACCGCTCCTTCTGGCTGTCGCCGCCGGCCTGCGCGGTCGCCGAGCCGCACGCGAGCTACACCGGCGAGACACGGTTCCCGCTGATCCTGCAGAACGCCCACCGCTACTTCTTCTACGCCGCCGCCGCTGATCTCGCTGATCAACACCTACGACGCGATCGTGGCCTTCCACGGCAAGGGCGGCGGGTTCGGGTTCGGCCTCGGCAACATCGTCCTGGTGGCCAACGTCCTGCTGCTGTGGGCCTACACGATCTCCTGCCACTCCTGCCGCAACATCGTCGGCGGCCGGCTCAACCACTTCTCCAAGCACCCGGTGCGGTACTGGCTGTGGCAGCAGGTGTCCCGGCTCAACGGTCACCACATGGGACTGGCCTGGATCACCCTGGCGTCGCTGGTGGTCGACCGACGCCTACATCGCGCTCGTGGCCGCCGGGACGATCACCGACCTGCGGTTCGTCGGCTGACCGCGGTGCGACCGACCCCGCCCGGCGAGAGGCCCTGACGTGACCGACCTCGAACGCCACGACTACGACGTCGTCGTCATCGGCGCCGGCGGTGCCGGGCCTGCGCGCCGCCATCGAGGCGCGCGAGCACGGCCTGCGCACCGCGATCGTCTGCAAGTCGCTGTTCGGCAAGGCGCACACGGTGATGGCCGAGGGCGGCATCGCCGCGTCGATGGGCAACGTCAACTCCCGCGACAGCTGGCAGGTGCACTTCCGCGACACCATGCGCGGTGGCAAGTTCCTCAACAACCCGCGGATGGCCGAGCTGCACGCCAAGGAGGCGCCGGAGCGGGTCTGGGAGCTCGAGACCTACGGCGCGCTGTTCGACCGCACCGCCGACGGGCGGATCAGCCAGCGCAACTTCGGCGGCCACGAGTACCCCCGCCTCGCCCACGTCGGCGACCGCACCGGGCTCGAGCTGATCCGCACGCTGCAGCAGAAGATCGTCTCGCTGCAGCAGGAGGACCTGCGCGAGCACGGCGACCTCGACGCGCGCCTGCGGGTGTTCGCCGAGCTGACCGTCACCGAGCTGCCGCGCACCGACGGCAGGGTGGCCGGCGCCTTCGGCTACTGGCGCGAGTCCGGCCGGTTCGTGCTGTTCGACGCGCCCGCGGTCATCCTGGCCACCGGCGGCATCGGCAAGTCCTTCAAGGTCACCAGCAACTCGTGGGAGTACACCGGCGACGGCCACGCGCTGGCCCTGCGCACCGGCGCCGCCTGATCAACATGGAGTTCGTGCAGTTCCACCCGACCGGCATGGTCTGGCCGCCCGTCGGTCAAGGGCATCCTCGTCACCGAGTCGGTCCGCGGCGACGGCGGAGTCCTGCGCAACACCGAGGGCAAGCGGTTCATGTTCGACTACGTGCCGGAGGTGTTCCGCGGCCAGTACGCCGACACCGAGGACGAGGCCGACCGCTGGTACGACGACCCGGAGAACAACCTGCGCCCGCCCGAGCTGCTGCCCCGCGACGAGGTCGCCCGGGCGATCAACACCGAGGTCAAGGAGGGGCGCGGCACGCCGCACGGCGGGGTGTTCCTCGACGTCTCGACCCGCCTGCCGGCAGAGGAGATCCGCCGCCGGCTGCCGTCGATGCACCACCAGTTCAAGGAGCTCGCCGACGTCGACATCACGGCCGAGCCGATGGAGGTCGGTCCCACCTGCCACTACGTCATGGGCGGCGTCGAGGTCGACCCCGACACCGCCGCGACGTCCGTGCCGGGCCTGTTCGCGGCCGGGCGAGGTCGCCGGTGGCATGCACGGCTCCAACCGGCTCGGCGGCAACTCGCTGTCCGACCTGCTGGTCTTCGGCCGGCGGGCCGGAGCGGGCGCCGCGGCCTACGTCGAGGGGCTCGGTGAGCAGCGGCCCGTGGTCGCGGACGCGGACGTCAGCGCGGCGTCCGAGGTGGCGCTGGCCCCGTTCGCGACCGACGACGGGCGACAACCCCTACACGCTGCACCAGGAGCTGCAGCAGACGATGAACGACCTGGTCGGCATCATCCGCCGCGAGGGCGAGATCAAGGAGGCGCTGTCGCGGCTGTCCACCTACCGGGAGCGGCTGCGGCACCTCAGCGTCGAGGGGCACCGGCAGTTCAACCCCGGCTGGCACCTGGCCCTGGACCTGCGCAACATGCTGCTGGTCTCCGAGTGCGTCGCCCGGGCCGCGCTGGAGCGCCAGGAGAGCCGCGGCGGCCACACGCGCGAGGACCATCCCGGACATGGACCCGACGTGGCGCGGCGTCAACCTGGTCTGCCGGCTGGACGACCCGGTCGACCCCTCCGCGCCGGTCACGCTGACCCGCCAGCCGGTGCCGACGATCCGGCGCGACCTGCTCGAGCTGTTCGACCGCACGGAGCTCGGCAAGTACTTCACCCCGGCCGAGCTCGCGGTGCTCGACGACGGTCCGGCCGCCGCCGATCCGGACCGACCCGAGGAGGACCACGCATGACCTACGACGCGAGCTTCCGGGTGTGGCGCGGCGACGCCGGCCGGCGGTGACCTGGTGGACTTCACCGTCGAGGTCAACGAGGGCGAGGTGGTCCTCGACATCATCCACCGGCTCCAGGCGACCCAGGCGCCGGACCTCGCGGTGCGCTGGAACTGCAAGGCCGGCAAGTGCGGGTCCTGCAGCGCCGAGGTCAACGGCCGCCCGCGGCTGCTGTGCATGACGCGCATGAGCATCTTCACCGAGGACGAGACGGTCACCGTGACGCCGATGCGGGCGTTCCCGGTCGTGCGCGACCTCGTCACCGACGTGTCGTTCAACTACGACAAGGCCCGTGAGGTCCCGGCCTTCGCCGCCACCGGCCCTGGCGCCGGGCGACTACCGGATGGCCCAGGTCGACGTCGAGCGCTCGCAGGAGTTCCGCAAGTGCATCGAGTGCTTCCTGTGCCAGGACATCTGCCACGTGGTGCGCGACCACGAGGACAACAAGCCCGCGTTCTCCGGCCCGCGCTACCTCATGCGCATCGCCGAGCTCGACATGCACCCGCTCGACCAGCCCGACCGCCGGGGCGAGGCCAGGAGGAGCACGGGCTGGGCCTGTGCAACATCACCAAGTGCTGCACCGAGGTCTGCCCCGAGCACATCAAGATCACCGACAACGCGCTGATCCCCCTGAAGGAGCGCGTCGCCGACCGCACCTACGATCCCGTGGTGTGGCTGGCACACACGATCCGTCGACGGAACCGACCCCGCGGCTGACCCGCGCGTTCTTCGAGCGTCCCGTCCTGCAGGTCGCGCCCGACCTGCTCGGCGCGCACGTCTCGCACCGGCGGCGTGACCATCCGCCTGACCGAGGTCGAGGCGTACGACGGCCCGAACGACCCGGGGTCGCACGCCTTCCGGGGGCTCACCCCGCGCACCGGCGTCATGTTCGGGCCCCCGGGCGGGCTCTACGTCTACTTCAGCTACGGCATGCACTGGTGCGCCAACCTCGTCTGCGGCAGCGAGGGCACCGCCCAGCGCGGTCCTGCTGCGGGCCGGCGAGGTGGTCGGCGGCCTCGACCTGGCGCGCCACCGTCGCGGCGCGGTGGCGGACCGCGACCTGGCGCGCGGCCCGGCCCGGCTGACCCAGGCCCTGGGGCTCTCCGGCGAGCAGAACGGCCTGGACGTCACGGCGGCCGACAGCCCCGTCAGCGTGGTGCCGCGTCCCGGGGGAGCGGGCGCTGCCGGCGCCGGCGCGGTGGTCCGCTCGGGCCCGCGGGTCGGTGTCAGCGGTGCCGGTGGCGACGGGGACGCTACCCGTGGCGGTTCTGGCTCGACGCCGAGCCCACCGTCTCGACGTACCGTCTGGCGAAACCGCGTCGTCCGCGCCCACGGCGGTAGGGCAGGCTGTGCCCTGACCGCACCCGACCACCGAAGGGACCCCACCACCGTGAGCGACATCCTCGACGAGCTGCAGTGGCGTGGCCTGGTGGCGCAGACCACCGACGAGGTCGCGCTGCGCAAGGCACTCGCCGACGGGCCGATCACGACGTACTGCGGGTTCGACCCGACGGCGCCCAGCCTGCACATCGGCAACCTGGTGCAGCTGGTCCTGATGCGTCATCTCCAGCGCGCCGGGCACCGGGTGCTGTGCCTGGTCGGCGGCTCCACCGGCCTGATCGGCGACCCGAAGCCCACGGCGGAGCGGCAGCTCAACCCCCGCGAGACGGTCGCCGAGTGGGTGACCCGCATCGAGCAGCAGGTGCGCCCGTTCCTGGACTTCGACGGCGACAACCCCGCGGTCATGGTGAACAACCTGGACTGGACGGCGTCGCTGTCGGCGATCGACTTCCTGCGCGACATCGGCCGGCACTTCCGGGTCAACACGATGATCAAGAAGGACGCGGTCGCCGCCCGGCTGGCCAGCCACGACGGGATCAGCTACAGCGAGTTCAGCTACCAGGTCCTGCAGGGGATGGACTACCTGCACCTCTTCCGCGCGTACGGCTGCACGCTGCAGACCGGTGCGGTCGACCAGTGGGGCAACATCCTGGCCGGCGTCGGACCTCATCCACCGGGTCGAGGGGGAGTCGGTGCACGTGCTGACCACCCCGCTGGTCACCAAGGCCGACGGCACCAAGTTCGGCAAGACCGAGGGCGGCACCGTCTGGCTGGACGCCGACCTGATGTCCCCCTACGCCTTCTACCAGTTCTGGATCAACGTCGAGGACGCCTCGGTGATCGACTACCTCAAGATCTTCACCGACCGCACCCGGGAGGAGATCGACGAGCTGGAGCGGCAGGTGCGCGAGGAGCCGTTCCGGCGGGCGGCGCAGCGGGCGCTCGCGGCCGACGTCACCACGCTGGTGCACGGGGCGGCGGCGACGGCCGCGGTCCAGGCGGCGAGCGAGGCGCTGTTCGGCAAGGGCGACCCGCACGCGCTGGACGCCCGGACGCTGCACGACGCCACGGCCGAGCTGCCCGGGGCGACCGTCCCGGCGGGGACCCCGCTCGTGGAGGCCCTGGTGGCCTCCGGTCTGGTCGACAGCCGCAACGCGGCCCGGCGGGTGCTCGGCGAGGGCGGCGTCTCGGTCAACAACGTCAAGGTGAGCGACCTCGAGGCGCTGCTGACCGAGCAGGACTTCCTGCACGGGCAGGTGGCCCTGCTGCGCCGCGGGCGCAAGTCGCTCGCCGCGGCCCGGCGCGCTGCCTGAGCAGCCGGCGTCGGCGCGCAGCGGGTGACGGTCCGGCCGGGGACGTCCGGGGCCCACCCCGACACGTCCCCGGCCGCGCCGCGCACGGCGCCGGACCGGCTGCAGGCCGCTGACCTGCGGATTTGTCATTTCGGGCCCGGCCAACCTACTGTTCTCTTCGTCAGCCCGACAGGGAGGAACGGACACCACTGAAGCCGGAGCGCAAGCTCAGCTCGACGTGGCCGGTCCCTCGGCTGGCACCCACGACAGGTCCGGGAAACCGGGCCTGACCAGCGCCCGGCAGGGAGTTGGAGCACGGCCGAGAGCCTGCTAGACGTGGATAGCCGATCACGACGCCAGCGCAGTGAGCGCAACACCCTCCGGGGCGTGGCAGGATGGTCGAAGACAAAACGGTTAGCCCCGGATCCGAGGTCGCACTCGGTGATGGTGCGCGTCCGACACTTGAGAACTCAACAGCGTGCCAAAAATCGATGCCAATTAACCTCGTTGGTCTTCGGCTCTGGTTCATTCCCGTTTTGGGGGTGGGTTGGTGTTTGTTGACCGCGAATTTTCCTTTGGTTGATATTGAATTCAAGTCCAGCGGGCTTGGTTCTGTTTCAGCCAGTATCAGTTACCCTTCGGGGTTTGTTTTTCCGCCGCCTTTTGGGGTTGGTGGGCAAGACATCTACGGAGAGTTTGATCCTGGCTCAGGACGAACGCTGGCGGCGTGCTTAACACATGCAAGTCGAACGGTGATCCGGGTGCTTGCACCTGGTGATCAGTGGCGAACGGGTGAGTAACACGTGAGTAACCTGCCCTTCACTCTGGGATAACTCCGGGAAACCGGGGCTAATACCGGATATGACACCAACCCGCATGGGTATGGTGTGGAAAGTTTTTCGGTGGAGGATGGACTCGCGGCCTATCAGCTTGTTGGTGAGGTAATGGCTCACCAAGGCGACGACGGGTAGCCGGCCTGAGAGGGCGACCGGCCACACTGGGACTGAGACACGGCCCAGACTCCTACGGGAGGCAGCAGTGGGGAATATTGCACAATGGGCGAAAGCCTGATGCAGCGACGCCGCGTGAGGGATTAAGGCCTTCGGGTTGTAAACCTCTTTCAGCAGGGAAGAAGCGAAAGTGACGGTACCTGCAGAAGAAGCACCGGCTAACTACGTGCCAGCAGCCGCGGTAATACGTAGGGTGCGAGCGTTGTCCGGAATTATTGGGCGTAAAGAGCTTGTAGGCGGTTTGTCGCGTCTGCTGTGAAATCTCAAGGCTCAACCTTGAGCTTGCAGTGGGTACGGGCAGACTAGAGTGTGGTAGGGGAGACTGGAATTCCTGGTGTAGCGGTGAAATGCGCAGATATCAGGAGGAACACCGATGGCGAAGGCAGGTCTCTGGGCCACTACTGACGCTGAGAAGCGAAAGCATGGGGAGCGAACAGGATTAGATACCCTGGTAGTCCATGCCGTAAACGTTGGGAACTAGGTGTGGGCCTCATTCCACGAGGTCCGTGCCGCAGCTAACGCATTAAGTTCCCCGCCTGGGGAGTACGGCCGCAAGGCTAAAACTCAAAGGAATTGACGGGGGCCCGCACAAGCGGCGGAGCATGCGGATTAATTCGATGCAACGCGAAGAACCTTACCAAGGCTTGACATATACCGGAAAAGTGCAGAGATGTGCTCCCCGCAAGGTCGGTATACAGGTGGTGCATGGTTGTCGTCAGCTCGTGTCGTGAGATGTTGGGTTAAGTCCCGCAACGAGCGCAACCCTCGTTCTATGTTGCCAGCACGTGATGGTGGGGACTCATAGGAGACTGCCGGGGTCAACTCGGAGGAAGGTGGGGATGACGTCAAATCATCATGCCCCTTATGTCTTGGGCTTCACGCATGCTACAATGGCCAGTACAAAGGGCTGCGAGACCGCAAGGTGGAGCGAATCCCAAAAAACTGGTCTCAGTTCGGATTGGGGTCTGCAACTCGACCCCATGAAGTCGGAGTCGCTAGTAATCGCAGATCAGCAACGCTGCGGTGAATACGTTCCCGGGCCTTGTACACACCGCCCGTCAAGTCACGAAAGTCGGTAACACCCGAAGCCGGTGGCCTAACTCGCAAGAGGAGGAGCCGTCGAAGGTGGGACTGGCGATTGGGACTAAGTCGTAACAAGGTAGCCGTACCGGAAGGTGCGGCTGGATCACCTCCTTTCTAAGGAGCACTGGCACCCGCTCGTCCGCGTCGCCCTTGGCGGTGGGTGGTCGAGGGTTCGGGTGTCCAGGTGGCCCCGTCACAGGCGATCGTCCTGTGGGGGTTGCTCACGGGTGGAACATCGATTAGTTGGCGCCGTCACCTCGTGCCGGCTCACCAGTACTGACCTCCTCGCCCTTCGGGTGGGGGTGGTCGTGGACCGTGGGCCGGGGCGGGGGTGGGCGGTGCCTGGCACGTTGTTGGGTCCTGAGGGGTCGGGCGCAAGCTTCGAAGCCTTCATGACCGTCGCCGCCACCGGCGGCCCGGCTCTCTCTTCGGGGATGGCCGGGTGCTGGTGGGGGGGTCTGGTCGGGGCCTGGTCCTGGTCATACCGCATCCCGTACGCGTGGGTGTGGGTGCCGGTTCGGATCGGGTCGCCGCCTGTATGTTGAGAACTACACAGTGGACGCGAGCATCTTTGTGGCCAAGTTTTTAAGGGCACACGGTGGATGCCTTGGCACCAGGAACCGAAGAAGGACGTAGGAATCTGCGATAAGCCACGGGGAGTCGATAACCAGACTGTGATCCGTGGATTTCCGAATGGGGAAACCCGGCTGGAGGCAAGTCCAGTCACCCCTACCTGAACACATAGGGTAGGTGGAGGGAACGTGGGGAAGTGAAACATCTCAGTACCCACAGGAAGAGAAAGCAACCGCGATTCCGTGAGTAGTGGCGAGCGAAAGCGGAAGAGGCTAAACCGGGCATGTGTGATAGCTGGTAGGCGTTGCATGTCCGGGGTCGTGGGACTTTTCGGCCCTCTCTACCAGGAGGGCAAGGAGTCAGAAATTCAGCGCATAGTCGAAGGACATTGAAAGGTCCGGCACAGAGGGTGCGACCCCCGTAGACGAAATGTGTTGAACTCCTGAGAAGTATCCCAAGTAGCACGGGGCCCGAGAAATCCCGTGTGAATCTGGCGGGACCACCCGCTAAGCCTAAATATTCCCTGGTGACCGATAGCGGACAAGTACCGTGAGGGAAAGGTGAAAAGTACCCCGGGAGGGGAGTGAAATAGATCCTGAAACCGTGTGCCTACAATCCGTTGGAGCCTCCTTGTGGGGTGACAGCGTGCCTTTTGAAGAATGAGCCTGCGAGTTAGTGCTCAGTGGCGAGGTTAACCCGTGTGGGGAAGCCGTAGCGAAAGCGAGTCCGAACAGGGCGTTTGAGTCGCTGGGTCTAGACCCGAAGCGGAGTGATCTACCCATGGCCAGGTTGAAGCGCGGGTAAGACCGCGTGGAGGACCGAACCCACTTAGGTTGAAAACTGAGGGGATGAGCTGTGGGTAGGGGTGAAAGGCCAATCAAACTCCGTGATAGCTGGTTCTCCCCGAAATGCATTTAGGTGCAGCGTCACGTGTTTCTTACCGGAGGTAGAGCTACTGGATGGCTAATGGGCCTCACCAGGTTACTGACGTCAGCCAAACTCCGAATGCCGGTAAGCCAGAGCGTGGCAGTGAGACTGCGGGGGATAAGCTCCGTAGTCGAGAGGGAAACAGCCCAGACCACCATCTAAGGTCCCTAAGCGTGTGCTAAGTGGGAAAGGATGTGGAGTTGCTGTGACAACCAGGAGGTTGGCTTAGAAGCAGCCACCCTTTAAAGAGTGCGTAATAGCTCACTGGTCAAGTGATTCCGCGCCGACAATGTAGCGGGGCTCAAGCACACCACCGAAGCTGTGGCATTGACACTTTGCCCGGCAGCCGCCCTTGTGGTGGGTGTCCAAGCGTGTCGATGGGTAGGGGAGCGTCGTGTGGCGAGTGAAGCGGCGGAGTGATCCAGCCGTGGACGCCACACGAGTGAGAATGCAGGCATGAGTAGCGAATGACGGGCGAGAAACCCGTCCGCCGAATAACCAAGGGTTCCAGGGTCAAGCTAATCTGCCCTGGGTAAGTCGGGACCTAAGGCGAGGCCGACAGGCGTAGTCGATGGACAACGGGTTGATATTCCCGTACCGGCGAAGAACCGCCCATACCGAACCGTGTGATGCTAAGCGCCTGAAGCCGTGCCTTGCTCTCTTCGGAGAGCGGGTGCGTGTGGAGCGCGCGACCCGATCACGTAGTAGGTAAGCGATGGAGTGACGCAGGAAGGTAGCCTCCGCGTGGCGATGGTAGTCCACGTCTAAGGGTGTAGGGCCAGGTGTAGGTAAATCCGCACCTGATACAAGCCTGAGACCTGATGGTGACCGCATTAGCGGGAAGAGGGTGATCCTATGCTGCCTAGAAAAACTTCTAGCGAGGTTCGAGCCGCCCGTACCCCAAACCGACTCAGGTGGTTAGGTAGAGAATACCAAGGCGATCGAGTGAATCGTGGTTAAGGAACTCGGCAAAATACCCCCGTAACTTCGGGAGAAGGGGGGCCCCGATCGTGACCCCACTTGCTGGGTGAGCGTGAGTGGCCGCAGAGACCAGGGAGAAGCGACTGTTTACTAAAAACACAGGTCCGTGCGAAGTCGCAAGACGATGTATACGGACTGACGCCTGCCCGGTGCTGGAACGTTAAGGGGACCGGTTAGCCTCACGGCGAAGCTGAGAACTTAAGCGCCAGTAAACGGCGGTGGTAACTATAACCATCCTAAGGTAGCGAAATTCCTTGTCGGGTAAGTTCCGACCTGCACGAATGGCGTAACGACTTCTCCACTGTCTCAACCACGAACTCGGCGAAATTGCACTACGAGTAAAGATGCTCGTTACGCGCAGCAGGACGGAAAGACCCCGGGACCTTTACTACAGCTTGGTATTGGTGTTCGGTACGGCTTGTGTAGGATAGGTGGGAGACTGTGAAGCGGGCACGCCAGTGTCCGTGGAGTCAACGTTGAAATACCACTCTGGTCGTTCTGGATATCTAACCTCGGTCCGTGATCCGGATCAGGGACAGTGCCTGGTGGGTAGTTTAACTGGGGCGGTTGCCTCCTAAAAGGTAACGGAGGCGCCCAAAGGTTCCCTCAGCCTGGTTGGTAATCAGGTTTCGAGTGTAAGTGCACAAGGGAGCTTGACTGTGAGACAGACATGTCGAGCAGGGACGAAAGTCGGGACTAGTGATCCGGCGGTGGCTTGTGGAAGCGCCGTCGCTCAACGGATAAAAGGTACCCCGGGGATAACAGGCTGATCTTGCCCAAGAGTCCATATCGACGGCATGGTTTGGCACCTCGATGTCGGCTCGTCGCATCCTGGGGCTGGAGTAGGTCCCAAGGGTTGGGCTGTTCGCCCATTAAAGCGGTACGCGAGCTGGGTTTAGAACGTCGTGAGACAGTTCGGTCCCTATCCGCTGTGCGCGTAGGAAACTTGAGAAGAGCTATCCCTAGTACGAGAGGACCGGGATGGACGAACCTCTGGTGTGTCAGTTGTCCTGCCAAGGGCACCGCTGATTAGCTACGTTCGGAAGTGATAACCGCTGAAAGCATCTAAGCGGGAAGCACGCTTCAAGATGAGGTTTCCATGCCCGTTAGGGTGAGAGGCTCCCAGCTAGACCACTGGGTTGATAGGCCGGATGTGGAAGCACAGCAATGTGTGAAGCTGACCGGTACTAATAAGCCGATAACTTGATACAAAGATGCTACGCGTCCACTGTGTGGTTCCCGAGATACAGTCGGGAAACAAAACCACAACACAATACTGACAGCTATTGGTTGTAACCCGTTTCCGGAACACACGACATCGTGTCTCCCTGGGGTTACGGCGGTCATAGCGAAGGGGAAACGCCCGGCTCCATTCCGAACCCGGAAGCTAAGCCCTTCAGCGCCGATGGTACTGCACTGGGAACGGTGTGGGAGAGTAGGACGCCGCCGGACAAATTGTTGACGAGACGCCCCACCCGGCACCCCCGGGTGGGGCGTTTCTGTGTTCCCTGGCCCTTCGAGCGGGCCGGTGGGAGCGCCGCCCCCGGCCCGCGCGAGAATGGACCACGCTGCCGGGCCCATCGCACCACGAAACTGAAGGAGCCTTCCGATGGCTGAAGACCAGTCCTCCCGCCGAGAGCGTGACGGCCAGCCCGGTCGGTCGCGTGACGGTGCCCGGCCCGCCCAGGGCGGCGGCCGTCCGGACCGCTACAGCCGGCCGGAGCGCCGCGGTGACGGCCCGCGCAGTGAGGGGCCGCGCGGTGACGCCGGGCGCGGGGGAGCGCGCGGTGCGGGCGCCGGCGGCGGCCGGGACGCGGGCCGTGGTGGGCCGTGGACGGACGATCGGGGTCCCCGTCGGACCGGCGGTCCCGGGCAGGGTGGGTCGGCTCCCCGCGGCGGGCGCGACCGCCGTCCCGGCCAGGACGACGCACCGGAGCAGCGGGGCGGGACGCGCCTGACGCCGAAGTCACCCCGACTTCCCGAGCCGGCGATCGCCGAGGGTGTCACCGGTTTCGAGCTGGACCGGTCGGTCAAGAACCAGCTGCGCACGCTGAGCAAGGAGAACGCCGTCGGGGTGGGGCAGCACCTGGTGATGGTGGCCATGCTGCTGGACACCGACATCGTCGGGGCCCAGGCGCATGCGGAGACCGCGGTCCGCCGCGCGGGCCGGGTGCCGGCCGCGCGGGAGGCCCTGGGCCTGGTCGCCTACCGCAAGGGCGACTGGGCGCTGGCTCTGAGCGAGTTCCGCACCGCGCGGCGCCTCTCCGGCTCCTCGCACATGCTGCCGCTGATGGTGGACGCCGAGCGGGGTCTCGGTCGCACCGAGCGCGCGCTGGACCTGGCGAGCTCGCCGGAGGCCAGGACGCTGCGGGCTCGACGAGCGGATCGAGCTGGCCATCGTGGTCTCGGGCATTCGCCGCGACCTCGGCCAGAACGAGGCGGCGGTGGTCGGTCTGCAGATCCCCGAGCTGCGTGCCGGATCCTCCAAGCCGTGGGCAGCCCGGCTCTACTACGCCTACGCCGAGGCCCTGCTGGCCGTCGGTCGCGAGGAGGACGCGCGGACGTGGTTCGCGCACTCCGTTGATGCCGACGAGATGGGTGAGACCGATGCCGACGAGCGGCTGGCCGAGCTCCAGGGCGTGGTCATGACCGACCTGCTCGAGGGCGAGGACGAGGACGAGGACGACGAGCAGGGGCGCGACGACCACGACCGCCGCTGAGTCGTTCGTCGGCCGGTTCGTCGGCGCGCCGGTGTTGCACAGGGGGTTCCCGCCGCGTCCCACCGTCCACAGGCTGTCTGCGCTCGCCCCACGTCCCCGCACCGGTGCGGGAGTCTCGTCCTGCGACGGGAAAGGGGTGGGTGCGATGGGTGTGGAGCAGGCGGTGGGGCCGGTCGAGGCCGATGCCAACGAGGTGCTGCTGACCGGCCGGGTCAGCGGCGTGCCCGAGGAGCGCGAGCTGCCCAGCGGCGACCGCGTCGTGCAGCTGCGCCTGGTGGTCCGGCGCGCTCCCGCGCGCGGCCGGACCGGCGGGTCGAGGGCAGTCGTCGACACGATCGACCTGTCGTGCTGGACCCGGCCCCTGCAGCGCAAGGCCTTGAGGTTGCGGGCCGGTGACGCTCGTGACCGTGCACGGGGCGCTGCGCCGGCGGTTCTGGCGGTCGCCGGGTGGGCCGTCGAGCCGCTACGAGGTCGAGGTCACCGTCCTGGACCGGCACCGCGGTGCCGCGCGGGCGTGACGGACAATGGTCCGGTGACCGCCGAACGCCCCGCCGGGGCCGAACCCTCCCTGTCCGCCCTCTATCGCGGGGTGGTGTGCGACCTCGACGGCGTGGTCTATCGCGGGCACGAGGCGGTGCCGCACGCCGTCGAGGCGCTCGAGGGTCTGCGCGCCGCCGGGCGCGGGGTCGTCTACGCGACCAACAACGCCTCGAGGACGCCGCAGGAGGTGGCTGCGCAGCTGACCTCGCTCGGCCTCACCCTCACCGCCGGCGACGTCGTCACCAGCTCACAGGCCGGGGCCACGCGGCTGGCTGCAGCTGCTGCCGACCGGGGCCGAGGTGCTGGCCGTGGGTGGGCCGGGTGTTCCCGACGCGCTGCGTGAGGTGGGACTGACGCCGGTGCGCAGCGACACGGTCGCCGCGCGAGCGGCTGGGGCCGGTGGACCCGGGTCCGATGGTCCGGGCGCCGACGGCGAGCCCGTCGGTGAGGTGGCTCGCGTGGCAGGGGCTGACGGGGCCGTGGTGGCCGGTGTGCTGCAGGGTTACGGCCCCACGGTGGGCTGGGCCGACCTTGCCGAGGCGGCCTACGCCGTGCAGGCCGGGGCGGTGTGGGTGGCCACCAACGTCGACGCGACGTTGCCCACGGCGCGCGGGCTGGCGCCCGGCAACGGCACCCTGGTGGAGGCCGTCCGGCAGGCGACCGGCGTGGAGCCCCTGGTCGTGGGCAAGCCGCACACGCCGCTTGTACGACCTCAGCGCGCAGGTGCTCGGGGTGCGGCCCGAGCAGACGCTGGCGATCGGGGACCGGCTGGACACCGACATCGCGGGGGCCAACGCCGCGGGGATGCCTTCGCTGCTGGTGCTCACCGGCGTGCACGGCGTGCGGGAGGCGGCCCGGGCCACCGCCTCCGAGCGTCCTCGCTACCTCGCGACGGACCTGCGGGCGCTGGCTGACCCGTACGCCGAGGCGGTGCGGTCCGGCGATGGGTGGTCGTGCGGGGGAGCCCGGGCCGAGGTGGGCGTGGACGGCACGGTGCACGCTGGCCGGCGGGGGATCGCCCGACGAGCGGCTGCGCTGCGCGGTCGCAGCGCTGTGGGGCGCGGCCGACGCACGGCACCGAGCTGCCCGGCCCTGACGACGAGGCGTGGGACCGGCTGGTCGATGCGGTGGCCGGGCGAGGTGTGACGGCCCGGCCGGCACAGTAGCGTTAGGGCCCACGGCCGCACTCTGGAGGATCCATGGCTTTTGAATCGGTACGCGGCTACGTCCAGCTCGCCTCAGGTCTGGGCGAGCTGACCCGTGCGCGGGCGATGGACGCGGCCCAGGGACTGCTCTCGCTGCCGAACGTCGGCGGTGCCACCGGCAAGATGGCCGGGCAGGTGGGTGTCCTGGCCGAGGAGATCCTGGCCGCGGCCCTGGCCAACCGAGAGAACCTCACGGCGCTCGTGCGCAACGAGGTCGACCTGGCGGTGTCCCGGCTGGGTCTCGTCCCGACGTCCGAGCTGGAGCGGGCCCGCGACGAGGTGGCGCGTCTGCGCGCCGAGGTGAGCCGCCTGCACGAGGCCACGGCGTCGCGGCGTGGCGCGCGGCGGCCGCGGACGCCCGCGGCGACCGTCGGCCGCCGAGCGACGCGCCGGCGCACCAGGCCCGGCCCGGCGGCGAAGGCGCGTCCGCCCACGTGCGGCGGCGAAGGCGCGGATCGGCCACGTGCGGCGGTGAAGGCGGGATCCGGGCCGCGGACGGCGGCCGACCGCGCCGCAGCCAAGGCGGCAGCGGCGACCTGGAGCGAGGCACCTGTTGGCGCTGATGCGGCGGTAGTGACGGCTGGTGACCAGGCCGGAGCAGCCGGCGGGAGCAAGGCCGCGTCGGCCGTCGCCACGCGGAAGTCCGCCGCCAGGAAGACCGCCGCCAGGAAGACGGCGGCGAAGAAGACCGCCGCGACCGCCCCGGCAGCACGCGAGCCTGCGACGAAGAAGGTGGCGGCCAAGAAGGCTGCGACGAAGCCGGCTGGACGACAGCGGCGGCCAGCGGCCGCTGCGACGAAGGCGGCTGCGACGACAGCGGCGGAGGGCCCTGCGGCGAAGAAGGCGGTGGCGAAGAAGGCTGCTGCAACCAGGACGGCGGAGGCCAGCACGGAGGCCAGCACTGCGTCACCCCGGACCACCGCCAAGAACGCTGGAACGAGGACCACGGCGAAGAAGGCTGGCGAAGAAGACGGCGGCGAAGAAGACGGCTGCGGCAGGAGACAGCGCCCCGGCGCAGACCCCGGGGGACGTCTCCCCGGGTGCGGAGGCCTCCTCGACGGCGTCCGGCCCGGCGCCGTCGACCACCGCTGAGGGCACGGCATGAGCGAGCAGCCGTTCGCCCCGAAACCCGGCCCCAGAGCCCCGGTGCCCGGTCCGGCGGTGCCCGGTCCGGCGGTGCCCGGTCCGGCGGTGCCCGGTCCGGCGCCTGGTCCGGCTGCCCCCGCGCCCGGTGCCGGCGTCGCCAGCCGGCGCCGCTGCCCCGACGGCGCCCGGAGCCCTACGGCTCCGGACAGCGCGGCGGAGGACGTGGACGACCGGGCGGCCGCGGGTCGACCCGTCGGCCGGCACGTCCTCGGGTGACGCCGCCGGGTCCGGGCGCGGGGAGGCCGTCGAGGGCCAGGACCCGAGTCCGACCCGAGCCCGAGCCCGAGCCTCAGCCCGAGCCCACGCAGGCGCGGGCCTCCGACCGGGAGCCCACGGGAGACGCGGCCGTGGACCAGGCCCTGGACCTGCTCGACTCGGTGTCCGGCGAGTCGCTGGACCGGCACATCGAGGTCGGGCAGCAGGTGCACCGCACCCTGCAGGCTCGTCTCGCCGACATCGGTCGCGAGTGAGCGAGTCCTCCCGCCGGCTCGACGTCGAGCTGGTGCGTCGCGGTCTGGCGCGCTCGCGCGGGCAGGCACGCGAGCTGATCGACTCCGGCCTGGTGCTGCTCGACGGCCGGGTCGTCGCCAAGCCCGCCCTGCCGGTGCCCGAGGCTGCGGAGCTCACCGTCTCCGGCGGCGCGGAGACCTGGGTGAGCAGGGCGGC
The DNA here is from genome assembly GCA_963828995.1 of uncultured Actinomycetota bacterium. Classification (GTDB taxonomy): domain Bacteria; phylum Actinomycetota; class Actinomycetes; order Actinomycetales; family Dermatophilaceae; genus CAVRTM01. Next base: position 172,153 of record CAWHHB010000006.1, read on the forward strand.
GTACAAGCTGCTGGCCGCGCTGGAGGCGTTCGGGCCGCAGGGACTGCGGGTGCAGGGACGTCGCTGCATCGACGTCGGCGCCTCGACCGGTGGGTTCACCCAGGTGCTGCTGCACCACGGCGCCGAGCACGTCGTCGCCGTCGACGTCGGGCACGGCCAGCTGGTGCCCGAGGTGGCCCATGACCCGCGCGTCACCGAGCGGTCCGGGCTGAACGTCCGCGGCGTGGTCGCGCAGGACCTCGGCGGCCCGGCCGACCTGGTCGTGGCCGACCTCAGCTTCATCTCGCTGCAGGTGGTCCTCGGCGTCCTGGCGAGCCTGACGACGGTCGACGGCGACCTGGTGGTCCTGGTCAAGCCGCAGTTCGAGGTCGGGCGCGAGCGGCTCGGGCACGGCGGCGTGGTCCGGTCCGCCAGCGAGCGGGCCCGCAGCATCGTCGAGGTCGCCACGGTGGCCGCCTCGTCGGGGCTGCACGCGCGGGACCTGCGTCCGAGCCCCATCCGGGGGACGACCGGCAACGCGGAGTACCTACTCTGGTTGACACCGCGCACCGGTGAGGGGATGGCCCCGGACCGGCTCGCGGCCCTGGCCGCCGAGCTCTCTGCAGAGGGGACCGCATGACCCGCCGCATCCTGCTCGTCGCGCACCCGCGACGCTCCGAGGCCCAGCACGTGGCCAAGGACGTCGTGGCCCGGCTCGTCGCCGAGGGCATCGAGGTCGCGCTGCTGCCGGAGGAGGCGGAGGCGGTCGAACGTGCAGACCGACAACAGCGTCCTCGAGGCCGACCCCGACGACCCCGCCCGCGACTGCGAGCTGGTCTGCGTGCTCGGCGGTGACGGCACGATCCTGCGCGGGGCCGAGATGTCGCGTGGCACGGACGCGCCCCTGCTCGGGGTCAACCTCGGCCACGTCGGTTTCCTCGCCGAGGCCGAGCGCGAGGACCTCAAGGCCACCGTCGAGCGCATCGTGAACCGCGACTACACGGTCGAGGAGCGGATGACCCTCGACGTGCGGGTCGCCTGCGACGGCGAGGTGGTGGCGCGGTCCTGGGCCCTGAACGAGGTCAGCGTCGAGAAGGCCGCCCGCGAGCGGATGCTGGAGCTGGCGCTCGAGATCGACGGCCGCCCGCTGTCGACGTTCGGCTGTGACGGGATGCTGATGGCCACCCCCACCGGGTCGACCGCCTACGCCTTCTCCGCCGGGGGCCCGGTCGTGTGGCCCGACGTGGAGGCCATGCTGGTCGTCCCCATCTCCGCCCACGCCCTGTTCGCCCGGCCGCTGGTGATCGGCCCGAGGTCGCGGGTGGCGGTCGAGATCCTTCCCCAGAACGAGGGGGCGGGCGTCATGTGGTGCGACGGCGACCGGATGGTCGAGCTGCCGCCCGGTGCGCGGATCGACGTGTGCCGCAGCCAGACGCCGGTGCGGCTGGCCCGGCTGGCGACCTCCTCCGTTCACCGACCGGCTGGTGGCCAAGTTCGACCTGCCGGTCGAGGGCTGGCGCGGCGCGGCCCGGCGCAACGGCAACGCCGGGTGGGACCTGGACGGCACCCCGAGCTCGGCATGGGCCGGATCGGCCGCGGCCCGCACCGGGTCGTCGGCACGTCCGAGACCAGCTGACAGACCCGGTCCCTAGGCTGACCCCATGCTGCGTGAGATCCGGATCCAGAACCTCGGCGTCATCGACGACGCCGTCCTGGAGCTGAGCGCCGGCCTCAACGTCGTGACCGGCGAGACCGGTGCCGGCAAGACGATGGTCGTGTCCGGTCTGGGCCTGCTGCTCGGCGCCCGGGCCGACGCCGGTCTGGTGCGCACCGGCGCCCGCAGCGCCGTGGTCGAGGGCATGGTCGACGTCGACGAGACCCACCCTGCCGCCGCGCGCGCCGCCGAGGCCGGCGGTGACGTCGCAGGACGGGCTGATCCTGGCCCGGACGGTCTCGGCCGAGGGGCGCTCCAAGGCCCACGTCGGCGGACGCACCGCGCCGGTCAGCGTCCTCGAGCGAGCTCGGCGAGATGCTCGTCGCCGTGCACGGCCAGTCCGACCAGTGGCGGCTGCGCCAGCCCGAGCAGCACCGGGTGGTGCTCGACCGCTTCGCCGGGGCCGACGTCGAGACCGGCCTCGGCCGACTACGCCGGGCGCTACGACGAGTTCCACCAGGTGGCCGCCGAGGTCACCCGGCTGCGCGCGCTGGCCCGCGACCGGGCCCGTGAGGTGGACGTGCTGCGGGCCGGGCTGGAGGAGATCGAGGCGGTCGACCCGCAGCCGGGTGAGGACGACGACCTGCGCGCCGAGGACGAGCGGCTGGCGCACGCCGACGGCCTGCGGGCCAGCGCCGCGCAGGCCCACGCCCTGCTCTCCGGCGACGACGACGAGTCCGGCGCCGGCGGCGTCGGCGTGTCCGAGCAGCTGGCCGCCGCGCACGCGGCGATCACCGGGATGACCGAGCACGACCCGTGCCCTGCTCGACCTCGACCGCCGGCTGGCCGAGCTGGGCTACCTCGCCGCCGACCTCGGCGGTGACCTCGCGGCCTACCTGGCCGGTGTCGAGGTCGACCCGGCGCGGCTGGCCTGGGTGCAGGAGCGACGGGCCGAGCTGGCGCGGGTGCAGCGCAAGTACGGCGACACCATCGACGAGGTGCTGGCCTGGGCCAAGGAGTCGGCCGCCCGGCTGGACGAGCTCGAGGGCGCCGACGACCGCGCCGAGGAGCTGTCGGCGCGGCTGGAGACGCTGCGCGACGAGCTCGCCGACGGCGGCGGCGACGCTGAGCGCGGCGCGGCGGGCCGCCGCCGTGACCTTCGGCGAGCGGGTGACCACCGAGCTGTCCCACCTGGCCATGGGCAAGGCCGTGGTGCAGGTCGCGCTCGGCCGCCGCCCCGACCCCGAGGGGCTGCGTGCTGCCGGGCGAGGACGAGCCGGTCCGGTTCACCCGGCACGGCGTCGACGACGTCGAGATCCTGCTCGCCGCCAACCCCGGCGCCCCGGCCCGCAGCGTCGCCAAGGCGGCCTCCGGCGGTGAGCTGTCCCGCGTCATGCTCGCCCTCGAGGTGGTCACCGGCAGCGGCGACGTGCCGACGTTCGTCTTCGACGAGGTCGACGCCGGCGTCGGCGGCAAGGCCGCGCTCGACGTCGGCGCGCGGCTGGCCGCGCTCGCCGGCAGCGCCCAGGTGATCGTGGTCACCCACCTGGCCCAGGTCGCCGCGTTCGCCGACCAGCACCTGGTCGTCCGCAAGACCGACGACGGCCACGTCACCGCCTCCGGGGTGGTCGGCCGTGACCGGCGACGAGCGGCTGCGCGAGCTGGCCCGGATGATGGCCGGCACGCCCGACTCCGAGATCGCGGTCGAGCACGCCCGCGAGCTGCTCGAGCAGGCCCGCGCCGCGGCGCCGACGCTGAGCGCGCGATGTCCCGCGACGACCGCGTCGCGTGCGCGAGAGCGCGGGCCCGAGCCATGGCACGATGGGCGGCGATGTCCCATCTCCCTTCGTCGGCCACGCCGAGAGCCCGACCTGCCCGGTGTCCACGGCACGGTCCGCGTCGACGCGCGCACCAAGGACCTCACCAAGCGGCTGCGCCCCGGTGACATCGCGGTGATCGACCACCAGGACATCGACCGGGTCAGCGCCGAGGCCCTGCTCGCCTGCCGACCCGTCGGCCGTCGTCAACGCCTCGCCGTCGATCTCCGGGCGCTACCCCAACCTCGGCCCGGAGATCCTGGTCGAGGCCGGCATCCCGCTGATCGACAACGTCGGGCAAGGAGGTCATGCTCGCGCTGCGCGGAGGGGCAGCAGGCCCGCGTCGAGGGCGACAGCGTCTACGTCGGCGACGACGTCGTCGCCACGCGGCCGGCGCTACGACGCCGACGGCGGTGCGGGCCGCGATGAGCGACGCGCGCGCCGGGCTCGCCGTACAGCTGGAGGCCTTTGCCGCCAACACGATGGAGTACCTCCGCCGCGAGCGCGAGCTGCTGCTGGACGGCGTCGGCGTGCCCGACATCACGACCGAGCTCGAGGGGCGGCACGCGCTGGTCGTGGTGCGCGGCTACCACTACAAGGAGGACCTGCAGACGCTGCGGCACTACATCCGCGAGTTCCGGCCGGTGCTGATCGGGGTGGACGGCGGCGCGGACGCCCTGATCGAGGAGGGCCACCGGCCCGACCTCATCGTCGGCGACATGGACTCGGTGTCCGACGCGACGCTGACCAGCGGCGCCGAGGTCGTCGTGCACGCCTACCGCGACGGCAACGCCCCGGGCCTGGAGCGGGTCCGCAAGCTCGGCCTCGACCCCGTCGTCTTCCCGGCCACCGGCACCAGCGAGGACGTCGCGATGCTGCTCGCCGACGACAAGGGCGCCACCATCATCGTGGCCGTCGGCACGCACGCCACCCTCGTGGAGTTCCTCGACAAGGGACGCTCGGGGATGGCCAGCACGTTCCTCACCCGCCTGCGGGTGGGCGGCAAGCTGGTCGACGCCAAGGGCGTCAGCCAGCTCTACCGCTCACGCATCTCCAACCTGTCCCTGGCGGTCATGCTGATCGTCGGCCTCTTCGCCCTGTTCGTCGCCCTGGCCGCCACCCCCGGCGGCACCGCCATGCTCGCGCTGGTCGGTGCCCGGTGGGACGACGTGTGGTCCCTAGTCGTAGGACTCTTCACGTGATCGACTTCCGCTACCACCTCGTCTCCATCGTCTCGATCTTCCTGGCCCTCGCGGTCGGGATCGTGCTCGGTGCCGGTCCGCTCAAGGAGGACCTGGGCAACACCCTGACCCACGAGCTCACCCAGCTGCGGCAGGACAAGACCGACCTGCGGGCCGACCTCACCGCAGCCCAGCGGGGCATCGGCGCCCGCGACACCTGGGCCGAGCAGGTCGTCGCCCCAGGTCGTGGCCGGGACGCTGACCGGCAAGACGGTCGCGGTCGTCGTCGCGCCCGGCGCCGACGGCGGCGTCGTCAAGGACACGGTCGCCACGCTCGCGGCGGCCGGCGCCAAGGTGGGCTCGACCGTCACCCTCTCCGACGCGTGGGTCGACCCCGACAAGCGGACGTTCCGCAACAACCTCGCGCGGCCAGCTGGCCACGCTGGTCAAGGTGCCCGGCGGCGCCAGCAGCCCCGACCAGCTGCCCGGCGCGGTGCTCTCGCGGGCGATCCTCGCCGGCAGCGACGCCGCGACCGACCGGCTCGACGCCGGAGGCCAGCCAGGCCCTGGACGGTCTGCGGACGGGCGGCCTGGTCGACGTCAGCCCCGACCAGATCACGCCGTCCTCGTCCGTGGTGCTGGTCGGCGGCCCGGTCAAGGGTGCGACGGCGGAGGACACCGCGAGCCGGGTCGCCGACTACGTCCAGCTGGCCCGGTCCCTGGACTCCGGCGGCTCCGGGGCCGTGGTCGTGACGCCGACCGACGCCGGCGACCCGACCGTCGTCGGGCAGCTCGTCGCCGCGGTGCGTCAGGACCGCGACGCCAGCAAGAGCGGTGTCCACCGTCGACGACGCCAACGTGCCGATGGGGCAGACGACGGTCGTGCAGGCCCTGGCCGAGCAGTACGCCGGGGGCGTGGGGCAGTACGGCCTCGCCGGTGACGCCAAGGCGGTCCTGCCCGAGCCCGCCCAGCGGTGATGGCCCGGCCGCGGCCCGTCGTCCGACCGCTGCATCGCGCCCAGCCGGTCGCTGACGGCGCTCGGTGCGGCCGCGTCGACCGCCCTGCTGCTGCGGGTCCTGCGCCGCCGGCCGCCCGGTGGCGCGGCGCGGTGGACACGCACCAACCACGCCGGCGCGCCCGTCACCCTGCTCGAGGGACCCGCCGTACGCCGTCGGCGCCGTCTGCGGCGCGCTGGCGCGACCGGCGGCCCGGGCGCCGGCACCGGCCGCCGTCGCCGGGCTCGGCGCCGGCGGCCTTCGGCGCCCTCGACGACCTCGCCGGGGACTCGGCCAGCAAGGGCCTGCGCGGCCACCTCAGCGCGCTCGCCTCCGGTCGGGTCACGACCGGCGCGGTCAAGATCCTCGGCCTCGGCCTGACCGGCGCCGTCGCGGCGGCCCTGGCCGACCGGCAGCGGCCGGGCCGACGTCCCGGTGCTCGCCACCGTCGACCGGTGCGGCCGTCGTCGCGGCCGCGGCCAACCTGGCCAACCTGCTCGACCTGCGACCCGGGCGGGCCCTCAAGGTCGCGCTGCTCGCCGCCGCGCCGCTGGCCGCCGGCCGTGCGGCCGGCGGCCCGGTCGGGGTCCACGCCGGCGCTGACCGCCGCGGCGGCCGCCGGCGCCGCCCTGGGCGCGCTCCCGGGGGACCTCGCCGGCACCTCGATGCTCGGGGACACCGGCGCCAACAGCGCCGGCGCGCTGCTCGGCCTGGCCCTGGTCGGGCGCACCGGCCTGCGCGGCCGGCTGGCCGCGCTGGCGGTCCTCACGGCGCTGACCCTGGCCTCCGAGAAGGTCAGCTTCACCGCGGTGATCGAGGCGACGCCCGGGCTGCGCGAGCTCGACGCCCTGGGCCGTCGGCCGGCCCGGTGAGCGCAGCGGAGCGACCCGGTGAGCACCACGCCGAGGACGCCAGCTCACCGGCGGGATCGCCGCGGCGGCCGGGCTGATCGCCGGCATCACCCTGCTGGCCCGCGTCGACCGGCTTCGCCCGCTGGCTGGTCTTCTCCGGCAACGTCGGCACCACCTGCGTCGGCACGGTCTACAACGCCGCCAACACCCTGCCCAACGTGCTGTACGAGGTCGCGGCCGGCGGCGCGCTCGCCGCCGTGGCGGTGCCGCTCATCGCCCGGCAGCTGGGCCGCGGCGAGGAGGCGCGGGCCGACCGGACCGCCTCGGCGCTGCTCACCTGGGCCGTGACGCTGCTCGTGCCGCTGGCCTGGCTGCTGGCCCTGCTCGCCGGGCCGATCAGCCGGCTGCTGCTGCAGGCGACCGCAGTGCGCCGGGGCGCAGGAGCTCGGCGCCACGATGATCCGGGTGTTCGCGCCGCAGGTGCCGCTCTACGGCATCGGCATCGTGCTCGCCGGCGTGCTGCAGGCACACCGCCGCTTCCTCTCGGCCGACCCTCGCGCCGCTGCTGTCCAGCCTCGTGGTGATCGGGGCCTACCTGCGTGTACGGCGCGCTCGCGCAGGGCCACGGGCGACGACCTGGCCGCGCTGCCGGCCGGTGCCACCCGGGCGTTGGCGGTGGGCACCACGCTCGGTGTCGTGGCGCTCAGCCTGCCGCTGCTGGTCCCGGTGACGCGCGCCGGGGTCCGGCTGCGGCCCACCTGGCGCTTCCCGGACGGGCTCGCCCGGCGGGCGCGGGTCGCTGGCGTCGGCCGGTCTGCTCGCGCTGGTCGCCCAGCAGGTCGCGGTGCATGGTCACGGTCTGGCTGGCCGCGAACCGCGGCGCGACCGGCACGCTGAACGTCTACCAGTACATCCAGGCCGTCTACCTGCTGCCGTACGCCGTGCTGGCGGTGCCGGTCGCGATGTCCGCGTTCCCGGCGCTGGCCACCGGGGCGGGGGAGCACGAGCCCACGTCGTCGACGCCAGCGACGGCTGCACCGTCGTCGACACCGTCGGAACCGTCACCCGCGGCCCGGGACGCGCAGGCCGCGGCAGCCGTGCAGGCCCGGACGCGCAGCAGCGGGCCGGCGGCACGCTGGCCCGGTCGGCCCGGGTGGTGTCGGTCGCCATGGGTCTCGGGGCGGCGGTGCTCGTCGCCGCGGCCGTGCCGGTGGGCGCCTTCTTCGGCCGGCTGGACGCCGGTCGCACGCACCCCGGTCGGGGCCGAGGCCCTGGCGGCGATGCCGACCGGTCTGGTGTCGTTCGCGCCCGGGCTGATCGGCTTCGGCCTGGTCGCGCTGCTCACCCGCGCCCTCTACGTCCGCGGCCGGCCGGCGCACGCCGGTCGCTGGGTCGCCGCCGGCTGGCTGGTGGCGGGTCTGGGGCCGCTGGTGGTGCTGGCCGGCGGGGCGGACAGCCGCGCCACGCTCGTCGCGCTCGGCGTCGGCAGCAGCCTGGGGATGACCCTCGCCGCCGGCGGCCTGCTCGTCGCGGTGCGGTCGGCGTGGGGCCCGGCCGCGGTCGAGGGTCTGCGCCGCTCGCTGGCCGTCGCCGTGCTGGCCGCGCGTGCTGGCCGGCGGCGCCGGTCTGCTGCTCGCGCCAGCGGCTGCCGACGAGCTCCCTCGCCGCGTCGGTGCTCGTCGGCGCGCTCACCGCGTGCGCTCGCGGCCGGCCTCTACACGGCGGGGGTGCTGGCCCTCGACCGGGACACCGGCCGGATGCTCGTCACCAGGCTGAGGCGGGGACGCGGATGAGGGTCGTCCTGCTGCGTGGGCCGCAGCACCGGCGGCATCGGCACCCACGTCGACCAGCTGGCCCGGGACCTGCGTCGCGGCTGGGCACCGACGTGGTCGTCGTGACCCACCCCAGCACCGCCCAGCGGTTCGGCTGGGACGACGCCCGCACCGTGGTGGCCGGACCGGTCTGCCGGCGCCGCCGGCCGGCCTGCGCCGACCTGCGGCGACTGCGGCGGCTCGCCGCCGGCGCCGACGTCCTGCACGCGCACGGTCACCAGGCCGGGCTGCTGGCCACGCTGCTGTCGTTGACCGCCACCCGCCCGGCCGTCGTCGTCAGCCAGCACAACATGGTGCTGCCCGGCTCCGGGCTGGGCAGGGTGAAGACCGTGGGCGCAGCGGTGGCGTCGCCCGGCGCGCCGACCTGGTCACCGGCGCCAGTCAGCGACCTGGTCGAGCAGGCGAGGGCGCTCGGCGCCGCCGACGCGCGGCTCGCGGCCGTGCCCTCGCCCAAGGTGCCCGCCCTGCTGGCCGCCGACGTGCTCGACGACCGCGGGCCGGGAACGGCTGCGGGAGCGGCTGCTCGGCCCGGCCGGGGCAGGCCTTCCCCCTGGTCCTGACCGTCTCGCGGATCGCCCCCCAGAAGGACCTCGGCACGCTGGTCGAGGCGGCCGCGGCGCTCCGGGCGCCGTGCCGCTGGGTGGTCGTCGGGGACGGCGACCCGGACCTGAGGCGCCGGGCTGGAGGACCGGGTCCGTCGTACCGGCGCCCCCGTCGAGCTGGTCGGTGCCCGGGCCGACGCGGCCGACCTGCTGCGCGCCGCGGACGTCTTCGTCCTGCCCAGCACCTGGGAGGCCCGGGCGCTGGTCGTGCAGGAGGCGATGGCGGCCGGCGTGCCGGTGGTGGCCAGCGACGCCGGCGGGCTGCGCGACCTGGTCGAGGGCGTCGGGCTGCTGGTCCCGGTCGGCGACGCCGCGCAGCCTGGCCGACCGGGTCGAGGCGGTGCTGCTCGACCCGGACCTGCACGCGACGCTGGCCAGCCGCAGCCGCCGCGCCGCCGCCGCGCTGCCCGACGGTGCGGACGCCGCGGGGGAGTGGCTGACCTGGTACGCCGCCGTGGTCGACGCGCGGGGCGGGCGCTGGCGTGCGGACCGCCGGTGATGACGTAGAGTTAAAGCCCGTGGTGGAGCAAACAAAACACATCTTCGTGACCGGGGGCGTCGCCTCTTCGCTCGGCAAGGGCCTCACGGCATCCAGCCTCGGACATCTCCTGCGGGCCCGCGGCCTGCGCGTGACGATGCAGAAGCTCGACCCCTATCTCAACGTCGACCCGGGGACGATGAACCCGTTCCAGCACGGTGAGGTCTTCGTCACCGAGGACGGGGCCGAGACCGACCTGGACATCGGTCACTACGAGCGCTTCCTGGACGTCGCCCTGAACGGGACGGCCAACGTGACGACCGGCCAGGTCTACAACCAGGTCATCGCCAAGGAGCGGCGCGGGGAGTACCTCGGCGACACGGTCCAGGTGATCCCGCACATCACCAACGAGATCAAGGCCCGGATGCGCGCCGAGGCGAACCTGCCCGCCCGCGGAGCCCGGCCGGACATCATCATCACCGAGATCGGCGGCACCGTCGGCGACATCGAGTCGCTGCCGTTCCTCGAGGCCGCACGCCAGGTGCGCCACGACGTGGGCCGCGACAACGTCTTCTTCCTGCACGTCTCGCTGGTGCCCTACCTCGCGCCCAGCGGTGAGCTGAAGACCAAGCCGACCCAGCACTCGGTGGCCGCGCTGCGCCAGGTCGGCATCCAGCCCGACGCCATCGTGCTGCGCGCCGACCGCGAGATCCCCGAAGGCGTCAAGCGCAAGATCTCGCTGATGTGCGACGTCGACACCGAGGCGGTCGCCAGCTGCGTCGACGCCCCGAGCATCTACGACATCCCCAAGGTCCTGCACTCCGAGGGCCTGGACGCCTACGTCATCCGCCGGCTCGGCCTGCCGTTCCGCGACGTCGACTGGACCGACTGGGACGAGCTGCTGCGCCGGGTGCACAACCCCGAGCACAACGTCGAGATCGCCCTGGTCGGCAAGTACATCGACCTGCCCGACGCCTACCTCTCGGTCACCGAGGCGATGCGCGCCGGCGGCTTCCACCACGACGCCAAGGTGCGCCTGCGCTGGGTCGCCAGCGACGAGTGCGAGACCGAGGCCGGCGCGCAGAAGGCCCTCGGCGGGGTCGACGCGGTGCTCGTGCCCGGCGGCTTCGGCGTCCGGGGGATCGAGGGCAAGCTCGGCGCCCTGAAGTGGTCCCGCGAGCGCGGCGTGCCCACGCTCGGGATCTGCCTCGGGCTGCAGTGCATGGTGATCGAGTTCGCCCGCAACGTCGCCGGCATCGCCGACGCGTCGTCCAGCGAGTTCGACCCCGGCACGACGCACCCGGTGATCGCCACGATGGAGGAGCAGAAGGCCTACGTCGAGGGCGCCGGCGACCTCGGCGGCACGATGCGCCTGGGCACCTACCCGGCCCACCTGGCCGAGGGGTCGGTGCTCGCCCGGACCTACGGCACGTCGACGGTGGACGAGCGCCACCGGCACCGCTACGAGGTCAACAACGCCTACCGCGACCAGCTCGAGGAGGCCGGGCTGCGGTTCGCCGGCACCTCGCCGGACGGCACGCTGGTGGAGTTCGTCGAGCTGCCCGCCGACGTCCACCCGTACTACGTGTCGACCCAGGCCCACCCGGAGTTCAAGTCGCGCCCGCACCGGGCCCACCCGCTCTTCGCCGGGCTGGTCGGTGCCGCCATCGACGCGCAGCGGGCGTCCCGGCTGGTCGAGGTCGAGCGCCAGGTCGCCGAGACGGTGGCCGCCCCGTGACGCTGGGCGCCCCGACCGCCCGCACCGCCGAGCTGGTCGACCGCCTCGAGCGGCGCCCGGTCGAGGCGCAGCGAGCGGGTGTTCGACGGCATGGTCTGGGACGTCGTCCGCGACACCGTGGACCTCGGCGAGGGCGGCACGGTGCGCCGCGAGTACGTCCAGCACCCCGGCGCCGTGTGCATCGTCGCGCTGGACGACCGCGACCGGGTCCTGCTCATCCAGCAGTACCGCCACCCGGTCGGGGCCTTCGAGTGGGAGCTGCCCGCGGGCCTGCTGGACGTGCCCGGCGAGCCCCCGTGGGAGGCCGCCGCGCGTGAGCTGCACGAGGAGGCCGACCTCGAGGCCGCCCGCTGGGACGTCCTGATGGACTACTACGCCTCACCGGGCGGGGTCAGCGAGGCGCTGCGGATCTTCCTGGCCCGCGACCTGTCCGACGTGCCGCACGACGACCGGCACAGCCGCGAGGGCGAGGAGCTCGGCATGCCGGTGCGCTGGGTCGACCTCGACGAGGCCCACGAGGCGGTGCTCCGTGGCCAGCTGCACAACCCGGGCGCGCTGATCGGCATCCTGGCCGCCCACGCGGCCCGCGCGCGCGACTGGTCCACGCTGCGACCGCACGACACCGGCTGGCCCGAGCACCCCGCCTACCGCTAGGTCGCCCGCGCGCATCGTCCCGCCCAGCGGTGGGTATGGCGAGGGCATGAGGACACGAACCATCGGCAACCGGACCGTCTCCGCGATCGGCCTGGGCGGCATGCCCATGTCGATCGAGGGCCGTCCCGACCGTGACCGCTCGCTCGCCACCATCCACGCGGCGCTGGACGCCGGCGTGACGCTGATCGACACCGCCGACGCCTACCACCTGCACGCCGACGAGGTGGGCCACAACGAGAGCCTCATCGCCGAGGCGCTGCGGACCTGGGGCGGCGACGCCGCCGAGGTCCTCGTGGCCACCAAGGGCGGGCACCTGCGCCCGGGCGACGGCTCCTGGACCATCGACAGCTCGCCGAAGCACCTGCGTGAGGCGTGCGAGGCGTCGCTGACGCGCCTCGGCGTCGAGGCGATCGGGCTCTACCAGCTGCACCGTCCGGACACCTCCGGCGTGCCGTACGAGGAGTCGGTGGGCACCCTCGGCGAGCTGCTCGACGAGGGCAAGATCGCCATGGCGGGCATCTCCAACGCCGACCCGGAGCAGATCCGCCTCGCCCAGGAGGTGCTCGGCGGCCGGCTCGTGAGCGTGCAGAACCAGTACTCGCCGGCCTACCGCAGCAGTGAGCCGGAGCTGCGGCTGTGCACCGAGATGGGCATCGCCTTCCTGCCGTGGTCCCCGCTCGGGCGGGATCAGCAAGGCCAGCGAGCTGGGCTCCTCCTTCGCGCCGTTCCAGGAGGTCGCCGACGCCCGCGGGGTCAGCCCGCAGCAGGTCACCCTGGCGTGGATGCTGGCGACCTCGCCGGTGGTCATCCCGATCCCGGGCTCGTCGCGGCCCGAGACCGCGCGCGACTCGGCCGCCGCGGCCGGGCTCGAGCTGAGCGCCGAGGAGATGCAGCGGCTCGACGCCGCGGTCTGAGCCCCGCCCCGCCGGCGCCGTACGTCGTCCTGCCGTTCCCGGTACGCCGCGCCGGTGCCACGCCTACCGTGGCACCGGCGGGAGGAGCGGCGCATGGCCACGCAGGACGACGTACGCCGGATCTGCCTGGCGCTGCCCGAGGTGAGTGAGGACCCGGCCGCGTTCGGCTTCTCGGTGCGGGGCAAGCGCTTCGTCTGGCTGTGGCCCGAACGGGTCCACCCGAGGAAGCAGAAGGTGCCCAACCCCGACGTGGTCGTGGTCCCGGTGGCCGACCTGGAGGAGAAGCGGGCGCTGCTGGCCTCCGACCCGCGGACGTTCTTCACCACCGACCACTACGACGGCTACAAGGCGGTGCTCGTGCGGTTGTCCGCGGCCGACCCGGCCGTGCTCGCCGAGGTGCTCACCGACGCGTGGCGGACCCAGGCTCCCCGGGACCTCACCGGGGGATAACCGGTTCGGAGCGGCGGGCGGCGTTCCGTAGGATGGCGGGGCACTCCGCACATCTACCCCGAAGAGGACATCACCGTGCTCCGCACTCACGAGGCCGGCACCCTGCGTGCCGAGTCCGCCGGACAGACCGTCACGCTGACCGGGTGGGTGGCCCGTCGGCGCGATCACGGCGGCGTGGCGTTCCTCGACCTGCGCGACGCCTCCGGCGTCTCCCAGGTGGTGGTCCGCGACGAGGTCCTCGCCAAGGGCGAGGCGCACGACCTGCGCAACGAGTACGTCGTCAAGGTGACCGGCGAGGTGCGCCGGCGGCCCGAGGGCAACGCCAACCCGGACCTGCCCACCGGTGAGATCGAGGTCGTCGCGAGCGACATCGAGGTGCTCAGCGAGTCGGCGCCGCTGCCGTTCCAGATCGACGAGCGCGTCACCGTCGGCGAGGAGGCCCGCCTCCGGCACCGCTACCTCGACCTGCGCCGCCCCGCGCAGGGCGCCGCGATCCGCCTGCGCAGCAAGGTCAACGCCGCCGCCCGCAGCGTGCTGGCCGCGCGCGACTTCGTCGAGATCGAGACGCCGACCCTGACCCGGTCGACGCCCGAGGGCGCCCGCGACTTCCTCGTGCCGGCCCGCCTGCGTCCCGGCTCCTGGTACGCCCTGCCGCAGAGCCCCCAGCTGTTCAAGCAGCTGCTCATGGTGGCCGGCATGGAGCGCTACTACCAGATCGCCCGCTGCTACCGGGACGAGGACTTCCGCGCCGACCGGCAGCCCGAGTTCACCCAGCTCGACGTCGAGATGAGCTTCGTCGAGCAGGACGACGTGATCGAGCTCGGCGAGGAGATCATCACCGCGCTGTGGCGCCTCATCGGCGTCGACATCACCACCCCGATGCCGCGGATGACCTACCTCGAGGCGATGGCCCGCTACGGCACGGACAAGCCCGACCTGCGCTTCGGCCAGGAGCTGGTGGACTGCACCGCGTTCTTCTCCGACACCACGTTCCGGGTGTTCCAGGCGCCGTACGTCGGCGCGGTGGTCATGCCCGGCGGCGCCTCGCAGCCGCGCAAGCAGCTCGACGCCTGGCAGGAGTGGGCCAAGCAGCGCGGCGCCCGCGGGCTGGCCTACGTGCTGGTCGGCGAGGACGGCGAGCTGGGCGGCCCGGTGGCCAAGAACCTCACCGACACCGAGCGGGCCGGTCTGGCCGCCCACGTCGGCGCCCAGCCCGGCGACTGCATCTTCTTCGGCGCCGGGGCGGCCAAGAGCTCGCGGGCGCTGCTCGGTGCGGCCCGCGTGGAGATCGGCCGGCGCTGCGGCCTCATCGACGAGAACGCCTGGGCGTTCCTGTGGGTGCTCGACGCGCCGCTGTTCGAGCCGACCACCGACGCCGAGGCCAGCGGTGACGTCGCCGTCGGCTCCGGCGCCTGGACCGCGGTGCACCACGCGTTCACCTCGCCCAAGGCCGAGTTCCTCGACACCTTCGACACCGACCCCGGCTCGGCCCTGGCCTACGCCTACGACATCGTCTGCAACGGCAACGAGATCGGCGGCGGGTCGATCCGTATCCACCGGGCCGACGTGCAGGAGCGCGTGTTCAAGGTCATGGGCCTCTCGCACGAGGAGGCCAAGGAGAAGTTCGGCTTCCTGCTCGAGGCGTTCGCCTACGGCGCCCCGCCGCACGGCGGCATCGCGTTCGGCTGGGACCGCATCTGCGCGCTGCTCTCGGGCGCCGACTCGATCCGCGAGGTCATCGCCTTCCCCAAGTCCGGTGGCGGCTACGACCCGCTGACCGCGGCGCCGGCACCGATCACCGACCAGCAGCGCAAGGAGGCCGGCGTGGACGCCACGCCGGAGCCGGCGCTGGAGCTCGACATCCCGCAGGCCTGACCCGCCTCAGACCCACTTCGTGCCGCTGACTCGGCGAACCCGCGCCCGACCAGGGTCCGGACGCCGAGCAGCCGGCACGAAGTCGGTCCGGGGAGGGGCGGCGCGGGGTCAGGCGAGGACCTGGCGGCTGCACCAGGCGTGGGCGGTGACGTAGCCCAGCCCGTGGTACAGCCGGCGGGCGACGTCGTTGTCGGCGAACATGCCGAGCGTGCAGACCCCGTCGAGCCCGACGGCCAGTCGGGTCAGGTGGGCGGTCATGGCCAGGCCCAGGCCCCGCCCCCGGTGCGAGGGATGCACCGTGATGCCGGCCAGGTGCGGACGCCCGGCACCGTTGCGCTCCTGCACGGCACAGGCCACCAGCCGCCCGGCGTCGTCGCGCACACCCACCCACGCCTCGTCGCCGTGCTCACCGGGGCGCGCGTGGGTGGTCGGGTTGCCGACCTCGAGCAGGTCCTGCACCTCGGGCAGGTCGCGGGTGGTCAGGGCGACGAGACCGGCCTCGCCGGGCATCACCGGGGGAGCCGTCGTCGTCCACATCCACTCCCAGTCACCGCCGTCGCCGACGGTGAAGTGCCGGTGCAGCAGCGTGACCGAGGCCGCCGGCAGCGACACCGACGAGACCTCCAGCTCGGCGAACCGGCCCGCCTCCCGCACCGCCGCGAGCAGCCGGTCGATCGCGTCGGTGTCGCCGAGGCAGGTCATCGACCGGCGGCCGAGGGGGTTCTGGCGGACGAAGCCCACCGCGCCGGGGACCGCCAGGCCGGGTCCCCGGAACGTCGCCGGGACCTCGTGCCGCACGAACGGGTCGCCGCCCGAGGCCGCCAGCAGCTCGTCGTACGAGTGCAGCGTGCGCAGGGTCTCAGACACGGAAGGGCGCGCCCTCCTCGGTGATGCCGTGGCGGTCGTGCCAGCGGCGCAGGGGAGCCGGCGCCCACCAGTTCCAGCGCCCGAGCAGCGTCATCGTGGCGGGCACCAGGAGCATCCGCACCAGCGTCGCGTCCAGCGCCACCGCGAAGGCGAGAGCCACGCCGGTCTCCTTGATCACCAGCAGCTGCCCGGCGACGAAGCCGCTGAACACGATCACGATGAGCACCGCCGCCGAGGTGATGATCCGTCCGGACCGCTGCAGGCCCAGCACGACCGCCTCGCCGTCGGGGTACCCCTCGTCGTGCAGCTCGACGATGCGCGAGAGCAGGAACACCTCGTAGTCCATCGACAGCCCGAAGCCGAAGGCGAACAGCAGCAGCGGGATCGTCGACTCGATCGCGCCGACCGACTCGAAGCCGACCAGCCACTCGAGGTGCCCCTGCTGGAAGACCCAGACCAGCGCGCCCAGGCTCGCCCCGAGCGAGACGACGTTGAGCAGCAGCGCCTTCAGCGGCAGCACCAGCGAGCCGGTCATGAGGAACAGCAGCACGAACGTGGCCAGCGCGACCAGGCCGATGGCGATGGGTGCCCGCTGCAGGACCGAGGCGTTGAAGTCCGCCAGGGCCGCGGCCTGGCCGGTGACCCAGCTGGGGAACGGCGGCCGGTCGCCCCGGACCGCGGTGACGAGCGTGCGGGCGCTCGTCACCGGTCGGCCCGGTGGCGGTGCGCAGGCCCACGGCGACGACGTCGGCCGAGACCTGGCGGGGCGGGTCCACCCCGGTCACCCCGGGCAGCGACCGGGCGGTCTGCGCCCACGCCGTCATCGCGGCCAGCGAGGTGCGCCCGACGACGGTGACGTCCGGTGACGTCGCGGCGGGGTAGTCGCGGGCCAGGTCGGCGAAGAACACCCGCTGGCTGTTGCCGGCCGGCAGCAGCTCGGTGCCCGAGGACGTGGTCCGCAGGCCCAGCGCGGGCACGGCCGCGGCGAGCAGGAGCACCACGACCGCCGCCACGACCGCCCACGGGCGCCGCTGCACCCGCCGGGCCAGGCGGCTGAACACGCCCTCGTCCGGTGCGGCCTCCGAGCCCTTGCCCATCAGCCGGCGGGCCGAGACGGTGCACAGGGCCGGCACGAGGGTGAGCGCCACGAGCACCGCCACGAGGACGACCGAGACTCCGGCGGCGCCGATCGCCTTCATCAGCGGCGCGGTGAACACCATCAGCCCGGCCAGCGAGATGCCGACGGTGAGGCCGGAGAAGAGCACGGTGCGCCCGGCGGTGGCCACGGTCCGGGCCGTCGCCCGGCGGACCTGCGCACGCGTCACCTCGCCGGGCGCGACGCCGGGCGCCGCGCGGTGCAGCTCCTCGCGGAACCGGCTCACCACCAGCAGGCCGTAGTCGATGCACAGGCCGAGCCCGAGCACGGTGACGATGTTGACGACGGTGGCGTCGAGGTCGATCACGTGGGAGAACACGAGCAGGCTGGCGAGGCCGCCGCCGATGGCCGCGACCGCCCCCAGGATCGGCATGCCGGCGGCGATGAGGCCGCCGAAGACGAACACCATCACCAGCAGGCTGACCGGCAGGGCGATGCCCTCGCCGACGCGCAGGTCCTGCTCCACCTGGTGGTTGATGTCGCTGACCAGCCGGGGGACGCCGCTGACCCGGACGCTGGCTCCCGGCACCGCGGACAGCGCCGTCGACGCCTCACGCTCGACCCGGTCGATCGCGGCCAGCTCGGTCCGGGTGTCCAGGCCCGGCTGCAGGGTCGCGGTGACGAGGAACCCGCCGGCGTCAGTGCCCGGCCCGGACCGGACCAGCGGCGCGGCGGCCGGCGAGGTCGGGCCGCCGGGGACGACGAACGGCGACCGCACCGTCGCGACCCCGGGCGTCGCGGTCAGCCGCTGCTGCAGCGCCCGGGACGCCGTCGCGACGGCGGGGTCGCTCACCCGCGCGCCGGCGACCTGCACCAGCACGTCCGGGCCGGTCGTCGCGCTCGCGGACAGCAGCTCCCGGCCGGTGCTGGACTCGCTGGGCACGCTGGGGTCGCCCGAGGAGAGGCGGTCGAACAGGGACTCGCCGGTCACGCCGCCCACCGCCGTCGCGAAGGCCAGCACCACCGCGACCAGCCACACCCCGATGACGGCGCGGGAGCGCCGTCCGACGAACGAGCCGAGGCGGTGCATCCGGGGGGCGGTGGGGGCGCGGTGCCTCGCCGTACGTCGTCTCACGCGGGATAGCCTGCCAGCCGTGAGTACCAGCGCCGATGACGACCTGTTCGCCGCCTCGCGCGGAGGCACCCCGACCGGCGGAGCGGACCTGGGGTCGGCGACCCTCCCGCCGCTCGCGGCGCGGATGCGGCCCCGGTCGCTGGAGGAGGTCCGCGGCCAGGGAGACGTGCTGCGCCCGGGGAGCCCGCTGCGCCGGCTGATCGACGGCTCCGCCGGGGCGGCCGGTCCGCTGTCGGCGATCATCTGGGGCCCGCCGGGCACCGGCAAGACGACCCTGGCCCATCTCGTCGCCACGGCCGGGGGGCGCCGGTTCGAGGAGCTCTCGGCGGTCACCGCGGGCGTCAAGGACGTGCGGGCGGTGCTGGACCGCGCGGCCCGCGAGCGTGACCTCTACGACCGGCAGACCGTGCTGTTCCTCGACGAGATCCACCGGTTCACCAAGGCCCAGCAGGACGCCCTGCTGCCCGGGGTCGAGAGCCGGCTGGTGATCCTCGTCGCCGCCACGACCGAGAACCCGTCGTTCAGCGTCATCGCGCCGCTGCTGTCGCGCTCGATGCTGATCACGCTGGCACCGCTGGAGGACGCCGAGCTCGACGAGGTGCTCACCGCGGCGCTCGAGCAGGACCGCGGGCTGGCGGGCGAGCTGACCCTCGAGCCCGAGGCGCGCGCCCACATCATCCGGATGGCCGGCGGCGACGCGCGCCGGGCCCTCACCGCGCTGGAGGCGGCCGCGGGGGTCGCGCTGGACGCGGCGCCCGCCGGGCGCACCGACGACACGCCGCTGCCGATCTCGCTCGCCCAGGTGGAGCAGGCGGTCGCCCACGCCGCGGTGCGGTACGACCGGGCCGGCGACCAGCACTACGACGTGGCCAGCGCGCTGATCAAGTCGATGCGCGGCAGCGACGTCGACGCCGCGCTGCACTACCTGGCCCGGATGCTGGAGGCGGGGGAGGACCCCCGGTTCATCGCCCGCCGGATCGTCATCGCCGCCAGCGAGGACGTCGGGATGGCCGACCCGACCGCGCTGCAGACGGCCGTCGCAGCCCTGCACGCGGTCGCCCAGATCGGCATGCCGGAGGCGCGAATCATCTTGGCCCAGGCTGTGGTCCACAACGCGCTCGCGCCGAAGTCGAACGCCAGCTATGCCGGGATCAACGCCGCGATCGCCGACATCCGGGCCGGCAAGGGCGGCCCGGTGCCGCCGCACCTGCGCGGCAGCGGGTACGCCGGCGCCACCCGCCTCGGGCACGGGGAGGGATACCGCTACGCCCACGACGACCCGGCCGGTGTCGTGGCCCAGCAGTACCTCCCGGACGACCTGGCCCAGGACGCCGACTACTACCACCCCACCGACCGCGGCTTCGAGGAACGGCTCGCACCACGCTGGAAGTGGCTGCGCGACCGGATCCGCGGTCGGTAACGATTTGCCACATAAGGGTTCCGGAATGCTGGAATCCGCCAGTGGCGTGTGGCACATTTACGCCGTCTCGTGGAGAGGGCGTCACATCTCCGCAGCAGGGGGCAGTCATCACGATGCTGCGTGGCCGCCCCGTGCCTGGCCACACACCATCAGGACGGAGAGCGCATGTCGCTCGGTTTCGAGAGCACGGGTACGGCGGTGGCAGCCGAGGGAGACCTCCTCGAGCCTCCCGCGCCGGCGGCCGGCGACAAGCGTCACGGCCGTTCGCCGTCCCGGATCGCCTTCGACCGACTGCGCCACGACAAGGTCGCGATCGTGTGCTTCGGCATCGTGGTGTTCTTCGTGCTCGTGGCCATCTTCGCGCCGCTGCTGTGCAAGCTGGAGGGCCAGACCCCCACGGCCCTCAACCAGGACCTGATCGCCGAGGACACGCTGCCGCTGATCGGCCCGACCTCCGACCACTGGTTCGGCATCGAGCCGCGGCTGGGACGCGACCTGTTCGCCCGCTGGGTGTACGGCGCGCGGCCGTCGCTGATCATCGGCTTCCTCGCCGCCACGCTGTCGACCATCGTCGGCGTCACCATGGGCCTGATCGCCGGCTACCTCGGCGGGGCCACCGACAAGGTGATCACCTGGCTGATCGACTTCCTGCTCAGCCTGCCGTTCCTGCTCTTCGTCCTGGCGCTGGTCCCCATCGCCGAGGCCCGGTTCGGCCCGGTCGGTGGACTGTCGGCGGAGCAGACCTCCACGATCCGCTTCTGGGTGCTGATCACCGTGCTGGTCATCTTCGGGTGGCTGGGCCTGGCCCGGCTGGTGCGCGGTGAGGTCATCGCCCTGCGCGAGCGCGAGTTCGTCCAGGCCGCCCGTGCGGTCGGTGTCCCGACCCGCAGCATCCTCTTCCGCGAGGTGCTGCCCAACCTGGTCGGCCCGATCATCGTCTCGATGTCGATCGCCGTGCCGGCGTACATCGCCTTCGAGGCCACCTTGTCCTTCCTCGGCGCGGGCCTGGTCGAGCCCACCGCCTCGTGGGGGCGCACGATCGCGAACGCGCAGAACTCGTTCGCGTCCTACCCCCTCTACCTCTGGCCGCCCGTCATCGGGGTGTCCCTGCTGGTCCTGGCGCTGAGCCTGCTCGGCGACTCGATCCGGGACGCGTTCGACCCCAACACCCGTCGGTGAGGGTTCTTCCCCTCATCGCACCTCAGCTCCGGACACTCCGTCCGGTTCTCGCACAAAGGGAGCAATACATGCGCTGGACCCAAGTCCTGGCCCTGGGGGCGGTTGCCTCGATTGCGGCCACCGCAGCCTGCGGCGCGCCCGCGTCGAAGACGGCGGGCAGCACGGACACGAGTACCCCCAAGGAGGCCGAGAAGGCCTCGGCCGGCCTGATGCCCGACGCCAAGGGCCCGGCGCCCGAGGTCCCCGGTGCCAAGAAGGGCGGCACGCTGACGATCTCGTACTCGACCGTCCCGTCGGGCATGGACCCCAGCTCGCAGTTCTACCAGGACAGCGCCGCGATCCTGAAGCTCACCAACCGTGCGCTGACCACGTTCGCCCTGATCGACGGCAAGAGCGTGCTCGTGCCCGACCTCGCCACCGACCTGGGCAAGGCCTCGGCCGACGGCATGGACTGGACCTACACGCTCAAGGACGGCCTGAAGTACGAGGACGGCACCGCGGTCAAGGCCGAGGACGTCGCCTACGCGATCAAGCGGTCCTTCGCCCAGGAGGAGCTGCCCGGCGGCCCCACCTACCAGAACGACTTCTTCAAGGGCGGCGACACCTACAAGGGCCCGTACAAGTCCGGTGACAACTTCGCCGGTGTCTCCACCCCGGACGCGAAGACCGTGGTGATCCACCTGCGCAAGAAGTTCGAGACGCTGCCGTACTTCGTGTCCTTCTCGCAGTTCTCGCCGATCCCCAAGGCGAAGGACACCAAGCAGAACTACAGCAACCACCCGATCGCCACCGGGCCGTACATGTTCAAGACCTTCACCCAGGGCACGAAGCTCGAGCTGGTGAAGAACCCGAACTGGGACCCCAACACCGACCCGGCGCGGCACCAGTACGTCGACGGCTACACGTTCAACTTCGGCGGTGACTCGGTCAAGACCCAGCAGGCGATCCTGGCCAGCAACGGGCCCGACGCCACCACGCTGAACTGGGACCAGATCGACGCGCAGTTCGTCGACCAGGTCACGGGTGCGAAGAAGAGCCAGTTCGTCTCGGGGCCGTCCTCGTGCACCGTGGCGATCAACCTCGACACGCGCAAGATGCCGCTGCCGGTGCGCAAGGCCCTGGCCGTCGCGTACCCCTTCGACCAGGTGCGCAAGGCTGCCGGCCTGACCACGATGTCCGCAGTGCCGGCCACCACCCTGATGCCGCCGCAGGTCCCGGGCCACCTGGACTACTCGCTGCCCGGCCTGACCGGCACGGGCAAGGGCGACGCGGTGGCGGCGAAGAAGATGCTCGCCGACGCCGGCAAGACCGGGTTCCAGCTGGACTTCTACTACACCAACGACGACCCGATCGCGCAGCAGGTCAACCTCGTGCGCAAGCAGGCGCTGGAGGCGGCCGGCTTCAAGGTGCACGACATGGGCGTGCCCGCCAAGGAGCGTCGTGCCCTGATCGGCGACCCGAAGTCCCCGACCAACATGCTGCAGGGACCCGGCGGCTGGTGCTTCGACTGGCCGAGCGGTGACGCGATCTTCCCGCCCACCGTCTCCAGCACGGTCATGAAGGCCGGCGGCACCGGCTGGGGCAACCTGAGCGACGCCAAGATCGACTCCGAGATCGCCCGCATCTCCGCCCTGAGCATCGCCGAGCAGGGTGCGGAGTGGGGCAAGTTCGACAAGTGGCTGATGGAGACCTACCTCCCGGTCCTGCCGTACTACTGGGACAAGGGCAACTTCGTCTTCGGCACCAAGGTGCACAACGTCGTTGACGACCCGAACCACGGCATGCCGTTCCTCGAGGACATCTGGGTCGACCAGTAAGCAGCTGAACCACCCGGTGGGGGCACGGGCCCCGAGCCCGTGCCCCCACCACCAGCGTCCGACCGCAACCGTGAGGAACTCCCTGCGTGGCTCTCTACATCGCCCGTCGTGCCGCGATGGCCGTCAGCGTCATCCTGGTGGCCATGATCGCGACGTTCGTGCTCTTCTTCGTCGGTCCGTCGGACCCGGCACGGTCGATGTGCGGCGATCAGCGCTGCACGCCCCAGCGGCTGGCCGACATCCGGCACAGCATGAAGCTGGACCGGCCGGTCCCCGAGCAGTTCACCGAGTACTTCAAGGGTGTGTTCGTCGGGCGGGAGATCGTCAACGGCGGCTTCGTCAAGGAGTGCTCGGCGCCCTGCCTGGGCTACTCGTTCCGCACCGACCGTGAGGTCAAGGGCGAGATCTTCTCCCGGTTCCCGGCCACGCTCTCGCTGGCCCTCGGTGCCATGGTCGTCTTCCTCACGGTGGGCATCGGCACCGGCGTCTACAGCGCTCGAAGGCGGGGGTCGCGGCTGGACCGCACGGTGGTGGGGTTCACCCAGGTGTTCGGCTCGATCCCGTACTACATCCTCGCGCTGCTGTTCGCGCTGTACTTCATGATCCTGCAACCCCATCCTGCCCCGCAGCACGTACAACCCGCTGTTCACGGCCGGGCCGGCCGCCTGGGCGGCCGGGCTCCTCGCGCCCTGGATCATGCTGGGCCTGGCCACGTCCACCGGCTACACCCGCTACTCCCGCGCGTCCATGGTCGAGACGCTCTCCCAGGACTACGTGCGGACGGCGCGCTCCAAGGGCATCTCCGAGCGGCGGGTGGTCTACCGCCACGCGCTGCGCGGTGCGCTCAGCCCCGTCGTGACGATCCTGGGCCTGGACATGGCCGCCCTGCTGTCGGGGACGCTGATCACCGAGCAGATCTTCGAGATCGACGGGATCGGCCGCCTGGCCCTGCAGTCGCTCAACAACGACGACCTGCCGATCATCATGGGCACCGTGCTGGTGGCGGCCACGCTGGTCGTGCTGCTGAACCTCGTGGTCGACATCGCGTACTCCTTCATCGACCCCCGAGTGAGGCTGTCATGAGCACCCAGCCGACGGTGCTGTCCGACCTGTCCGGCCCCGCCACCGCCGACACCGACGGCGACGTCGTCCTGCGGGTCCGCGACCTGTCGGTCCGGTTCCCCAGCGACGAGGGCCTGGTCAACGCGGTCAGCGAGCTGAGCTACGACGCGCGGCTGGGCCGCACGCTGGCGATCGTGGGGGAGTCCGGCTCGGGCAAGTCGGTCTCGAGCATGTCGGTGCTCGGTCTGCACAACCCCAAGCGCACCCTGATGAGCGGCAGCATCATGCTCGACGGGCAGGAGATCGTGGGCGCCTCGTCGGCGAAGCTGCAGAAGCTGCGCAGCAGCACCGTGGCGATGGTGTTCCAGGACCCGCAGTCCTCGCTGCACCCCTTCTACCGCATCGGCAACCAGATCGCCGAGGCCTACCGGGCCCACCACCACGTGTCCAAGGCCGTGGCGATGAAGCGTGCCGTCGAGATGCTCGACCTGGTCGGCATCCCGAACCCCGACCGTCGGGCCCGCAGCTACCCGCACGAGTTCTCCGGCGGCATGCGCCAGCGGGCGATGATCGCGCTGGGCCTGGTCAACAACCCCAAGCTGCTGATCGCCGACGAGCCGACCACGGCCCTGGACGTCACCGTCCAGGCGCAGATCCTCGACCTGCTGAAGGACCTGCAGCGCGAGTTCGGCTCGGCGATCGTCCTGATCACCCACGACCTGGCCGTCGTGGCCGAGGTCGCCGACGACATCCTGGTCATGTACGCCGGTCGCGCCGTCGAGCGCGGCCTGGCCAAGGAGGTGCTCGCGGACCCGCTGCACCCCTACACCTGGGGCCTGCTGCAGAGCCTGCCCTCGACCTCCGAGGAGCAGGACCGCCTGCGCGCGATCCGCGGCGCCCCGCCCAGCCTCGTGGCGCTCCCGACCGGCTGCTCGTTCCACCCCCGCTGCGACTTCCAGTCGGTGGTCGGCGGCGACGCCTGCGTCAGCACCATGCCCGAGCTCACCCCCGCGCCGGGTGACAGCACCCGGTTGACCCGCTGCCACCTGCTCGACCCGCGCGGCGTCCTGAACGAGGAGACCCAGCCATGAGCGAGCTGCTCAAGGTCACCGACCTGGTCAAGCACTTCCCGGTGCGCGAGATGCAGGGCCTGCGCATGGTCCGGGGCGACGTGCGCGCCGTCGACGGGGTCAGCTTCACCGTCAACCAGGGCGAGACCCTCGGCCTGGTGGGGGAGTCCGGCTGCGGCAAGTCGACCACCTCGCGGCTCGTGACCCGCCTGCTGGAGCCGACGTCGGGGTCCATCCTGTTCGAGGGCACCGAGCTGGCCCGCGCGAGCGAGGCGAAGCTGAGGCCGTTCCGCCGCGACCTGCAGATCGTCTTCCAGGACCCGTACAGCTCGCTCAACCCGCGGCACACGGTCGCCACGATCCTGTCCACGCCGCTGCGCGTGCACGGCCTGGCCAAGGGCCGCGAGAAGCAGCGCGTGCAGGAGCTGCTCGAGCTGGTCGGCCTGAACCCCGAGCACATCAACCGCTACCCGAACGAGTTCTCGGGCGGCCAGCGCCAGCGGATCGGCATCGCGCGGGCGCTCGCGGTGGAGCCGAAGCTGATCATCGCCGACGAGCCCGTCTCGGCGCTGGACGTCTCGATCCAGGCCCAGGTGATGAACCTGCTCGGCACCCTGCGCAAGGAGCTCGACCTGGCCTTCATCTTCATCGCCCACGACCTCGGCGTCGTGCGCCACTTCTGCGACCGGGTCGCCGTGATGTACCTCGGCAAGATCGTCGAGCAGGGCGATCGCCAGCAGATCTACACGGCGCCGCAGCACCCGTACACGCAGGCGCTGCTGTCCGCGGCCCCGGACATCAACGTCGTGCGGGGCGTGCCGCCGAAGGAGCGGATCCGCCTCGTCGGCGACGTGCCCAGCCCGGTGAACCCGCCGAGCGGCTGCCGGTTCCGCACGCGCTGCTGGAAGGCGCAGGACGTCTGCGCCACCACGGAGCCGGTGCTGGAGACGGCGAACGGGGCCGCGCCCGGGCACGTGCTGGCCTGTCACTTCCCGGAGGTCAGGACCGACCTCACGGCCGAGGTCCCGGCCTGACCGGGCGCAGGGGTAAGGTCTCGCGGGTACGAGACCATCGGGGTGCCGCCGCGGCGCCACCCCAGCTCCGTGAGGTGAGAATGTGACTCCCGTGTCCCTCGGCGACATCGCCGGTGTGATCGCCGCGCTGGCGTTCGCCTATCTGGTCCTTCGCCTCGGCAGCGTCGTCGGCAAGGCCGGCAAGGTGCTCGACGAGGCGCGGATCGGGGTGCGGGGCGTCTCGGAGCAGACCGTGCCGCTGCTCTCCCAGGTCACCGACACCGTCGCCGCGACCAACGAGCAGATGGTCCGCGTCGACACCATCACCGCCAACGTCTCCTCGATGACGACGAACGTCAACGCCCTCACCGCGCTGTTCGCCGCCACGTTGGGCTCGCCGGTGGTCAAGGTCGCCGCGTTCACGTACGGCGTCCGGTCGGCCCTCAGCGGTGCCGGCAAGTCCTCCCGCAGCCCCCGCGGCCGCCGGCGCAGGGCCTGATCGGCATGCGACGGCTCTTCTGGGTGGCGCTGGGCGCCACGGTCGGCGTGCTGGCGGTCCGCAAGGTCACCAAGGCGGCCGAGGCCTACTCGCCCTCGGGCCTCGCCGGCGGCTTCGCCGGTGGGCTCTCCGACCTCGGCGAGGGCCTGCGCGAGCTGGCCGACGCCGTCCGCGAGGGCATGAGCGAGCGTGAGGGCGAGCTGCGCAACGCGCTCGGCATCGACACCGGCACGCTGCCCGGTGGTGGGTCGCTGACGGCGCAGGACGCCCACGAGCTGATCGACCACCCCACGGCGCCCCGAGCTCGCTAGGGGCCGCGGCCCCCGCTACCGGCCTCGTCGCGCCGACGCGACATACCCTTGTGCTCTGGCCTGCCCGCGTCCGGGACGCCGGAGCGATCCACTGCTGAAGGACATCGACACCATGGAAACCGCTGAGATCAGGCGCCGCTGGCTGAGCTTCTTCGAGAGCAAGGACCACGCGGTCGTGCCCAGCTCCCCGCTGCTGTACGACGACCCGAACCTGCTGTTCGTCAACGCCGGGATGGTGCCGTTCAAGCCGTACTTCCTCGGCCAGGAGACCGCCCCGTGGAAGCGGGCCACCAGCGTGCAGAAGTGCCTGCGCACCGGTGACATCGAGGAGGTCGGCAAGACCAGCCGGCACGGCACGTTCTTCCAGATGAACGGCAACTTCTCCTTCGGCGACTACTTCAAGGCCGACGCGATCCGCTTCGCGTGGGAGCTGCTGACCGGCGACCAGGCGCAGGGCGGCTACGGCCTGGACCCGGAGCGGCTGTGGGCGACGGTCTACCTCGACGACGACGAGGCGGCGCAGCTGTGGCTGGAGCTGACCGACATCCCGGCCGAGCGGGTCGTGCGCCGCGGGATGGCCGACAACTTCTGGTCCATGGGCGTGCCCGGCCCGTGCGGTCCGTGCAGCGAGATCTTCTACGACCGCGGCCCGGAGTACGGCGCCGAGGGCGGCCCGGCGGTCGACGAGGACCGCTACATGGAGATCTGGAACCTCGTCTTCATGCAGAGCATCCGGGGCGAGGGCAGCACCAAGGACGACTTCGAGATCCTCGGCGACCTGCCGGCCAAGAGCGTCGACACGGGGATGGGGCTGGAGCGGCTCGCCTCGGTGCTGCAGGGCGTGGACAACCTCTACGAGATCGACGAGGTCTACCCGGTGCTCGAGCACGCGGCCCGGCTCGCGGGCAAGCGCTACGGCGCCGGCTCCGGGCACGACGCGGCGCACAGCCACCCCGACGACGTCCGCCTGCGCGTGGTCGCCGACCACGTGCGCAGCTCGCTGATGCTCATCGGCGACGGGGTCACCCCCGGCAACGAGGGCCGCGGCTACGTGCTGCGCCGGATGCTGCGCCGCGCCGTCCGCTCGATGCGGCTGCTCGGCGTCGAGCAGCCCGTGCCTGCCCGAGCTGCTGCCGGTGAGCATGGAGCGGATGAAGCAGTCCTACCCCGAGCTCGAGCGCGACTTCGGGCGGATCTCCACGATCGCGTACGCCGAGGAGGAGGCGTTCCGGCGCACCCTCGCGTCGGGCACGACGATCCTGGACACGGCGGTGGCGCGCGCGAAGTCGTCCGGTCGCTCCTCCCTGGGCGGCGCCGAGGCGTTCGCGCTGCACGACACCTACGGCTTCCCGATCGACCTGACCCTGGAGATGGCGGCCGAGCAGGGTGTCGAGGTCGACGAGGCGGGCTTCCGCCGGCTGATGACCGAGCAGCGCCAGCGGGCCAAGGCCGACGCCCGGGCCAAGAAGAGCTCGCACGGCGACACCTCGGTCTACCGCGGCGTGGCCGACACGCTCGGCCGCGACGTCGAGTTCACCGGCTACCAGGAGGTCACCTCCGAGGCGCGGGTCGCGGGCCTGCTCGTGGGCGGCGAGTCCGTCACGTCCGCCCGCGCGGGTCAGGACGTCGAGCTGGTCCTGGACCGGACGCCGTTCTACGCCGAGGGCGGTGGGCAGCTCGCCGACGGCGGGCGGATCGAGCTGGCCAACGGGGCCGTCGTCGAGGTGCGCGACGTCCAGTCGCCGATCAAGGGCCTGATCGTGCACCGCGCCAGCGTGCTGTCCGGCGAGGTCAGCACCGGCACGGCCGCGCACGCGCTCGTCGACATCGACCGGCGCCGGGCGATCTCGCGCGCCCACACCGCCACGCACATGGTGCACAAGGCGATCCGTGAGGCGCTCGGTGACACCGCGACGCAGGCGGGGTCGGAGAACGCGCCGGGCCGGTTCCGGTTCGACTTCAACGCCCAGTCGTCGCTGCCGGTGTCGGTGCTGTCCGACGTCGAGGCCAAGGTCAACGCGCTGCTGATCGAGGACCTGCCCGTCCACGCCGAGATCATGACCCAGCAGCAGGCCCGCGAGTCCGGGGCGATGGCGCTGTTCGGCGAGAAGTACGGCGACGCGGTGCGCGTCGTCTCCGTCGGCGACTGGGCCCGCGAGCTGTGCGGTGGCACCCACGCGCAGCGGTCCGGGCAGCTCGGGCTGGTCAAGCTGCTCGGCGAGGCGTCGATCGGCTCCGGCGTGCGCCGGGTCGAGGCGCTGGTGGGCACCGACGCCTACGACTTCCTCGCCCGCGAGCACGCGGTCGTCGGCCAGCTGACCGAGGCGCTGAAGGTGCGCCCCGAGGAGCTGCCCGAGCGGATCGCCAGCATCCTCGGCCGGCTCAAGGACGCCGAGCGCGAGATCACCACGATGCGCCAGCAGCAGGTGCTCGCCCAGGCGGGTGCGCTGGTCTCCGGCGCCCGGGACGTCTTCGGCGTGAGCTTCATCGGCCACGACGCGGGCACCGGGATCGCTGCGGACGACCTGCGCGGGCTGGCGCTGGACCTGCGCGGCCGGCTCGGCAACGACCGGCCCAGCGTCGTCGCGGTGGCCGGCGTGGCCAAGGACCGTCCGCTGGTCATCGTGGCCACCAACGAGCCGGCCCGTCGGTGGGGCGTGCGGGCCGGTGACCTGGTCAAGGTCGCGGCGCAGACCCTCGGCGGCGGCGGCGGCGGCAAGGACGACGTGGCCCAGGGCGGTGGCACCGACGCGACCAAGGTCGCCGAGGCGCTGGCCCGGGTCGAGCACACGGTGGGCGAGCGCGTCACGGCAGGTCGCTGAGTCGATGCGCACCGGCGTGAGGCTCGGGGTCGACGTGGGCAGTGTCCGGGTCGGGCTGGCGGCGAGCGACCCCTCCGGGCTGCTCGCCACGCCGGTGCAGACGCTGCCGCGCGACCCCGGCGGCGCCGCCGACCAGGACGCGATCGCGGCGGAGGTGCTGGAGCGCGCGGTCCTGGAGGTCGTCGTCGGGCTGCCGCGGTCGCTGTCCGGGCAGGAGGGCCCGGCCGCGGCGCTGGCCCGCGACTACGCGGGCCGGCTCGCGGTGCGGATCGCGCCGACACCGGTGCGCCTCGTGGACGAGCGGCTGACCACGGTGGATGCTCACAGAAAGCTGCGCGACAGTGGGGTTGCCGGACGACGGCAGCGTGCCATGGTGGACCAGGCGGCGGCCGTGCTCATCCTCCAGGGCGCCCTGGACGGCGAACGCGCCACGGGGGTACCGCCCGGGGAGCGGGTCGAGCCCGCCGTCGCCGGCACCGACGGCGACCTGCCCGCCCGGCCGCCCAAGGCACGCAAGCCCCGGAACAGGACAAGAGGCCAGGACCGATGAAGGACCAGCACCTCGAGAGCTCGATCTTCGGCGACCCCCAGGAGGCGGGCGCCACCTCGGGGGAGACCGGGACCGACGGGCCGGCCGGGGCGTCCGGGTCGCCCGCGTCGGGGACGGCTCCGGGCTCGGCTCCGGGTTCCGCAGCGCAGCCCGGCGACCCCGAACCGCCGCCCGACGCCCCCGCAGCCGGCGGGGCGCGGGCGCGTCGCCGTCGTCGCCAGCAACGTCGCGGCCGCCGCCTCATCGTGCTGCTGGTCACCCTCGCGCTCGTCGGCGGGGCCGGCATCGTCGCGGTCCAGGTCCTCAAGCCGATGGTCGCCGGGCTCACCGCGAGCAACGACTGGACCGGCACCGGCACCGGGAAGGCCACCGTGGTGGTGCGCTCCGGTGACGCCGGACGCACCATCGGGGTCGCGCTGCAGAAGGCCGGCGTGGTCAAGACCTCCAAGGCGTTCGCCGACGTCGCGGCGGGCAACCCCCAGGCGGGCTCCATCCAGCCCGGCACCTACGCGCTGCGGACGCGGATGAGCGCCGCGTCGGCGCTGGACATGCTGCTCGACCCGGCCAACCGCACCGTGCCCCGGGTGACGGTCCGCGAGGGGCTGTGGAAGAGCGAGGTGATCAAGGCGCTGTCCGAGGGCACCGGCCGGCCGCTGGCCGAGTACCAGGCCGCCCTGAAGAACCCCACCGCGCTCGGCCTCCCCGCGTCGGCGAGGGGCAACGTCGAGGGCTACCTGTTCCCGGCGACGTACGAGTTCGACGCCGACGCCGGCGCCACCACCCAGCTGCGGACCATGGTCACCAAGGCCCTGGCCCAGCTGCGCGCGGCGAGGGTCGCGCCGGCCGACGCGCAGCGGGTGCTGACCGTCGCGAGCATCGTCGAGGCGGAGGCGCAGCGCGAGGCCGACCGCGGCAAGGTCGCCCGTGTGGTGGTCAACCGCCTGGCCAGGAAGATGAAGCTGCAGATGGACTCCACCGTCCACTACGTCGTGCAGCGCCGTGGCAGCGTGGGCACGAGTGACGCCGAGCGCGCCACCCGGAGCCGCTACAACACCTACTTCGCCGCGGGCCTGCCGCCCGGGCCGATCGGCAACCCCGGCGGCGCCTCCATCGCCGCGGCGGCCCGCCCCACGCCCGGGCCCTGGCTGTACTTCGTCGCGGTCAACCCGGACACCGGCGAGACCCGGTTCGCCGCCGACGCCGCCGGCCACCGGGCCAACGAGAAGCTGTTCAACACCTGGTGCGCCGCGCACAAGGCCCGGTGCTGAGCGCGGTGACGCCGGCAGGGGGAGGGGCGCCGCCGCCCCGGGTCCACCGGGCTGCCGTGCTGGGCTCGCCGATCGCCCACTCGCTGTCGCCCGCGCTGCACCGCGCCGCCTACGCCGCCCTGGGCCTGCACGACTGGACCTACACGGCGCAGGAGGTGCGCGAGGCCGAGCTCGCCGGCTTCGTCGCCGGGCTCGGGCCCGAGTGGGCCGGGCTGTCGCTGACCATGCCGCTGAAGGAGGCCGCCTTCGCCGTCGCGGGCGAGGTGTCACCCCTGGCCCGGCAGGTCGGGGCGGTCAACACCCTGGTGCGTTCGGGCACAGGCGGGTGGACGGCGCACAACACCGACGTGGACGGGATGACGCGGGCCCTGCAGGAGGGCGGGGCGGCCGCGGCGCTCGGCTCGTCGGGGCACGTCCTCGTGCTGGGCTCGGGGGCGACCGCCCGCTCGGCGGTCGCGTCCCTGGCCGCGCTCGGGGCGTCCGCCATCACCTTCGCGGTGCGCTCCGCCGCCCGGCCCGAGACCGTCGCCCAGGCCCGCGCAGGCCGGCCTCGGACGTGCGGGAGTGCGGGCTGGGCGAGGTGCCGGCGGTCCTGCCGGACGTGTCGCTGGTCGTGTCGACGCTGCCGGCGGGGGCCGCGCCCGGCGCCGTCCTCGGCGACGCCGCTGACCTGTCCGGCCGGGTGCTGCTGGACGTCGTGTACGCCGGGTGGCCGACCCCGCTGGCACGGGCGTTCGCGCAGTCGGGCGGTGCGGTCGTGGCGGGCTTCGAGATGCTGCTGCACCAGGCCGCGCGGCAGGTCGAGCTGATGACCGGGCAGCCTGCTCCGGTGGCCGCGATGCGCGCCGCGGGGCTGGCCGCGATGGGTGACCCGTGACGCTGACCGTGCCGGACGCCGCCGTACCGCCGTGGCTGGTGCTGCTGCTCGCGCTGGCCGGGAGCGGCGCGTCGGGCTGGTCGTCGCGGCCCAGCTCGCCGACGGGCGCTACCGCCACCTCGACGAGCGCGGTCCCTCGCTGCCGCGGCACCGGGTGGGCATCGCCGCGGCGACCGCGCTGGCGTGGGGCTCGCTGACCTGGCGGTTCGGCGACGCGGCCGGCTGGTCCGTGCTGCCGGCGTACCTCTACCTCGGCGTGGTCGGCGTCGCGCTGGCCTCCATCGACCTGGACGTCCACCGGCTGCCCGACGTGCTGGTGCTGCCCTCGGTGCCGGCCGTCCTCGTCCTGCTGCTCGTGCCCTCGGCGGTGAGCGGGCAGTGGGGGGCGCTCGGGCGGGCCGCGCTCGCCGGGGTCGTGCTGTTCGCCTTGTACTTCCTGCTGATGGTCGTGTCGCCCGGCGGAGGAGGGCTCGGCTTCGGCGACGTCAAGCTCGCGATCGTGCTCGGGATGCTGCTGGGCTGGGTCGGGTGGGGGCCGGTCATCGTGTCGGTCATGGCCGCGTTCGTGCTCGGCGGCCTCGTCTCGGTCGTGCTGCTGGCGCTGCGCCGGGTGTCGCGCCAGTCCTCGATCGCGTTCGGGCCGGCGATGATCGCCGGGGCCTGGGTGGCGCTCGTCTTCCCGGTCCAGGTGATGGCCGGCGCGTCGTAGCCCGGACGGCGCGTGGCAGGATTCCAGCCATGCTGCGTTGGTTGACCGCTGGTGAGTCGCACGGCCCTGCCCTGATGGCGACGATCGAGGGGCTGCCGGCGGGAGTCCACGTCACGAGCGCCGACGTCGCCGCGGCCCTGGCCCGCCGGCGGCTGGGCTTCGGTCGCGGCGCCCGGATGAAGTTCGAGCTCGACGAGGTCGAGTTCCTCGGCGGTCTGCGGCACGGGGTCACCCTCGGCTCCCCGCTCGCCATCCGGATCGGCAACACCGAGTGGCCCAAGTGGCAGACCGTCATGAGCCCCGACCCGGTGGCCGCCGACGCGCTCGCGGCCGCGGACGACGTGGGCGCCCCGCAGGAGGTGGCCCGCAACCGGCCGCTGACCCGCCCGCGGCCCGGCCACGCCGACCTGGTCGGCATGCAGAAGTACGGCTTCGAGGACGCCCGGCCCGTCCTCGAGCGGGCCTCGGCCCGCGAGACCGCGGCACGGGTGGCGCTCGGCTGCGTCGCGTCCGCGCTTCCTGGAGCAGGCCTACGGCATCCGGCTGGTCTCGCACACCGTGGCGATCGGCACCGCGGGGGTGGCCGACGACGCGGTGCTGCCGACCCCGGACGACGTGGACGCGCTCGACGCCGACCCGGTGCGCACCCTGGACGCCGCCGGGTCGGCGGCGATGGTCGCCGAGGTGGAGGCGGCCCGCAAGGACGGCGACACCCTCGGCGGGGTCGTGGAGGTCGTGGCCTACGGGCTGCCGCCGGGCCTGGGCTCGCACGTGCACTGGGACCGCCGCCTCGACGCCCAGCTGGCCGCGGCGCTGATGGGGATCCAGGCGATCAAGGGCGTGGAGGTGGGTGACGGGTTCCGCACCGCCGCGCGCCGGGGCTCGGCCGCGCACGACGAGATGGAGCGCGACGCCTCCGGCGTGATCCAGCGCCGCACCGGCCGCGCCGGCGGCACCGAGGGCGGCATGTCCACCGGCGACGTGCTGCGGGTCCGCGCGGCGATGAAGCCGATCAGCACGGTGCCCCGCTCGCTGGACACCGTCGACGTCGCCTCGGACGAGCCGGCCAAGGCGATCCACCAGCGCTCCGACGTGTGCGCCGTCCCGGCCGCCGGCGTGGTCGCCGAGGCGATGGTCGCGCTGGTGCTGGCGCAGGCGTGCGTCGAGAAGTTCGGCGGCGACAGCGTCGCCGAGACCGCCCGCAACCACCGCGGCTACCTCGACGCGATCCCCGAGGCGCTGCGCTCGTGGTGAGCGGCGCCGACCGCCCGCGGGTCGTCCTCATCGGGCCGCCGGGGTCGGGCAAGACCACGGTGGGGGAGCAGGTCGCGTCGCGGCTCGGGCTCGCCCTGCGCGACACCGACCGGGCGATCGAGCAGGCGGCCGGCCGCAGCATCTCCGAGATCTTCGTCGAGGACGGTGAGGCGACGTTCCGCGCGCTCGAACGGCGCGAGGTCCAGGCGTCGCTCGCCGGCCACGACGGTGTGCTGTCGCTGGGCGGCGGCTCCGTGCTGGACGAGGACACCCAGCGGCTGCTGGCCGGTCACACCGTCGTCTACCTGCAGGTGGGCATCGCCGACGCGGCCAAGCGCGTCGGCTTCGACCGCAGCCGCCCGCTGCTCGCGCTGCAGCCGCGCGCGGCGTGGGTGCGGCTGATGGAGCAGCGCCGCGGGATCTACGAGCGGCTGGCCGTGCACTGCGTGGACACCGCCGGCCGCACCCCCGAGGACATCGCCGCCGAGATCGTGACCCTGTTGGAGGACACACCGTGAGTGACCAGACCCGCATCCCCATCAACGGCGACACGCCGTACGACGTCGTCATCGGGACGGACCTGCTCGGCGAGCTGCCGGGTCTGCTCGGCAGCGGGGTCGAGCGGGTGCTGGTCGTCCACCCTCGCGCCCTGCGGGCGACGGGGGAGGCCGTGCGGGACGACCTTGCCGCACAAGGCTTCTCGGCGTTCGTGGCGGAGGTGCCCGACGCCGAGGAGGCCAAGTCCGCGGAGGTGGCGGCGTTCCTGTGGGGCGTGCTGGGCCAGGCGGGCTTCACCCGCAGCGACGCCGTCGTCGGGGTCGGCGGCGGCGCCGTCACCGACCTGGCCGGCTTCGTCGCGGCGACGTGGCTGCGCGGGGTCAAGGTCGTGCACCTGCCCACCACGCTGCTCGGCATGGTCGACGCGGCGGTCGGTGGCAAGACCGGCATCAACACCGCCGAGGGCAAGAACCTGGTCGGCGCGTTCCACCCGCCGGCCGGGGTGCTGTGCGACCTGTCCACGCTGGAGACGTTGCCGCGCAACGACTTCGTCGCGGGCATGGCCGAGGTGATCAAGTGCGGCTTCATCGCCGACCCGGTGATCCTGGACCTGATCGAGGCCGACCCCGAGGCGGCGACGCGGCCCGACGGGGCGCCGGTGCGCGAGCTGATCGAGCGCGCCATCGCGGTCAAGGCCAAGGTCGTGGCCGAGGACCTCAAGGAGTCCTCGCTGCGCGAGATCCTCAACTACGGGCACACGTTCGCGCACGCCGTCGAGCAGGTCGAGCGCTACGCGTGGCGGCACGGCGCCGCGGTGAGCGTCGGCATGGTCTACGTCGCCGAGCTGGCCCGTCTCGCAGGCCGACTGGACGACGACACGGTCGAGCGGCACCGCAGCATCCTCAGCAGCGTGGGGCTGCCGATCACCTACCGCGGCGACCGCTGGCCGGGCCTGCTACGACGCGATGAAGCGGGACAAGAAGAACCGCGGGTCGATGCTGCGGTTCGTGGTGCTGGACGGCGTGGCGCGCCCCACCCGGCTGGAGGGCCCGGACCCCGCGCTGCTGTCGGCGGCGTACGCCGAGGTCTCCCGCGACTGAGGCGCACCGCGCCGCCCACGACCGACCCGACCGGCGCACCGTGCTGCCGAATCCGGACACCCGTGTCCGGATTCGGGCGCTCCGGTGCGTCCGGTCGGGAGGGGACGGTGCGCGGCGCCGGACGCGGTGCCACCTCCTAGACTCGGCCGCATGACGGCGCACCACGTGATGGTCCTCAGCGGCCCCAACCTCGGCCGGCTGGGCAGCCGGGAGCCCGAGATCTACGGCTCCGAGACCCTGGCCGACATCGCCACCGCCGTCACCCGCGAGGGCGACTCCCTGGGCCTGGCCGTCGACTTCCGGCAGAGCAACGACGAGGCCGAGCTGATCGGCTGGATCCACGAGGCGGTCGACGCCGGCGCGGACGTCGTGCTCAACCCGGCCGCGTTCACCCACTACTCCTACGCCCTGCGGGACGCCTGCGCGATGGTGACCGGTGCCGGCCGGCAGCTGGTCGAGGTGCACCTGTCCAACCCCGCCGCCCGCGAGTCCTTCCGGCACACCTCGGTGGTGTCCGGGGTCGCCACCGGCACCATCGCCGGGTTCGGCTCGCAGTCCTACCTGCTCGCCCTCCGGGCCCTGGTGTCCTGATCCGCCGTCCGGCGCACCGGAACCGGCGCGCCACCGCTCGGCCGCGGCCTAGGATCGCGTCACCCCCGAGAGGAGCCTTCATGGGTGAGCACGTCGACCTGAGCGGGCGGACCGCCGTACCGGGCACGTCCACCCGCCTGCGGGGCTACCTCGCCCGTCCGTCGACACCCGGACCCTGGCCGGGCGTGGTCGTGCTGCACGAGGTCTGGGGTCAGGACGACGTCGCCCGCCGGCAGGCCGACCGGCTCGCCGCTGCCGGCTACCTCGCCCTGCTGCCCGACCTCTACAGCGACGGCGGCGCCCTGCGCTGCCTCAAGGCGACGTTCGCCGCGCTCAAGGCGCAGCGCGGCCGGGCCTTCCAGGACATCGAGGCGTCCCGGACGTGGCTGGCCGGGCAGGGCGGACGTGCACCGGCCGGGTGGGGGTGATCGGGTTCTGCATGGGCGGCGGGTTCGCGCTGCTGGCCGCCGACGCGGGGGTTCGACGCGAGCTCGGTCAACTACGGGATGCTGCCCGAGAACCCGGACTCGGCGCTCGAGGGCGCGTGCCCGATCGTCGGCAGCTACGGCGCCAGGGACCGCGGGCTCAAGGGCGCCGCGGCGACGCTGGGCGCGACGCTGACCTGGCTGGGCGTCGAGCACGACGTCAAGGAGTACCCCACGGCCAGCCACTCGCTTCCTCAACGACGCACCCAACGGACCGCTCGTGCTGCGGCCGCTGCTCAAGATCGCCGGCATCGGCCCCGACCCGGTCGCCGCCGCCGACGCCTGGCGACGGATCGAGGACTTCTTCGCCAGGCACCTGCGCGGTCAGGACTGAGCGACGCCGCCGCCCAGCTCATCCGGCGCCGGTCCACCCCCAGCGCGATCCGCCGGGGCCGCCCGGGCCGGGCCGCACCCGACCGAGGCGGGGCCGGCGCACGGCACGCGGTCCCACGCCGTACGTCGTGGCCACCGGCGCCGGCCGCCGCGTTCGGGGCGGGCGGCCACCTCCGGCTACCATGGACAGCGATCCTCTGCACACCTCCACGGGCAGGTCCGCGCGCTGACGGCGCCGGCCGGTCAGCCCGTACGACGAAAGTGACTTCCGCGTGGCTTCGACCAACGACCTGAAGAACGGCATGGTCCTCAACATCGACAACCAGCTCTGGTCGGTCGTGGAGTTCCAGCACGTCAAGCCCGGCAAGGGCCCCGCCTTCGTGCGCACCAAGCTCAAGGCCGTCCTGTCCGGCAAGGTCGTCGACAAGACGTTCAACGCCGGCACCAAGGTCGAGACCGCCAACGTCGACAAGCGCGACATGCAGTACCTCTACAAGGACGGCACCGACTTCGTCTTCATGGACGGCGACACGTTCGACCAGATCTACGTCAGCGAGGCCGTCGTCGGCAAGGCCGCCGACTACATGCTGGAGAACCAGCAGGCGACCGTCGCCACCCACGACGGGGCGCCGCTGTACGTCGAGCTGCCCACGTCCGTCGTGCTGGAGATCACCTACACCGAGCCGGGCCTGCAGGGCGACCGCTCCACCGGTGGCACCAAGCCGGCGACGCTGGAGACCGGCGGCCAGATCGCCGTGCCGCTGTTCGTCGAGCAGGGCACCAGGGTCAAGGTCGACACCCGTGACGGCTCCTACCTGGGTCGCGTCAGCTGATGCCGGCACAGGCTGCTGCCTGATGGCGGCTCGCACCAAGGCGCGCAAGCGCGCGCTCGACATCCTGTTCGAGGCCGAGCAGCGCGGCGTCAACGCCGAGACGCTGCTGGCCGACCGGCTGGCCCGGCCCGCGACCGAGGCACCGCTGAACGAGTACACCGTGCAGCTCGTGCAGGGCGTCGTGGGCAAGTGGACCGCGATCAACGAGCTGCTCTCGACCTACAGCCAGGGCTGGCCGATCGAGCGCATGCCCGCGGTCGACCGGGCGATCCTGCGGATCGGCACCTACGAGGTCGTCTACGCCGACGACATCCCCGACGGGGTGGCCATCTCCGAGGCGGTGTCGCTGGCGACGTCGCTGTCGACCGACGACTCGCCCAGCTTCGTCAACGGCCTGCTCGGCACGCATCGCGGAGATCAAGCCGACCCTGGTCTGACGGGGGACCACCGTGCGGGCCCTCGCGGCCCGCACGGTAGGCTCCCTGCCGAGCACGACTTCGACATCCTTTAATGATCCGTCCTGTGAGGCGGGGAAGGAGGTCCGGCGCTGTGACGCGTCCAGACACCGTGGTACCCCCGGCCGGCTCCGACGACGAGCCCGGCCAGACCGCTCCCACCAGCCTCCCCCGCGCGGGTGGTGATGAGCTCCGGTGACGTCTCCCGGGCCCTGCGCCGCGTGGCGCACGAGATCCTCGAACGCAACAAGGGCGCCCACGGCCTCGTGGTGCTCGGCATCCCCACCCGTGGCGTCGCCCTCGCCCGCCGCCTCGTGCAGGTGATGGCCGAGGTCGAGGGCGTCACGGTGCCGGTCGGGGCGCTCGACATCACGATGCACCGCGACGACCTGCGCCGGCAGCCGGTCCGCGCCATCGAGCACACCGACATCCCGGCGCCCGGCATCGACGACCGCACCGTCGTCCTCGTCGACGACGTGCTGTTCTCCGGGCGCACCGTCCGCGCCGCGCTGGACTCCCTCGCCGACCTCGGCCGGCCCCGGGCCGTGCGGCTGGCCGTCCTGGTCGACCGGGGCCACCGCGACCTGCCGATCCGGGCCGACCACGTCGGCAAGAACCTGCCGACCTCCAGCAGCGAGCGGGTGCAGGTGCTGCTGTCCGAGCACGACGGCGTGGACGAGGTCCGGATCAGCGGGGGTGACCGCTGATGCGGCACCTGCTCTCGATGGAGGACCTCGACACCGACGAGATCCTCACCCTGCTCACCACGGCCGAGTCGATGCACGACGTGCAGCGGCGCGAGGTCAAGAAGCTGCCCACGCTGCGCGGGCGCACCATCGTCAACCTGTTCTTCGAGGACTCCACCCGCACCCGGTCCTCGTTCGAGATCGCCGGCAAGTGGCTGTCCGCCGACGTCATCAACATCTCCGGCAAGGGCTCCTCCACCAGCAAGGGGGAGTCGCTGCGCGACACGGTGCTGACGGTCGCGGCCATGGGCGTCGACGGCCTGGTCATCCGCCACCACGCCAGCGGCGCCGCCCGCCAGGTGTCGCAGTGGGTCGACGCGAGCATCGTCAACGCCGGCGACGGGACGCACGAGCACCCCACCCAGGCGCTGCTGGACGCCTACACGATGCGCCGGGCCCTCGGTG
Source organism: uncultured Actinomycetota bacterium (assembly GCA_963828995.1). Classification (GTDB taxonomy): domain Bacteria; phylum Actinomycetota; class Actinomycetes; order Actinomycetales; family Dermatophilaceae; genus CAVRTM01. Next base: position 211,569 of record CAWHHB010000006.1, read on the forward strand.
ACCTCGCCGGGCGGCACGTCGCCATCGTCGGCGACCTGACCCACTCGCGGGTGCTGCGCAGCAACCTGATCTGCCTGGCCCGCCTCGGTGCCCGGGTCACCGTGGTCGCGCCGCCGACGCTGATGCCGAGCGGGATCGGCACGTGGGCCGCGGCCGAGGGGTTCGAGACGTCGTACGACCTGGACGCCGTGCTGCCCTCGGCCGACGCCGTGATGATGCTGCGGGTGCAGCGGGAGCGGATGAGCGGTGGCTTCTTCCCGACGGCCGCGGGAGTACACCGTCGGCTACGGCCTGACCCGCGACCGGCTGCGCCTGCTGCAGGACCACACGGTGATCTGCCACCCCGGCCCGATGAACCGCGGCCTCGAGATCGCGGCCGACGCCGCCGACGCGGCCCGCTCGCTGATCCTCGACCAGGTCTCGGCCGGGGTCGCGGTGCGGATGTCCGTCCTCTACCACCTGCTGGCCGGCGGCAGCGCCGAACCGGCCGCCCGGGCCGGCGCGCAGCGCACCGGGGCGACCACCGTGCACGAAGGAGTGTCATGAGCACCGCCACGACGTTGCTGGTCAAGGGGGCCGACCTCGCCGGAGCCGGCGCCGCCGACCTGCTGGTGCGCGACGGCGTGGTGGTCGAGGTGGGCTCGGTCTCCGCCCCCCGCGACGCCGAGGTCATCGACGCCGACGGCCTGGTGGCGCTGCCCGGCCTGGTCGACCTGCACACCCACCTGCGCGAGCCGGGCCGTGAGGACGCCGAGACCATCGCGACCGGCGCGGCCGCGGCGGCCGTCGGCGGCTACACCGCGATCCTGGCCATGGCCAACACCACCCCGGTCACCGACACCGCCGAGGCGGCCGAGCGGATCGCCGAGCTCGGCGCCCGCACGGGCCTGGTCGACGTGCAGCCGATCGGGGCGGTCACCAAGGGGCTGGCCGGCGAGGAGCTCGCCGAGCTCGGGCTGATGGCCCGCTCCCGGGCCCGGGTGCGGGTCTTCTCCGACGACGGGCACTGCGTCCACGACGCGCGCGTGATGCGCCGGGCGCTGGAGTACGTCAGGGCCTTCGACGGTGTCATCTCCCAGCACGCCCAGGAGCCGCGGCTGGCCGACGGCGCCGCCTGCTGCCACGAGGGCGAGCTCTCCGGCCGGCTCGGCCTGCCGGGCTGGCCCGGCGTCGCCGAGGAGGTGATCGTCGCGCGGGACGTGATGCTGGCGCGGCACACCGGGTCGCGGGTGCACATCGCGCACGTCTCCACCGCCGGCTCGGTCGAGGTCATCCGCTGGGCCCGCAGCCAGGGCATCGCGGTGACCGCCGAGGTCACGCCGCACCACCTGCTGCTCACCACCGACCTGCTCTCGGGCTACGACCCCACCTTCAAGGTCAACCCGCCGCTGCGCCCGGCCGAGGACGTCGAGGCGCTGCGCGCGGCGCTGGCCGACGGCACCATCGACGCCGTCGCCACCGACCACGCGCCGCACGCCCGGCACGACAAGGAGCACGCGTTCGTCGACGCGGCGTTCGGCATGCTCGGGCTGGAGACCGCCCTGCCGGTGGTCAGCGAGGTCATGGTCGGGTCCGGCCTGCTCGACTGGGCCGGGGTCGCGCAGGTGATGTCGGTGCGCCCCGCGCGGATCGCCGGCCTGACCGGGCACGGCCGCCCGCTGGCGGTCGGCGAGCCGGCCAACCTCACGCTGGTCGACCCGCAGGCGCAGGTCACGGTCGACCGCGACGCCTCGATGTCCCTCTCGCGCAACAACCCCTGGCACGGCCGGACCCTGCGCGGCGCCGTGCACGCCACGGTCCTGCGCGGCCGGCCCACCGTCCTGAAGGGAGCGCTGGCATGACCCGCGTTCAAGCAGTCCTCCTGCTGGTCCTCCTCATCGCCGTGGTCTACACCCTGATGTACGCCGGATGGCGCCGTCGCGCCCGCCGGTTCCCCTCCGCCGCGGTCGCGACCACGGCCGGGGCGACCGGCAGCGCTGCGGACACCCCCGGACAGCGGCCGAGGTCGCGGCCGAGGGCATCTACGTCACCACCACGACGGTGGCGTCCCGGCTCGAGCGGGTCGCGGCCGCCGGGCTGGGCGTGCGCGCCCGCGCCACCATGACGGTGGGCGGGGGCGAGGTCCGCTGGGTCCGCGAGGGCGCCGCCGACGTCCACGTCCTGTTCGACTGGCTGACCGGAGTGAGCCGCGAGCGGGGCATGGCCGGCAAGTGGGTCGGCCAGAACCGCCTGGTCGTGGTGACCTGGCGCGCCGGCGACGGCGAGGAGTTCGCCACCGGCTTCCTGCCGCGCCACACCGCGCAGGTCGACGAGCTGGTCGCCGCGGTCGACCGGAACCTCCCCCAGCACCAGCCCCCACAGCAGCACCGCATCCAGCAGCACCCCGCACCCCTCGGACGGAGACCAGTGAGCGCAGTGACGACGCAGTCGGCCCAGCCCAGCCAGCAGCGGTCGTGGTTGGTCGACCGCGAGCCGGCCGTGCTCGTCCTGGAGGACGGACGGACCTTCCGCGGTGAGTCCTACGGCGCGGTCGGCGAGACGGTCGGCGAGGCGGTGTTCTCCACCGGCATGACCGGCTACCAGGAGACGCTCACCGACCCGAGCTACCACCGCCAGGTCGTCGTCATGACGGCTCCGCACATCGGCAACACCGGGGTCAACGACGAGGACGACGAGTCGCGCCGCATCTGGGTGGCCGGCTTCGTGGTGCGCGACCCCGCGATCCGGCCCTCGAGCTGGCGCTCGCGCCGCCCCCTGGAGGACGACCTCGCCGAGCAGCGGGTCGTCGGCATCTGCGGCATCGACACCCGCGCCCTCACCCGGCACCTGCGGGAGCGCGGCGCGATGCGGGTCGGGGTGTTCTCCGGCGCGCTCGCCGCGGAGCCGCAGGACGCCCTGCTCGCCCGGGTCCGGGCCGCTGCCCCGATGACCGGCGCCGCCCTCGCCGCCGAGGTGACGACCGCCGAGCCCTACGTCGTCCCGGCCGTGGGGGAGCGGCGGTTCACCGTCGCGGCGCTCGACCTCGGGATCAAGGCGATGACGCCGACGCTGCTGGCCCGGCAGGGCATCGAGGTGCACGTGCTGCCGGCGACGTCGACCTTCGAGCAGATCAGCGAGCTCGGCGTCGACGGGGTCTTCTTCTCCAACGGCCCGGGCGACCCGGCCAGCGCCGAGCACGAGATCACCGTGCTGCGCCAGGTGCTCGACGCGCGGATCCCGTTCTTCGGCATCTGCTTCGGCAACCAGCTGCTGGGCCGGGCGCTCGGCTTCGGCACCTACAAGCTCAAGTACGGCCACCGCGGCATCAACCAGCCGGTGATCGACCGCACCACCGGCAAGGTCGAGGTGACCGCGCACAACCACGGGTTCGCCGTCGACGCCCCGCTCGACGGTGAGGTGGCCGCGCCCAGCGACGGCGCGCTCGGCACGACGTACGGGCGGGTCCGCGTCTCGCACGTCTGCCTGAACGACGACGTGGTCGAGGGACTGGAGTGCCTGGACCTGCCGGCGTACTCCGTGCAGTACCACCCGGAGGCGGCCGCCGGCCCGCACGACGCCGGCTACCTGTTCGACCGGTTCCTCGCGCTGATGGACCAGCACCACAGCACCGACTCCACCGACGCCACCGACCAGGAAGGGCGCGCCTGATGCCCCGCCGCTCAGACATCTCCAGCGTGCTCGTCATCGGCTCCGGCCCGATCGTCATCGGCCAGGCCGGCGAGTTCGACTACTCCGGCACGCAGGCCTGCCGGGTGCTGCGCGAGGAGGGGATCCGGGTCATCCTGGTCAACTCCAACCCGGCCACGATCATGACCGACCCCGAGTTCGCCGACGCGACCTACATCGAGCCGATCATCCCCGAGGTGATCGAGGCGATCATCGCCAAGGAGCGGCCGGACGCCGTCCTCGCGACCCTGGGCGGGCAGACCGCCCTCAACGCCGCGATCGCGTTGCACGAGCAGGGGATCCTGGAGAAGTACGACTGCCCGCTCATCGGCGCCAACGTCGAGGCGATCCAGCTCGGCGAGGACCGCCAGCTCTTCAAGGGCGTCGTCGAGCGCTGCGGCGCCGAGACCGCGCGCAGCCGGATCGCCCACACGATGGACGAGTGCCTCGACGCCGCAACCGAGCTCGGCTACCCGCTGGTGGTGCGGCCGTCGTTCACCATGGGCGGCCTCGGCTCCGGCTTCGCGCACGACGAGGCCGACCTGCGCCGGATGGCCGGCGCGGGCCTGCACGACTCGCCGACCACCGAGGTGCTCCTGGAGGAGTCCATCACCGGGTGGAAGGAGTACGAGCTCGAGGTCATGCGCGACCACGCCGACAACGTCGTGGTGGTCTGCTCGATCGAGAACCTCGACCCGATGGGCGTGCACACCGGTGACTCGATCACGGTGGCACCGGCGCTGACCCTCACCGACCGCGAGTACCAGCGGCTGCGTGACGTCGGCATCAAGATCATCCGCGAGGTGGGCGTCGACACCGGCGGCTGCAACATCCAGTTCGCGGTCAACCCGCGCGACGGCCGGATCATCGTCATCGAGATGAACCCGCGCGTCTCGCGCTCGTCCGCGCTGGCGTCCAAGGCCACCGGGTTCCCGATCGCCAAGATCGCCGCCAAGATGGCGATCGGCTACACCCTGGACGAGGTGCCCAACGACATCACCCGGGAGACCCCGGCCAGCTTCGAGCCGAGCCTGGACTACGTCGTGGTCAAGGTGCCGCGGTTCGTGTTCGAGAAGTTCCCGGCGGCCGACCCGACGCTGACCACGACGATGAAGAGCGTCGGCGAGGCGATGTCGATCGGCCGCAACTTCACCGAGGCGCTGCAGAAGGCCCTGCGCTCGGCCGAGCGGGCCGGCTCGTCGTTCCACTGGCGCAAGGACGAGGACCCCTCCAAGGAGCAGGCGCGGGCGCTGCTGCAGCAGGCACGCACGCCCACCGACGGCCGGATCGTGCTGGTGCAGCAGGCCCTTCGCGGCGGCCTGTCGGTCGAGGACGTGCACGAGGCCACCGGCATCGACCCGTGGTTCCTCGACCAGATCGCGCTCATCAACGAGCTGGCCGCCCGCATCGCCCGGGCCCCGCAGCTGACCGCCGAGCTGCTGCGCCTGGCCAAGCGGCACGGCTTCTCCGACAGCCAGCTGGCCGAGCTGACCGGGATGCCCGAGGCCGTCGTCCGCGGCGTCCGGCACGCGCTCGGGGTGCGCCCCGTCTACAAGACCGTGGACACCTGCGCGGCCGAGTTCGCCGCGACCACGCCCTACCACTACAGCACCTACGACGAGGAGACCGAGGTCGCGCCGCGGGAGCGGCCGGCCGTGATCATCCTCGGCTCCGGGCCGAACCGGATCGGGCAGGGCGTCGAGTTCGACTACTCCTGCGTGCACGCCAGCTTCGCGCTGCGCGACGCCGGCTTCGACACGGTGATGGTCAACTGCAACCCCGAGACGGTCTCCACCGACTACGACACCTCCAGCCGGCTGTACTTCGAGCCGCTCACGCTCGAGGACGTGCTCGAGGTGGTCCACGCCGAGCGCGAGGCCGGCCCCATCGCCGGTGTCATCGTCCAGCTCGGCGGCCAGACCCCGCTCGGGCTGGCCAGGGCGCTGAAGGACGAGGGCGTGCCGATCGTCGGCACCTCGCCCGAGGCGATCCACCTGGCCGAGGACCGCGGCGCGTTCGGGCGGGTGCTGGCCGAGGCGAAGCTGCCCGCGCCGCGCCACGGCACGGCGTACAGCGCCGCGGAGGCGGTCGAGGTGGCCCGCGAGATCGGCTACCCCGTGCTGGTGCGGCCGTCCTACGTGCTCGGTGGCCGTGGCATGGAGATCGTCTACGACGACGAGACGCTCAGCGGCTACGTCACCCGGGCCACCCACGCCTCGCCCGAGCACCCGGTGCTGGTCGACCGGTTCCTCGACGACGCGATCGAGATCGACGTGGACGCGCTGTACGACGGCACCGAGATGTACCTCGGCGGGATCATGGAGCACATCGAGGAGGCCGGGATCCACTCCGGTGACTCGGCCTGCGTGCTGCCGCCGGTGACCCTCGGCCCGGAGGAGGTCAGCCGGGTCCGCGAGTCGACGCTCAAGCTGGCGCAGGGGATCGGCGTCAAGGGCCTGATGAACGTCCAGTTCGCCCTCGCCCAGGACGTCCTCTACGTGCTGGAGGCCAACCCGCGGGCGAGCCGCACCGTGCCGTTCGTGGCCAAGGCGACGAGCGTCCCGCTGGCCAAGGCCGCGGCCCGGGTCATGCTCGGCGCGAGCATCGCCCAGCTGCGCGAGGAGGGGATGCTGCCGCCGCAGGGCGACGGTGGCAACCTGCCGGCGCACGCGCCGGTCTCGGTCAAGGAGGCGGTGCTGCCCTTCAAGCGGTTCCGCACCCGCGAGGGCCAGGTCGTCGACAGCCTGCTCGGGCCCGAGATGCGCTCCACCGGCGAGGTGATGGGCATCGACACCGACTTCGGCCCGGCGTTCGCCAAGAGCCAGCTCGGCTCGGTCACCGGGCTGCCGCGCAAGGGCACGATCTTCGTCTCCGTCGCCAACCGCGACAAGCGGGCGATGATCTTCCCGGTGAAGCGGCTGGCCGACCTCGGGTTCGACCTGATCGCCACCAAGGGCACCGCGGACGTGCTGCGCCGCAACGGAGTCCACGCGACGGTGGTCCGCAAGCACAGCGAGGGCCCCGGCCCCGACGGCGAGCCGACCATCGTCGAGCGGATCTCCGCCGGCGAGGTGGTGATGGTCGTCAACACCCCGTCCGGGCGTGACGCCCGCGCCGACGGCTACGCCATCCGCGCCGCCACGACGAGCATGGACAAGCCGATCATCACCACCGTGCAGCAGCTCGGCGCGGCGGTGCAGGGCATCGAGTCGCAGATGACCGAGAAGGTCCGCGTGCGCTCCCTGCAGGACCACGCCAAGGACCTGGACCTGTTCTCCCGCAAGGGAGCCCGCTCGTGACCGTGGACGCCGCGAGCGACACCGGCCGCGTCCCCCAGGTGATCGGTGAGCTCATCGCCACCCGACGGGCCGGTGCCTACCAGCACATGACGTTCGTCGCGCCCGGCGTCGCCGAGCTGGCCCGTCCCGGGCAGTTCGTCGCCCTCGCCGTGGGCGGTGACACCTCGGCCACCCTGCTGCGCCGGTGCTTCTCGATCCACAAGGTCAGCCCGAGCGGCACCTACGGCGGCACCGTCGACCTCGTCGTCGCCGCCCATGGGCCGGGCACCAGGTGGCTGACCGGCCTGCGCGCCCACGACGAGGTCGACATCGTCGGCCCGCTGGGGCGGGCCTTCCCGCTGCCGACCGAGCCCGTGGCCTGCGTGCTCGTGGGCGGCGGCTACGGCAGCGCGCCGCTGTTCTGGCTGGCGGCCGCCCTGCGTGAGCGTGGCTGCCACGTCGAGATGGTGCTGGGCGCGGCGAGCGAGGACCGGCTCTTCGGCGTCGTCGAGGCCCGTCGCGCCGCCGACGGCGTCACGGTCACCACCGACGACGGGTCGATGGGCACCCGCGGCTGGGTGTCCGACGTCCTGCCGGACGTCATCCGCCGCACCGGCGCCGGCGTGGTCTACGGCTGCGGCCCGATGGCGATGCTGGAGTCGATCACCCGCGTGGCCGAGGCCGAGGGCGCGGTGGCCCAGGTGGCCGTCGAGGAGTCGATGGCCTGCGGCGTCGGCGTCTGCATGACCTGCGTCATGCCGGTCGTCGGCAACGACGGCCGGACCCGCATGGCCCGCTCGTGCGTCGAGGGCCCGATCTTCCGCGGCGACCGGGTGCGCTGGGACGCGTTCGGGTCGGGCTGGGGTCGCGTCCCGGACGACGCGGTCGGCGCACCGCGGACCGGAGGCCACTGATGAGCACCGCACACGCCGCGACGGCGACCCACGCCCCGAGCCACCCGGTGGCGCCGGAGGTCGACATGAGCGTCGAGCTCGGCGGCGCCCGGCTGCCCAACCCGCTGATGACCGCCTCCGGCTGTGCCGCCAACGGCAAGGAGCTGCACCGCTTCTTCGACGTGGCCGAGCTCGGCGCGTTCGTCACGAAGTCGGTGATGGCCGACCCGCGCTCCGGTCGCGGCACCCCGCGCATGGCCGAGACCCCGAGCGGCATGCTCAACTCGATCGGCCTGCAGGGACCGGGGATCAGCGCCTTCGTCCGCGACGACCTGGCGTGGCTGAAGTCCGTCGGCGCCAGGGCACTGGTCTCGATCGCCGGCAGCAGCAGCGGCGAGTACGCCGAGGTCGCGGCCACCCTGCGCGCGGCCGAGGCCTTCGACACGGTCGTCGGGGTCGAGGTCAACATCTCCTGCCCCAACGTCGCCAACCGCGGCCTGGTGTTCGCGTGCGACCCGCTGGCCTCGGCCAAGGTCGTCGCGCTGGTGCGTGAGCAGCTGCCGCGCGACATCCCGATCTTCGCCAAGCTGAGCCCCGACGTCACCGACATCGTCGAGGTCGCCAAGGCGTGCGTGAAGGCGGGCGCCGACGGCCTCACCATGATCAACACCCTGCTGGGCATGGTCATCGACACCGACCTGCTGCGGCCGCAGCTCGCCGGGGTCACCGGCGGGCTGTCCGGGCCGGCGGTCCGCCCGGTCGCCGTCCGCGCCATCTGGCAGGTGCGCGCCGCGATGCTCGAGGGCCGCCTGCCCACGGTGCCGATCATCGGCGTCGGCGGGGTGCGTACCGGCGCGGACGCCCTGCAGATGGTGGCCGCGGGCGCGAGCGCCGTGCAGGTGGGTACGGCGACGTTCAACGACCCGAGCGCCCCGGTCCGGGTCAACCGCGAGCTGGCCGGTCTGCTGCACGACCGGGGGTTCGCCCGCCTCGGCGACGCCGTCGGCGTCGCGCACACGCGCCTGGACCCGCGCCGATGAGCACCACGACCGCGCCGTACGGCGCCCGGCTGCACCGCGCGATGAGCGAGCACGGTCCGCTGTGCGTCGGGATCGACCCGCACCCGGGCCTGCTGGCCGCGTGGGGGCTGCCCGAGACGGTGCAGGGCCTGGAGACGTTCGCGATGACCTGCGTCGAGGCCTTCGCCGGGACGGTGGCCTCGGTCAAGCCGCAGTCGGCGTTCTTCGAGCGGTTCGGCTCGGCCGGGGTGGCGGTCCTGGAGCGCGCCCTGGCCGGGTTGCGTGAGGCCGGCACGCTGTCCCTGCTGGACGTCAAGCGTGGCGACATCGGCTCGACCATGACCGCCTACGCCCAGGCCTACCTCGGTGACGACAGCCCGCTGCGGGCCGACGCGATCACGGTCAGCCCGTACCTCGGCTACGACTCGCTGCGCCCGGCGCTCGACCTCGCCCGTGACACCGGGCGCGGGGTCTTCGTGCTGGCGCTCACGTCCAACCCCGAGGGCGCCTCGGTGCAGCACGCCCGGCGCGGCGACGGCAGCGTCGCGGGCGCGGTCGTGGCCGGTGCCACCGCCGACAACGCGGGCGCGAGCCCCCTCGGCAGCGTCGGCCTCGTCGTCGGGGCCACGGTCGGTTCCGCGGTCCGCGACCTCGGGCTCGACCTCGCGGCGGTCAACGGCCCCATGCTCGCGCCCGGCATCGGCGCGCAGGGCGCCGGGGCCGAGGACCTGCGGGCGGTCTTCGGTGCGGCGCTGCCGGCCGTGCTGGCCAGCAGCAGCCGCGAGGTGCTCGGCGCGGGCCCCGACGCGGCGGCGCTGCGCCGGGCGGCGCGGGACACCGCCGGCCGGATGGCCGAGGTCACCGCCGGGCGCTGACGGGGGACGGCGCGTGGCTGTCGTCACCGGACGCGAGCACGACTGGCGTCCGGTGACCCTCAGCCGCTCGCCCCCGCGTCGAGGCGCTGCTGCAGGCCGGCCCGCGCCGCCGGCCAGTCCTCGGCCAGCAGCGCGAACATCGCGGTGTCGCGCACGGTGCCGTCGGCCCGGCGCTGGTAGCGCCGCAGGGTGCCTTCGTAGTGTGCGCCGAGCCGGGCGATCGCCTGCTGCGAGCGGTGGTTGCGGACATCGGTCTTGAGCTGCACCCGCCCGGCACCCAGCGACTCGAACGCGTGGCCGAGCAGCAGGAGCTTGGTCTCCGGGTTGACCGCGCTGCCCCAGACGGCGGGCGTGTAGGCGGTGGAACCGATCTCGAGCCGGGCGTCGGCGACGGACACGTCGAGGTAGGTGGAGGTGCCGACCACCGTCCCGGCGGGGAGCCCGGCCAGCGCGGCGACGAGGCGCACCACCCAGGGGAGGCGCCCCGCCGCGAGCGACTGCTCGAGGAGGCGGGCCTGGTCGTCGGCGTCCCGCGGCCGGCCGGCCACGTGTCGCCATACGTCGTCGTGGTCCAGCGCCGCGAACAGCTCTGCGGCGTCGCGGACCGGGTCGGCCGGGGCGAGCTCGACGACCCGCCCGCGCAGGACCACGCCGGCCGCCGGTGGCCAGGTCATCTCCGGCCAGGGCGCGTCGACGGGGCGGGAGTCGGGCACGGGAGCGAACGGCGTTGGCGGTGCGCCGGTTCCACCGGTCGGATCGGGCGTGCCCGAGCTGTGCTGCGTCATCCCCATGGGTCCGAACGTATCGCTGCGCGCCCCGCATGCCACCCGGGGCCTGCCCGGCGAGCCACCGCAGGCCTCGCCGCCCGGGTTGTAGGGTCCCCGCCATGGACCAGATGGTGGACGCCACCGAGGTGGCCCGGCAGTACCGGACGGAGAGCCGCCTGGACACCCGGCGCTCGGTGTGGCGCGACTCGGCCGACGGACGCAACCCCCAGGACGCCGCCGCGCAGGCGGTCGCCGGCGCGGCGCCGGGTTCGGTGCTCGAAGTGGGTTGCGGGACAGGGGTCTTCGCGGCCCGGGTGATGCAGGAGAACCCGCAGGCCGTGGTGCTGGCGACCGACCGGTCGCCGCGGTTCGTCGAGCTGACCACCGCGCGGGGCGTGCGCGCGCAGCCGGCCGACGTGCAGCAGCTGCCGTTCGGTGACGCGCAGTTCGACGTCGTGGCGGCGCTGTGGATGCTGTACCACGTGCCGGACCTGCACCGCGGGCTCGCCGAGGTGAGGCGGGTGCTGAGGCCGGGCGGCCTGTTCGTCGCCGTCACCAACGGCGACGCGCACACCGCCGGGCTGCGCGTCGACGCCGGGGGAGCGCCCCTGGTCACCGGGTTCAGCAGCGAGAACGGCGCCGAGGCGCTCGAGCAGCACTTCGAGCGGGTCACCCGCGAGGACATCGCCACCCGCGCGGTCTTCCCCGACCACGCCGCCGCGGTCGCCTACCTGGCCACGACCGACGAGGGGCTGGCTGCCGGCCTGCCGCCGTTCGAGGGCCCCCGGGAGTACGCCGGCGCCACGACCGTGTTCCTGGCGCGCTGACCGGTCGGCCCTCGGGCTGAGAGGTCAGGGCCTGGCCGCCAGGGCGGTGTACGTGGTGAGCAGGTGGTCGAACCGGCCGGCGTCCCAGGGGAGCGGGGCACCGACGGGACCGTCGACGTGGCTCTCGAGCCCCTCGAGGTGGGCCTGCCAGCCCGCGCCGTAGCCGGCGGCGAGCCGGTCGGCCAGCCCGCGATGGGTGAGGGTGAGCTCGGTGCCGCCGTCGACGGCCTCGAGCCCGACCCGGACGGTGCCCGCGTCAGGTTCACCGGGGAACGCCCAGGTGACGACGAGCTCGCGTGGCGCGTCGCACCGCAGGACCACGCCCGAGGCGCGCTGGCTGTCGTCGTCCTCCTCGAACACCAGGGTGTACGAGCCCTGTTCGTGCAGGTCGCCCGTCACCCGACCGAGCCACCGGGCCAGCCGGTCCGGCTCGGTGACCGCGGACCACAGGTCCGCCACGGAGGTCCGGTAGACGTGGCGCAGGGTGATGTCGACGCCGGCGTCGGCCCGGGTCAGCGTGCCCCAGATGCTGCTGTCGCTCATGTCAGGCTTCCTTTCGGTGGGCGGTGCCCGGTCGGTGGGTGGTGCCCGGCTGGTCGCGCCCCGGGCTCCGGCGCCCCCGGCGGACCTCGGTCTCCAGGGCGTCGAGCCGCTGGCTCCAGAACGCGCGGAACGGCGCGAGCCAGGTCTCGACCCGTTGCAGCGCGGCGGGGTCGAGGGTGTAGACCCGTTGCCGGCCACGGGGCTCGGCGCGCACCACGCCGGCCCGCAGCAGCACCTGCAGGTGCTTGGAGACCCCTTCCCGCGTCATGGCGAAGTGCGCGGCGATCTCGCTCGCCGGACGGCCCCCCTCGCGCAGCAGCGTGACGATCTGTCGCCGCGTCTCGTTGGCCAGTGCCTGGAACACCTCGTCCACGGACAATATGGAACCATATGGTTCCGGAACCGTCTACTCCCACAAGGTTCCGGGGTTGTCGAGCGACCGGGGGAGCGGTCGGGTTGCCAGACTGCGGGCATGACCAGCGCCCCGCAGACCCCGGCCGAGGACGAGGACGAGGACGTGCTCGACCAGGGCATGCTCGACGTCGGCGACGGCCACCGCCTGCACTGGGCGCTGTCCGGCAACCCCGGGGGCAAGCCCGCGGTGGTGCTGCACGGCGGCCCCGGCTCGGGCTGCACGCCGTGGAGCCGGGGGTGGTTCGACCCCGAGGCCTACCTCGTGGTGCAGCTGGACCAGCGGAACAGCGGCCGGAGCACGCCGTACGCGGGGGCGGCCACCGTCGACCTGACGACCAACACCACGGCCCACCTGGTCGCCGACCTCGAGCGGCTGCGCGAGCACCTGGGCCTCGAGCGGTGGCTGGTGGCCGGCATCTCCTGGGGCACGACGCTGGCGCTGGCGTACGCCCAGGCCCACCCCGACCGCGTCACCGAGATGGTGCTCGTGTCGGTGGTGACCACGACGCGCGCCGAGGTCGAGTGGCTGACCCGCAGCATGGGACGGGTCTTCCCCGAGGAGTGGGAGCGGTTCCGCGACGCCGTCCCACCGGAGGACCGCGACGGCGACCTCGCGGCGGCATACAGCCGGTTGCTGCACGACGAGGACCCGCAGGTCCGAGACCGGGCGGCCGCGGCCTGGTGTGCCTGGGAGGACACGCATGTCGGGACCTATCCGGGCCACCGGCCGAACCCCCGGTACCGGGACCCGGCGTTCCGGCTCTGCTTCGCCCGGGTGGTGACGCACTACTTCCGCCACGCCGGGTTCCTCGAGGACGGCGTGCTGCTGCGCGGGGCGGCGCGCCTGGGCGGCATACCCGGGGTCATGGTGCACGGACGGCTGGACGTCAGCGGGCCGCCGGACGTGCCGTGGCGGCTGGCGCGCGCCTGGCCCGGCAGCGAGCTGGTCCTGCTGGACGACGTCGGCCACGGGGCGACGCTCGGGGCGATCCGGGCAGCCACCGACCGGTTCGCGGCCCGCTGAGCCCGGCCGCACCGCCACCTCGGACCACAGCTCCACCCCGGGCCGCCACCGGCACCGCACCTGCGGCCGCGCCGTGCTCGGGCGCACCCCCTCGTTGCGAGCCCGCGGGACGACTCGCTAGGTTCGGTCCACCCTGACATCCCCCGGCCGGACCCGCCGCGATGCCACCGAACGAACCGAGACCGTCCCTCCGAGGAGACCGAACGTGGCCCTTCCCCCGCTCACCCCCGAGCAGCGCGCACAGGCGCTGGAGAAAGCCGCCATCGCCCGGCGTGAGCGGGCTGCGGTCAAGAACCGGCTGAAGTACGCGCAAGGGTCCCTGGCCGAGGTCATCGCCGACGGCAAGAGCAACGACGTCGTGGGCAAGATGAAGGTCTCCGCGCTGCTGGAGTCCATGCCCGGCGTGGGCCGGGTCCGCGCGAAGCAGATCATGGACGAGGTCGGCATCTCCGAGAGCCGGCGGGTGCGTGGGCTCGGCTCCAACCAGATCGCGGCGCTGCTGTCGCGGTTCGACCACTCGGCCTGAGCGGGGCCGCGCCTTCCATGTCAGACACCTCCAGCCGGCTGGTCGTCCTCGCCGGTCCCACCGCCGTGGGCAAGGGCACCGTCGCCTCCTACGTCCGCACCCACTTCCCGGACGTCTGGCTCTCGGTCTCCATGACCACCCGCAAGCCCCGTCCCCGCGAGGTCGACGGGGTGCACTACCACTTCGTCGACGACGCCGAGTTCGAGCGCCTGCGCGAGGACGGCCAGTTCCTCGAGTGGGCCGTCGTGCACGGCCGGGCCAAGTACGGCACCCCCCGCGGGCCGGTCGACGACGCGCTGGCCCAGGGCCGCAAGGCGCTGCTGGAGATCGACCTGCAGGGCGCCCGCCAGGTGCGTGAGCGGATGCCCGAGGCGCTGTTCGTGTTCCTCGCGCCGCCGAGCTGGGACGAGCTGGTCCGGCGCCTGGTCGGTCGGGGCACCGAGACCGAGGAGGAGCGCGAGGTGCGCCTCGCCACCGCCCGGCAGGAGCTGGCCGCCCAGCGGGAGTTCGATGTGACCATCGTCAACGACGATGTTCGGCGGGCCAGCGAAGAACTCGTATCATTGATGCGCGCCCCGAGCTCGATGGCGCCGCAGAGCGGGCTCGACCCCGTGACGACCCCGACGAACCCAACGAAACGAGACTGACCGTGTCCGGTACGCAGGCTGCCCCCGAGGGCATCACCAACCCGCCGATCGACGACCTGCTGACCGTGGCGGACTCCAAGTACGCCCTGGTCATCTACTCCGCCAAGCGCGCCCGCCAGATCAACGCCTACTACTCCCAGCTCTCCGAGGGCCTGCTCGAGTACGTCGGCCCGCTCGTCGAGACCTCGGTCCACGAGAAGCCGATGTCCATCGCCCTGCGCGAGATCAACGAGGGTCTGCTGACCTCCACGCCGATCGAGTCCTGAGCCCACCGGGACACCAGGGGACGGGGGAGACCGGCGTGCGCATCGTCCTGGGCGTCAGCGGGGGCATCGCGGCCTACAAGGCCTGCCTGCTGCTGCGGCTGATGACCGAGGACGGCCACGACGTCACCGTCGTCCCCACCGAGGCGGCGCTGCGCTTCGTCGGTGCCCCCACCTGGTCGGCCCTGTCCGGCAAGCCGGTCGCCACCGACGTGTGGACCGACGTCCACGAGGTGCGGCACGTGCGCCTGGGGCAGCAGGCCGACCTGGTCGTCGTGGCCCCCGCCACGGCCGACCTGCTCGGGCGAGCCGCCCACGGGCTGGCCGACGACCTGCTGACCACCACGCTGCTCACCGCCCGCTGCCCGGTGCTGCTCGCCCCCGCGATGCACACCGAGATGTGGGAGCACCCGGCCACCCGCGACAACGTCGCGACGCTGCGCGCGCGGGGCGTCCACGTCCTCGACCCGGCCTCGGGCCGGCTCACCGGCACCGACACCGGTCCTGGCCGGCTGCCCGAGCCCGAGGAGATCTACGCCGCGTGCCGGCGCCTGGTCGCCGGCACGGCCGAGCCGGGCGCGGCCGAGCGGGACGCGCCCGCGGAGCCGGGCGCGCCGCTGCCGCTGGCCGGACGGCGGGTCGTCGTCAGTGCCGGCGGCACCCGTGAGCCGCTGGACCCGGTGCGCTTCCTGGGCAACCGCTCCTCGGGCAAGCAGGGCTACGCGCTCGCCGCGGTGGCCGCGGCCCGCGGCGCCGACGTGACCCTCGTGGCTGCCAACACCTCGCTGCCGGCGCCGTACGGCGTGCAGGTCGTGCCGGTCGGCACCGTCCTGGAGCTCCAGGCCGCCGTCACGGCGGCGGCCAAGGAGGCCGACGTGGTCGTCATGGCGGCCGCCCCCGCGGACTTCCGGCCCGCGCACTACTCCGAGTCCAAGATCAAGAAGACCTTCGCCGGTGACGACCCGGACCAGGACACCAGCGCGCCGACGATCGAGCTGGTGCGCAACCCCGACGTCCTCGCCGGCCTGGTGGCCGCGCGGGGCAGCGGCAGCTCGCCGGTGATCGTCGGGTTCGCCGCCGAGACCGGTGATGCCGATCACACCGTCCTGGAGCACGCCCGGGCCAAGCTGGAGCGCAAGCGCTGCGACGTGATGGTGGCCAACGAGGTCGGGGTCGACAAGACGTTCGGGCAGGACAGCACCAGCGTGCACATCCTGCGGCGCGGGTCCGATGCCGTGACCGACGCCGGGCCGGCTTCCAAGGAGGAGGTCGCGGCCACGGTGTGGGATGTCATCCAGGACGTCCTGCAGCCCCGATAGACTCCCCGGAACCGTCAGTCAGCAGCCGCTGCATTAAGGAGCACCGCACGTGTCACGCCTCTTCACGTCCGAGTCCGTCACCGAGGGTCACCCCGACAAGATCTGTGACCAGATCAGTGACGCCGTCCTGGACGCCATGCTCGCGCAGGACCGCCACGCCCGCGTCGCGGTCGAGACGATGGTGACCACGGGCCTCGTGCACGTCGCCGGCGAGGTCTCCACGACCAGCTACGTCGACATCCCGAGCCTGGTCCGCGAGACGATCGTCGGCATCGGCTACGACTCCTCGACCAAGGGCTTCGACGGCCGCTCCTGCGGTGTCTCCATCTCGATCGGGCAGCAGTCCACCGACATCGCCCAGGGCGTCGACACCGCCTACGAGAACCGCACCGGCGGGGTCGACCCGCTCGACAAGCAGGGTGCCGGCGACCAGGGCCTGATGTTCGGCTACGCCTGCGAGGACACCCCCGAGCTGATGCCGCTGCCGATCCACCTGGCCCACCGGCTGGCCGAGCGCCTGAGCGAGGTGCGCAAGTCCGGCGAGGTCGCCTACCTGCGCCCCGACGGCAAGACCCAGGTCACCATCGGCTACGACGGCGACCGCGCGGTCCGGCTCGACACCGTCGTCCTGTCCACCCAGCACGCCTCCGACGTCTCGCTGAGCGGCCTGCTCGAGCCCGACATCGCCGCGCACGTGATCAAGCCGGTCCTCGACGACCTGGCCGCCTCCGGCACCGTCCTGGACACCAGCGACTACCGCATGCTGATCAACCCCACCGGCCGCTTCGAGATCGGTGGCCCGATGGGTGACGCCGGCCTCACCGGCCGCAAGATCATCGTCGACACCTACGGCGGCATGGCCCGCCACGGTGGCGGCGCGTTCTCCGGCAAGGACCCGAGCAAGGTGGACCGCTCCGCGGCCTACGCGATGCGCTGGGTGGCCAAGAACATCGTCGCCGCCGGGCTCGCCCGCCGCTGCGAGGTGCAGGTCGCCTACGCCATCGGCAAGGCCAAGCCGGTCGGCCTGTACGTCGAGACGTTCGGCACCGAGAGCGCCCCGCTGGACAAGATCCAGGGCGCGATCACCAAGGTGTTCGACCTGCGGCCCGCCGCGATCATCGACGAGCTCGACCTGCTGCGCCCGATCTACCAGCCGACCGCCGCCTACGGCCACTTCGGCCGCACGTCCGCGCCCGGCCTGGACCACGGCTTCACCTGGGAGCGCACCGACCGGGTCGAGCAGCTGCGGGCGGCCGTCGCCGGCTGACGCCCGCCCCTCGGCGACCGGCCACGCCGGTCGCCCGCGACCACCCGCGCCTGCCCCCGTGCGGCCCGCCCCCTGCGGCGGGCGGCCGGGGGCAGCGCCGTCAGTGCGATGAGATAGACCTTGGAGCATGAGCAGCACGGGTGCGGGCGCGGGTGAGCAGCTGTCCCTCGTGCGCGCCTCCACCCGGCGCGTGCGCAGCACGCCGGCCGCCCCCGACCTGGCCGCGGTCGACCCCGTGGCCGTCGTCCTCGTCGACGTCGGGCTGGCCCACCTCGACCGCCCGTTCGAGTACGCCGTGCCCGAGGCGCTCGCCGACACCGCGGTCGCGGGTGCGCGGGTGCGGGTGCGGTTCGCCGGGCAGGACGTCGACGGCTTCGTCCTGGAGCGCCGCGCCGAGGCCGAGCACGAGGGCCGGCTGGCCCCGCTGCGGCGGGTGGTGAGCCCGGAGCCGGTGCTCACGCCCGCGCTGCTGGCGCTGGGCCGGGCCGTCGCCGAGCGCTACGCCGGCACCCTGGGCGACGTGCTGCGGCTGGCGATCCCCCCGCGTCACGCGACCGCGGAGAAGAACCTGCGCGGCGAGGCACCCGAGCCGCCGCCGATGCCCGAGCCGGGCCCCTGGGCCGGCTACCCGGCCGGCCCGTCGTTCCTGCGGCGGGTCGCCTCCGGGCAGGCCCCGGCCGCGTCATGGCTGGCGCTGCCCGGCCAGCACCCGCGGGTGGGCGGCGCCGGTGCAGGGGCCGGCGCGCGTCCGGACGGCGACCCCGGCCCGGGCACGGTGGCCGCCGCCGGCCCGGCCGACGGTGCCGGCACTGGAGCGCACGCCGAACCGGCCGCCGGCACTGGAGCGGCCGCCGAGCCGGCCGCCGGGCTGACCGCCGAACCGGCCGCCGGGCCGGCTGCCGTCGCGGGCGGCGACGACACCACCGACTGGCCGGCCGCGCTGGCGGTGGCCGCCGGCACGGCCCTGGCCGCCGGGCGCGGCGCCGTGCTCGTCGTGCCGGACCACCGTGACGTCGACCGGGTCGACGCCGCCCTCAAGGCCCTCCTGGGCACCGGCCAGCACGTCCGGCTGACCGCCGGCCAGGGGCCGCAGGCGCGCTACACGGCCTGGCTGAAGCTGCTGCGCGGCCACGTCCGCTGCGTGGTCGGCACCCGGGCCGCGATGTTCGCCCCGGTGCGCGACCTGGGCCTGGTGGCCTGGTGGGACGACGGTGACGACCTGCTGACCGAGCCACGGGCGCCGTACCCGCACGTGCGCGAGGTGCTGGCGCTGCGGGCCCGCACCGAGGGCGCCGCCCTGCTGAGCGGCGGCTTCACCCGCACCACCGCGGTCCAGCGCTGGGTGGAGGCCGGTGAGGTGCACCCGGTCGCCGCCGACCCGGCAGCCGTCCGCCGCGCCGCCCCGCGGGTGCTCGTGGCCGGCGAGGGCACCGACGTCGACCGGGACGGCCCGGCCGCGATGGCCCACCTGCCCTCGGCGGCCTGGCGCGCCGCCAAGGCCGGGCTCGAGCGGGGCCCCGTGCTGATCCAGGTGCCGCGCCGGGGTTACCTGCCCTCGCTGTCCTGCCAGACCTGTCGCGAGGCCGCCCGCTGCCCGCGCTGCGCCGGGCCGCTGGCGCTGACCGCCCCCGGCGCACCGCCGTCCTGCCGCTGGTGCGGTGCGGTGCCGGCGCAGTTCGAGTGCCCGCACTGCGACGGCCGCACCCTGCGCTCCAGCGTGGTCGGGGCCCGGCGCACCGCCGAGGAGCTGGGCCGGGCCTTCGCCGGGGTGCCGGTGCACACCTCGGGCTCCGGTGAGGTGCTGGCCGGGGTCGACGCCCGCCCCAGCCTGGTGATCGCCACCCCCGGGGCCGAGCCGGTGGCCCGCGGCGGCTACGCGGCGACGCTCCTGCTGGACGCCTGGGCGTCCCTCGACCGGCCGACCCTCGACGCGGCCGAGGAGGCGCTGCGGCGGTGGACCGCCGCGGCGGCGCTCACGCGCGCCGGCAGCGACGGCGGGGTGGTCGTGCTGGCCGGTGCCCCGACGCACGCCACGCTGCCGGTGGTCGAGGCACTGGTGCGCTGGGACCCGGCCTGGTTCGCCGCCCGCGAGCTGTCCGAGCGGGCCGAGCTGTCGTTGCCGCCGACGGTGCGGATGGCCCAGCTCGTCGGCAGCCGGCACGCGCTGCAGGACGCCCTCGAGCGCAGCGACCTGCCGGCCGACATCGAGCGCCTCGGGCCGCTGCCGCTCAGCCCGGGCGCCGGCACCCGGGGCGGTGGGCCGGCCTCGGGCGCCGACGACCGGCTGCAGGTGCTGCTGCGCTCGCCGCTGGCCGAGGGTGCGCAGCTGAGCGCCGCCCTGGTCGCGATGCGGGCGGTCCGCAGCGCCCGCAAGGAGCGCGAGCCGGTCACCGTGCGGGTCGACCCCGCCGACGGCATCGGCTGAGCGGCGCCTCCGCCGCGTCGTCAGGACGGCCTGACCGTGATGGTGCCCTTCTCGAAGGTGCCCGCGCTGGGTGCCGTCGGCCAGGACCCGCACGTCCCCGGTCGGGTAGCCCCACCGGCCGGTCTCCGCGCCGTCGGCCAGCCACCGGGCCAGCACCCTCCCGGTCACCGCGAAGGCCGGCTTGCCCGACCGCGCCCAGACCTGGCCGCCGACGAACACCTGCCCCCGCCCGCGCCCGTCCCGGCCGTTCCTGCTGTCCCGCCGGGGGTAGCCCAGCCGGCCCCGGACCCCGCCGAGCGCCGCCCACTTCCGGTAGACCGTGCCGTGCACCACGCTGGTCCTGGTCCGGGGGCTGTCGCACACGACGCCCTGCTGGAACCGCTGGTCCCACGAGCTGTCCGGTCGGGTGACCCGCTCGGCGGTCGGGTAGCCCAGGGGCCCGCGCGGGCCGCCGGACCTGAGCCAGGCGGAGCGGGCCGCGCCGTGGATCGCCCGCGCGCCGGTGCGGCTGGTCCAGTAGATCGACCCGCCGCGGTAGTCCACGTGCCGGCCGACCCCGTCGCCCACCGCCCGCTCGGGGCCGAGGGAGGCGCCGAGGTAGGACCCGTTGGCGCCCAGCTCGTCGTACCGGCGCAGGATCGCCCCGCACCCCTGCAGGCAGGGGGCGCCCTGCTCGGCGGTCGCGTTGTCGAACAGGGTGATGTTCGCGCAGCTGTCCCACCGGTACGGCGGGACGCAGCTCACCACCCGGCAGGCGACCCCACCGCTGCACCGGACGTGGGTGTTGCACTGGCCGTAGCGGAACGCGTTGCAGCAGTGCCGGCGCTGGTCGCAGGTGGCCTTCGAGCCCTGGCCGCAGCGAGCAGTTCCAGCAGGTCCGGTCGCAGATGTGGTCGCCGGCGCAGCCGCTGGAGCACGCGACGCACTTGGCGTTGCAGTCGATGAAGTAGCGGTAGCCGCCGCAGCACCACGAGGAGTCGGCGGCCTTCCACCACCCCGCGGTGAAGGTGCCCGGGGGACAGGCGTTGACGCCCTTGTTCACCGTGCAGCAGAAGACCGAGTACCCGCTGGCGGCAGTGTTCGCCGGACCGCAGATGGTCGAGTACGCCCGCCGCGGCGTCAGCACGTAGCCCCGGGGGTCGACCGCCAGCGCCGAGCCGACGACCGCCGTCCTGGCCAGGAAGCCGCGCCGGCTCAGCGCACCGAGCCGGCGGGCCAGCCGGTCCACGAGCCGTGCGCTCGGGCCGGCCTCGCGGGTGATCCGGTCGAGCGCGCTCACGGCATCCCGCCGCTCGCCAGGAGCGTCGCCCGGTCGGTGATGGCGAACCCGCCGACCACCTGAGCGGCCCGGGGCACCAGCGCCATCCGCCGGGCGTGGCTGCCCAGGACGACGAACAGGCAGAAGGCCCGGCCCCCCTCGGTGAAGAAGTGCTGCGCCGCGCTGCGGCCGGGGACGACGCGCTGGAGCCGGTCCGGGCCGAACTGGGAGGGGGCCAGCCGGGGCACGCCCCGCGGCCCGAACAGGCCGTGACCGGCCACGTCGGAGCCGAACTCGACCAGGGCGATGAACACGTCCTGCGGCCGCAGCACCTCCACGACACCGCCGCCGAGGTCGCCCCGCTCGGCGGGGAGCGCCCGCGTGCAGGCGTGCAGCACCGGGTGGGTGACCTCCCCGAGCTCCGTGTCGGCGACCCGGCGGAAGATCCGGGTGTCCCACCCCGGCCGCGCGGCGGCGCTCAGCCCGAACCTCGAGACCAGCACGTCAGCTCCCTCCGACCCGTGTCGCGGCCACGGCAGCCACCGCGACCAGCGCGGCGGCCCCGGTGGCCAGGCTCGCCTGCGCGAGCCGCTCGGCCCGCGGGGCCCAGCGCTCCAGCCGCCGGAAGAGGCGGTGCAGGCCTGCGCGGTCGTGGGTCCGGGCCAGCCCGAGCACCGGCAGCGCCCGGGCCAGCCCGAACAGCGCGCCGAGCACCAGGCCGACGGGAAGGCTGCCGGACAGGGCGCAGAGCACGACGGTGGCGTAGACGGTCGCGCTCGTCACGACGGTGACCACGCCGGCGCCGAGCTGCAGCCCGAACCCGAACCCGTAGACCCAGCCCCGGTAGCGCGCCAGCCACCGCTCGTCGACCTGGCGGTGCCAGGTCGGCAGCCGGAGCCCGCCCACCCGCCGGTCCAGCAGCAGCCCGGCGAGCAGCAGGACGGCGGCGCCTGCCGGGCCCGCCGGGGGAGGCCCGCCACGACGCCGGCAGCAGCGACCCGGCCGCGGCGGCGAGCAGCCCGAGGACGGCGCCGCCGAGGACCGAGCCGGTGAGGTAGGCGGTCACCGTCACCGCCCACCGCGAGGAGCGGGCCCGCTCACCGAGCGGGTTGATGCTGGCCAGCATCGACTCACCTCAAGGGGACCAGGTCGAGCGCACCGCGGCGACCACGGCCATGGGCAGCCCCAGGGCGAGCGCGACGGTGGCGGGGCTCATCGGCGGGAGCGCTCCGCGTCGGCGCGTCCACGGCCTCCACGGCCTCCGAGTCGGGCTCCGCGGCCTCCGGCGGCTGGTACAGGCTCGGGTGGCCCGGGGTGGATGCCGGCGCCGAGCAGCTCACGGTCGACCGAGGCCGGGTCGTCCCTGTCGTCCCTGTCCGTCCCGTCCCTCCCGGCAGGCCTGCCGTCGTCGCCCGCGCGGGCCCGGCGGGCCGCCGCGGTGTCGTCGACGGCCTGCCCCATGAGGTCGCGCACCTGCGCCCAGGTGGTCGAGGAGCCCTCGCCGGTGACGACGCCGTCCTCGACGTACACGAAGTAGGGGGAGCCGGGCACGCCGTAGTCGCTCCAGGCCTCGGACGACCCGACCACCTCCAGCCGCGGACCGGCCAGCTGCCGCAGCCGGGTCACGCTCTCCTCCTGCGGCCCCTGGGTGACCACGGCGAGCCGCGCCTGCCCCGGTACGTCGACCCCGCCCGAGGACAGCTGCGCCCAGAAGTCCCGGCACACGCTGCACCCACTGGACAGGAACGCCAGCAGGGTCCGCCGACCCTCGCCGGTGACCTCCACCCGCGCCGGCGTGCCGTCCAGGGTCGTCCCGACGACGTCGGTCGCCCGGCTCGTGGCGGCCCGGGACGCTGGCACCACGCCCGGCTCGAGCCGGACCGGCACCGGGCCGGGCGGTGCTGGTCGCGGCGGCCGCCTCCTCCAGCTCGAGCCCCGCCCCGAGCTCGTGCAGGGCGCGCAGGATGAGCGCGTGGCTGCGCAGCAGGCCCAGCACGAGCACGGCCAGCAGCGCGATGGCCACACCCTCGGCGACGACGACGGCGAGCATCGGACTCACCCCTTCGGCAGGCCGCGGACGGCGGCGACGGTGGTGGTGGGCAGGACGGCGAGGACGAGGTAGGCGAGGGCGGCCAGCAGGACCGCGAACCCGAGCAGCAGCGCGGTCGGCGCGGGGGCCTGCCCGCTCCACCCGGTGGCGGGCGGTGAGAGCGCGACCGCGGCGGCGGTGGCGGCGAGGGCCGCGGTGAGGACGAGGTGGGCGCCGGTCGCGGGGGTGTCCGGTCGGCCGAAGCAGCCGCACGACGCCAGGACGCCGCCGCGGTGCCGGGCCAGCGCGACGAACGCGGTGAAGAGCAGGTAGGCCACGGCCACGAGCGCGGCGGTGACCCGGCCGGGAGCGAGCACGGCGGCGACGCCGAGCGCCACCTCGGCGGCGGCCAGCCCGCGCACGAACGGCGCCGCCGGCCGGCAACCGGGCCGAGCGCAGGGCCCGGACGAGGGGGAGCGGGTCGCGCAGCTTGGGCAGACCGCCGGCGACCAGCAGACCGCCGGCCGCGAGGAACGGGCCGGCGAGCACATCCCACATGCATAGGAACGTACAGGCAGCGGGCCGGCCGGGTGGAGGCCTCCGCGCCACCTTTCTGCCGCTCCGGGCGAACTCCGGGAGCGATGTCCGGGGCGCTGGCTACAGTGCCGCCATGGCCAGTTCCGCGCAGCCCGACGACCTCCAGCCCAGCCCCGTCGACGCCGTGGTGTTCGACCTGGGCAACGTCCTGATCCGCTGGGACCCGCACCCGGCGATCGCCGCGACGGTGGGGCCGGAGCGGGCCGCCCGGTTCCTGGCCGACGAGGCGTTCTCGTTCGCGGAGTGGAACCACGCCCAGGACGCGGGGCGCGACTGGCAGCAGGCCGAGGACGACGCCGTCGCCGCGCACCCGCACTGGCAGGACGCGATCCGCGGCTACCGGCAGAACTTCGGGGCCTCGCTGACCGGTCAGATCGACGACACGGTGGCGCTGCTGCACGAGCTGCACGCGGCCGGCGTGCCGCTCTACGCGCTGACCAACTGGTCGGCCGAGCTCTTCCCGTCGCGCCCTCGACCGGTTCGAGTTCCTCGACCTCTTCGAGGACATCATCGTCTCGGGGGAGGAGGCGGTGGCCAAGCCCGACCCGGAGATCTTCGAGGTGCTCGAGGACCGCATCGGGCACAGCCTGGACGACTGCGTGTTCATCGACGACAGCCCCCGCAACGTCGAGGCCGCGGCGGCGGCCGGGATGGACGCCATCCACTTCACCGACACCGGCCACCTGCGCGAGGACCTGCACGTGCGCGGGCTGCCCGTGGCGCCGGTCGGGCCCACCCCGGGCCCCGCTTAGACTGGGACGCCCGCACGACCGCTGAACGCAAGGAACCACCTGTGTCGATCAAGGACATCCGGCTCTTCGGTGACCCGGTGCTGCGCACGCCCGCGGCCGAGGTCGTCGACTTCGACAAGGAGCTGCGTCAGCTCGTCAAGGACCTCACCGACACGATGCTCGACGCTCCGGGCGCCGGCCTGGCCGCCCCGCAGATCGGGGTGGGGCTGCGCGTCTTCACCTACTACATCGACAAGCAGCTGGGCCACCTGATCAACCCCAGCCTCGACCTCTCCACCGACCTGCAGGACGGCGAGGAGGGCTGCCTGTCCTTCCCGGGCATCTACTACGACACCCCCCGCGCGCTGCGCGTCGTCGCCAAGGGCTTCACCGAGCACGGCGAGCCGATCACGCTCGAGGGATCCGAGCTGATGGCCCGCTGCATCCAGCACGAGACCGACCACCTCGACGGCATCCTGTTCATCGACCGCATGGACAAGGCCCAGCGCAAGCTGGCCATGAAGGCCATCCGCGACGCCGAGTGGGCCGGTGAGCAGGCCCCCACCGTGCGGCTCAGCCCGCACTCGACCTTCGGCAAGGGTCTGTAGCCCGGTGCGGCTCGTCTTCGCCGGCACCCCCGAGGTCGCCGTGCCCAGCCTCGAGGCCCTCGTCGCCTCCCGCCACGAGGTGCTCGCGGTGCTCACCCGCCCCGACGCCCGCTCCGGCCGGGGCCGCGCCCTGGTGCCGTCCCCGGTGCGGGTGCGCGCGCAGGAGCTCGGGCTCGAGGTGCTCACCCCCGAGCGCCCCAGCGACCCCGCGCTGCGGGCCCGGCTGGCTGAGCTGGCCCCCGACGCCTGCCCGATCGTCGCGTACGGCGGCCTCATCCCCCCGGACCTGCTGGCCGTGCCGGCCGCCGGCTGGGTCAACCTGCACTTCTCGCTGCTGCCCGCGTGGCGCGGCGCCGCGCCGGTGCAGCACGCGGTCATGGCCGGTGACGAGGTGACCGGCGCCACGACCTTCCGCGTCGAGCAGGCCCTCGACACCGGACCGACGTACGGCGTGATGACCGAGACGATCCGGCCCACCGACACCGCCGGCGACCTGCTGCAGCGGCTGTCCACGGCCGGCGCCGGGCTGCTGGTCGCGACCCTGGACGGGCTGGAGGCGGGTGACCTCGAGGCGGTGCCGCAGCCGGGCGAGGGCGTCTCGCTCGCGCCCAAGATCACCGTCGAGGACGCGCGCGTCCGCTGGGACCGGCCCGCGCTCGCGGTCGACCGGCAGATCCGCGGGTGCACCCCCTCCCCGGGCGCCTGGACCACCTTCCGGGGTGAGCGGCTCAAGCTGCTGCCCGTGACCCCCGCCGCTCGAGGGCCCCTCGGCGGCACCCGGCGAGATCGTGCCCGGTCGGCGCACGGTCCACGTCGGCACCGCCACCGGCCCGGTCGAGCTCGGCACCGTGCAGCCGCACGGGCGCAAGCCGATGGCCGCGGCCGACTGGGCCCGCGGCGTCCGCATCGATGCAGGAGAGAAGCTCGGCGATGACTGACCGCGACCAGCCCCGACGGGGGCCACGACGGCGCACCCTCGCCGCCCCTTCGCAGCGGACCCGGTCCACCGACCCGGCCCGGCTGGCGGCCTACACGGTGATGCGGGCCGTCGCCGACGGCGCCTACGCCAACCTCGAGCTGCCGAAAGAGCTGCGGGCCAAGCAGATCCGCGGTCGTGACGCCGGGTTCGCGACCGAGCTGACCTACGGCGCGACCCGCCTGCACGGCCTCTACGACCCGATCATCGCGGCGGCCGCCGGCCGGCCGCTCGACCAGATCGACGACAACGTCCTCGACACGCTGCGGCTGGGGGCCCACCAGCTGCTCGGCATGCGCGTCGCCGCCCACGCCGCGGTCGACGAGACCGTCGGGCCTGGCGCGGATGGTCAACGGCGCCGGTGCCAGCGGGTTCGTCAACGCCGTGATGCGCCGGATCAGCGAGAAGGACCTGCCGACGTGGGTCGCGCAGGTCGTGCCCACCGACGACCCGATCGCCCGCCTGGCGGTCCTGCACAGCCACCCGGAGTGGATCGTGCGGGCGCTGCGGGCGGCGCTGCTGGGCCACGGCGCGTCCACCGCCGAGACGGTCGACGCCGACCTCGAGGCCCTGCTGGTCGCCGACAACGCGCCCGCCAAGGTGTCCCTGGTGGCCCGGCCCGGCCTGGCCGACGTCGACGAGCTGCTCAGGGCCGGAGCCAGCCGCTCCGCCGCTCTCCCCGGTCGGTGCCGTGCTCGACAGCGGCGACCCCGGCGGCATCGCCGCGGTCCGTGAGGGCCGTGCCGCCGTGCAGGACGAGGGGTCGCAGCTGCTGGCCCTGGCGGTCAGCCGGGCCGAGGTCGCGCCGTCCGGCGCGGGGCCCGAGAAGTGGCTGGACATGTGCGCCGGCCCGGGTGGCAAGGCCGCCCTGCTCGCGACGCTGGCCGCGCCGTCGGGCGCGACGCTGTTCGCCAACGAGATCAGCGAGCACCGCGCCGAGCTGGTCCGCCAGACGCTCGGCGGCGCCATCGACGCGGGCATCGAGGTCATGGTCGGCACCGGTGACGGCCGCGAGATCGGTGAGGAGGAGCCCGGGCGCCTACGACCGCGTCCTGGTCGACGCGCCGTGCACCGGGCTGGGGGCGCTGCGGCGCCGACCCGAGGCGCGCTGGCGTCGTACGACCGCCGACCTGGCCGACCTCGGCGGCCTGCAGCGCGCGCTGCTGGTCTCGGCGATCGAGGCCACCCGGCCCGGCGGCGTCGTCGCCTACGCGACCTGCAGCCCGCACCTGAGCGAGACCCGGTTCGTCGTGGGCGACGTGGTCAAGAAGCGCCAGGACGTCACCGTCCTGGACGCCCGGCCGCTGTTCACCGACGCGCAGGGTGCGCCGGTCCCGCACCTCGGTGAGGGCCCGTTCGTCCAGCTGTGGCCGCACCTGCACGGCACCGACGCGATGTTCCTGGCCCTGCTGCGCAAGGGCTGACGGCGGCGCGGTGGCGACCACCTACCATGTGCCCGTGCAGATCTCACCAAGCATCCTGGCCAGTGACTTCGCCAACCTCGAGACCGAGCTGCGGCGCATCGCCAACGCCGACTGGGCCCACGTCGACGTGATGGACGGGCACTTCGTGCCCAACCTCACCCTCGGCCTGCCGGTGGTCGAGGCCCTGGCGCGGGTCAGCCCGGTGCCGCTCGACTGCCACCTGATGATCGACGACCCGGACCGCTGGGGTCCGCTGTACGCCGAGGCCGGCGGCGTCCAGCATCACCTTCCACGCCGAGGCCGCCTCCGACGCCCGGGCGCTGGCGCGCAACCTGCGCTCGGCCGGGGCCCGCGCCGGGATGGCGCTCAAGCCCGGCACCGCCTTCGCCCCGTACGCCGACCTGCTGCCGGACCTCGACATGGTGCTGGTGATGACGGTCGAGCCCGGCTTCGGCGGCCAGTCCTTCCTGGGCGAGCAGATGGCCAAGGTGCGCGAGGTGCGCGAGGCGGTGTCCCGCCACGGCGGCGAGATCTGGGTCCAGGTCGACGGCGGCGTCTCCGTCGACACGATCGCGCAGTGCGCCGAGGCCGGCGCCAACGTGTTCGTCGCCGGCTCCGCGGTCTACGGCGCCGACGACGCGGCGGCGGCCGTGGACGAGCTGAGGTCGCTCGCGACGCAGCACCTCCACGTCTGACCGGCTCGACCGGGCGCCGGTGTCTACCCCGTGCCGCCGGCGCAGGGAGCGCTCGAACGCGAGCTCGCGCCGTACCGGGCGGCCAAGGACACGGTGAGGTTCCCGCTCAGCCGGCCCGTCCCGTACGACCTCATCGAGCGGCTGGCCGCGTTCCTCGCCGAGCGACGCGGACGCGCCGGCGGCTGACCGCCCGCCTGACCGCCCGCCGCCGGTGGCCGCCGCCTGGCCGCGCACGGCACCGACCGGCCGGCGGCCCCCGGGACGGGGCTGCCGACGGGGGCGGCGGACGGTGGCATACTGGGGGCACGTGCTCCGGGGTCGGTGTAATTCCGAACCGGCGGTGAAAGTCCGCGACCCGGCCGCAGCCAGCGGCCGGTTGACCTGGTGGAACTCCAGGACCGACGGTGAAAGTCCGGATGAGAGGCAGCACGCGCAAAGGGCACCGGTCCGTCACCCCAGGTGACCGGCAGGGGCCCTTTGAAGTGGTACAGGCGAGGCGCGCGCCAGCCGGGTCCGGAGGACCCGCTGGCCAGGGCCCGGCCTCCGACCACGTCACAGCCCCGGAGCTCGCCCGACAGGAGCCGAGCACGAGGGGCAGGACATGAGCCAGCCGCAGGACGAGCGCGACACCGCGCTGGTCCGCCGCGCCCTCGAGCTGGCCGTCCTCGGCCCGCAGGCCGACCCCAACCCCCGCGTCGGCGCCGTCATCGTCGACCGCGACGGTGCCGTGGTCGGCGAGGGCCACCACCGCGGCGCGGGCACCCCGCACGCCGAGGTGGACGCGCTGGCCCGGCGCCGGCGAACGGGCCCGCGGCGGCACCGCCTACGTCACGCCTCGAGCCCTGCAACCACACCGGCCGCACCGGTCCGTGCGCCCGGGCGCTGCTCGACGCCGGGGTGGCGCCGCGTCGTCCACGCCCAGTCCGACCCCGGTGCCGCTCACCGGAGGCGGCGCCGACACCCTGCGCGCCGCCGGGGTGGAGGTGGTCGGCGGGGTGCTGAAGGACGAGGCGCTCGCCGCTCAACCGAGGCCTGGACCTTCGCCGTCGTCCACGGCCGGCCGCATGGTCACGTGGAAGTTCGCCGCGACGCTGGACGGGCGGTCGGCCGCCGCCGACGGCAGCAGCGCCTGGATCACCGGGCCGCTCGCGCGGGCCGACGTGCACGACCTGCGTGCCGAGTGCGACGCCGTGCTCGTCGGCACCGGCACCGTGCTCGCGGACGACCCCCACCTCACCGTGCGCCGACGCCGACGGCACCGCTGCGCGGGCGGCAGCCGCTGCGCGTGGTCATGGGGCTGCGGCCGCCGCCGCCCACCGCGCGGGTGCTGGACGACGGCGGCGCCCACGCTCCTGCTGCCCACCCGCGACCCGGCCGAGGCGCTGCGCCGGCTCTTCGGCCGTGAGATCCGGCACGTGTGGCTCGAGGGCGGCCCCACGCTGGCCGCCGCGTTCCTGCGGGCCGGGCTCGTCGACGAGGTCGTGACCTACCTCGCGCCGGCCCTGCTCGGCTCCGGGCCCGCGGCCGTGGGCGACCTCGGCATACCCAGCATCGACCGCACGTTGCGCCTCACGGTCCGCGACGTCCGCACCCTCGGCCCGGACGTCCGCATCCGCGCCACGACCCCCCAGGGAGAACTCTGATGTTCACCGGCATCGTCGAGGAGCTCGGCGAGATCGTCACCATCGAGCAGGGCGCGGACTCCGCCGTCCTGCGCGTGCGCGGCCCGCTCGTCGTCAGCGACGCCACGCACGGTGCCTCGATCAGCGTCAACGGCGTCTGCCTCACCGTCGTCGAGCACGACGCCGAGAGCTTCAGCGTCGACGTCATGGCCGAGACGCTGCAGCCGCAGCAGCCTCGGTCGACCTGGCGCCGGGGTCACGCGTCAACCTCGAGCGGGCGATGAGCGCCACCAACCGTTTCGGCGGCCACATCGTGCAGGGGCACGTCGACGGCACGGCCCGCATCCTCGAGCGGACGCCCGGGCGACCGCTGGGAGGTGGTGCGGTTCACGCTGCCCGCGCGAGGTCGCCCGCTACGTGGTGGAGAAGGGCTCGATCACCGTCGACGGCGTCTCGCTCACGGTCTCGGCCGTCGACGACCAGTCCTTCTCCGTCTCGCTGATCCCGACCACGCTCGGCCTGACCACGTTGGGGCACAAGGGAGTCGGCGACCCGGTCAACCTCGAGGTCGACGTCATCGCCAAGTACGTCGAGCGCCTGCTCGCACCCCCGGCGCGCGCCACCACCCCACCCACCAGCGCGGCCCCGGTCGCACCACCAGCGCGGCCCCCGCCGCACCCGAAGCGGAGCCCACGGCATGAACATCCTCCAACAGTTCTTCGACGCCGAGCTGACCATCGCCGGACACCAGATCTTCTGGCGCGAGATCGTCGGCAACGTCTTCGGGTTCGCGTCCGCGATCGGCGGCATGCGCCGTCGCGTGTGGGCGTGGCCGGTCGGCATCGTCGGCAACGTCATCCTGTTCACCGTGTTCTTCGGCGTGGCCTTCGCCAACCCGCAGGGCGAGACGCTCTACGGCCAGGCCGGGCGTCAGGTCTTCTTCATCATCACCAGCATCTACGGCTGGTGGCGGTGGAGCCAGATCCGCCGGCTGCGTGGCAGGGACGCGGTGCGACGAGCCCGCCGTCCGTCCCCGGTGGGCGACGACGCGGGAGCGGTTCCTGTACCTCGGCTTCTGGGTCGGTGGTGTGGTGGTCGTGCAGTGGCTGTTCTCCGTGATCGGTGCGGGGTGGCCGGCTCCGCGGTGGTACTTCTGGTGCGACGCCTGGATCTTCGTCGGCTCCATCGTCGCGACCTACGCCATGGCTCGCGGCCTGGAACGACTTCTGGCTGGCCTGGATCGCCGTGGACATCGTGGGGGTCCCGCTGCTGGTGCACTCGGGCTTCTACCCCTCGGCCGTGCTCTACGCGGTGTACGCGGGGCTGGTCCTCTACGGCTTCTTCGTCTGGCTGCGGGTCTCCCGCACGCAGGCCCCCGACCGCGAGCCGAGCGAGGTGGCGGCATGAGCACGCTGGCTTCGATCCACGCCGCCCTCGCGGCGCTGCGCGCGGGCCGGCCCGTGCTGGTGACCGACGACGAGGACCGCGAGAACGAGGGCGACGTCATCCTCGCCGCGGCGACCACGACCCACGGAGTGGCTGGCGTGGACGATCCGCCACACCTCGGGCGTGGTCTGTGCGCCGATGCCCGACGACGTGGCCGACCGGCTCGCGCTGCCGCCCATGGTCGCCCGCAACGAGGACCCGCGCGGCACGGCATACACCGTCTCGGTCGACGCGCGCGCCGGCATCAGCACCGGCATCAGCGCGGCGGACCGGGCGCACACGCTGCGGCTCCTGGCCGACCCCCACACCGAGGTCGCCGACCTGGCGCGACCCGGCCACGTGTTCCCGCTGCGGGCCCGCGCCGGGCGGAGTGCTGCAACGTGCGGGTCACACCGAGGCGGCCGTCGACCTGTGCACGCTGGCCGGTCTCGAGCCGGTGGGTGTCATCGCCGAGCTGGTGCACGACGACGGGTCGATGATGCGGCTGCCGGCCGTCCTCGACCTGGGCGCCGAGCACGACCTGCCGGTCATCACCATCGCCCAGCTGATCGAGTGGCGACAGCGGCACGACCGCGTCGAGCGTGAGGCGCGGACCCGGCTGCCCACTGCCACACGGCGTGTTCGACCTGGTCGGCTACCGCGACCTGGTCACGGGTGCGGAGCACGTGGCCCTGGTCAGCCCCCTGGGACACCAGGGACCAGCGCCGCTGGTGCGCCTGCACTCCGAGTGCCTCACGGGTGACGTGTTCGGCTCGCAGCGTTGCGACTGCGGGCCCCAGCTCGAGCGGTCGCTGGCCAAGGTGGCCGCCGAGGGCGGCGTCGTGGTCTACCTGCGCGGACACGAGGGCAGGGGAGTGGGGCTGCTCAACAAGCTGCAGGCCTACGAGCTGCAGGACCGCGGCTTCGACACCGTCGACGCGCAGATCGAGCTCGGCCTGCCGGTGGACGCGCGTGAGTACGCCGCGGGCGCAGCCATTCTCGCCGACCTCGGCATCCCGGTCGTCCGGCTGCTGACCAACAACCCCATGAAGGTCAACGCCATGCGCGAGTTCGGCATCGACGTCGCGTCGGTCGAGCGGCTGAACATCTCGGCGCTGCACGACAACCGGGCCTACCTGCGCACCAAGCGCGACCGGCTCGGACACGACCTGCTCATCGACACCACGGACAAGGGAGCATCGGCATGAGCGGCGAGGGCGCACCGGAGATCACCGTCGACGGCAGCGGGCTGCGGGTCGCCGTCGTGGCCGCGTCGCTGGCACACGACCGTCATGGACGGGCTCGTCGCCGGCGCCCGACGCGGCCTCGCCGATGCCGGGGTCGAGGACGTCGAGCTGGTGCGCGTGCCGGGCGCCTTCGAGCTGACCGTGGCCTGCGCGCGGCTGGCACCGGCGTACGACGCCGTCGTGGCGCTCGGTGTCGTCATCCGCGGCGGCACGCCGCACTTCGACTACGTCTGCCAGGCCGCCACCTCGGGGCTGACCGACGTGAGCGCCCGCACCGGCGTACCGGTCGGCTTCGGGGTCCTGACCTGTGACGACGAGGCTCAGGCGCTCGACCGGGCCGGGCTCGAGGGCTCGCGCGAGGACAAGGGCCACGAGGCGGCGACCGCGGCGGTGGCCACGGCGGTCACCCTGCGCGCCGTGGCGGGGGTGGCCGTGCCATAGCCTTCGCAGATGGCTGACAACGCGATGCGGCGGGCGCTGGCCCGGGCCCGGGACGGCAAGGCACTGGACCAGACGCGAGGCGCTGGTGCTGCTCGGCGCCCGCGGCGACGACCTCGAGGCGCTGTGCGTCTCGGCGGTGCGGGTGCGCGACGCCGCGATGGTCGCCGCCGGTCGCCCCGGCACGGTGACCTACTCGCGCAAGGTGTTCATCCCGCTGACCCGCCTGTGTCGCGACCGTTGTCACTACTGCACCTTCGCCACCGTGCCGCACCGGGTTCCGGCGGCGTACCTCTCGCCGGACGAGGTCCTCGAGATCGCGCGGCAGGGCGCAGCCCAGGGCTGCAAGGAGGCGCTGTTCACCCTGGGTGACCGACCGGAGGACCGGTGGCCGGCCGCCCGCGAGTGGCTGGACGCGCACGGGTACGACGACACGCTCGCCTACGTGCGCGCCATGGCGATCCGGGTGCTCGAGGAGACCGGGCTGCTGCCGCACCTCAACCCCGGGGTCATGACGCTGGTCGGACCTGCAGCGGCTGAAGCCGGTGGCGCCGTCCCTCGGGATGATGCTCGAGACGACCTCCACGCGGTTGTTCACCGAGCCGGGGCAGGCCCACTTCGGCTCGCCCGACAAGGACCCGGCGGTCCGGCTGCGCGTGCTCGAGGACGCCGGCCGGGTGGGTGTCCCGTTCACGACCGGCATCCTCGTCGGCATCGGCGAGGATGCCCAGGAGCGCCTCGACAGCATCCTGGCGATCCGTCACGTCGCGCGGGAGTACGGCTCGGTGCAGGAGTGCATCGTGCAGAACTTCCGGGCCAAGGAGGACACGGCGATGCGCAGCACGCCGGACCTCGGTGAGGAGGAGTACCTCGCGACGATCGCCGTCACCCGGCTGTTGCTGGGTCCGTCGGTGACGGTGCAGGCTCCGCCCAATCTCTCTGACCCGCAACAGATCTCACGCCTGCTTGCGGCCGGTGTCGACGACTGGGGCGGTGTCTCCCCGGTGACGCCCGACCACGTGAACCCCGAGCGTCCCTGGCCCGAGGTCGAGGACCTGCGCCGGTGGACGGCCGAGTCGGGGCTGGCGCTGACCGAGCGGCTCACCGCCCACCCGCGCTACGTCCTCGGCGCGCTGGAGCGGGACGAGGCGTGGATCGACCCCCGGCTGCACCCGCACGTGCGGGCCCTCGTGGACCCCGCCACCGGTCTGGCCCGCGAGGACGCCCGGCCGGTCGGCCTGGTCTGGCAGGAGCCCGACGGCGGGATGGCCGCGACGGGGTCCGGCACCGGTCGTGTCGACCTCCACCGGGGCGTGGACGAGGAGGGCCGCAGCGCCGACCGCCGCAGCGACTTCGACGAGGTCTACGGCGACTGGCAGGAGGTGGCCGCACGCGTCGCGGGGCCGGGCGTGCCGCGCCTCGACACCGACGTCCGTGCCGCGCTGGGTCGCGCGCAGGACGACCCCGCGGGGCTCAGCGACGACGACTACCTGGCGCTGCTCACCTGTGACGGCGTCGACCTCGACGCCGTGGCCGCCCTCGCGGACGAGCTGCGGCGGGACGCGGTCGGGGACGACGTCACCTACGTCGTGAACCGCAACATCAACTTCACCAACGTCTGCTACGTCGGTTGCCGCTTCTGCGCGTTCGCCCAGCGCAAGACCGACGCCGACGCCTACACGCTCTCGCTGGACGAGGTCGGGCGGCGGGCCGCCGAGGCGCAGGAGCTCGGGGCCACCGAGGTCTGCCTGCAGGGCGGGATCTCCCCGGACCTGAACGCCACGGCGTACGCCGACATCGTGCGCTCGGTGAAGGCCGCGGCACCCGGGATGCACGTGCATGCCTTCTCGCCCATGGAGATCGCGACCGCCTCGGCCAAGGCCGGGATGTCGCCGCGGGCGTGGCTCGAGGAGCTCAAGGACGCCGGGCTGGACTCGATCCCGGGCACCGCGGCAGAGATCCTGGACGACGAGGTGCGGTGGGTCCTGACCAAGGGCAAGCTCCCTGCCGCGCAGTGGGTCGAGATCGTCGCCACGGCGCACGAGCTCGGCATCCCGAGCAGCAGCACGATGATGTACGGCCACGTCGACCACCCGCGCCACTGGGTGGGCCACCTGCGCACCCTCGCGACCCTGCAGGACCGCACCGGTGGGTTCACCGAGTTCGTGCCGCTGCCGTTCATCCACACCAACGCCCCGGTCTACCTCGCCGGCCTCGCCCGTCCGGGGCCGACGCTGCGCGACAACCGCGCGGTGCACGCGGTGGCGCGGCTGATGCTGCACGGCCGGATCCACAACGTGCAGACGTCCTGGGTCAAGCTCGGCGTGGACGGCACGCGGGCGATGCTCCAGGGCGGTGCCAACGACGTGGGTGGCACGCTGATGGAGGAGACGATCAGCCGGATGGCCGGGTCGGCGCACGGGTCGGCCAAGACCGTGGCCGAGCTGACCGAGATCGCCGACGGCATCGGTCGCCCGGTCCGCCAGCGGACGACGACGTACGGCGAGACCCTGCACGTCTAGGTCGTTCAGCCGGCTGTGTCAGGTGCGGCGCGGGCACACCGGCAAGGCTGGATGGACGGTCGGATCGGGCCTTGTCGGTGGTGGGTGGTAGGGCGCGGATGCGTTGCGGCGCAGCGCTTTTCGGGTGTGGATAGTCCTTCCCTCAGCGGTCGAACACCTGTACGATTGGATGCATGGTGGGGACCGGTGGGGATGAGCTCGAGGCCGAGCTGGCGGTGGTGTGTGGGCGGCTGAACCGGCTGTCGGCGCGGTTGGTGGGTCTGGTCGCGGAGGCGTTGGAGTGCGAGGGGTGGGCCGGGGCGGGGATCCGGTCGCCGGAGCACTGGTTGGTGCTGCGGGCGGGGTTGTCGCCGGGGCGGGCGCGGCAGGTGGTGCTGATGGCGCGTCGGGTGCGGGATCTGCCGGTGGTGATGGGGGTGTTCGAGGCGGGGTCGTTGTCGGTGGACCAGGTGGCGGTGGTGGCCCGGCATGCGCCCTCGCACGTGGAGGCGTCGGTGGCCGAGCTGGCGGTGTCGGCGAGTGTGCCGCAGCTGGGTCGGGTGCTGTCGCGGTACGCGTTCGACCCGCCCACCGGCGCCGACCCGGATCCGGAGCCGGTGTCGGACGCCGGTACGGAGCCCGATCCGGCCGACGCGGCCGACGGTCGGGCCGGGGTCGAAGCCGTGGAGTCGGGGGCGGCGGTGGAGCCGGCGCTGGATGAGGTGGGGCGGGCGGGGGCGCCGGCGGAGCTGTCGATGGGAACGAGGCAGGGCCGGTTCGAGCTGCGGTTCTCCGCGCCGGCCGACGTCGGCGCGCTGGTGGAGGCGGCGGTGGCCGAGGCCCGCGATGCGCTGTTCGCGGCAGGGGTGCCGGAGGTGACCGGGGCCGGTGCGCTGCTGGAGGTGTGTGGCCGGTCGCTCGGGTCGGTGGAGTCGGTCAGCCGGCGGGACTCGTTCCGGGTGTATGTGCACCTGGACGCCGAGGGTGGCTGGTTGAACGGGCGGCCGCGGCTGCCGGGGCATCTGGTGGCGAAGCTGACCTGTGAGGGGACGCTGCAGCCGCTGTGGGAGCGGGCCGGGGTGCCGGTCAGTGTGGGGCGGGCGTTGCGGATCGTGCCGGAGCGCACGCGGCGGTTGGTGCTGGACCGGGACCGGGGCTGCCGGTTCCCCGGCTGTGTCGCCACGGCGCACCTGCAGGTCCATCACGTGGTGCACTGGGCTCACGGTGGCCGGACCGATCTGGACAACCTGGTGGCGCTGTGCCCGTTCCACCACGATGCGCATCACGCGGGGGAGTTCGGCATCCGCGGTGATGCCAACGTTCTTGGCGGGTTGGTGTTCACCGCCCGGGGTGGGTTCCCGATCGGCCCGGGCCCGCTCTACGCGCCGGCCGGCCGCGACCGCAACGACCGCGACGCGCGACCGCGACGACCGCGACCGCGACTGACGACGACCGCGACCGCGACGACGGCGACGACTGCGAGCGACCGCGGTGACGACGACCGCGACGGGGCGAGGGCGGCAGGACGACGACTGGGACGACCGGCAGGCCGCGACGGCGCTGGAGTACCCGGGCGCGACCGGTGAGGTGCTGCAGGGCAAGTGGGTCACCTTCTGCGAACGACCACCCGTCCCCGCCTGAGGCCGCGGGCGCTTCGCCCGACGCGGGACGTGTGGACGGGACGGCCGGTGCAGCACCGTAACCTTGACCCCTGTGAAGACTTTCGACCAGTTGTTCGCCGAGCTCACCGACAAGGCGGCCACCCGCCCCGCGGGCTCAGGCACCGTCGCCGAGCTGGACGCCGGCGTCCATACGATCGGCAAGAAGATCGTGGAGGAAGCCGCCGAGGTCTGGATGGCCGCCGAGCACGAGGGCCAGGCCCGCACGGCGGAGGAGATCAGCCAGCTGCTCTACCACCTGCAGGTGCTGATGCTCGCCTCCGACATCTCGCTCGACGACGTCTACGCCCACCTCTGATCGACGTTCTCGCCAAAGGACCTTCCATGCTTCGCATCGCCGTGCCCAACAAGGGCTCCCTCGCCGAACCGGCCGCAGAGATGCTGCGCGAGGCCGGCTACCGCGGCCGCCGGGACAGCAAGGAGCTGATCCTCGCCGACGTCGACAACGACGTCGAGTTCTTCTTCCTGCGCCCGCGGGACATCGCCGTCTACGTCGGATCCGGCACGCTCGACCTGGGCATCACCG
Source organism: uncultured Actinomycetota bacterium (assembly GCA_963828995.1). Lineage (GTDB taxonomy): Bacteria > Actinomycetota > Actinomycetes > Actinomycetales > Dermatophilaceae > CAVRTM01. The sequence goes on from CAWHHB010000006.1 coordinate 249,078, forward strand.
GCCGCGACCTCCTGCTGGACTCGGGCAGCCGCGCCGTCGAGGTCATGCAGCTCGGCTTCGCCCGCTCCACCTTCCGGTTCGCCGCCCGGCCGGGCATCGCCGACAGCGTCAAGGACGTCGACGGCCTGCGGGTGGCCACCAGCTACGCCGGACTCGTCTCGGCGCACCTGACCGAGCATGGCTACACCGGCGACGTGGTCCGACTGGACGGCGCCGTCGAGACGGCCATCACCCTCGGGGTCGCCGACGTCATCGCCGACGTGGTCGAGACCGGCACCACGCTGCGCAACCAGGGCCTGGAGGTCTTCGGCGAGCCGATCCTGCGCAGCGAGGCCGTGCTGATCGGCCGCGAGGACAGCCAGAACCGCGCCGCCATCGACGTCCTGGTCCGTCGGCTGCAGGGCGTCCTGACCGCACGCAGCTACGTGATGATGGACTACGACGTGCGCGTCGAGCTGGTCGAGCAGGCGTGCGCGCTCACCCCCGGGCTGGAGTCGCCGACCGTGTCGCCGCTGCACGACAAGGGCTACGTCGCGGTGCGGGCGATGGTCCCGCGCTCGGGCACCAACCAGGTCATGGACGAGCTGTACGAGCTGGGCGCCCGCGCGATCCTGGTCACCGACATCGCCGCCTGCCGGCTGTGATGTCCCCCTCGCCGTCGGCTGCGACCCCACGCCAGGACCCGTATGCCGTCTTCCGCCCGCGTCGCGGACGCAAGGTCGCCATCGGGGTGGCCGTCGCGGCGCTGGTGATCTTCACGGTCGGCGCGATCTCGGTGCCCCAGGGCGACCCGCTCGTGGGCGGCTGGAGCCTCGTCGACCGGCTGACGCTCGTGCTGATCGGCGTCGCGATCGCGGTGCTGATGTGGCGCTACGCCACGATCCGGGCCGTGCCGACCCGCGAGGGACTGGTCGTGCGCAACCTCTTCACGACCCGCCGCCTGGCCTGGCCGCAGATCGTCCGGGTGCAGTTCGGCGGAGGTGCGCCGTGGGTCACCCTGGACCTCGACGACACCGACACGGTGGCGGTGATGGCGATCCAGAAGGCCGACGGCAGCTTCAGCCGGGCCGAGGCCGGTCGCCTGTCCGCCCTCGTGCAGGTCAACGGGGAGCGCCCCGACCCGCGCTGAACGACACCGGCTCACGCCGACCCGCGCTGGAGCGGCACCGGCTCACGCCGACCCGCGCTGAACGACACCGGCTCACGCCGACCCGCGGTCGTTGGGCGCAGGGCGTCCCAGTGAGGGGGCTCAGGATCCGACGGTCGACAGGCTCAGGCATCCGTGTGAGGTGCGGGCTCAGGGTGTCTGCGCGGCGGTCGCGCCGGAAGCGGGTCACCAGGATCGTCTGCGTGACGGCGAGGGCGAGCAGCATCAGCCACACCGCCCGGAAGCCGCCGGCGGCGTCACGGACCGCGCCCATGGCCGTCGGCCCCCACGCCGCGATCGAGTAGCTGACGAAGAGCACCATCGCGGCCAGCCGCCCGCTGCCCTGCGGCGTGCGCGAGTAGTCGATCAGCAGCACCATCCCCAGGGAGAAGGCCGGGCCCTGGCCCATCCCCAGCAGGACCATCCAGACCCAGGGCGCGGCCTCGGGGGCCACGGCGAGGCCGAGCAGACCCGCCGCCCCGAACACCGACGCCGACAGCAGGAGCACCCGCCGGTCACGGACCCGGTCGGCGAGGAGGGGACCGAGCAGCCCCGAGAAGACCTGGACCCCGCTGAACACCGACAGCAGGTAGCCGGTGGTGGTCGCGTCCCAGCCGCTGTCCTGGAACGACGGCGCGACCCACGCCAGGCACGAGTAGAACAACCACGACTGCAGCGCCATGAACGCGGCGACCAGCCAGGCGGTGCGATGCCGCCAGGGCAGGCCGTGTCCCGAGTCCACGACCGGGTTGGCGGCACGGTGCCGCGCCGACGCGAACGTGACCGGCACCCAGGCCAGCGCCCCGACGGCGGCGAGCAGGCTCCACGAGGCGAGCGAGGCCTGCCAGGACCCGAGCAGGCCGGCCAGCGGCACCGACAGCGCGGACGCCGCCGCCGCGCCGCCCATCATGGCGAGCATGTAGAGCCCGGTGACGAGCCCGGCCCGGTGCGGCGGGAAGAGCGCCTTGACCAGACCGGGCAGGAGCGTGCCACCGACGGCGATGCCGAAGCCGGCCAGGAACGTCCCGGCATACAGCACCCAGGCGGTGTCGCCCCAGAGCCGGACGCCGACGCCGGCGAACACGGCGAGTACGGCGAGCTGGACGCCCGTCGCCGCGCCGTGGCGGCGGGCCAGCCGCTGCGCGGCCGGTGCGAACAGCCCCATGCACAGGACGGGGAGCGTGGTCAGGGCACCCATCCCGGCGTTGCTCAGGTGCAGGTCGGCGACGATCTCGTCGCGCAGTGGCGGCACGCTGGAGATGGCGACCCGCATGTTCGCCGCGACGGCGAACAGGGCGAGGCCGAGCAGCGGGACCGGTGGGAGACCGGTCGAGGGGGCGTCGGTGCGCAGCGGCGTGCGGGCAGTGGTCATTGCCCGAGCATTCTGGCAGCCGGGGGTGACACCCCTTCGGTGCCGGGTGCGCGGGACGGCGCGGGTCGGGTACGGCGCACGGAGCAGCGGGTGCCGGTGGTCGGCGCGGCGCCGGGTGCTGATGGCCGGCGACGCGTCAGATCGTCGGGGTCGTGGTCGTCCAGGGCGGCCGAGGCCGGCATCCGGGCCCGCGCCTCGTCGTACGACAGCCCGGTCAGCATGAGCAGGTCGACGACCGTCGAGCGGACCTGCGCGCGCATGACCTCGGCCGACAGGGTCGGGTGGGCGCCTGCCGTCTGGGCGCTCTCACGGCCGATCGCGGTCAGCGGGTCGCGTGCCCCGACCGGCAGCCGCCGCTCCTTGAGCTCTGCGGCGATCTCGTCGGTGACGACGGCCAGGTCGGAGACCAGGTCGACGTACGAGGGCGGCACCGGCTCGTCGTTCCAGATCGCCACGCTGGCCCGGCGCACCAGCACCCGGATGTTGCGGATGGCCCGGTCCAGCGGCTCGAGCAGGTCGGCGATGGCCTGCACGCCGGGCAGGTGACGGCGGCGGAACGGTGAGAGGCGGACGACCGCGATGCCCTCGTCCGAGAGGGAGCGCAGCTGGTCCAGGCCGTGCTCGGAGTCACGGGCCCGCTGCAGCGTCGTCCGCGCGAGCACGTCGTCCCGCTGGCGCAGGGCCCGCGCCGTGTCGTGCAGGACGGCGGCGATGTCGGCCACGACCAGGGCCGCCTGGGCACGCGGCTTGCGCAGGGGGGAGGCCGGGACGATGGTCGCCGCCAGCAGGGCGATGACACCGCCGACGACGGCGTCCAGCCAGCGGCCGAGCGCGACCCCGGGCTGGGCGACCAGCGTCGTGATGATGACCGCCTGCACCCCGGCCTGGGTGACCAGCAGGAGGCCGGCGCCGAGCAGCGCCGCCAGGCTCATCGACGCCATCGCGACCACGGCGACCTGCCACACCCCCGCGCCGAAGAAGTGGACGAAGACGTCACCGATGAAGACGCCGATGGCCACGCCGATCACGACCTCCGTCACCCGACGCAACCGCTGACCGAAGGACAGACCGAGGGCGATGATCGCGGCGACGGGGGCGAAGAACGGCTGCGGGTGGCCCAGGAGGTCCCGCGCGATCCACCAGGCGAGGGCCGCCGCGAGACCGCACTGGACGATGAAGAAGCCACGCTGGCGCAGCCGGTCGACCCGTTCCAGCGCGGAGTCCCGGGAGCGCCGCGCCGCGCGTGGACCGAGCCCGGCCGCGGGGCCGCGCCACGGCCCGAGAGTCCTCACGGGCAGCGCCTCCGCGGGCAGCGTCTCCGCGGGCGAACGACCGTGCCGGTGCCTGAGCCATGGCGTCATCATGCCCATCACCGGCACCGGGTGCACCGGCGCCCACGCGCTGGCTACCCGCTCGGGTCCATCACCGGCGCGCTCGTGTCGACGACGAGGTCCGCGCGCTCGCGGGTCCGGTCGCGCGCGAACAGCGCGCGCTCGGAGGCGGCCCACCGCTCCCAGTTCGGCTGGTACGTCGCGCCGTCGCGCGCCATCGCGCGGGCGTACCGGTCGTCCCGGGACGCCTCGACCCAGATCAGCACCGACACGTAGCCGAACCCGGGCCACGCCCCGGCCCCGCAGCCCTCGACCACGAGCAGCGGCGCCGGCGGCACCACGTACTCCTCCGCGAACCGGTCGGCCTCCCAGTCGAACCGCTGGTACGCCGCCCGCTCGCCACGCGCCAGCGGGGCCAGGACGTGGTCGTGCAGGATCGCCGGCGTCTGCGCGAGGCCGTCCCATCCCGGGTAGACGGCGTCGAGGTGGATCACCGGGGGACCGTCCAGGCGCCGGCGCAGCTCGCGGGTCAGCGTCGTCTTCCCGGCACCGCTCGGCCCGTCGACGGCGACGACCACCGTGCCGCCGCACCGCGGCTCGGCGGCCGCGACCAGGTCGACGCACCGCGCGAGGACGTCGGTGGCCGGGCGGGTCGTCATGGAGCTGACGCTAGCGACGGGGGCCGTCCGGCGCGTCGTTAGGCTGAGCCGTGTGACTGTTGCCATCCGTGTCATCCCCTGCCTCGACGTCGACGCGGGGCGTGTCGTCAAGGGCGTCAACTTCGAGAACCTCCGCGACGCCGGCGACCCGGTGGAGCTGGCGGAGCGCTACAACGCCCAGGGCGCGGACGAGCTCACCTTCCTGGACGTCACCGCCAGCAGCGGTGACCGCGCCACGACGTACGACGTGGTGAGCCGCACCGCGGAGGCGGTCTTCATCCCGCTGACGGTCGGCGGGGGCGTGCGCTCGGTCGAGGACGTCGACCGGCTGCTGCGCGCCGGGGCCGACAAGGTCGGCGTCAACACCGCGGCGATCGCCCGGCCCGAGCTGATCGCGGACATCGCCGACCGGTTCGGCTCCCAGGTCCTCGTGCTGTCCGCCGACGTGCGCCGCCGTCGCACCGACTCCGGGACGCCCGGTGACGACTTCGAGGTGACCACCCACGGTGGCCGACGCGGCACCGGCATCGACGCGATCGAGTGGTGCGCGCGGGTGGCCGAGCTCGGCGCGGGGGAGATCCTGCTCAACTCGATGGACGCCGACGGCACACGGGACGGGTTCGACCTCCCGCTGATCCGGCGCGTCCGTCGCGAGGTGTCGGTGCCGCTCATCGCGAGCGGGGGTGCGGGCACGGTGGAGCACTTCGCCCCGGCGGTCGAGGCGGGCGCCGACGCGGTGCTCGCGGCGAGCGTCTTCCACTTCGGCGACCTCGAGATCGGTCAGGTCAAGGACTCGCTGCGGGAGCACGGCTACCCGGTCCGCTGAGGACGGGCGGGGCGCGCCGGTCAGAGCCGGAGGTCGGTGCCGGTGAAGGCGGCCAGGGCCTCGTCCGGGCCCTCGACCAGGACCCGGGCCACGGACTGCCGGCCCGAGGCGTGCAGCAGCAGCTCACCGGGTGTGCCGCGCAGGACCACCGAGCCCGCACCCGCGGGCGCGCTGCGCACCAGCCGCCGGCCGTGGGCGGGCGTCACCAGCACCACGCCCACCGGCGAGCGGCGGAAGAGGAGCCGGCCGGTGCGCGTCAGCGTCGACCAGAGGCCCTGCTCGAGGTCGGCGGGCAGCGGCCGCGGCTCCCAGCCGGGGGCCGCGCGCAGCACGTCCTCGTGGTGGATGAACAGCTCGGCCAGGTTGACGACCGCGTCGACCGCCTCGAACCGGGTCGGCGACCACGGCGGTGGCCCGGTGCGGACGCGCTCGACCAGCTCGGGCCAGCTGCCGGCGGCGTAGCCGTCCTGCACCCGCTGGGCCCGCTGCGCCAGGGGCGGCACCAGCAGCCCGACCGCGGCGTCCGGCCGGCCCTCACGGATCACCAGGTGCGCGGCCAGGTCGCGGGTGCGCCACGGGGTGCACAGCGTGGGCGCGTCCGGACCGACCGCCTCGAACGTGTCACACAGGGCGTACCGCTCGCGGCGCACGGGGGAGGTCATGACGTCATCCTCGCAGGCCGTCCCGGCCGGGCGGCCCGCCGAGGCGGGGGACGGGCGGCAGGGGGTGTCCGGGCCTCGTGACAGGATGCACCGGCGCCGGGGGTGCACAGGGCGCGCTGTGTGCGCCGTTCGCCGGTGCCCCGTCCACCTGCACCGTGCCCGATCCCCTCACCCTCCGGAGGCAACCCCGTGGCGTCCGCGTCCGCTCCCACCCTGCGACGTGGCCTGCACGTCGTGGGCCAGGGCATCCGCCAGCAGCCCCGCTGGTTCGCGCTCGCCGTCCTCGGCAGCACCGTCTACGGCGTGATGACGGTCGGCCTGGCCTGGGCGATCGGCAAGGTCACCGACGAGGTCGTCGCGCCGGCCGTGGCCGCGCGGCAGGTCGAGGCCGGTCAGCTGTGGTGGGCCGGGCTGGTGCTGACCGCGGTCGTCCTGCTCAACGTCATCGGCATCGTCGTCCGCCGCGTCGCCGCAGGCATCACCTTCAACAACCTCGGCGCGACGTACCGCCGCCGGGTCACCCGCCAGTACCTCCGCCTGCCCCTGTCCTGGCACCACCGGCACCCGTCCGGGCAGCTGCTGTCCAACGCCAACGCCGACGTCGAGGCCACCTGGCAGGTGTTCAACCCGCTGCCGATGGCGCTCGGGGTCGTCATCATGCTCGTCGTCGCCGCCGTCCAGATGCTCCGCGTCGACGTCGTGCTGGCGGCCATCGGCCTGACCGTGTTCCCCCTGCTGTTCCTGGCCAACCTGGCCTTCCAGCGCCGGATGTCGCCGCGCGTGACCCGCGCCCAGCAGCTGCGCGCCGACGTCTCCGAGGTGGCCCACGAGAGCTTCGAGGCGGCGCTGATCGTCAAGTCGATGGGCCGCGAGGACGAGGAGGCCGCCCGCTTCGCCGAGGTGACCGACCGGCTCAAGCACGCCAACATCGAGGTCGGCCGCACGCGGGGCACGTTCGACCCGGCGATCGAGGCGATCCCGACCCTCGGCACCCTGGCGGTCCTCGCCGTCGGCACCTACCGCGTCGCCGCCGGCCAGATCTCCGCGGCCGAGGTGGTGCAGGTGGCCTACCTCTTCTCGATCCTGTCCTTCCCGGTGCGCGCCCTCGGCTGGGTGCTCGCCGAGCTGCCCCGGACCGTCGTCGGGTGGGACCGTCTGGACGCCGTCCTGCAGGCCCGCGGCGGCATGCAGCACGGCGACCGGGCGCTCGAGCGGGCCGGCGCCAGCCACGCCCACCTGCAGGACGTCACCTACGCCTACGACGTCAGCCGCGAGGACGGCGTCGTGACCAAGGGCGAGCCCGCGGTCTCGGGGGTGACCCTCGACGTCCCGGCCGGCCGGACCGTGGCCCTGGTGGGGCCGACCGGGTCCGGCAAGTCCACGCTGACCTCGCTGGTGCTGCGCCTGGTCGACCCGGACTCCGGCTCGGTCACGCTGGACGGCGTCGACCTGCGCGCCGTGTCCCACGGCGCCGTGGCGCAGGTCGCCGCCCTCGTGCCGCAGCAGACGTTCCTGTTCGACGACACCATCCGCGGCAACATCACCCTCGGCCGGGACGAGAGCGACGAGGACGTCTGGGCCGCCCTGCGGGTGGCGCAGGGAGACGGCTTCGTCGCCGCCCTCCCGGCCGGGCTCGACACCAGGGTCGGCGAGCGCGGCGCGACCCTGTCCGGCGGGCAGCGCCAGCGGATCGCCCTGGCCCGGGCCGTGGTCCGTGCCCCGCAGCTGCTCGTCCTCGACGACGCCACCAGTGCCGTCGACCCCAGCGTCGAGCAGGCCATCCTGGCGGCGCTGCGCGACTCCGCCCGGGGCACGACCGTGCTGGTGGTCGCCTACCGGATGGCGACCATCGCGCTGGCCGACGACATCATCTACGTCGAGCAGGGGCGGGTGGTCGACCACGGCAGCCACGGCGAGCTGCTCGGCGCGCTGCGGGGGCTACGCGCAGCTGGTCACCGCCTACGCCCGCGAGGCGGCGGAGCGGGCGGCGGTGGCCGCCGACGAGGACACCAGGAGCACCGTCGGCGTGGGGGAGCAGGCATGAGCACGGCAGCGGCCACGACCAGCGGCATCGACAGCAGCGAGCGGCTCGGCACCTGGGCGACGCTGCGGCGCGGGCTCGACCTCTCACCCGAGCTGCGTCGCGGCATCGGCGTCACGCTCGCCCTGGCGCTGGTGTCGACCCTGGGCCGCGTCGTCGTCCCCTTCGTCGTCCAGCAGACCATCGACCGCGGCATCCTCGCCGACGGCGGACCCGACACGGGCATCGTGCTGCGGCTCGTCCTCGTCGCCGCAGCCGCCGTCGCGCTGACGGCCGTCACGTCGTACGTCGTCAACGTGCGCCTGTTCCGCGCCTCCGAGAGCGGCCTGGCGACGTTGCGCACCACGGCGTTCCGGCACATCCACGACCTGTCGGTGCTGACCCAGAACACCGAGCGGCGCGGGTCGCTGGTCTCCCGCGTCACCAGCGACGTCGACACCATCTCGATGTTCGTGCAGTTCGGCGGCCTCATGCTCATCGTGTCGCTCGGTCAGCTGACCGTCGCCACGGTCCTCATGGTCGTCTACAGCCCGCCGCTGGCCGCGGTCGTCTGGCTCTGCTTCGTGCCGTTGTTCCTCCTCCTGCGCCGCTTCCAGGGGATGGTCGGCGCCGGCTTCACCCTCGTGCGCCAGCGCGTCGGCGAGCTGCTTGGCGCCGTGTCGGAGTCGGTCGTCGGTGCGGCCACGATCCGTGCGTACGGCGTGGAGGAGCGCACCGCGGCGCGCATCGACGAGGCGATCGAGAACCACCGTCGCTCGGCGGTCAGCGCGCAGATCAAGGCCGTCCTCGCGTTCACCACCGGGCAGCTGGTGTCCGGGCTGACGACCGCCGTCGTCATCGTCGTCGGCACCCTGCTGGCGGTGCACGGCCAGCTCACCCTGGGCGAGCTGCTGGCCTTCCTCTTCCTCGTGCAGCTGTTCACCCAGCCGGTCCAGACGGCCACCGAGATCCTCAACGAGATGCAGAACGCGGTCGCCGGGTGGCGCCGGGTGATCGGCGTCATCGACACCCCGGCCGACGTGGCCGACCCGGGGGAGGCCGGCCGCCGGCTGCCGCGCGGGCCGATCACGGTCGACTTCGACGACGTGGGCTACGCCTACCCCGGCGGCGCTCCCGTCCTCAGCGACGTCACGCTGCGGATCGAGCCGCAGCTCACGGATCGCCGTCGTGGGCGAGACCGGCTCGGGCAAGACCACGCTGGCCCGGCTGCTCACCCGGCTGATGGACCCCACCGAGGGCAGCGTGCGGGTCGACGGGGTCGACCTGCGCGACGTGCGGTTCGACTCGCTGCGCAGCCGGGTCGTCCTGGTGCCGCAGGAGGGCTTCCTCTTCGACGCGACCCTGCTCGAGAACGTCCGCTTCGGCCGGCCCGGTGCCACCACCGAGGAGGTCTCGCTGTGCCTGACCGAGCTCGGTCTCGACGCGTGGCTCGAGGGGCTGCCGGACGGCCTGCAGACGCCGGTCGGCCAGCGCGGTGAGTCGCTGTCGGCCGGTGAGCGGCAGCTGGTCGCGCTGGCCCGGGCCTACCTCGCCGACCCCGACCTGCTCGTGCTCGACGAGGCCACCTCGGCGGTCGACCCGGCCACCGAGGTCCGGCTGCAGCGGGCCATCGACGGGCTGACCCGCGGGCGCACCTCGATCGCGATCGCGCACCGGCTGTCCACCGCCGAGGCCGCCGACGAGGTCGTCGTGGTCGACCGGGGGCGGGTGGTCGAGCGCGGGCCGCACCGCGAGCTGGTCGACGCCGGGGGCGTCTACTCCGGGCTGCACGCCTCGTGGGTCGCCCAGCAGGGAGCCTGACCGCCGGCGCCGGCGCCGGGGGCCCGGGCGGTCACGCACCGCGCGGGGGCGGGGCGCGCACCGCGCGGGGGTGGGGCGCGCACCGCGCGGGGGCCGCGACACGGCAGAATGAGGCAGGTGTCAACCCCCTCATCCCTTGATCCCGCGGTCGCCGCCCGCCTGAAGCGTGACGGTGACGGCCTGGTCTGTGCCGTCGTCCAGCAGTACGACTCCGCCGAGGTCCTCATGGTCGGCTGGATGGACGACGAGGCGCTGCACCGCACGCTCACCAGCGGGCGGGTGACCTTCTGGTCCCGCAGCCGGCAGGAGTACTGGCGCAAGGGCGACACCTCCGGCCACGCCCAGCTGGTCAAGCAGATCGCGCTGGACTGCGACGGCGACGCGCTGCTCGTGCAGGTCGACCAGGTCGGGGTGGCCTGCCACACCGGTGAGCGGTCCTGCTTCGACGGACGCACCCTGCCGGCCCGCGAGGGCCACCGCGACGAGCTGGCGGACCACCGTGCCTGAGCCCACCGCCTCACCCGAGACCACCGCGCCCGAGGGCGCCGGCCGACGCACCGAGGGTGCCGCCACGCCCGAGGGTGCCGCCACGCCCGAGGCCGCGGGCGACACCGCCGCCGAGCCCGACCTGCGCTACGGCGTCACCTGGCCGACGCTGCCGACGTTCACGCAGATGGCGCGCGACCGGCGGGTCATCCCGGTCGTGCGCCGGCTGCTGGCCGACGCCGAGACGCCCGTCGGGGTCTACCGCAAGCTGGCCAAGGACCAGCCCGGCACGTTCCTGCTGGAGTCGGCCGAGCACGGCGGGGTGTGGTCGCGCTACTCGATCGTCGGCGCCGCCTGCCGGGCCACGCTGACCGAGCGGGACGGCGAGGCGCACTGGATCGGGGAGCCCCCGGTCGGCGTGCCCACCACCGGCAACCCGGTCGAGGCGCTGCGCGACACGGTCGCCGCGCTCGCGACCGAGCACCTGCCCGGGCTGCCGCCGCTGACCGGGGGCATGGTCGGCGCCGTCACCTACGACGCCGTCCGCCGCTGGGAGAAGGTGCCGGACGGCACGCCGGACGAGCTGCACCTGCCCGAGCTGGCGATGATGCTGGCCACCGACCTGGCCGTCCTCGACCACTCCGACGGGTCGCTGCTGCTGGTGGCCAACGCGGTCAACTACGACGCCACCGACGAGCGGGTCGAGCAGGCCTGGCAGGACGCCGTCGACCGGCTCGACGCGATGACCGCCGACCTGGCCGCCTCGGCGCCGAGCACCGTCGCGGTCCTGGAGCCGACGACCGCGCAGGCCACGAGCAACCACACGCCGGAGCAGTTCCACGCGATGGTCGAGGCGGGCAAGGAGGCGATCCGGGCCGGCGAGGTGTTCCAGGTGGTGCTGTCCCAGCGGTTCTCCGTCGACTGCCCCGCCGACGCGCTGGACGTCTACCGGGTGCTGCGCGCGTCCAACCCCAGCCCGTACATGTACCTCCTGCGCCTGCCCGCCCCCGACGGCACGGCGTACGACGTGGTCGGCTCCAGCCCGGAGGCGCTGGTCAAGGTGACCGGGCGCCGCGCGATCACCCACCCGATCGCCGGCTCCCGTCCCCGCGGGGACACCCCCGAGGAGGACGTCGCCTACGGCGAGGACCTGCTGGCCGACGCCAAGGAGCGCTCCGAGCACGTGATGCTGGTCGACCTGTCGCGCAACGACCTGCAGCGGGTCTGCGAGCCCGGCACCGTCGACGTGGTGGAGTTCATGACGATCCGCCGCTACAGCCACATCATGCACCTGGAGTCCACCGTGGTCGGCGACATCCGGCCCGACCAGAGCGCGTACGACGTGCTGCGGGCCACGTTCCCCGCCGGCACCCTCTCCGGCGCCCCGAAGCCCCGTGCGATGGCCCTCATCGACGAGCTCGAGCCGAGCCGGCGCGGCCTGTACGGCGGCGTCGTGGGCTACCTCGACTTCGCCGGTGACCTCGACATGGCGATCGCCATCCGCACCGCGGTGGTCAAGGACGGGCGCGCCTACGTCCAGGCCGGCGGCGGGATCGTCGCCGACTCGGTGCCGCAGCTGGAGCTCGAGGAGAGCATCAACAAGGCCGCGGCCGCCCTGCGCGCGGTGGCGACGGCGGCCGGGCTGCGAGCACCGTGATGCGCCGGCTGACCAGCAAGCGCACCGTCCTCCTGCTCGTGCTGCTGACCGCGGGCGTGCTGCTGGTCAGCGGGTCGCGCGTCTGGGTCAACGGGTCCGTGGACGACCCGGTGCTCGGGGCCAGCATCCTGCACGGCACCGGCTCGCAGGTCGCGCGCGGCGTGCTGGCCGCAGCGCTCGTGGGCGCCGCCGCCGTGGTGGCGGCGGCCACCTCGGGGCGCATCGTGCGCCGGCTGGCGGCGGCCGTCGTCGTCCTCGCCGGCGCCCTCGGCGCGGCGGTGATCGGATCGGTGGTCGCCGACCCCGACGGCGCGCTCGGGCGGCTCGCCGCCACGGGCACCGGCCGCACCGGCGACGTGCCGGCCCACGGCAGCGTCACCCTCTGGGTCTGGGTCGCCGCGCTGGCGGCCGTGGTGATGACCCTCGCCGGCCTCGCGGCCCTCGTCGGCGCGGGCCGATGGAGCGGGCTGTCCAGCCGGTACGACGCGCCGTCGGCCGGCGGCGCCGCTCCCGGCGCCGACGGGGCCGTCCCCGACACCGCCGGGGCCACCCCCGACGCCGCCGGGCCGACCTCGGAGCAGGCGGTCCGCCGCTCGCGCGAGTCGGCGTGGGAGCAGCTGTCCCGCGGCGAGGACCCCACGGCCCAGGACCGGCCCGGGTCCTGAGCCGCCGCCCGGTCCCGGATCCCGGTCCCGCCCCGGCTGCTGACACAATGAAGGCCAGTCGCCACACGTTCACACGTTCAAGGAGAGAACCCCATGGCAGAGCACGGTCACGGTCACAGCACGGCGGCATGGACCGCCGTCACGATCCTCCTGGTTGCCTCCTTCCTGCTGTGCCTGTCCGTCGTGGTCCAGAGCTGGCTCGTGGCGATCATCGGTCTGGTGCTGGTCGTGGTCGGCGTGGTCTCCGGCAAGGTCCTCGCCATGGCCGGCTTCGGCCAGACCAAGCCCGACAACCCGCGCGGCACGACCGCCGTCCGCTGAGCTGAGCTGAGGGGCGGGCCGTGGCCACCCCCGCGGAGCTCCCGGCGCGCACCCGCCTCACCGCCCCGGCGGTGTGGGCGGGCGCCGGCCTCCTGGCGGCCGGTCTGCTCTCCGTCCGCGACCCCCACGTCCCCGGCGCGTGGGGGTTCTGCCTGTTCCGCCGGCTCACGGGCCTGCCCTGCCCCGGCTGCGGCGGCCTGCGGGCGGTCAACGACCTGGCCCACGGCGACCTCGTCGCAGCCCTCGCCTCCAACGCCTGGGTGGTGCTGTCCCTCGCCGGGCTGTCGCTCTGGTGGCTGGCCTGGGTGGTCAGCCGGCTGCGCGGCGCGAGGGCGCCCCTGGTCGACCACGCGGTGCGGCTCTCGCTGCTCTGGGGCGTCGGGTTCGCCGCCTTCGGCGCGCTGCGCCTGCTCCCACCGTTCGCCGGCCTGCAGCCGGCCCCGTGAGGCCGGCCGCTCGGCGTCGTCCGCGCCGCCCGACGGTTGCGCCACCGGGGGCAGGTCAGGGGCACCTGCGCCGCGCGGATAGCCTTGAGGGGTGCCCAGCGTTCTCGACGACATCATCGACGGAGTCCGTGCCGACCTCGCCGTCCGCCAGTCACGCACCTCGCTGGAGGAGCTGAAGGCCCGGGTCGAGCGGCGTGACCCCGCTCATGACGCCCTGGCCGCGCTCAGCAGCGGCGGCGGCGTCAAGGTGATCGCCGAGGTCAAGCGCTCCAGCCCGAGCAAGGGTGCGCTCGCGATGATCGCCGACCCGGCCGGGCTCGCGTCGGACTACGCGGCCGGTGGCGCCAGCGTGATCAGCGTCCTCACCGAGCAGCGCCGCTTCGGCGGCAGCCTCGAGGACCTGGCCTCCGTGCGCGCCGCGGTCGACATCCCGGTGCTGCGCAAGGACTTCATGGTCTCCAGCTACCAGGTGTGGGAGGCGCGCGCCTGGGGCGCGGACGTCGTCCTGCTCATCGTCGCGGCCCTCGACCAGCCCACGCTGATCGGCCTGCGTGAGCGCGCCGAGTCCCTCGGCATGACCGCGCTGGTCGAGGTGCACGACGAGGAGGAGGCCGACCGGGCCGTCGACGCCGGCGCCCGCGTCATCGGCGTCAACGCCCGCAACCTCAAGACCCTCGAGGTCGACCGGTCGACCTTCGCCCGCGTCGCGCCCCGCCTGCCGGCCGGCGTCGTCAAGGTCGCCGAGTCCGGCGTCCGCGGCCCGCACGACGTCCTGGACTACGCCCGCTCCGGCGCCGACGCGGTGCTGGTCGGGGAGAGCCTGGTCACCGGCGGCTCGCCCCGTGACGCGGTCGCCGACCTCGTCGCCGCCGGCGCCCACCCGGCGCTGCGCAAGCAAGGAGCCTGATGACCCCCGACGCCCGTCCCGCCCAGCAGAGCCGGCGAAGACACGGCACAGCCGCACCGTCAGGGCCGGTTCGGCGCCTACGGCGGCCGGTTCGTGCCCGAGGCCCTGGTCGCGGCGCTCGAGCAGCTCGACGAGGAGCGGCTCAAGGCCGCGGTCGACCCGGCGTTCCAGGGCGAGCTGGACCGCCTGCACCGCACCTACACCGGCCGGCCCAGCCTGCTCACCGAGGCGCCGACGCTTCGCCGAGCACGCCGGCGGCGCGCGGATCCTGCTCAAGCGCGAGGACCTCAACCACACCGGCTCGCACAAGATCAACAACGTCCTGGGCCAGGCGCTGCTGACCAAGCGGATGGGCAAGACCCGGATCATCGCCGAGACCGGCGCCGGCCAGCACGGCGTCGCCAGCGCCACGGCCGCCGCGCTGCTCGGGCTGGAGTGCGTCGTCTACATGGGCGAGAAGGACACCCGGCGGCAGGCCCTCAACGTGGCCCGGATGCGGCTGCTGGGCGCCGAGGTCATCCCGGTCAGCAACGGCAGCGCGCACCCTCAAGGACGCGATCAACGAGGCCATGCGCGACTGGGTGACCAACGTCGAGACCACGCACTACCTCATCGGCACGGTCACCGGCCCGCACCCGTTCCCCGAGATGGTCCGCGACTTCCACCGGATCATCGGCGTCGAGGCCCGCGGCCAGGTGCTCGACCTGGTCGGCCGGCTGCCCGACGCGGTGTGCGCCTGCGTCGGCGGCGGCTCCAACGCCATCGGCATCTTCCACCGCTTCATCGACGACGCGTCGGTGCGCCTGGTCGGTCTCGAGGCCGGCGGCGAGGGCATCGACACCGGCCAGCACGCGGCCCGGTTCAGCACCGGCATCCCCGGGGTGCTGCACGGCGCCTACACCTACGTCCTGCAGGACGAGGACGGCCAGACGCTGGAGTCGCACTCGATCTCGGCCGGCCTGGACTACCCGAGCGTCGGCCCCGAGCACGCCTAGCTCAAGGACTCCGGCCGGGCCGAGTACCGCCCGGTCACCGACGCCGAGGCGATGGACGCGTTCGCGCTGCTGTGCCGCACCGAGGGGATCATCCCGGCCATCGAGAGCGCCCACGCCCTCGCCGGCGCGCTGCAGATCGGCCGCGAGCTCGGCCCCGAGGGGGTCGTGCTGGTCAACCTCTCCGGTCGCGGCGACAAGGACGTCGACACCGCCGCCCGCTGGTTCGGGCTGCTGTCGGGCGACGACCTCGTCGAGGCCGAGCAGATCAAGGCGGCCGAACCGGTCGACGAGGCAGAAGGAAGTGGCTGGTGAGCACCCTGACCGTCCGCATGCGGACCGCACCCGGCAGCACCCGGCGCGCGGGCTGCGGGGCGCCGTCATGACCGGCGTCGCGGCCACCCTGGCCAAGGCGCGCGGGGAGAACCGCGCCGCCCTCGTCGGCTACCTGCCGGTCGGCTTCCCCGACGTCCAGGGGTCGATCGAGGCCATGGTGGCCATGGTCGAGTCCGGCGTCGACATCGTCGAGATCGGCGTGCCCTACACCGACCCGCTGATGGACGGCCCGGTCATCCAGCACGCCGTCGAGGCCGCCCTGCAGCGCGGGTCGCGGCTGTCCGACGTGTTCACCGCCGTGCGGGCGGTCGCCGACGCGGGCGCGCCGGCGCTGGTGATGACCTACTGGAACCCGGTCGACCGCTACGGCGTCGACCGGTTCGCGGGCGACCTCGCCGCGGCCGGCGGTGCCGGCCTGATCACCCCCGACCTCATCCCGGACGAGGCGCAGGAGTGGATGGCGGCCGCCGAGCGCAACGACCTCGACCGGGTCTTCCTCGTCGCGCCCAGCTCCACCGACGCGCGGCTGGCCAGCACCGGTGCGGCCTGCCGCGGCTTCGTCTACGCCGCCTCGACGATGGGCGTCACCGGGGCCCGGACCAGCGTCGGCGACGCCGCCGGCACCCTGGTGGCCCGGGCCCGCGCGGTGACCGACCTGCCGGTCTGCGTCGGGCTCGGCGTCTCCACCGGCGCCCAGGCCGCGCAGGTCGCGGCGTTCGCCGACGGGGTCATCGTCGGGTCGGCGCTGGTGCGCTGCCTCGTCGACGCCCCCACGCCCGCCGAGGGCCTGTCCGCGCTCCGGGCGCTGACCACCGAGCTGGCTGCCGGCGTGCGCGAGGGTCGCTGACCGGTGGCCCGTCCCGACCACGGCCGCGTGCTGGACCTCGTGGGGCTGCTGGCCCGGCTCGTGCTGGGCGTGGTCCTGGTCGTCGCCGGTGCGCTGAAGGTCACCACGCCGGCGGTGTCGGCGATGGCCGTCCGGGCCTACCAGCTGCTGCCGTACGACGTCGCCGGGGTGGTGGGCGTCGCCCTGCCGGTGGTCGAGATCGCGGCCGGCCTGCTGCTGGTGCTCGGCCTGCTGACGCGGCCGGCGGCCGTCGTGGGCGGGCTGCTCATGCTCGCCTTCCTCGTCGGCATCATCTCGGCCTGGGCCCGTGGCCTCACCATCGACTGCGGCTGCTTCGGCGGCGGGGGAACTATCGCGGCGGCGCAGACGCATTACCTCTCGGAGACCCTGCGGGACATCGGGCTCGCGCTGTGCGCGACCTGGCTCGTCGTCCGCCCCCGCACCGCCTTCAGCCTCGACCGACGACTGTTCTGACAGGGAGCACGATCACATGACCAGCGGCAGCACCTCGCGCAAGGACAAGGCCCGGGCGGCGGCGCCACGGCAGGGGGCCAACCGGGCGGTCATCGGCGCGGTCGTGGCCGTCCTCGTCATCGTGGCGGTCGTCGTCGCCATCCTCCTGGGGTCCGGCGGCTCCGCCACCCCCGGCGGCTCCACCGCCCCCGCGTCGTCCGCGCTGCCGGCCGGGGCCACCGGCCCGGGCGGCGGCATCGTGGTCAACCCCGGCAAGGCCCGGGCCGGTGCGCCGACGCTGGACCTCTACGAGGACTTCCAGTGCCCGATCTGCGGCCAGCTCGAGAAGCTCTTCGGCGCCCAGATCCGTGCCATGGCCGCGGCCGGCGACGTGAAGCTGGTGACCCACACCATGTCGTTCCTGGACGACAACCTCAAGAACGACTCCTCGCTGCGGGCCGCCAGCGCCGCCGCCTGCGCCGCCGACGCGGGCCGGTTCGGCCCGTACCACGACGCGGTGTTCGCCGGCCAGCCGGCCAAGGAGGGGCAGGGCTACACCGACGCCCAGCTCCAGACCTTCGCCACGCAGGCCGGTATCACCGGCAGCGCCCTCACCACGTGGCAGCAGTGCGTCAAGAGCGGCCAGCACACGGCCTACGCCCAGGCGGTCCAGACCCAGAGCGAGAAGGACGGCGTGTTCGGCACCCCGACCCTCAAGCTCAACGGCACCGTGCTGGACCTGCAGAAGCTGACGCCCGCCTACCTCACCGCACAGGTCAAGGCCGCGACGAAGTGAGCGCCCTCACGGCCCTGACCCACGGGGTCGCGCTGCCCGCCACCATCCCCAGCCCCGCGCAGGGCGTCTGGTACCTCGGGTTCTTCCCGGTCCGGGCCTACGCGATGTGCATCCTGGCCGGCATCGTCCTCGCCGTCTGGATCACCCAGCGGCGCCTGACCGCCCGCGGCGGCGCGCCGGGGGAGGCCCTGGACGTCGCGGCGTACGCCGTGCCCTTCGGCATCGTCGGCGGCCGGCTCTACCACGTCATCACCACCCCGCAGCCGTACTTCGGCGAGGGCGGGCACCCGATGAACGCGTTCAAGATCTGGGAGGGCGGCCTCGGCATCTGGGGCGCGGTCGCGCTCGGCGCGCTCGGCGCGTGGATCGGCTGCCGCCGCCGCGGCGTGCCGTTCCTGCGCTTCGCCGACTGCGCCGCCCCGGGCATCGCCGTGGCCCAGGCGCTCGGACGCTTCGGCAACTACTTCAACAACGAGCTGTACGGCGCCCGCACGGACCTGCCGTGGGGCCTGCAGATCCACGAGTGGGACCAGGCGGCGGGCCACGCCGTCCGGGGAGCGGACGGTGCGGCCGTCGTCCTCGGCTACTACCAGCCGACCTTTCTCTACGAGTCGCTCTGGTGCCTGATCGTGGCCGGGGCACTCGTCCTGGCCGAGCGGCGGTTCCACCTGCGCAACGGGCAGGTGTTCGCCCTCTATCTGATGCTTTACACCCTCGGACGGGGGGTCATCGAGATGTTGCGCACCGACACGGCAAACCACATTCTGGGACTGCGGCTCAACGTCTGGACATCGGTCATCGTGTTCCTCGGTGCGCTCTACGGGTTCTGGAGAGCGGGCCGGAACGTGTTGCAGGAAGATGTCCGGCCCGAGTCGACGGACGACACCCCAGCACAGACGTCTCAGTAGATGGAACTCGCCGTCCCATCTGGCAGGATTTCGCCGACTCCGGCTATTCTGCTCTGACCCCGTTGGCCAGTGCCGTCCACCGCGGTTCCCGAGGTGTTCTCTCGAGACTTTCAAGGACGGTGCAGCACGTGGCTACCTCTCTCTTCTCAGCCCAGCCGGCAGACCAGGGCCTCTACCGGTCGGAGCACGAGCACGACGCCTGCGGGGTCGCGCTCGTGGCCACGATGCGTGGCAGTGCCGGGCACGACATCGTCGACCATGCCCTGACCGCCCTGCGCAACCTCGAGCACCGCGGTGCCACCGGCGCCGACCCGCTGGTCGGTGACGGTGCCGGCATCCTCACCCAGATCCCCGACGCGTTCCTGCGCGAGGTCGTCGACTTCGACCTCCCGCCGCGGGGGGCCTACGCCGCGGGCATCGCCTTCCTGCCGACCGACGAGGCCGAGCGGTCCGCCGCGGTCGCCACGATCGAGTCGCTGGCCGCGCGAGGAGGGCCTCCGGGTCCTCGGCTGGCGTGACGTGCCGGTGGCGGTCGAGCTGGTCGGCCAGGTCGCCCGCGACTGCATGCCGGTCTTCCGCCAGCTCTTCGTGGCCGCCGCCTCGGGCCGGGTCGTGGGCCTGGGCCTGGAGCGGCTGGCGTTCTGCCTGCGCAAGCGGGCCGAGCACGACGCGCAGGTGTACTTCCCCTCGCTGTCGGCCCGCGACCATGGTCTACAAGGGCATGCTGACCACCGGCCAGCTCGAGCCCTTCTTCCCCGACCTGTCCGACCGCCGCTTCGCCACCGAGCTGGCCCTGGTCCACTCGCGGTTCTCCACCAACACCTTCCCGTCGTGGCCGCTGGCCCACCCCTACCGGATGATCGCGCACAACGGCGAGATCAACACCGTCAAGGGCAACCGCAACTGGATGCGCGCCCGCGAGAGCCAGCTGGCGAGCGACGTGATCCCCGGCGACCTCAACCGGCTCTTCCCGATCTGCACCCCCGGCGGCTCCGACTCGGCCACCTTCGACGAGGTGCTCGAGCTGCTCCACCTCGGCGGGCGCTCCCTGCCGCACGCGGTGCTGATGATGATCCCCGAGGCGTGGGAGAACCACACCGAGATGGACCCGGCCCGACGCGCCTTCTACGAGTTCCACTCGACCTTCATCGAGCCCTGGGACGGCCCGGCGTGCGTCACCTTCACCGACGGCACCGTCATCGGCGCCGTGCTCGACCGCAACGGCCTGCGCCCCGGTCGCTACTGGGTGACCGACGACGGCCTGGTCGTGCTGGCCTCCGAGATCGGCGTGCTCGACCTCGAGCCGAGCCGCGTGGTGCGCAAGGGGCGGCTGCAGCCCGGCCGCATGTTCCTGGTCGACACCGAGCACGGCCGGCTGGTCAGCGACGACGAGGTGAAGTCCTCGCTGGCCGCCGAGCACCCCTACGAGGAGTGGTTGCACGCCGGCGAGATCAGCCTGACCGACCTGCCCGAGCGCGAGCACATCGTGCACACCGCGTCCTCGGTCGCCCGTCGCCAGCAGACCTTCGGCTACACCGAGGAGGAGCTGCGGATCCTGCTCTCCCCGATGGCCCGCTCGGGCGCCGAGGCGCTCGGCTCGATGGGCACCGACAGCCCGATCGCCGTGCTGTCCGACCGGCCGCGGCTGATCTTCGACTACTTCACCCAGCTCTTCGCCCAGGTCACCAACCCGCCGCTGGACTCCATCCGCGAGGAGCTGGTCACGTCGCTCGGCACGACCATCGGCCCGGAGGGCAACGCGCTCACGGCGACCCCGGCGCACGCCCGCCAGCTCGCTGCTGCCGTTCCCGGTCATCGACAACGACGAGCTGGCCAAGATCGTCCACATCAACGCCGACGGTGACCTGCCCGGCTACGCCACCCACGTGGTCAGGGGCCTGTACGACGTGTCCGGCGGCGCCGAGGCGATGCAGGCGCGGCTGGAGGAGATCTTCACCGAGGTGTCGGCCGCGATCGCGAAGGGCGCCCGGTTCGTCGTCCTCTCCGACCGCGACTCCGGACGCGACCTCGCGCCGATCCCCTCGCTGCTGCTCACCTCGGCGGTGCACCACCACCTGATCCGGGAGAAGACCCGCACCCGGGTCGGCCTGCTGGTCGAGGCGGGCGACGTCCGCGAGGTGCACCACGTCGCCCTGCTGATCGGGTTCGGCGCGGCGGCGGTCAACCCCTACCTGGCGATGGAGTCGGTCGAGGACCTCGTCCGCTCGGGCCAGCTGACCGGGGTCGCGGCGGAGAAGGCGGTGGCCAACCTGATCAAGGCGCTCGGCAAGGGCGTCCTGAAGGTGATGTCCAAGATGGGCATCTCCACCGTCGCCTCCTACCGCGGCGCCCAGGTGTTCGAGGCGATCGGCCTCGCGCAGGAGCTGGTCGACCGCTACTTCACCGGCACCGTCTCCCAGCTCGGCGGCATCGGCCTGGACGTCATCGCGGCCGAGGTCGCCGCCCGGCACGCGACGGCCTACCCGCCGGACGGGGTCCGGCTGCCGCACCGCAAGCTCGACGTGGGCGGGGAGTACCAGTGGCGCCGCGAGGGCGAGCCGCACCTGTTCGACCCCGACACGGTCTTCCGGCTGCAGCACTCCACCCGCCAGCGCCGCTACGACGTCTTCAAGCAGTACACCGCCAGGGTCGACGAGCAGGCCGAGCGGCTGATGACCCTGCGCGGGCTGTTCGGCTTCGCCACCGACCGCACGCCGGTGCCGCTGGAGGAGGTCGAGCCGGTCAGCTCGATCGTCAAGCGGTTCAACACCGGCGCGATGAGCTACGGCTCGATCAGCCAGGAGGCGCACGAGACCCTCGCCGTGGCCATGAACCGGCTCGGCGGCCGCTCCAACACCGGCGAGGGCGGCGAGGACGAGGACCGGCTGCTCGACCCGGTCCGCCGCTCCGCGATCAAGCAGGTCGCCTCCGGGCGGTTCGGCGTGACCAGCCTCTACCTGACCCAGGCCGACGACATCCAGATCAAGATGGCCCAGGGCGCCAAGCCCGGCGAGGGCGGCCAGCTGCCCGGCCACAAGGTCTACCCGTGGATTGCGCGGACCCGGCACTCGACGCCCGGCGTCGGGCTCATCTCCCCGCCGCCGCACCACGACATCTACTCGATCGAGGACCTCGCCCAGCTCATCCACGACCTCAAGAACGCCAACCCGTCGGCCCGGATCCACGTCAAGCTGGTCTCCGAGATCGGGGTCGGCACGGTGGCCGCCGGGGTGAGCAAGGCGCACGCCGACGTCGTGCTCATCTCCGGGCACGACGGCGGCACCGGCGCCTCGCCGCTGACCTCGCTGAAGCACGCCGGCGCACCGTGGGAGCTCGGCCTGGCCGAGACCCAGCAGACGCTGGTGCTCAACGGGCTGCGCGACCGCATCGTCGTCCAGGTCGACGGCCAGCTCAAGACCGGCCGCGACGTCGTCGTGGCGGCGCTGCTCGGCGCCGAGGAGTTCGGCTTCGCGACCGCACCGCTGGTCGTCAGCGGCTGCATCATGATGCGCGTCTGCCACCTCGACACCTGCCCGGTCGGCATCGCCACCCAGAACCCCGAGCTGCGCTCGCGGTTCACCGGCAAGCCCGAGTTCGTCGAGACCTTCTTCGAGTACATCGCCGAGGAGGTGCGCGAGCACCTGGCGGCGCTGGGGTTCCGCTCGATCGAGGAGGCGGTCGGCGCCGCGTCGGCGCTCGACACCACGGCCGCGGTCGAGCACTGGAAGGCCAGCGGTCTCGACCTCACCCCGATCCTCACCGAGGTCGAGGCGCCGGCCGACGCCGCCGCGCCACCACACGGTCGCCCAGGACCACGGGCTGGAGAAGGCGCTGGACCACGTGCTCATCGAGATGAGCCAGGAGGCGCTGCTCGACCGGACGCCGGTGCGGATCGAGCTGCCGGTGCGCAACGTCAACCGCACGGTCGGCACGATGCTCGGGCACGAGGTCACCACGCCTGCACCCGCACGGGCTGGCCGACGACACGATCGACGTGTCGCTGACCGGGTCGGCGGGGCAGTCCCTGGGCGCGTTCCTGCCCGCGGGCATCACCCTGCGGCTGTACGGCGACGCCAACGACTACGTCGGCAAGGGCCTGTCCGGCGGCCGGGTCGTGGTGCGCCCCGACCGCGCACGCCACGCTGCCGGCCGAGCACAACGTCATCGCCGGCAACGTCATCGGCTACGGCGCCACGACCGGCGAGCTGTTCCTGCGCGGCCAGGTCGGCGAGCGGTTCTGCGTCCGCAACTCCGGCGCGACCGCCGTCGTCGAGGGCGTGGGCGACCACGCCTGCGAGTACATGACCGGCGGCACCGTCCTCATCCTCGGGCCCACCGGGCGCAACGTCGCGGCCGGCATGTCCGGCGGCGTGGCCTACGTCCTGGACCTGCGTCCCGAGCGGGTCAACACCGAGCTGGTCGGCCTCTCGCCGCTGCGCGAGAGCGACGAGAAGGTCGTGCACGACCTGCTCGTCAAGCACCGGCAGTGGACCGACTCCGCCGTCGCCGGACGGCTGCTCGCGGACTGGGACCACGTCCGCACCCGCTTCACCCTCGTCCTGCCCCGCGACTACCAGCGCGTCCTCGACGTGCGGGCCCAGGCCGAGACCGAGGGTCTCGACCCCGACGGCTCCCAGGTGTGGGAGCGGATCATGGAGGCCTCCCGTGGCTGACCCCCAGGGTTTCCTGCACACCCGCGAGCGCGAGCTGCCGCAGCGGCGCCCGGTGCCGGTCCGGCTGATGGACTGGCGCGAGGTCTACGAGCAGCAGGAGGTCGCGCAGGTGCAGCGCCAGGCCGGTCGCTGCATGGACTGCGGCATCCCGTTCTGCCACAACGGCTGTCCGCTGGGCAACCTCATCCCCGAGTGGAACGACCTGGCGTGGAAGGGCGACTGGCGCGAGGCGATCGAGCGCCTGCACGCGACCAACAACTTCCCCGAGTTCACCGGGCGGCTGTGCCCGGCCCCGTGCGAGACGGCGTGCGTGCTCGGCATCAACCAGCCGCCGGTGACGATCAAGCAGATCGAGGTCACGATCGTCGACCGCGCGTTCGACGCGGGCGCGGTGGCACCCCAGCCGCCTGACCGGCTGACCGGCAAGACGGTCGCGGTCGTCGGCTCCGGGCCCGCCGGCCTGGCGGTGGCCCAGCAGCTGACCCGGGCCGGTCACACGGTCGCGGTCTACGAGCGGGCCGACAAGCCCGGCGGGCTGCTGCGCTACGGCATCCCCGAGTTCAAGATGGAGAAGGCCGTCGTCGACCGCCGGCTGGCCCAGATGGAGGCCGAGGGCACCCGGTTCCGCAGCGGCGTCGACGTCGGCGTCGAGATCACCGGCCGGCAGCTGCGCGACCGCTACGACGCGGTCGTGCTGGCGATCGGCGCGACCGTCCCGCGCGACCTGCCGGTGCCGGGTCGCGAGCTCGACGGCGTGCTGCAGGCGATGGACTTCCTGCCGCCGGCCAACCGGGTGGCGCTCGGCGAGCAGGTCGAGGGCCAGGTGACGGCCAAGGACAAGGACGTCGTGATCATCGGCGGGGGAGACACCGGTGCCGACTGCCTGGGCACCGCGCTGCGCCAGGGCGCCCGCTCGGTCACCTCGCTGGAGATCATGCCGCGCCCGAGCGACGAGCGCCCCGACAGCATGCCGTGGCCGACCTACCCGATGCTCTACCGCGTCGCGAGCGCCCACGAGGAGGGCGGCGAGCGTGTCTACGCGGTGAACACCAAGGAGGTCCTCGGTGACGAGGAGGGCCGGGTCCGGGCGCTGCGGCTGGTCGAGGTCCGGCGTGGCGCCCAGGGCTTCGAGGAGGTCGAGGGGACCGAGCGCGAGATCCCTGCCCAGCTGGTGCTGCTGGCCATGGGCTTCCTCGGTCCGCAGTCCGCCGGTGTGGTCGAGCAGCTCGGGGTCGAGCTCGACGAGCGCTCGAACGTCAAGCGGGACAAGCACTTCATGACGTCGGTCCCGGGCGTCTTCGTCGCCGGCGACGCCGGTCGTGGCCAGTCGCTCATCGTCTGGGCGATCGCCGAGGGCCGGTCCGCGGCACAGGGCGTCGACGCCTACCTCACCGGCCGGTCCGCGCTGCCGCGGCCGGTCAACCCGACCGACCGTCCGCTCACGGTGTGAGACGCGCGTGACCCGGCCCGCGTGGGCCGGGTCACGCGCGTCCGGCTTCTCGCTCTAGAATCACGGCCATGCGCCGCGCCAAGATCGTCTGCACCCTGGGCCCTGCCGTCTCCTCGCCGGAGCGCCTTCGCGAGCTGGTCTCCGCCGGCATGGACGTCGCCCGGCTCAACCTCTCCCACGGCGCCTACGCCGACCACGAGGCCGTCTACCGGGACGTGCGCGCGGCCAGCGAGGAGACCGGTCACGCCGTCGGCATCCTGGTCGACCTGCAGGGTCCCAAGATCCGCACCGGCCGGTTCGCCGACGGCCCGGTCCGGCTCGAGAACGGCGCCCGGTTCGTCGTGACCGTGGACGACATCCTCGGCGACCAGGACCGGGTCAGCACGACGTACAAGGGGCTGCCCGGTGACGTCCGCCCGGGCGACATGCTGCTGGTCGACGACGGCAAGGTGGCCCTGCAGGCGGTCGAGGTGACCGCGACCGAGGTCATCACCACGGTGCTCGAGGGGGGCGTGGTCTCCAACAACAAGGGCATCAACCTGCCCGGCGTCGCGGTCAGCGTCCCGGCCCTGTCCGACAAGGACGAGGCCGACCTGCGCTGGGGGCTGCGCCTCGGGGCCGACATGATCGCGCTCTCCTTCGTCCGTGACGCCAAGGACATCGTCCGCGTGCACGAGATCATGGACGAGGAGGGCGTGCGCCTGCCCGTCATCGCCAAGATCGAGAAGCCGCAGGCGGTGGACAACCTCACCGAGATCATCGACGCGTTCGACGGGGTGATGGTGGCCCGCGGCGACCTCGGGGTCGAGCTGCCGCTCGAGGAGGTGCCGCTGGTGCAGAAGCGGGCGATCGAGATCGCCCGGCGCAACGCCAAGCCGGTCATCGTCGCCACCCAGGTGCTGGAGTCGATGATCGAGAACTCCCGCCCGACCCGCGCCGAGGCCAGCGACTGCGCCAACGCGGTCCTCGACGGCGCCGACGCGATCATGCTGTCGGGGGAGACCAGCGTCGGCAAGTGGCCGATCGAGGCGGTCCGGACCATGGCCAAGATCATCGAGAGCACCGAGGAGCACGGCCTCGACCGGGTGGCCGAGCTGGGCACCAAGCCGCACACGACCGGCGGCGCCGTGACGGCCGCCGCGGCCGAGATCGGCGACCTGCTCGGCGCCAAGTACCTCGTCACCTTCACCACCTCCGGCGACTCCGCCAAGCGGCTCTCGCGCATCCGCAGCAAGCTGCCGATGCTGGCGTTCACGCCCAACGCGTCCACCCGCTCGCAGCTGACGCTCACCTGGGGCATCGAGACGTTCAAGGTGCCGATGGCCAAGCACACCGACCAGATGGCCCGCCAGGTGGACGTCTCCCTGCTGGAGTCCGGCCGCTGCGTCGAGGGCGACATGGTCGTCATCGTCGCCGGGTCGCCTCCCGGCATCCCCGGCTCCACCAACGCCCTGCGGGTCCACCACGTGGGCGACGCGGTCAACAAGGTCGCCCCGGCGTACGAGGACCTCGACACCCCCACTGCCGGGTCCTGACCCCGCCGGCACCGGCACGGCCCTGGGTCGTGGCGGTGCTGTCCCGTGCCGCCCGCCGGGTATGCTTTCGCCGCACCCGCCGGGGTGGTGGAATGGCAGACACGGGGCACTCAAAATGCTCTGCTCGAAAGGGCGTGCGGGTTCAAGTCCCGCCCTCGGCACTCTCGTCCGACCACGCGGACCCGGATCCGGCCCGGCCACTAGGCTGTCCCCGTGACCGACGACGCCGTGAACCCCCAGCCCGTGCCCGATCGCGAGCCCGGC
The DNA here is from genome assembly GCA_963828995.1 of uncultured Actinomycetota bacterium. Taxonomy (GTDB): domain Bacteria; phylum Actinomycetota; class Actinomycetes; order Actinomycetales; family Dermatophilaceae; genus CAVRTM01. The sequence continues at coordinate 275,652 of CAWHHB010000006.1, forward strand.
GCCGGCGCGGCCGCCGCGGCTGCACCGGACGCTCCGACGCCTCCTTCCGCGCCCACGGCCGGCACCCGCATCGTGGTGGCCGAGGACGAGACGCTGATCCGCCTCGACCTCGCCGAGATGCTGGAGGAGGACGGCTACGAGGTGGTCGGGCAGGCCGCGAACGGCGAGCAGGCGATCGAGCTGGCCCGTGAGCTGCGCCCCGACCTGGTGGTCATGGACGTCAAGATGCCGGTCCTCGACGGCATCAGCGCCGCCGAGGTGATCGGCCGGGAGCGGATCGCCCCGGTGGTCATGCTCACGGCGTTCAGCCAGAAGGAGCTCGTCGAGCGGGCCCGCGACGCCGGCGTGATGGCCTACGTCGTCAAGCCGTTCACCGCCTCCGACCTCGTGCCGGCCATCGACATCGCCCGCTCCCGGTGGCTCGAGCTGCACGCGCTCGAGACGGAGATCGCCGACCTGGGTGAGCGGCTGGAGACCCGCAAGGCGGTCGACCGGGCCAAGGGTGTCCTCATGGCGCAGCTGTCGATCACCGAGGCGGAGGCGTTCCGGTGGATCCAGAAGACGGCCATGGACCGGCGCCTCGGCATGCGTGAGGTCGCCGAGGCGGTCATCACGGGCCTGCCGGCCCGCACCTCCGCCGACTGACCGGGGCCACGGCCGCCCGGGCAAACCCGTTTGGTCACGACACGGACACCATTCGCCTCAAGGAGGTGCCGTGGGCCACACCTCCCGGTCTAGTGTTCCGACTGTTCCCCCGACCGGGGGAGGACGGCGCCGTGTGCGCGGCGTCATCGGTGGCATCAGGAGGAGTACGTGCGTTCTCTCATCAAGTACAGCGCGCCGGTCGTGGTCGCTGCACTGGCCCTGTCCGGTTGTGGCACCAAGGGCGGCGACACCGCGTCCGGCGGCAGCACCAGCGGGACGAAGTGTGACCTGCAGATCGGCTTCTTCGGCGCGCTGACCGGCGACGCCGCCAACCTCGGCATCAACATCAAGAACGGTGCCGACCTCGCCGTCAAGCAGTACAACGAGAAGCACAAGGACTGCCAGGTCAAGCTCAAGCAGTTCGACTCCCAGGGCAGCGAGACCCAGGCCCCGGCACTGGCCAAGACGGCGATCGACGACAAGACCGTCATCGGCATCGTCGGCCCGGCCTTCTCCGGTGAGTCCAAGGCGGCAGACCCGGCGTTCAACGAGGCCGGCCTGACCACGATCACCCCGTCCGCGACCAACCCGGCGCTGGCCAAGAACGGCTGGAAGACCTTCTTCCGCGCCCTCGGCAACGACGCCGTCGCAGGGCCCCGCGGCCGCGAAGTACATCAAGGACGACCTCAAGGCCACCAAGGTGTTCGTCATGGACGACGCGTCGGAGTACGGCAAGGGCCTGGCCGACATCGTCAAGTCCGACCTCGGTGCCGATGGTCATCGGCACCGACCGCATCCAGCAGAAGCAGACCGACTTCTCCGCCTCCGTCACCAAGGTCAAGGCCTCCGGCGCGCAGGCCCTCTTCTACGGTGGCTACTACGCCGAGGCCGGCCTGCTGGTCAAGCAGCTGAAGGACGCCGGCTGGAAGGGCACCATGGTCGTCGGTGACGGCGTCAAGGACGACGGCTACATCAAGGCCGGTGGCGCTGCCGCCGAGGGCACGATCATGACCTGCCCGTGCCTGCCGCCGGACAAGGCCCCGGAGTTCCAGAGCGCGTTCAAGGCCGCCTACAACTCCGACCCGGCCACCTACTCGGCCGAGGGCTACGACTCCGCGCAACGTCTTCCTCGACGGCATCGCCGCGGGCAAGTCCACCCGCGAGGACATGCTGGCGTACGTGAAGTCGTACGACAAGCAGGGCGTGACCAAGAAGATGAAGTTCGACGCCACCGGCGAGCCGGCGGAGATCTCGGTGTGGGCCTACAAGGTCGAGGGCGGCAAGATCGTCCCGGTCAAGGAGATCAAGTAAGCACGGCACGGCGCCACCGCATCTGGCGCTGAGGCAGATACGGTCGGTGGCGCTCGCCCCCGGCCGTATCTGCTGCCTCCTCGCACCTCGCCTCTGACGCGCTGCTGCAGCGCGTGGCCCACAGGAGACCATCGATGTCCTACCTGTTCGACAACTTCTTCTCACTGACCCTGACCGGTCTCACCCTGGGTGCGGTCTACGGCCTGGTCGCGCTCGGCTACACGCTCGTCTACGGCGTGCTGCGGCTGATCAACTTCGCCCACTCCGAGGTCTTCATGTACGGCACGTTCGCCGCGCTGTGGGCGGTCATGCTGCTCGGTGGCCGGTCCGGCGCGGGTGTCGGGTCGGTGGTCCTGTGGGTGCTGGCCATGCTGGCGGCGGCGATGGTCATGTCCGGCGTGATCGCGGTGGCGCTCGAGCGGTTCGCCTACCGACCACTGCGCAAACGCAACGCGCCCGCCCCTGATCGCGCTGATCTCGGCCATCGGCGCCTCGTTCGTGCTGGCCGAGCTGATGGGCCTGCGGGACAAGCTGGCGAAGTTCGTCGGCCTCGAGGTGGTGCTGAACAACTACGTCGGCCGCGCGCGTGACAACGCGGCGCTGCCCGAGATCATCACGCCCAAGCCGGTGTTCAACATCGGCGACTACGCCGTGACCAACGTCGACATCCTCGTGCTCATCGGCGCGGTCGTCGTCATGGTCTTCCTCGACCAGTTCACGCGCCGCTCCCGGCTCGGTCGCGGCGTCCGCGCCGTCGCCCAGGACCCCGAGGCCGCCGCGCTGATGGGAGTCAACCGCGACCGGGTCATCCAGGTGACGTTCCTCGTCGGTGGCGTCATGGCGGGGGTGGCGGCGACGCTGTACCTGCTGAAGATCGGCGTCACCCGGTTCGACGCCGGGTTCACCCTCGGCGTCAAGGCGTTCACCGCGGCGGTCCTCGGTGGCATCGGCAACCTGCGGGGGGCCCTGCTCGGCGGCTTCGTCCTCGGCCTCGCCGAGAACTACGGCTCGGCCCTCATCGGGACCGAGTGGAAGGACGTCGTCGCGTTCCTCCTGCTGGTCGTCATCCTGCTCTTCCGGCCGACCGGCCTGCTGGGCGAGTCTCTGGGGAGGGCGCGCGCATGATCGCCGACCGGTTCAAGGGCCTGCCGATGGCCGTCAGGATCCTGCTCTGGGTGCTGATGGGTGTGTTCCTGTTCGCCCTGCCGCTGCTCAACATCCCGATCATCACCACCCCCGACTCGGACTTCGGTGGCGTGCTGTTCACCGTCGCCACCTACGTCCTGGTGGCGCTCGGGCTCAACATCGTCGTCGGCTACGCCGGTCTGCTCGACCTCGGCTACGTGGGCTTCTACGCCGTCGGCGCCTACACCGTGGCCGTCCTCGGCTCCGAGCACGGGCACCTGCCGTGGCTGGTCACCGTGCCGGTCGCGGTGGTCGCCGCGCTGGTGTCCGGCATCATCCTGGGCGCGCCCACGCTGCGCGTCCGCGGTGACTACCTGGCCATCGTGACCCTCGGCTTCGGCGAGATCATCCGGCTCACCGCGATCAACTCCGACTGGCTGGGCGGCAACGCCGGCATCTCCAACGTGCCGCGCCCGCCGAGCATCGAGATCGGGCAGATCCCGCACCTGGACTGGAGCAGCGGGCCGCCGGTCGTCGACCTGGACACCACCACCACGTTCCTGAAGTTCGGCATCAGCGACCAGATCCCTTACTACTGGCTGGCGCTCGTGGTCATCGCCGCGGTGGTCTTCGCCGACATCCTGATCAAGGACAGCCGCGTGGGCCGGGCCTGGGAGGCGACGCGTGAGGACGAGGACGCCGCCGAGCTGATGGGCGTGCCGACGTTCAAGTTCAAGCTGCTCGCCTTCGCCATGGGCGCCTTCATCGGCGGCCTCTCGGGCGCGTTGTTCGCCGGCAAGCAGGGCTTCATCTCACCCGGCGGCTTCCCGCTGCTGCTGTCGATCCTGTTCATCGCCGCGGTCGTGGTGGGCGGGGCGGGCAACCGCTGGGGGGTCATGCTCGGCGCCGTCGTCGTCGCCTACTTCCCCGAGCGGTTCCGCGAGTTCCAGGACTGGCGGGTGCTCGTGTTCGGCCTGGCGCTGATGCTGCTGGCCATCTTCCGGCCGCAGGGTCTGCTCCCGCCCCGGCGCACGATCAGGGCGAAGAAGACCGACGAGAAGCTCGAAGCGCTCGAGGAAGGAACGACCAGTGCCTGAGGACCTCACGCAGACACAGCAGCCCGGGGACCTCGCCACGGGGGCCAGTGACAGCGCCACCGCCACCCGGATCCTCGAGGTGGACAACGTCACGCTCCGGTTCGGCGGCGTGGTCGCGCTCAACGAGGTGAGCTTCCACATCAACGAGGGCGAGATCCTCGGCCTGATCGGGCCCAACGGCGCCGGCAAGACGACCTGCTTCAACGTCATGACCGGCGTCTACCAGCCCACCTCGGGCGCGGTCCGGTTCCAGGGCGAGCCGCTCGGCCGGCGCAAGCGGTTCGAGATCACCAAGCTCGGCATCGCCCGGACCTTCCAGAACATCCGCCTCTTCGGCAACATGACCGCCCTCGAGAACGTCATGGTCGGCGCCGACACGCACCACCGCACCGGGGTGCTGTCGGCGATGTTCCGGCTGCCCCGGCACCGCGTCGAGGAGGCCGAGGGCCGCGCGCGGGCCGAGGAGCTGCTCGAGTTCATGGGGCTCGACCAGGGTGTCCGGACGAGCTGGCGCGCAACCTGCCGTACGGCGACCAGCGTCGCCTCGAGATCGCCCGCGCGCTGGCCACCAGGCCCAAGCTCCTGTGCCTGGACGAGCCGGCGGCCGGCTTCAACCCGGCCGAGAAGGCCAAGCTGATGGACCTGATCCGCAAGATCCGCGACCAGGGCTACACCGTCCTGCTGATCGAGCACGACATGAGGCTCGTGATGGGCGTGACCGACCGCATCGTCGTGCTGGAGTTCGGCCGCAAGATCGCCGAGGGCCTGCCGGCCGAGATCCGTGACAACCCGGCCGTCATCGCGGCCTACCTGGGAGTGGACGAGTCCGATGCTTCTTGAGGTCAACGGCCTGTGCGTCAACTACGGACGCATCGAGGCGATCCGCGACATCAGCTTCACCGTCGAGGAGGGTGAGATCGTCACCCTCATCGGCGCCAACGGTGCGGGCAAGACCACCACGATGAAGACCGTCTCGGGGCTCCGACCGGTCCGCAAGGGCTCGATCATGTTCCAGGGCAAGGACATCACGGCGATGCCGGCTCACGAGCGTCCGGTGATCGGCATCTCGCAGTCGCCCGAGGGCCGGGGCTGCTTCCCCGGGATGACGGTCGGGGAGAACCTGGAGATGGGCACCTACGCCCGGTCCGACCGCAAGACCTCGGCCGTGGCCGAGGACCGCGAGCGGGTGTTCACCTTGTTCCCGCGCCTCAAGGAGCGGGTCAGCCAGGCCGCGGGCACGATGTCCGGCGGTGAGCAGCAGATGCTGGCGATGGGCCGGGCGCTGATGGCGCGGCCCAAGCTGCTGCTCCTCGACGAGCCGTCGATGGGGCTGGCGCCCAAGCTGATCCAGCAGATCTTCGACATCGTCACCGAGATCAACGCCCAGGGCACCACGGTGCTCCTCGTCGAGCAGAACGCCGCGCAGGCGCTCAAGCGGGCGCACCGGGCCTACATCCTCGAGACCGGGGAGATCGTCCGCGAGGGCACCGGTGCCGAGCTGGCGGCCGACGACTCGGTCAAGGCGGCCTACCTCGGCGGCGACGTCTGACCCGCTCGCACCCGGTACGGCGACCCGCGGGTCGCCGTACCGGCGGGGGCGCTCGGGTCTGAAGGCACGCGGGGGAGCGGGGCCGGACCTGCGGTCCCGCTCGCCGGCTCAGCGGCGCAGGACGACCACGAGCTGGGTCAGCAGCGGGGCGACGAGCAGGGCGGGGAGCAGGTCGCCGACCGGCACGTCCTTGATCCGCAGCAACCGCAGCGCGATGCCGACGAGCATGAGGCCGCCGGTGGCGGTGAGGGCGGCGACGTGCGCGTCCGGCATGACCGAGCCGAGCAGCACCCCGAGCAGGGTGAGCAGCCCCTGCACCACCAGCACCGACCCGGCCGACAGCAGCACGCCGACGCCGAACGACGAGGCGAAGGCCATCGCCGCGAACCCGTCCAGCACCGACTTGAGGGTGAGCTGGTCGATGCCGCGGCCGAGCCCGTCGGACAGCGAGCCCAGGATGGTCAGCGGGCCGACGCAGAACAGCAGCGACGCGCTCAGCCACCCCTCGATGAAGCGCTCCCGCGCCTGGTGGTCCTGCCCCGTCTCCTCGGCGCCGACGAGGGTCGGCCGCCGGGCGAGCCGCTCCTGGATGCGCCCGGCGAGCCCCTCGAGCCGCTCCTCGATCCCGCAGCAGCGACCCGGTGATGCCCCCGATGAGCAGGCTGCCGAGGACGATGAGGACCGGGGCGCCGGTGCCGACGGCGGCCGCGAACGACGTGTCGGTGACGCTCAGCGCCGAGAGCCCGGCCATGAGCAGGGTGGTGAGGCCGAGGCAGTCGGTGACCACCGACCGGGTCCGCCCGGGCAGGCGGTGGCCGACCGCCATGCCGAGCAGCGACCCGACCACGATCGTCACGACGTTGATGAGGGTCCCGAGACCGGGGAAGGCACCGTCCACGCAGGACACCCTAGGTGCAGGTTTCAACCAATCCTGTGGACCCCTTCCCGGCGGGCTTCGCCGAGCCCTAGAGTCTGGTCTTGGTCGCGCGTCCTTGATCGGAACGTGATCTCCGGGTGCGGGCCCGGGCCGCGTCGGTGCCCAGTCAAGGAGGAGTTCGTGTCTCGTCCCCAGGTCAGCGTGCAGCCGGTCACCGTCGAGCTCCAGCCCGCGTTCACCGAGCTGTGGCGGGCGGCCCGCGTCGAGGGCGGTTCCACCCCCGACGCCGCCCTGCGTGCCGCCTCCGAGGGCCGGATCGCCGACGCGCTCGCCCGTGAGGACGTCAACGCCTACGTCGCCTCGGTGGGCGGCACGGTCGCGGGGTTCATGGTGCTCACCACCAGCCCGCTGTCCGGGCTGATCGACGCCCCGTCGGTCTCCGTCGACCAGCTCTACGTCGTGCCCGAGTGCCGTCGGTCGGGCGTCGCCCACGCCCTGCTGTCCCGGGCCGCCGGCTTCGCCGAGACCCTCGGCTGCGAGCAGATCGCCACCTGCGTGCCGGCCCAGGCCCGTGAGGCCAACCGGTTCTTCGCCCGGCTCGGCTTCTCCTCCTACGTCGTGCGCCGGGTCACCCCGACCAGCGCCCTGCGCCGCCGCCTCGCCGGCGAGGAGCCGCGGGCCGGCCTCGACCAGGTCCTCTCCCGCCGCCGCTCGCTGCGGGCCCGGTCCGCCCGGTCCACCCCGGCACCCCCGCACCTCATCGGCAGCTGAAGCGGCTGAGGCGGTCGGGGCGTCGTACCGCCCGGCCGTCCGGCGCTTGCCCTGCCGTCAGCCTGCCGCCTGCGCGGGTCAGGCGCCGGGCGGCGTCGCCCGGATCAGGCAGGTGATCCGCGAGGTGCACACCCGGGTGCCCTCCTCGTCGGTGATCGCCACGTCGTACGACGCCAGGGTCCGCCCCAGGGACAGGGCGGTCGCCTCGGCGGTGACCCAGCCGTGACGCGCCGCCCGGTGGTGGGTGGCGTTGATGTCCAGGCCGACGGCGATGCCGCCCTCACCGGCGTGCAGCATCGCCCCGACCGAGCCCACGGTCTCGGCCAGCACGACACTGGCCCCGCCGTGCAGCAGCCCGAACGGCTGGGTGTTGCCGGCCACCGGCATCCGGGCGACGACGCGCTGCGGCGACGCCTCCAGGAACTCGATCTGCATGCGCTCGCCGAGCGAGCCCTTGCCCTGCCTGTTGAGCTCGTCGACGAGCTCGTTGCGCCCTGCGTCGTCCATCAGCCTGCCCATCGCGGTGTCGGTTGCTGGGCCTAGGCTGCCATGCGTGAGCCGACTCCTCCTGATCGACGGTCATTCGATGGCCTACCGCGCCTTCTTCGCCCTCCCGGTGGCCAACTTCGCCACCACGACCGGGCAGCCGACCAACGCGGTCTACGGGTTCACCTCGATGCTCATCAACGTGCTGCGCGACGAGCAGCCCACCCACGTCGCGGTCGCCTTCGACGTCAGCCGCAAGACCTTCCGGATGGAGGAGTACGCCGAGTACAAGGCCGGCCGCAACGCGACCCCCGACGAGTTCAAGGGGCAGGTCTCCCTCGTCCAGGAGATCCTCGACGCGCTGCGCATCCCGTGGGTCCAGGTCGAGGGCTACGAGGCCGACGACGTGCTCGCGACGCTCACCACCCAGGCGACCGCGCAGGGCATCGACGTGCTGATCTGCTCCGGTGACCGCGACGCGCTGCAGCTGGTCCGCGACGACGTCACCGTGCTCTACCCCGTCAAGGGCGTCTCCGAGCTGGCCCGCATGACGCCCGAGGCGGTGCAGGCCAAGTACGGCGTCCCGCCCGAGCGCTACAGCGACCTCGCCGCCCTCGTCGGCGAGTCCTCCGACAACCTGCCGGGGGTGCCCGGCGTCGGGCCCAAGACGGCGGCCAAGTGGATCAACCAGTACGGCGACCTCACCGGCGTCGTGGCGCACGTCGACCAGATCAAGGGCAAGGCCGGTGAGTCGCTGCGCGAGCACCTCGACGGCGTGCTGCGCAACCGCCGGCTCAACCAGCTGGTCAGCGAGGTGCCGCTCGAGGTCGAGGTGCCCGAGCTGGCCCGCCAGGTCTGGGACCGCGACCGGGTCCACCAGGTCTTCGACGGGCTGGAGTTCCGGGTGCTGCGCGACCGGCTCTTCGACACCCTCGAGGCGGTCGAGGAGGAGGCCGAGTCCGGGTTCGACGTCGACGGCAGCGTGCTCACCGCCGAGGAGGTGCCGGCGTGGCTCGACGAGCACGCGGCGCCCGGCGCGCGGGTGGGCGTCCACGTGGTCGGTGCGTGGGCCCGCGGCACGGGTGACGTCGAGGCGATCGCCATCGCCACGGCCGGCGGCCCCGCGGCCTACCTCGACGTGACCACCCTCGACCAGCCGGCCGAGGAGAGCCTGCGCGCCTGGCTGGGTGACACCGGGCGGCCCAAGGCGCTGCACGACGCCAAGGGGCCGCTGCAGGCGCTGCACGCCCGGGGCCTGCCGCTGGCCGGCATCACCAGCGACACGGCACTGGCCGCCTACCTGGTCCGGCCCGACCAGCGCTCCTACGACCTGGCCGACCTGGTGCTGCGCAACCTGCAGCGTGAGCTGCGCTCCGACGCCGACTCCGGCGGTCAGGGCGTGCTCGACTTCAGCGCCGACGGCCACGCCGCCGCCGAGACCGCCATGGTCCGGGCCCGGGCCGTCCTCGACCTGTCCGATGTCGCTCGACACCCAGCTCGAGGCCACCGGGGGTGCCGCGCTGCTCAGCCAGATCGAGCTGCCGCTCGTCGACGTCCTGGCCCGCATGGAGCAGGTCGGCATCGCCGCCGACGTCGAGGCGATGACCGCGCTCGAGGCCCAGTTCGCCGCCGCGGTGCGTGAGGCCCAGGCCGACGCCTACGACGCGATCGCCGGCGAGCAGATCAACCTCGGCTCGCCCAAGCAGCTGCAGGTGGTGCTGTTCGACACGCTCGGCATGCCCAAGACCAAGCGCACCAAGACCGGTTACACCACCGACGCCGACGCGCTCACCGACCTCTACGCCAAGACCGAGCACCCGTTCCTCGAGGCGCTGCTGCGGCACCGTGACGCGACCCGGCTGCGGGTCACCGTCGAGGGCCTGCTGAAGTCCGTGGCCGACGACGGCCGCATCCACACGACCTACCAGCAGACCATCGCGGCGACCGGCCGGCTGTCCTCGACCGACCCCAACCTGCAGAACATCCCGATCCGCACCGAGGAGGGCCGGCGGATCCGGTCGGTGTTCGTCGTCGGCGAGGGCTACGAGTCGCTGATGTCGGCCGACTACAGCCAGATCGAGATGCGGATCATGGCGCACCTGTCCGGTGACGCCGGGCTGATCGAGGCGTTCCGCACCGGCGAGGACCTGCACCGCTTCGTCGGCTCGCGGGTGTTCGGCGTCGACCCGGCCGACGTCACCAACGCGATGCGGTCCAAGGTCAAGGCGATGTCCTACGGGCTGGCCTACGGCCTCTCGGCGTTCGGCCTGTCCAAGCAGCTCACCATCTCGCCCGCCGAGGCCAGTGCGCTGATGGAGGAGTACTTCGCGCGGTTCGGCGGGGTCCGCGACTACCTGCGTGACGTGGTCGCCGAGGCGCGGCTGACCGGTTACACCGAGACGATGCTGGGCCGGCGGCGCTACCTGCCCGACCTGACCGCCGACAACCGGCAGCGGCGCGAGATGGCCGAGCGGATGGCGCTCAACGCGCCGATCCAGGGGTCGGCCGCCGACATCATCAAGCTGGCCATGCTGCGGGTCGACGCGGCCCTCGCCGAGTCGGGGGCGCGCTCGCGGACGCTGCTGCAGGTGCACGACGAGCTCGTCATCGAGGTCGCGCCCGGCGAGCGCGAGTCGGTCGAGGCGCTGGTGCGCAAGGAGATGGGCGCCGCGATCGAGATGGACGTCCCCCTCGAGGTCAGCGTCGGCGTCGGCGGCTCCTGGCAGGACGCCGGCCACTGACCCGGTCGACGCAGCCCCGCACCTGACGGTCGCACCGGCCGACCCGGCCGACCACCTGCCGGACCCGCCCGCCGACGTGCCGCGACCGCCGACTCCGGCGAGCACGTCGGCTTCCGGTGAGGCGGCGACCGCGGACGCCGGCTCGGCGACGCGTCGGCCGTGCCGGCCGGCCGGACGCGCGCGGCGCCGGCACTCAGAGCTTGACGGTGACGAAGATGGCGGTCCCGGGGACCAGCGCGCCGCGCAGCGGGCTCCAGCCGCCCCACACCTGGGTGTTGGACGCCGGCCACTCCGGCTCGACCAGGTCGACCAGCACCAGGCCCGCTGCCGTCAGCTCGCGCACGCGGTCGCCGAGGGTCCGGTGGTGCTCGACGTACAGCGCCTGCCCCTGGGCGTCCTCCTCGACGTACGGCGTGCGGTCGAAGTAGGAGCCGCGCACGATCAGGCCCGGCCTCGCCCGGGTCGTCCGGCAGCGACCACCGGAACGGGTGCGTGGTCGAGAAGGCGAACCGGCCGCCCGGCACGCAGGACGCGGGCGCACTCGCGCATCAGGGCGGCCGAGTCCGCGACGAACGGCACCGCGCCGTACGCGGTGAAGACCACGTCGAAGCTGGCGTCGGCGAAGGGGAGCGCGGTCGCGTCGCACTGGGCGAGCGGGGTCGACAACCCGGTCGCGTGGGTGAACCTGTGGTTGAGCCTGAGCCCCTCGCGCAGCATCCCGCGGGACAGGTCGGTGGCCACGACCTGCGCGCCGCGGGTGGCCGCCCACCGGCTGCACTGGCCCGCGCCCGCACCGACCTCGAGGACCCGGCGGCCGTCGAGGTCGCCGAGCAGGTGGGCGTCGGCCTCCCGCAGGCCCTCGGGTCCCCAGACGAAGTCCTCGTCACCGAGGAAGGCGCCGTGCTCGGCGTAGTACTCCGCGGCCTCGTCGTCCCACCACGAGCGGTTGGCGCGCACGGTCTCACCCTGCGCGGCGTCCCGTCGTGCCACCTGGGCGAAGGTCCCGCTGTCGTCGGTCACACCGGCATCCTGCCGTGCCGGCCGCGCGGCGGCGTGCTCCGGGCGACCCTGTGGACCGGCTTTGACCTGCCCGAGACCACCTCGGTAGGGTGAGCAGGCACATGCGTGTGCTCGCACCTCAATATCCACCATGGTCCTGCGTCCGATGCGCGGGTCCTTCAACTACGTGTCCACCCAACGGAGCCCCCACTACATGACTGCCAGCACGGCCGAGAAGGCCAGCCCCCAGATCGCGATCAACGACATCGGGTCTGAGGAAGAACTGCTCGCCGCGATCGATGCGACGATCAAGCACTTCAATGACGGAGACATCGTCGAAGGTGTCATCGTCAAGGTCGACCGGGACGAGGTCCTGCTCGACATCGGTTACAAGACCGAGGGTGTCATCCCCTCCCGCGAGCTCTCCATCAAGCACGACGTCGACCCCTCCGAGGTCGTTTCCGTGGGCGATGAGGTCGAGGCCCTGGTCCTCCAGAAGGAGGACAAGGAAGGCCGGCTGATCCTGTCCAAGAAGCGCGCTCAGTACGAGCGTGCCTGGGGCACCATCGAGAAGGTCAAGGAGGAGGACGGCGTCGTCACCGGCACCGTCATCGAGGTCGTCAAGGGTGGACTCATCCTCGACATCGGCCTCCGCGGCTTCCTGCCCGCCTCGCTCGTCGAGATGCGTCGCGTCCGCGACCTCCAGCCCTACGTGGGCAAGGAGATCGAGGCCAAGATCATCGAGCTGGACAAGAACCGCAACAACGTGGTCCTGTCCCGCCGTGCCTGGCTCGAGCAGACCCAGTCCGAGGTGCGCACCACGTTCCTCAAGGAGCTGCAGAAGGGTCAGGTCCGCTCCGGCGTCGTCTCCAGCATCGTCAACTTCGGTGCGTTCGTGGACCTCGGCGGCGTCGACGGCCTGGTGCACGTCTCCGAGCTGTCCTGGAAGCACATCGACCACCCGTCCGAGGTCGTCGAGGTCGGCCAGGAGGTCACGGTCGAGGTCCTGGACGTCGACATGGACCGCGAGCGCGTCTCGCTGTCGCTGAAGGCGACGCAGGAGGACCCGTGGCAGCACTTCGCCCGGACCCACGCGATCGGTCAGGTCGTCCCGGGCAAGGTCACCAAGCTGGTCCCGTTCGGTGCGTTCGTGCGCGTCGACGACGGCATCGAGGGCCTGGTCCACATCTCCGAGCTGGCCGAGCGCCACGTGGAGCTGCCGGAGCAGGTCGTCAACGTCGGTGACGACATCTTCGTCAAGGTCATCGACATCGACCTCGAGCGTCGTCGCATCTCGCTGTCGCTCAAGCAGGCCAACGACGAGAGCGGTGCGGTCGCCGAGTTCGACCCCACCCTCTACGGCATGGCTGCCGAGTACGACGAGGCCGGCAACTACAAGTACCCCGAGGGCTTCGACCCCGAGACCAACGAGTGGCTCGAGGGGCACGAGGAGCAGCGCGAGAAGTGGGAGAAGCAGTACGCCGAGGCGCACGCTCGCTGGGAGGCGCACCGCGCCCAGGTCGAGCAGGCTGCCAAGGATGACGCCGAGGCCGCGGCCAACCCCGAGGCTGCGACGTCCTACTCCTCCGGTGGCGGCTCGGGCTCGAGCTCGGGTTCGACCTCCGGCTCCAGCTCGTCCTCCACCTCCGGTTCGACGGACTCCGGTTCCTCGCAGGGCGGCGGCACGCTGGCGTCCGACGAGGCCCTGGCTGCGCTTCGCGAGAAGCTCACCGGCGGCTGATCACCACCTGCATGACGTGACGCCCCTGGGCGTCGCCTCGTCCACGAAGGCCCGGACCTCACGGTCCGGGCCTTCGTGCGTCCCGCCGTACGGCGCGGCCCGGCGTCCGCCGTACGGCGCGGCCGCGTACGGCGCGGCCACGGACGTGGCGGGAGGTGCCGCGGCGCGGCGGGCCGGGAGCGGCGCAGCGGCGGGCGCGGGTGCGTGGCAGGCTGGGCGGCATGGCACGCACCGTCGCAACCACCGAGTCCGTCGACCTCGACCAGCTGCTGGAGTTCATCCGGCCCCGCCACCAGATGGTCCTCGTCACCCACCGGCGCGACGGCAGCCCGCAGGTCAGCCCGGTCACCGCCGGCGTCGACGAGCAGGGGCGCATCGTCATCTCCACCTATCCCGAGCGGGCCAAGACGGCCAACGCCCGCCGCGTGCCCGAGGTCAGCGTCCTCGTCCTGTCCGACGACTTCGGCGGCGCCTGGGTGCAGGTCGACGGCACCTGCGAGGTGCTCGACCTGCCCGAGGCCCTGGAGCCGCTGGTCGACTACTTCCGCGCGATCTCCGGCGAGCACCCCGACTGGGACGAGTACCGCGAGGCGATGCGCGCCCAGGGCAAGAGCCTGCTGCGGATCACGCCGACGCGGTGGGGGCCGGTGGCCACCGGCGGCTTCCCCGCCCGCCTCGCGGACGCCTGAGGCCGTGCTGCAGGTCGGACTCACCGGCGGCATCGGGTCGGGCAAGTCCACCGTGTCGGCCCGCCTGGCCGAGCTCGGCGCGGTGGTCGTCGACGCCGACCGGATCGCCCGTGAGGTCGTGGCGCCCGGCACCCCCGGCCTCGCCGCGGTGGGCCGGCGCTTCGGCCCGGAGGTGTTCGCGGCCGACGGGGCGCTGGACCGGGCCGCGCTCGGTGCGCTGGTGTTCAGCCACCCCGGGGCCCGGGCCGACCTCGAGCAGATCACCCACCCGCTCGTGCGGGCCCGGACCGCGGAGCTCGTCGCTGCAGGCACCCGCCGACGCGGTCGTCGTGCACGACGTGCCGCTGCTGGTCGAGAAGCACCTCGGTCCCGCCTACCACCTCGTCGTCGTGGTCCACGCCGACGAGGCGACCCGGGTGTCCCGCCTGGCGTCCGCGCGCGGGCTGGCCGAGGCCGACGCCCGGGCGCGGATCGCGGCACAGGCGGACGACGACCAGCGCCGCGCCGCGGCCGACGTGTGGCTGGACAACGGAGGCACCCCGCCGCAGCTCCTCGCCCAGGTCGACGCGCTGTGGTGCGACCGGCTGGTGCCGTTCAACGACAACGTCCTGCACGGGCGCCGCGCCCCGCGGCCGGAGGTGCCGACCCTGGTCCGGTACGACGGGTCGTGGCCGGCGCAGGCGCAACGGCTGAGGCAGCGCCTCGAGCGCGCCCTCGGGCAGCGGGCGGTCCGGGTCGACCACATCGGCTCGACGAGCGTGCCCGGCCTGCTCGCCAAGGACGTCATCGACCTGCAGGTGGGGGTGCGCGACCTGGCGGACGCCGACGACCCCGCCTTCGTGCGGGCCCTGCGGGACCTGGGGTTCCCTCGGTCCGAGGGCAACGACCAGGACACGGTGCACGACTGGGCTCCGGACCCGGGCGACTGGCAGAAGCGGTTCCACGGCAGCGCCGACCCCGGCCGGGTGGCGCACGTGCACGTGCGGCGGGTGGGCAGCCCGGGGCACGAGGTGGCCCTGGTGTTCCGCGACTGGCTGCGCACCCACCCTCAGGAGGTCGGCGCCTACGCCGACCTCAAGCGCGAGCTGGCCGCGACGCGGTCCACCACCACCGACTACACCGCGGCCAAGGAGCCCTGGCTGGCCCGGGCACTCGGCCGGGCGCGGGCCTGGGCGGGGGAGACGCAGTGGACGGCCTGACCGGCGAGGCGGGGCCGGGGGACCGGTCGGCGGCCCGGCGGAGGTTCGGTCGGACGGGCCGGGGGACCGGTCGGGCGGGCCGGCGGAGTCTCCGGCGCCCCGACGCAGCACCGTCGACCGCTCAGTGTCTACGGCCACGGCGAGGAGCCCGATCCCCGCTTCAGCCTGGCCAACGAGCGCACCGCGCTCGCCTGGATGCGCACGGCCCTGGCCCTCGTCGGCGGTGGGGTCGCGCTCATCTCCGTCGGCAGCCTGGCGACGCTGCCGAAGTGGTCGGCCCTCATCGGCGCGGCGGTCTGCGTCGGTGGAGCCCTGCTGGCCTGGCGTGCGGTGACGGGCTGGGCGCGGGTGGAGCGGGCGCTGCGGCACAGCCAGCGGCTGCCGGCGCCGCGGGCGCTGGCCTGGCTGGCGGGCGGCGTGATCCTCCTGGCGATGCTGACCCTGGTCCTCACCATCCTGCAGCTGCTGCGCCGATGACGCTCGCGCCCGGAGGCGACGGCCTGCAGCACGAGCGCACCGCACTGGCCTGGCAGCGGACCGCGATCACCGCGGTCGTCGTGCTGCTCCCGCTGCTGCTGGTGGACGCCCGCCTCGGTGCGTGGCCCCTGGTCGTGCTGGGATCCCTGTCCGCGCTCGCCGCGGTGGCGCTGGTCGGCCGCACGGTCCCGCGGATCCGGCACCTGCACGGCCACCACGGCCGGCACGAGCGCCATGGCCATCACGGCCATGACCGGCCTGACCGGCCTGACCGACATCACCGGCCGGACCAGCCCGCCGGCGAGCCCTCCTCGCCCTGGCCGCCGATGCGGGCGGTGGCCCTGGTGGCCACCCTCACGGCCGCCGAAGCCGTCGCGACGGCGCTCACCGTGGCGCTGTCCTGACCGGCTGCCGACCGGCGCCGGTGCCCCCTGTCGGTGGCGCCGTCTACGGTTGACCCATGCGGCCCACGACCGACCTCCAGCGCACGGTGGCACCCTTCCGCGTCGTCTCCGACTTCCAGCCCAGCGGCGACCAGCCGGCGGCGATCGCCGACCTGGCCACGCGGATCAAGGCGGGTGAGCAGGACGTCGTCCTGCTCGGCGCCACCGGCACCGGCAAGTCGGCGACGACCGCCTGGCTGATCGAGCAGGTGCAGCGCCCGACGCTGGTCATGGCGCCCAACAAGACCCTGGCCGCCCAGCTGGCCAACGAGTTCCGCGAGCTGCTGCCGCACAACGCCGTCGAGTACTTCGTCAGCTACTACGACTACTACCAGCCCGAGGCGTACATCGCCCAGACCGACACCTACATCGAGAAGGACTCCTCGATCAACGACGAGGTCGAGCGGCTGCGGCACAGCGCCACCAACTCGTTGCTCACCCGCCGCGACGTCATCGTGGTCGCCTCGGTGTCCTGCATCTACGGCCTCGGCACCCCGCAGGAGTACGTCGACCGGATGGCCCGGCTCCGGGTCGGCCTCGAGATCGAGCGCGACGAGCTGCTGCGCCGGTTCGTGCAGATGCAGTACACCCGCAACGACCTCGCGTTCACCCGCGGCACCTTCCGGGTGCGGGGCGACACCGTCGAGATCATCCCGGTCTACGAGGAGCTCGCGATCCGGATCGAGTTCTTCGGCGACGAGATCGAGCGCATCTACACGCTGCACCCGCTGACCGGCGAGGTCGTGCGCGAGGAGACCGAGATGTACGTCTTCCCGGCGACGCACTACGTCGCCGGTCCCGAGCGGATGGAGCGGGCGATCCGCGGCATCGAGCTCGAGCTCGCGGACCAGCTCGCCGCGTTCGAGAAGCAGGGCAAGCTGCTCGAGGCCCAGCGGCTGCGGATGCGCACCACCTACGACGTCGAGATGATGCGCCAGGTGGGGTCCTGCTCCGGCATCGAGAACTACAGCCTGCACATCGACGGCCGGGCCCGGGGGTCGGCGCCGAACTGCCTGCTGGACTACTTCCCCGAGGACTTCCTGCTCGTCATCGACGAGTCGCACGTCACCGTGCCGCAGATCGGCGCCATGTACGAGGGCGACATGTCGCGCAAGCGCAACCTGGTCGACTTCGGCTTCCGGCTGCCCAGCGCGATGGACAACCGCCCGCTGCGCTGGGAGGAGTTCCTCGAGCGCATCGGCCAGACCGTCTACCTCTCGGCAACCCCCGGCCAGTACGAGCTGGCCAAGGGCGACGGCGTCGTCGAGCAGATCATCCGGCCCACCGGGCTGGTCGACCCCGAGGTGGTCCTCAAGCCGACGAAGGGCCAGATCGACGACCTGCTGCACGAGATCCGCGAGCGGGTCGCCAAGAACGAGCGGGTGCTGGTCACGACGCTGACCAAGAAGATGGCCGAGGACCTCACCGACTACTTCCTCGAGCGCGACGTCCGGGTCCGCTACCTGCACAGCGAGGTCGACACGCTGCGGCGGGTCGAGCTGCTGCGTGAGCTGCGGATGGGTGAGTACGACGTGCTCGTCGGCATCAACCTGCTGCGCGAGGGTCTCGACCTGCCCGAGGTCTCCCTGGTCAGCATCCTCGACGCCGACAAGGAGGGCTTCCTGCGGTCGGCGCGCAGCCTGATCCAGACCATCGGCCGCGCCGCGCGCAACGTGTCCGGTCAGGTCCACATGTACGCCGACAAGATCACCCCGTCGATGGAGCAGGCGATCGACGAGACGAGCCGCCGTCGCGAGAAGCAGATCGCGTACAACCTCGAGCACGGGGTCGACCCGCAGCCGCTGCGCAAGAAGATCGCCGACATCACCGACCTGCTCGACCGCGAGGACGCCGACACCGAGGCGCTGCTCGGCAGCGGCCGGTCACAGTCCCGTGGCAAGGCCCGGGGCGGCGCGGGCGGTCGTGGCGCGCTGGCGGCGGACGTGAGCGTGTCCAGCGGGCGGCTGGCCGAGATGCCCGCGGTCGACCTGGCCAACCTGATCCAGGAGCTCACCGCCCAGATGCACCAGGCGGCGTCCGACCTGCACTTCGAGCTGGCCGCCCGGCTGCGCGACGAGCTCGGCGACCTGAAGAAGGAGCTGCGCCAGATGACCGCGGCGACCAGCTGACCAGGCACCCGCGGCACCAGCCGCGGGTCCCGGCCACGACGGCGTCTGGTTGCCGGGTCGTGCTGTCGGGTTCGGCGCCGGGGCGGTGGACCGGCACCTGATGGGGGTTGTGGCCGCCGGCCGCGACCGGGGACGAGTGAGGGAGGACCGTCATGGCGGTGGGACTGCAGGTGAGCTTCGACGCGAGCGACCCGGCGCGGCTGGGGGCCTTCTGGGCCGAGCTGCTGGGCTACGTCGAACAGCCGCCGCCGGAGGGGTTCGCCAGCTGGCCGGAGGCGTTGACGGCCCTGGGGGTGCCCGAGGACCAGCAGCAGAGCGCCTACGCCGTCGTCGACCCCGCCGGAGCCGGCCCCCGCCTGTTCTTCCAGCGGGTGCCCGAGCCGAAGACGGCCAAGAACCGCGTGCACCTCGACGTCAACGTGGGGGCCGGCCTGGCCGACGCGGAGCGTGTTGCGCACGTCCGCGCGGAGGCCGAGCGGGCGGTCACCCTGGGAGCCACGTGTCTGCGGGAGGTGGAGCAGCGCGGTGAGCTCTGGGTGGTGCTCCAGGACCCCGACGGCAACGAGTTCTGCCTCCAGTGAGCGAGCGCAACGCGGGAGCGGGGGAGCGCCTCACCGGCGCCACCGTGCTGGCGTACTGCCTGTCCCTGCCGGGGGCGTGGCAGGACGAGCCGTGGGAGGGCGACGTGGTGGCCAAGGTCGCGGACAAGATCTTCGCCTTCCTCGGGTCCGGCACCTCGGTGGGCGTCAAGTGCGGGACCACCCGCGACGAGGCCGACGAGTGGTTGCGCCAGTACCCCGAGCACGCCCATGTCATGGCCTACATCGGCCGGTCCGGCTGGAACACCCTCGACCTCGGCGGAGCCATCCCCGACGAGGAGATCCTGGACGCGGTCCACAGCTCCTACAGCACCGTGGTGGCCAAGCTGCCCAAGAGCAGGCGTCCGGGGGCCGGCAGCTAGGCTCGGGGGGCGTCGGTGACCGATCTGGCCCCGGCTGCCCCCACCCCCACACCCCTGGATGGACCTTTCGTGACGCTCAACCCCCGCACCCTGTTCCGCACCGTGGCGATCGCCGAGGCGTGCTCCTGGGCCGGGCTGCTCGCCGGCATGTTCTTCAAGCACGTGACCAGGACCACCGAGGTCGGGGTCCAGGTCTTCGGCCCGATCCACGGCGTGATCTTCGTCGCCTACCTGGTCAGCATCGTGCTCGTGCGCAAGCCGCTGCGCTGGGGCCGCGGCACGGTCCTCGTGGCTGCCATCGCCTCGATCCCGCCGTTCGCCACGCTCGCGTTCGAGGTGTGGGCCGACCGCCGCGGACGGCTCACCCCGGCGACCACGGCACCGCGCGAGCGCGTGTCCACCCCCGCCTGACCCGTCGAGCCGGCGGCCCTGACCCGTCAGGGCGGCGGCGCCTGACGCCGTCGTACCCGCGGTGCCTGCGTCATCGCACGGCGCGCCTGACGCGTCGCCGCGGGCGGCACCGGCCGGCGCGGTGGATTTGGGTCGAGCCCCGGCGGTCTGAAAGACTCGGGCGACCATGGAGGGGAGTATCCCCACGCGGCTTCCTCGTCATCACGGATCCCCGGCGCCTGCGCGCCGCGCGATCCCGGGGGGCCGGTCCGCCATCTGGGGCGGGAGAGACCTCCGGCCACCTGCCTGTGCACCGTGACCGGAAGGCGAAGTGCTGACATGAACGTCCCCACCTGGGTCTGGATCCTCACCATCGGGGTGACCACGGCCATCCTGCTGTTCGACGTGTTCATCATCGGCCGCCGGCCACACGTGCCGTCGAACAAGGAGACCGGCGCCGCGCTCGCGATGTACGTCGGGCTGGCCCTCCTCTTCGGCTTGGGGGTCTGGTACTTCGCCGGGGTGGAGTTCGCCACCCAGTACTACGCGGGCTGGCTGACCGAGTACTCGCTCTCGATCGACAACCTCTTCGTCTTCCTCATCATCATGGCCAAGTTCGGCGTGCCGGAGAAGCTCCAGCAGTCGGCGCTGATGGTCGGCATCGTCATCGCCCTCGTGCTCCGCGGCATCTTCATCGCGGTCGGCGCGGCGGCGATCAACCAGTTCTCGTGGGTCTTCTACCTCTTCGGCGCGTTCCTCATCTACACGGCGGTCAAGCTGGCCAGGGAGGGCGGCAACGACGACGACGAGTTCGAGGAGAACCGCTTCCTGAAGTGGGTGGAGCGCCGCTTCCCGGCGACCAACCAGTGGCACGGGCCCAAGCTCTTCGCCAAGGAGAACGGCAGCCGCCTGATCACGCCGATGTTCATCGTGATCCTGGCGCTCGGGACCACCGACCTGCTGTTCGCGCTCGACTCGATCCCGGCGATCTACGGCCTGACCCAGGAGCCGTTCCTGGTGCTGACCGCCAACATCTTCGCCCTGATGGGCCTGCGCCAGCTGTACTTCCTCATCGGCGGCCTGCTCAAGCGGCTGGTCTACCTCGGCATCGGCCTCGCGATCCTGCTCGCGTTCATCGGCGTCAAGCTGATCCTGCACGCGATGCACGTCAACGAGCTGCCGTTCATCAACGGCGGCGAGCCCATCCACGCGGCGCCGGACATCAGCATCGTCCAGTCGCTCAGCGTCATCGTCGGCATCCTGGCCGTCACGACCGTCGCCAGCCTGGTCAAGACCCGCAAGGACAACCGGTCCGAGGTCGGCAGCTGAACCCGGTCAGCCCCTCAGCCGGTCACCCCGGGCTGACGTCCGAGGGGACCGGTGAGCGCTCGCGGGTGCCCAGCACGAGGGCGCTGGCGGCCATGACGCAGGCCAGGCCGACCAGCTGCGGCCGGGTCAGGCGCTGACCCAGCACGACCAGGCCGGCAAGCGCGGCGACGGCGGGCTCGAGGCTGAGCAGCACGCCGAACACCTGGGCGCTCAGCCGGCGCAGGGCGATCAGCTCCAGCGAGTACGGCAGCACCGAGGACAGCAGCGCGATGCCGGCGCCCCGCCAGAGGGCGTCCCAGCTGAGCAGGGCGCTGCCGGCGGTGGCCAGCCCCAGCGGCGCGACCACCAGCGCGGCGATGGCCATCGCGATGGCCAGCCCGTCCAGCTGCGCGAAGCGGGTGCCGGTCCGCGCGCTGAGCAGGATGTACGCCGCCCAGCACGCGCCCGCCGTCAGGGCGAGCAGGATGCCGGGGACCTCGAGCTCGTCCCACGGCACGGTGAGGGCGCCGGAGATGAGGACCACCCCCAGCGCCGCGACGGCGACGGCGACCAGGTCGCGCAGCCGACGGGACAGGACGGTCGCGAGGACCAGCGGTCCGACGAACTCGATCGTCACGGCGACCCCGAGGGGCAGCAGGGCGAGCGAGGAGTAGAAGGCCAGGTTCATCAGGCCGAGGACCAGGGCGAAGGCGCAGACGGTGAGCCAGTCGGCCCGGGTGCGACCCCGCAGGCGCGGACGGGCGACGGCGAGCAGCACGGCCGCGGCGAGGACCAGGCGCAGCGCGACCGACCCGGCCGCCCCGACCAGGGGGACCAGCGTGGCCGCCAGCGCCCCGCCGAACTGCACCGAGACGATCGCCGTCAGGACCAGCAGCGGTGCGGGGACGCGGCTGGTCATGGGCGCTCGTCGGCCTCCGTGGTGAACCGTCCGGCCCCGCTGAGCGTCTGCAGGCGCTCGGGCGTCAGCGGTTCCTCCACGATGACGGCTCCGGTCTCGGGGGCGTGCAGCATCCGGCCCTCGCCGGTCGCGATGCCGACATGGTGCGCCGGCTGCCCGTCCCGGGCGAAGAACAGCAGGTCGCCGGCGCGCACCGCGTCGACCTCCACCGGCGTCGAGGCGTCCTGCTGGTCGTGCGCGTCGCGGGGGACCAGCAGGCCCAGCGACCGGAGGCTGAGGTGGACCAGTCCCGAGCAGTCGAGGCCGTACGGCGACATGCCGCCCCAGAGGTAGGCCAGGCCGAGGTGCAGGCGCGCCTGCGCGACAAGTGCCTGCGCACTGACCTGAGCGTGCGGGGTCGGAGCGACGACCCCGACGTCGGCGGCGTCGGCCGGGTCCGACGTGGCCAGGCCGAGGTGGGCCGCGGGGACCCAGCCCGGGTAGCCGCGGGGGTCGGCGGAGCTGGGTTGCCACGGGCAGACCACCTGGCGCCAGTCGCCCTCGGCGCCGACGACCTCGACCGGCTCACCGAGCACCAGCTGGCTGCCGACCCGGCCGTGCAGGCCGATCCGGCCGTCCGCGTCGGCGTCGAGCCCGGCCAGCCACGCCAGCACGTCGGGGTGCGCGGCCACCGCGGGCGCGTCCAGCCCTCGCGGTGAGGTGGGGTCGACCCACAAGGTGGTGGCGGGCACGATGACGACGGTCGCGGCTGGCATGTCGAGCATCCTCACATGCCGGTCCCGGCGCCGCCGAAGGGCATACTTCCCTGCCATGGCCGACCTCGCAGCGCAGCACCTCACCGCCGAGCTGGCCGACCTCGTGGCCGCTGCGCCCGGACGGCTCTCGGTCGTCGTGGCGGACGGGGCCGGGGTCCTGGCCGAGGTCGACGGGGCGTGCGTCGTCCCGGCGGCCAGCACCATCAAGGTGCCGATCCTGGTCGCGGTGCTCCGCCTTGTCGCGCGTGGAGACCTCGGGCTGGCCGACAGCATCCAGCTCGGCGACGACCGGGTCGGCGGCAGCGGGCCGCTCGCGGCGCTCGCCTCGGTCACGCAGCTGCAGGTCGGTGAGCTGCTCGACCTGATGATCACCCTCAGCGACAACGACGCCACGAACGCCCTGCTCGACCTGGTCGGCGTGGGCGTGGTGGACCGGCTGTGTCCGGAGCTGGGGATGGGGCGGACCTCGTTGCGGCGGCGGTTGATGGATGTGGAGGCGGCGCGGGCGGGCCGGGACAACACCACCTGCGCGGCCGACCTGGCCCAGGTCCTGGTGCTGCTGCGCCGCGGTGAGCTGCTGCCCCCGTCCCAGACCCGTGTGGCCCTCGACGTCCTCGCGGCCCAGCAGTTCGTCGACGGCCTGCCGGCGCTGCTGCCCCCCGGGGTGTGGCACGGCAGCAAGAGCGGCGAGCTCACCGGCGTCCGTCACGACATGATGCTGCTCGAGACGGGCTCGCGGTGGGCGGCCGTGGCGGTCACCGCCACCGGCCTGGCCGACGAGGACGCGGGCGTGGACCACGGCTCGCTCGTGCTCCCCACGTTCGCCCGCATCGGCCAGCTGGTGGCCGCGCGCGTCGCGGGAGGCGCCTGACCACCCTTGGCGGCCCGTCGGACCCGGACGACCGACCGGCAGGTCCGTCGTCCGGTCACCACCGTCGGCCGCTGGTCGGGTCGTCGGTCAGCGGCAGAGGCAGAACGGGTGGCCGGCCGGGTCGGCGTACACGCGGAACCCCCGCGAGTCGTCCGGGGCCGGGTCCGCCTCGGGGTCGAGCGGACGCGCGCCCAGCTCGACGGCCCGGGCGTGCGCCGCCCCCATGTCCTGCACGGTGAGGTCGAGGTGCAGCTGCTGAGGGGCGCCGTCCGGCCAGGACGGCGGGACGTGCCGCGCCGCCCGCTGGAACGCCAGGGCCACACCCGACCCGTTCCCGGCCAGGCTCTGCCAGTCATCGTCGCCGTCCGGGTCCACCGGCTGGCCGAGCAGACCGGCGTAGAACCGGGCCAGGGCGTGCGGGTCGGGGCAGTCCAGGACGACGGTGCCCAGCCGGACGGACGCCGACGACGGTCCCGGGCCGGCGGAGCCGTCCGGCGTGGTGCCGCTCATGCGACGCAGCCCATCGGCGCCCGAGCGCCCGCGGCCGTCGTGGTGGCCCCGCTGTTCCTCGTCGCGGGCGCGGCCGAGGCGGCGCCCCGGGTCGCCGGGGTGGTGGCGGCGGTGTGGGCACGGCTCAGGTGCAGACGCATCGCGAGCGCGGCCCAGTGCAGGGCGAGGGGTGCTGCGGCGGGTGCGGCGGCCCGGTGCTGGGCGGCCTCCCGGTGCAGGTCGCGGATGTGCTGGTCGGCCAGGGCCCGGGTCATCTCGGGGTGAAGCATGGTCCGTCTCCTTTGACGTGAGCGCCGGTGATCCTGCGTGATAACCGGCAAACTCACTATGGCAGTTACGTGGCGTCAGCGCAACCACCTATCGCGCTACACTGGTTAGGTGACATCGCCTCCTGACCTGGTCCTGCTCGACACCTGTGGCGACCCGGCCGAGCTCGTCGTGGCCTTCCTCAACACCCTCGACGTCGAGGACGGCACGGACCAGCTCGCCACGACCGCCCAGTGGGCGACCTGGCTGAGCGCGCACGGCCTCGCCGCCTCGTTCCCGGAGCCGGACGGCGCCGAGCTGGAGCAGGCCCTGGCCCTGCGGCACGACCTGCGCGCCCGCGCCGGGGGAGAGCGCTGCGCCGAGGTGCGCTCGGTCGGCATCCAGGTGGCCCTCACCGCGGACGGCGCCGTCGAGCTGAGCGCCACCTCACCGGTCGGGCTTATCGCGGCGGCGGTCGCGAAGGTCGCGATCGAGCGACGGCTCGACCGGGTCAAGATCTGCCCCGCCGACGACTGCCGGTGGGCGTTCTACGACACCTCACGCAACCGCTCGCGCCAGTGGTGCTCGATGGAGGTCTGCGGGAACCGGGCCAAGGCCCGCTCGCACCGCGAGCGGGCCACGGCCCCCGAGGGGTAGGCACCCGAGGGGTAGGGGCCCGAGGTAGGCCCCGGCCCGTGTCCGGAGCAGCTGACCGGCCCGGGAGGTACGACGGCCCCGGTCAGCCGGTGGCGCCGGCTACCAGCCGCGCTCGCGCCACAGCGGCAGCGACGGCCGCTCCGCCCCGAGCGTCGTGTCGGCGCCGTGGCCGGGGTAGACCCAGGTCCGGTCGTCGTACCGGTCGAAGACCCGCTCCTGCACGTCGGCGAGCAGGGAGGCGAACCGCTCGGGGTCGTTGTTGACGTTGCCGACACCGCCCGGGAAGAGGCAGTCGCCGGTGAACAGGTGCACCCTGCCCGAGGGCTCGGTCCAGGCGAGCGCCACCGAGCCGGGCGTGTGCCCGCGCAGGTGGAGCACGTCCAGCGTGACGTCGCCGAAGGTCACCGTGTCGCCCTGCTCGAGGCGCACGTCCGGCGCCACGGGGAGGGCGTCGGCGTCGGCGGCCCCGGCCGCGCTGCGGGCCGACGTCGCCGCCAGCACCTCGGCGAGGGCCCGGTGGTGGTCCCAGTGCTGGTGGGTCGTGACGACCAGGTCCAGGCCGCCGCCACCCTCCTGCACCAGGGCGAGCAGCCGCGCGGCGTCGTCCGCGGCGTCGACGAGGGCCTGGGCGCCGCTGCTGGTGCAGGTCAGCAGGTAGACGTTGTTGTCCATGTCGGACACGCTCGCCTTGCGAATCGTGAGTCCGTCGAGCTCCCGCACGGCCGCCGGGCCGCCGGGGGACACCATTCCGGTATAGGTCATAGATCAGTGTTTCAGGCAAAAGGGTCAACGGATGGTCAAGAAACCCCAAGTTCTAGTCAAATATGACTATGGCCCCGGCATCGCCGTACGCCTACGTTGGCTGAAGCAGAGGTGATTACGCCTCCGGGATGAGTTACCACCAGCCTCGAGGACAGGTGAGGATCGATGACCCCTCGCAGACCTTCCGACCACGACCTCCTGCACGACGCCTCCGGTGTCGACGCCGTCCGCGCACTGTGCCACGACCTGCGCCAGCCCCTCGCCGCCATCCTGCTCCTGTCCGAGTCCGGAGTGGGCGACCCCGAGCGGCGGCTGGCCACCATCCGCGACGAGGCCCGGTGGCTGGCGACGATGATCGACGACGTGCTCGTCGAGGCCCCCGTCGACCGTCCCGACGTGGTGGATGTGCTGCACGTCGTCCGCGGCTGCGTCGAGCGGGCCGAGCCGACCGCCGCCTGCTCGCTCTCGGTCACCGGCCGCAGCGGGGCCGAGGCCTTCGTGCCGCCGGTGGCCCTCGGCCGTGCCGTCGGCTGCATCCTCGACAACGCCATCCGGGCGGCGGGCCCCCACGGCTCGGTCACCGTCGAGGTGCGTGAGGACAGCGGCCACGTCCAGGTCGTCGTGCAGGACGACGGGCCCGGCCTCGGCAAGGTGCCCGCGCACACGTCGATGGGTCTGACCATCACCGCGGCCCTGGTCTCGGCCAGCGGCGGCGAGTTCACCTTGACCCCGCGGCCGGGCGGAGCTCCCGGGGCGCTGGCCCGCATCGTCCTCCCGGGCCTCGGCGCGAGAGCGGTGGCGTCATGAGGCTGGTCGTCTGCGACGACCACCGGCTGCTGGTCGACGCCCTCACGATGGCGCTGCAGGACGAGGGGCACGAGGTCGTGGCCACGCCCGTGCGGCCCGGCGAGGCGGTCGACGCCGTCCGCGTGCACCAGCCGGACGCGTGCCTGCTCGACGTGTCGTTCCCCGACGCGAGCGGGCTCAGCGTGATCGGGCTCATCCATGCCGCGTCACCGGCCACCAAGATCATCATCCTGTCCGGCTCGACCGACCAGACGGTCGTGGCCGAGGCGATCGGCAAGGGCGCCCACGGCTTCGTCAGCAAGGAGCGGCCGGTGTCCGACATCATCGCCGCCCTCGAGCGGGCCCGCGACGGGCACATGGCCGTCGACTCCGACCTGCTCCAGCAGGTGCAGAGCTCCCGGGAGTCCGCCGACAACCCGCTCTGGGTGCTGCGCTTCCTCACCGACCGGGAGTGGGAGGTGATGCGCTGCATCCTCGACGGCCAGACGACCGAGGAGATGGCCCGCAACCTGGGCGTGCAGCGCAGCACGGCCCGCACCCACGTCCAGAACCTCCTCACCAAGCTCGGCGTCCACTCGCGGCTCCAGGTCGCCGCGCTGATGAACGCCGGCGGGATGCCGAACGGCCGCCCCGTGCCCCAGGACTGAGAACGGCCGCCGGCACGGGCAGCACGCCGGACCAGCGGTACCAGCAGCATCGAGCAGCACCTCGGCCACAGGGACGTGGCGGGGACCGACAGGACACACGCACCGAGGATGGGACGCATGAGCTCGACAGCAATCAGGGTGGCCGTCATCGATGACCACCAGGTCTTCGCCGACGCGCTGGCGAGCAGGCTCGGGGAGGAGAGCGACCTCACCGTGGTCGGCACCGCCCGCACGGCGAGCGACAGCTGGGAGCTGCTCAAGCGGCACCCCGTCGACGTCATCGCGCTCGACCTCGACCTGGCCGGGGAGGACGGCCTGCGTCTCGGCCGCGAGATCCTGGCCGCCTGGCCCGACATCGGCATCGTGGTGGTGACCGGCGCCGCGGAGGAGGTCCCCCGCGTCCTCGAGGCCGTGCAGATGGGGGTCCGCGGCTGGGTCGACAAGGCCGACACGGCCGACACCCTGGTGGCCGCGGTCCGGGCGGCCGGTCACGGCGAGAGCCGGATCCCCGCCGAGATGCTCACCAAGGCGCTGATGTACCTGTCCGCGGGCGGCCCGGCCGCCACGCCTGAGCAGGAGGCGATCGGCCGGCTGACCAACCGTGAGCGTGACGTCCTCTACGGTCTGATGGACGGGCTGTCCCGCACCCAGATCGGCGAGCTGCTCAAGGTCTCACCCAACACCGTGCGCACGCACGTGCAGAGCATCCTGTCCAAGCTCAACGTCCACTCCGCGCTCGGTGCCGTCGCCCTGGCGCGCAAGGCCGGCGTGAGCCGCGAGTCCGCCGACGCCTGACCCGTCCGGTCCGGTCCGGGACGGGGGTCCGGACGTCATCCCCAGGGCGGCACCGGCGGCAGCGACCCGTCGCTGCTGACCCCGTCCGGGACGCCGCGGGCGAGCCAGAGCAGCAGGCCGGCCCGGGTGCCGGTGACGTACGTCGCGCCGTCGCCGACCGACCACACGTCACCCTCGTCGCTGCGCAGGCGCAGCGACGGCGCGGCCGGGCTGTCGGCCAGGGTGGCCACCGCCCGGCGCAGGGTGCGCTCGACGAAGCCGGCGTCGGCGTCGGCGAAGGTGTAGCCCAGGTCGAGGTCGACGTGGTGGAACACGACCTCCCGCAGCCGCAGGGTGGGCAGGTCACGACCGGGCACGACGCGTCCGCCGCGCATCTCCACCTCGCGGTCCTCGGGCGGTCCCGCCAGCGAGGGTGCCATCTCGGCCAGGCGGGCGGCCGACGCGACCAGGTCCGCGACCTGCTCGGCGGCCGGGCGCCGCGCCCCCTCGGCGATGTCGGCGTCGCGGGACTCAGGGGAGGCGTACATCGGTGTCGGCTCGCCGGTGGTCGCCCAGTGCACCAGGTTGGAGATCGCGTCGGCGTTGCGGGCGATGTGCGTGACGACGTGGGCGCGGGTCCACCCCTCGCACAGGCTCGGCGCCGTGATCGAGGCGTCGTCCAGCCTGGCCGCGGTGGACAGCAGCGCCAGCGTCTCGGCATGCATCAGCTCGAGGTTGTCGAGCAGGTGGGACTGGCTCATGAGCCCAACGTAACGGCTGCGCCGATCAGCGCCAGGTGGGAGAAGGCCTGCGGGAAGTTGCCCACCATCCGCTCGCGCACCGGGTCGTACTCCTCGGCCAGCAGACCCACGTCGTTGGACAGCGAGACGAGCCGCTTCATCAGCGCGTGTGCCTCGTCGTGGCGCCCGGCCCCGGCGTAGGCGGACACCAGCCAGAAGGAGCAGGCGAGGAACGGGTGCTCGTCGCCGTCCAGGCCGTCGACGCCGCTGGCGGTGCGGTAGCGCAGCAGCAGGCCCTCGTCCATCAGGTCCTCCTCCACCGCCCGGATGGTGCCCAGCACGCGGGGGTCGTCGGGTGGCAGGAAGCCGACGGTGGGGATCAGCAGCAGCGAGGCGTCCACCTCGCGGGTGTCGTAGTGCTGGACGAACGTGCCCCGTTCGCGGTCGAACCCGCGGGTGAGCACCTCCTGCCGGACCTGCTCCCGCAGCTCGCGCCAGCGCTCGACCGGGCCGTCCAGCCCGTGCTGCTCGACCGCGGCGACGGCCCGGTCGAACGCGGCCCAGACCATCACACGGGAGTGGGTGAAGTGCTTGAGGTCACCCCTGATCTCCCAGAGGCCGTTGTCCGGCTCGTCCCAGTGCCCGGCCAGCTCCTCGACGAGCTTCCGCTGCAGGGCCCAGGAGTCGTCGGAGTCGCGGATGCCGGCCTGCCGGGCCAGCTCGAGGGCGACCATCACCTCGCCGAGGACGTCGGTCTGCCGCTGGCCCACGGCGCCGTTGCCGACCCGGACCGGCCGCGAGCCGGCGTAGCCGGGCAGGTGGTCCAGCTCGCGCTCGGGCAGCTCGCGGGCGCCGTCCACGGCGTACATGATCTGCATGTCCTCGGGGTCCCCGGCGATCGCCCGCAGCAGCCAGCCGCGCCACAGCCGGGTCTCCTGGTCGAAACCGGACGCCAGCAGCGCCTCCACCGTGAGCGAGGCGTCGCGCAGCCAGCAGTAGCGGTAGTCCCAGTTGCGGCTGCCGCCGAAGTCCTCGGGCAGGGACGTCGTGGGTGCGGCGACGATCCCGCCCGTGCCGCCGTGGGTGAGCAGCCGCAGCACCAGCAGCGAACGGGTCACCGCCGCCCGGTAGGGGCCGGTGTAGTCGCACCGCGAGGACCACCGCTCGCTCAGCTCGATCGTCTCGGCCACCTGGCGCTCGACGTCCAGGGGTGCGGGGATGGGCTTGTGCGAGGAGAACCACGTGGTGGAGAAGGTCAGCTCCTCACCCTCGGAGACGTCGAACTCGTCCTCGTGGTGGCCGTCGACGGCGTGCGGCAGCCGGGAGCCGCGCAGCACCACCATGTCGGGGCCGGCGATCGCCGAGATGACCTCGTTGCCGGTGCCGTCGTGACGACGGCGCACCCACGGGCGGACCTTGCCGTAGCCGAACCGCACGACCCACTGGTGGCGCATCCGGACCGTGCCGGAGATCCCGGTGACCCGGCGCACGATGTCGGCGCGGCCGTCGCGCAGCGGCATGAGATCGGTCACCCTCACCACGCCGGTGTCGGTCTCGTGGGTGGTGTCCAGGACCAGGCTGTCGCCCCGGTAGCGGCGGGTGGTCCGCGCCGGGTCGGCCGGCCCGATCAGCCAGCGGCCGTGGTCGGGCGTCCCGAGCAGGGCCGCGAAGCAGGCGGGGGAGTCGAACCGGGGCAGGCAGAGCCAGTCCACGGAGCCGTCGCGCCCGACCAGGGCGGCGGTGCCCGTGTCGCCCAGGACGGCGTAGTCCTCGATCGGAAGAGCCATGTGGGCACCGTATGCCGGGTACCTGACGAGCGTGCGCGGGGCTCGCGGGAGGAGGCTGTCGGTGCGGGCACCTACGATTGTCGACGTGCCCGATGTGACTCCTGCCCTGCCCACCCATTCCCGCGACCGCCTCGTCGTCCGGGGTGCACGTGAGCACAACCTGCGCGACGTGAGCGTCGACCTGCCGCGCGACAGCCTGATCGTCTTCACCGGCCTGTCCGGATCCGGCAAGTCCTCGCTGGCGTTCGACACGATCTTCGCCGAGGGCCAGCGCCGCTACGTCGAGTCGCTGTCCGCCTACGCGCGCCAGTTCCTCGGCCAGATGGACAAGCCCGACGTCGACTTCATCGAGGGGCTCTCGCCGGCGGTGTCGATCGACCAGAAGTCGACCAACCGCAACCCGCGGTCCACCGTCGGCACGATCACCGAGGTCTACGACTACCTGCGCCTGCTGTTCGCCCGCGCCGGTCGCCCCCACTGCCCGGTGTGCGGCGAGCCGGTCACCCGGCAGACCCCCCAGCAGATCGTCGACCGGCTGCTCGAGCTGCCCGAGCGCACCCGCTTCCAGGTGCTCGCGCCGGTGGTGCAGGCCCGCAAGGGCGAGTTCGTCGACCTGTTCGCCGAGCTGCAGACCAAGGGCTTCTCCCGCGCCCGCGTCGACGGCGAGGTCATCTCGCTGACCGAGCCGCCCAAGCTGGAGAAGCAGAAGAAGCACACCATCGAGGTGGTCATCGACCGCCTCGTGGCCAAGGGCGACGACGCCGGGGCCAAGCGCCGGCTGACCGACTCGGTCGAGACGGCCCTCGGCCTGACCGGCGGCATCCTCATCGTCGAGTTCGTCGACCTCGACGCCAAGGACCCCGACCGTGAGCGCCGCTTCTCCGAGAAGATGGCCTGCCCCAACAACCACCCGCTGGCCATCGACGAGGTCGAGCCGCGGTCGTTCTCGTTCAACTCCCCGTTCGGGGCCTGCCCCAAGTGCACCGGTCTGGGCACCGAGCTCGAGGTCGACCCCGAGCTGCTGATCCCCGACGAGGACCTCTCCATCCGTGACGGCGCGATCGCACCGTGGGCCCAGGGCTCGGGGTCGGCCGACTACTTCCTGCGGGTGATCACCGCCCTGGCCGAGGACCTCAAGTTCTCCCTCGACAAGCCGTGGCACTCGCTGCCGCAGCGGGCCCGCGACGCGCTGCTGTTCGGGCAGGACTACAAGGTCCACGTCAAGTACCGCAACCGCTACGGCCGCGACCGGTCCTACACCACCGGCTTCGAGGGCGTCGTGCCGTTCGTCAAGCGCCGGCACTCCGAGACCGACTCCGAGTGGAGCCGCGAGCGCTACGAGGGCTACATGCGGGAGGTGCCCTGCCCCGAGTGCGGGGGCGCCCGGCTCAAGCCCGAGTCGCTGGCCGTGCTGCTCGGCGGCCGCAGCATCTCCGCGGTCTGCGCGCTGCCCATCGCCGACTGCGCGAAGTTCCTGCAGGAGGTCGACTTCACCGCCCGGGAGCGCCAGATCGCCGAGCGGGTGATCAAGGAGATCGAGGCCCGTCTCGGCTTCCTGCTCGACGTCGGCCTGGACTACCTCTCGCTCGACCGGGCCGCCGGCACGCTGTCCGGTGGCGAGGCGCAGCGGATCCGGCTGGCCACGCAGATCGGGTCCGGGCTGGTCGGGGTCCTCTACGTGCTGGACGAGCCGTCGATCGGGTTGCACCAGCGTGACAACCACCGGTTGATCGAGACGCTCACCCGGCTGCGCGACCTGGGCAACACCCTCATCGTGGTCGAGCACGACGAGGACACGATCGCGACCGCCGACTGGGTCGTCGACATCGGCCCCGGCGCCGGCGAGCACGGCGGCCACGTGGTCCACTCCGGCACGGTGGCCGACCTGCTGACCCACCCCGGGTCGGTCACCGGCGAGTACCTCTCCGGGCGCAAGGAGATCCCGACGCCGGAGGTGCGCCGCCCGCAGGACGGCCGCCAGGTCACGGTGGTCGGCGCCCGGGAGCACAACCTGCACGAGGTCAGCGTCGGCTTCCCGCTCGGCAACCTCGTCGCGGTCACCGGCGTGTCGGGCTCGGGC
Organism: uncultured Actinomycetota bacterium; assembly: GCA_963828995.1. GTDB lineage: Bacteria > Actinomycetota > Actinomycetes > Actinomycetales > Dermatophilaceae > CAVRTM01. The sequence continues at coordinate 308,145 of CAWHHB010000006.1, forward strand.
AAGTCCACGATGGTCAACGACATCCTCTACACCGTCCTGGCCAACAAGCTCAACGGTGCGCGCCAGGTGCCGGGCCGGCACAAGACGGTCACCGGCCTGGAGCACCTCGACAAGGTGGTGCACGTCGACCAGGGGCCGATCGGGCGCACCCCGCGCAGCAACCCGGCCACCTACACCGGCGTCTTCAACAACATGCGCACGCTGTTCGCCGAGACGACCGAGGCCAAGATCCGCGGCTACATGCCCGGACGGTTCTCCTTCAACGTCAAGGGCGGCCGCTGCGACGCCTGCTCCGGCGACGGCACGATCAAGATCGAGATGAACTTCCTGCCGGACGTCTACGTCCCGTGCGAGGTGTGCCACGGCGCCCGCTACAACCGCGAGACGCTCGAGGTGCACTTCAAGGGCAAGACGATCGCCGACGTGCTCAACATGCCGATCGAGGAGGCGTCCGAGTTCTTCGCGGCCGTCCCGGCGATCTCCCGGCACCTGAAGACCCTGGTCGACGTCGGGCTCGGCTACGTCCGGCTCGGCCAGCCGGCGCCGACGCTGTCCGGTGGTGAGGCGCAGCGGGTCAAGCTCGCGACCGAGCTGCAGAAGCGCTCGACCGGCCGGACCGTCTACGTCCTGGACGAGCCGACGACGGGTCTGCACTTCGAGGACATCCGCAAGCTGCTCGGCGTGCTCCAGGGGCTGGTCGACAAGGGCAACACGGTCATCGTCATCGAGCACAACCTCGACGTGATCAAGAACGCCGACTGGATCATCGACATGGGGCCCGAGGGCGGCAACGGCGGCGGCCGGATCGTCGCCGAGGGGACGCCCGAGCAGGTCGCAACCGTCGCCGAGAGCCACACCGGCCGGTTCCTCGGCCCGGTGCTCGAGCGCAGCGCCCGCACCCCGGGCCGGGCCACCGGCGCCGAGGTGACCCGGGCGCTCGGGCCAGCGGCTCCGGGGCGGCCGCGAAGGCACCCGCGACGAAGGCGGCCACGAAGGCGCCGGCAAGGAGGACGAACGCCAAGGTGGCGGCGGCGAGCGCGACGAAGACGACGACCGCCCGGGTCTCCACGAGCCAGGGGACCGCACCGGCGACGAAGGCGGCGGCCACGAAGGCGGCGGCGAAGAAGACGGCGGCCACGAAGGCGGCGGCGAAGAAGACGGCGGCCACGAAGGCGGCGGCGAAGAAGGCGACGGCCAGGAAGCCACCCCGGACCTCCTAGCCCGACCCGGTCGGTGCGGGCCCGAGAGGGCGGGGGCAGCGCGCGGGTGCGTGCGGTGCCCCCGCCCCGGCGCGACGGCACCCGCGACGGCGGTACCGCGGCGCACCGAGGTCGCGCGGCAGGCCGGTGCCGTCAGCGGCCGGCCTGAGGTCGGCCCGCGGGGCTGGTGCCGTCAGCGGCCGGCCTGAGGTCAGCCGCGGGGGCTGGTGCCGTCAGCGGCCGGCCTGAGGTCAGCTCGCGGGGGCCGTACGGCGTCGCGTCAGTAGGTGCTCTTGGCCGGCTCGCCGACCGCGAGCGGCTGCGCGGGGATGATCTGCGGGGCGGTGGCCAGCAGGTCCTCGGTCCGGGCGAGCGCGGACGCCAGGTGGTCGGAGGCCAGGTGGGACTCCAGGCTCTCCATCGAGTCCCACTTCTCCACCGTGACGAACACGTCCGGGTCGCGCATGCCCTGCTGCAGGCTGAAGAGCAGGCAGCCCGGCTCGGCATGGGTGGCGACGGCCAGGTCCCGCAGGGCCCGCTCGACCTCCGTCCCGGAACCCGGCTTGGCGGTGATGATGGCCACGGTGCTGATCTCGCTCATGCGTGCTCCTCGGCGGCGGGAGGCGGGTTGGCCCCGTCGCATCATGCCCTGCGCGCGGGACGTCGGCGAGGTTTACGGGTGGCCGGTTCCGGTCACCGCCAGGTCGTCAGCGCCCCGGGTCAGCGCGGGTGGTGCAGCCGCGACCGGACCGCAGCGCAGGCGTCGTACGGGAACCTGTCCACCCGCTCCTGGAGCTCCTGCTCGGCCAGGTCCAGCAGCAGCACCGCGGCCCGTGGCGTCGCGTGCGACAGCGCCGACTCCACCTGCCGGCCGAGGTCGGGGTAGACCGCCTCGAACCGCCGGTGCGGGTCCAGGTCGTCCAGCAGCCCGCGCCGCTCGCTGGGCACATGGCGCTCGAGCAGGACCAGCAGGTGGCGCAGCGCCTGGGCGTGCACGAGGTTGCGACCGCTGACGCGCTCACCGCGCAGGTGCCGACCCACGCCGACGAGCAGAGCAGACAGCAGCTGCCCCAGCAGCGCCTCGTCCGTCGCCGCCGCGGCCGCACCGGCGCTCGCGGTGTCCTGCGCGACGGCTTCCATCCGCGTCGTCACATCAGCACGGTCCAGCAGGACGCGGTAGCGGTTGACCCGCGCCAGGGCGAGCTCCTGCGGGGTGAAGACGGCCAGCTCCAGCAGGTGGCCGTCGTCGTAGATCACCTTCAGGCCGTGCGCCGTCTCGCGGAAGGACAGCAGCACGGCGTCGGCCCGGGGCAGCCAGGACAGGTCCTGCCGCATCGGTTCGGCGGAGGCGGGCTCGACCACGACGAAGAAGTCGTGGTCGGAGAACTCGTCCGGCTGGTAGTCCCGGCCGGCCATGGACCCCAGCGCGACCAGCCCCAGGACGTCCGGCCGGCGGGCCAGCGACTCCCGCAGTGCCGCCGTGAACGCGTCGTACGCCTGCGGATCCATTCCCCTGCTCCTCGCCCCTCGCGCCCGGTCCACCCGAGCGGCCCACCCTCGCACAGTACGGGTCGGGCTGAGCCGCCATCCGCGCCGGCCCAAGGTGAACCACAGGTGCGCGAAGTACGTTCCCCCCTTCAGGAGCGGGGAGTCGACCCCGTCCGGACCCCGGAGGACGAGCCATGCCTGATGTGGACCAGGACGCGACCGCAGCACACCCCGACCGCCGTACCGTGATCCGCGGTGCGGGAGTGGTGGGGGTCGCGGCCCTCGGCGCGACCGCGCTCGCCGCCTGTGGCGGCGACTCGGGCACGAGCACCTCGGGGGCCGCCGGCTCCGGCTCCGCCAGCAGTACCGGCAGCGCCGCGGCATCGACGACGTCCGGTGGCTCCGACGGTGGGGCGGGCATCGCCAAGGCCGACATCCCGGTCGGTGGCGGCACGATCATCGCGGCCACCAAGACGGTCGTCACCCAGCCGAAGGCGGGGGAGTTCAAGGCCTTCAGCTCCATCTGCACGCACATGGGCTGCCCGGTGGCGCAGGTCACCAACGGCACCATCGACTGCAGCTGCCACGGCAGCCAGTACGACATCGCGACCGGCGCCGTCACCCGGGGACCGGCCACCAAGCCGCTGGCTCCGAAGACGGTCACGGTGAAGGGCGACCAGGTCATCGTCACCTGAGGCCGGGCCGGCACCGTCGGCCCGCCCGGTGACGGCCCGTCACCGGCGGGCCGGTCCGCGGATCGAGGGAGGCGGCCGCCGCGGCCGTCAGGGGCGACTTCTAGAGTTGGGGACGTGGCAGACCCGTCGTCGTACCGTCCCCGGCCGGGTGAGATCCCCGTCGACCCCGGCGTCTACCGGTTCCGCGACGCCCACGGCCGGGTCATCTACGTCGGCAAGGCCAAGTCGCTGCGCTCCCGGCTGTCGTCGTACTTCCAGGACATCTCGGCGCTGCACCCGCGCACCCGCTCGATGGTCACCACCGGTGCGAGCGTCGAGTGGACCGTCGTCAGCAACGAGGTCGAGGCGCTGCAGCTGGAGTACTCCTGGATCAAGGAGTTCGACCCCCGGTTCAACGTCAAGTACCGCGACGACAAGTCCTACCCCTACCTCGCGGTCACGATGGGCGAGGAGTTCCCGCGCGCGCAGGTGCTGCGCGGGGCCAAGCGCAAGGGCACCCGCTACTTCGGCCCCTACGCCCACGCCTGGGCGATCCGCGAGACGCTCGACCTGCTGCTGAGGGTCTTCCCGATGCGCACCTGCAGCAGCGGGGTCTTCAAGCGGGCCGGGCAGGTGGGTCGCCCGTGCCTGCTGGGCTACATCGACAAGTGCTCGGCGCCGTGCGTCGGCCGGGTCGACGCCGACGAGCACCGGGCCATCGCCGAGGACTTCTGCGACTTCATGGCCGGCAACACCGGCAAGTTCGTCAAGCGGCTCGAGCGCCGGATGAAGGACGCCGCCGGCGAGATGGACTACGAGCAGGCGGCCCGGCTGCGCGACGACATCGGCGCGCTCAACCGTGCGCTGGAGAAGTCCGCGGTCGTGCTCGCGGACGCCACCGACGCCGACGTCTTCGCCCTCGCCGAGGACGAGCTGGAGGCCGCGGTCCAGGTGTTCCACGTCCGCGGCGGCCGGGTGCGCGGCCAGCGCGGCTGGGTGGTCGAGAAGGAGGCCGAGGACACCGGCGAGGTGGTCGAGCACCTCCTGCAGCAGGTGTACGGCGGCGAGTCCCCCGAGGGGGTGCCGCGTGAGGTGCTCGTGCCCGTGCTGCCGCCCGACCCCGACCTGCTCGCGCAGTGGCTCAGTGGGCTGCGTGGGGCCCAGGTCGACCTGCGGGTGCCGCAGCGCGGGGACAAGAAGGCGCTGATGGAGACCGTGCACCGCAACGCCGAGCAGTCGCTGGCGCGGCACAAGATCGCCCGTGCGGGGGACCTGACCGCCCGCAGCCTGGCCCTCCAGGAGCTGCAGGACACCCTGGAGATGAACGACGCCCCGCTGCGGATCGAGTGCTTCGACGTCAGCCACGTCCAGGGCACCAACGTCGTCGCGTCGATGGTCGTCTTCGAGGACGGTCTGCCGCGCAAGTCCGAGTACCGCCGGTTCATCGTCCGCGGCACGGTCGACGAGCAGGGCGCGATGCGCACCGACGACACCGCGGCGATGCACGAGGTGCTCACCCGCCGGTTCCGGCGCTACCTCGACGACCGGGTCGACGCGACCGACATCGAGGGCATCGGCAGCGGCGCACCGGGCGCCGACGACCGTGACGACTTCGGCACCGGGGCCGACGGGGACGACGTGGGCGCCGGGCCCAGCCGGATCGACCCCGACACGGGGCGTCCCCGCCGCTTCGCCTACCCGCCCAACCTCGTCGTCGTCGACGGCGGCCTGCCCCAGGTCAACGCGGCCCGCGCCGCGCTGGCCGAGCTCGGCGTGGACGACGTCGCCCTCGTCGGCCTGGCCAAGCGGCTGGAGGAGGTCTGGCTGCCCGGGCAGGAGTTCCCGGTGATCCTGCCGCGGACCAGTGAGGGCCTCTACCTGCTGCAGCGGGTCCGTGACGAGGCGCACCGGTTCGCGATCACCTTCCACCGGCAGCGCCGCTCCAAGGCGATGACGGCGAGCGCCCTTGACCAGATCCCCGGGCTGGGGGACACCCGGCGCAAGGCGCTGCTGCGACACTTCGGCTCGGTCAAGAAGGTCAGGGCCGCCTCGGAGGACCAGATCCGCGAGGTTCCGGGCATCGGACCCGCGCTGGCTGCGACCATTGCGCAGACGCTGGCGGCCCAGGCCGGTCAGGCCGTGCCCGCCGTCAACGTCACCACCGGTGAAGTGCTCGACTAGGCAGCAAGGAGCAATCCCATGACCGACCCCTCGGGGCCGACCCCCTCCGGTCCGACCGGGTCCACCCCCGGCGCGGACGACGCCAGTGGGGGGACGACCGCGACCGGGCAGGGGACGCCCGCGCGGCAGCCGGCCGGCGTGGACCCCGGCTCCACCGACCTCGTCATCCTCACCGGCATGAGCGGGGCGGGCCGGTCGACCGCCGCCAACGTCCTGGAGGACCTCGGCTGGTACGTCGTGGACAACATCCCGCCGCAGCTCATCCTGTCGATGGCCGAGCTGGCCCAGCACTCCCGCGGGGGCGTCAACAAGCTGGCCGCCGTGATCGACGTCCGCAGCCGCAGCTTCTTCACCGCCTTCCGCGAGGCGCTGCACGCGCTGCGCGACAAGGGCTGGGCTCCCCGGGTGATCTTCGTCGACGCCACCGACGAGGCCCTCGTCCGCCGGTTCGAGAGCGTGCGCCGCCCGCACCCCCTGCAGGGTCAGGGCCGGATGCTCGACGGCATCGCCCGCGAACGCACCCTGCTGGGCGACCTGCGCTCCGAGGCCGACGTGGTCATCGACACCTCCGGCCTGAACGTGCACCAGCTGTCGGCCAAGGTGACCCAGATCTTCGCGGCCGGCGGCGGCCCGGGGCTGCGCGTGGCGGTGATGTCGTTCGGGTTCAAGTACGGCATCCCGCTGGACGCCGACCTGGTCTTCGACCTGCGCTTCCTGCCCAACCCGTACTGGGTGCCCGAGCTGCGGCCCAAGAGCGGCAAGGACCCCGCCGTCGCCGACTACGTCCTGCGGCAGGAGGGCGCCGGCGAGTTCATCGAGCGGGTGGTGGCGCTGATGGAGCCGATGGTGGCGGGCTACCTGCGTGAGGGGCGGCGCTACGTCACGCTGGCCGTCGGCTGCACCGGCGGGAAGCACCGGTCCGTGGCCGTCGCGGAGGCCCTGTCGCGGCTGCTCAGCGGCGACGACGTCGCCACCATCCTCGTGCACCGCGACCTGGGGCGGGAGTGAGCCGCCCCGGCGTCGTCGCGCTCGGCGGCGGTCACGGTCTGGCGGCGTCGCTCGCCGCGCTGCGGCTCGTGACCGACCGGATCACGGCGGTCGTGACGGTCGGCGACGACGGCGGGTCCAGCGGCCGGCTGCGGGGGGAGTTCGACGTCCTGCCGCCGGGCGACCTGCGGATGGCCCTGGCCGCGCTGTGCGACGACAGCGAGTGGGGCCACCAGTGGCGCGACGTCCTGCAGCACCGCTTCGCCGGCACCGGCCCGCTCGGTGGGCACGCCCTGGGCAACCTGCTCATCGTCTCGCTGTGGGACCTGCTCGGCGACACGGTCGAGGGCCTGGACCTGGTCGGCCGGCTGCTCGGCGCCCGGGGCCGGGTGCTGCCGATGGCGGCCGAGCCGCTGCAGATCGAGGCCAGCGTGATGGGCGCCGACCCGGCACGGCCCGACGACGTCACCACCGTGCGGGGCCAGGTCGAGGTGGCCTCGACGCCCGGTCGGGTGCTGGGGGTGCGCCTGCACCCGCAGGACCCCAAGCCGTGCGACGAGACGATCAAGGCCATCCACGACGCGGACTGGATCATCCTGGGCCCCGGCTCCTGGTTCACCTCGGTGATGCCGCACCTGCTCGTCCCGTCGGTGCGGGAGGCGCTGGTCGCCAGCCCGGCTCGCAAGATCCTCACCCTCAACCTCATCATGCACACCGGTGAGACGGTCGGCTTCTCGGCCGAGAACCACCTCGAGGTGCTGACCGCCCACGCGCCCGAGCTCGTCCTGGACGTGGTGCTGGCCGACCCGAGCATCGTCGACGACGAGCGGGTGCTGCGCGACGTGGCCGCCGGGCTCGGCGCCGAGCTGGTCGTGGCACCGGTCGCCGTGCACGATCAGCCGGGGCACCACGACTCGCTGCGCCTGGCCGCGGCGTACCGCGACATCCTGGGCTGAGCCCGGCGCCCGGGCTGGGCCCGCGACATCCGGGCTGGGTCCGCGGCGCCCGGGCTGAGCGCGGCGCCCGGGCTGGGCCCGCGGAACCCCGCCTGATGCGTGGTCGCCGTGGGCGGAGGCGTGCTCGGTGCCGTCGGCGGGACGGTCACCGGCTCACCGGTTGCGGCCCAGTGGCAGGATGACCCCCATGGCGATGACAGCGAAGGTCAAGGACGAGCTGAGTCGTCTCGAGGTCACCAAGCCCTGCTGCCGCAAGGCGGAGGTGTCGGCGACCCTGCGGTTCGCCGGCGGGCTGCACATCGTCGGGGGGCGCATCGTCGTCGAGGCCGAGCTGGACACCGCGCAGGCCGCCCGCCGGCTGCGCAAGGAGATCTTCGACGTCTACGGCCACTCCAGCGACGTGGTGGTGATGGCCGCCGGTGGCCTGCGCCGGGGGAGCCGGTACGTCGTGCGCGTCGTCCAGGACGGCGAGGCGCTGGCCCGGCAGACGGGCCTGATCGACACCCGTGGCCGACCGGTGCGGGGCCTGCCGCCCCGTGTCGTCAGCGGCTCCGTCTGCGACGCCGAGGGGGCGTGGCGCGGGGCCTTCCTCGCGCACGGCTCGCTGACCGAGCCCGGCCGCTCGTCCGCGCTCGAGGTCACCTGTCCCGGCCCCGAGGCGGCGCTCGCGCTGGTCGGGGCCGCCCGCCGGCTCGGCATCCAGGCCAAGGCCCGCGAGGTCCGCGGCGTCGACCGGGTGGTGCTGCGCGACGGTGACGCCATCGGGGCCATGCTCACCCGGCTCGGCGCGCACGACGCGGTGATGGCGTGGGAGGAGCGCCGGATGCGCCGCGAGGTGCGGGCCACGGCCAACCGGCTGGCCAACTTCGACGACGCCAACCTGCGCCGCTCGGCGCGGGCTGCCGTCGCCGCGGGGGCGAGGGTCGAGCGAGCCCTGGAGATCCTGGGCGAGGACGTCCCCGACCACCTGCGCGAGGCCGGCACGCTGCGGCTGGAGCACAAGCAGGCCAGCCTCGAGGAGCTCGGCCAGCTGGCCCAGCCGCAGATGACCAAGGACGCCGTGGCGGGCCGGATCCGCCGCCTGCTGGCCATGGCGGACAAGCGCGCCAGCGACCTGGGGATCCCCGGCACCGACGTCAACCTCACCGCGGACATGCTCGAAGCCTGAGCCACGTTGCGGGCTCCCCGGTGCCATCCCCTAGGGTCGGTCCTGTCTCACGACGGCGCGCGACGTGCCCAGGCCCGACTCCTCGGCCCACGGCGCCCCATCCTCGCGCGGTAATGCTGGACGTGCTCTTCAGGAAGGCTGGATCTCCGTGACTGTTCGCGTTGGAATCAATGGCTTTGGCCGCATCGGCCGCAACTTCTTCCGTGCCGTGCAGGCGTCGGGTGCCGACATCGAGATCGTCGCTGTCAACGACCTGACCGACAACGCCTCGCTGGCGCACCTGCTCAAGTACGACTCGATCCTCGGCCGCCTCGGCGAGGACGTGACCTCGACCGACACCGACATCACCGTCGGCGGCCACTCGTTCAAGGCGTTCGCCGAGCGCGACCCCTCCGCGCTGAAGTGGGGCGACCTCGGCGCCGACGTCGTGATCGAGTCCACCGGCTTCTTCACCGACGCCACCAAGGCCAAGGTGCACGCCGACAACGGCGCCAAGAAGGTCATCATCTCGGCCCCGGCCAAGAACGAGGACGTCACCATCGTGATGGGCGTCAACCACGAGGACTACGACCCCGCGGCGCACACGATCATCTCCAACGCCTCGTGCACGACGAACTGCCTGGGCCCGATGGCCAAGGTCCTCAACGACGAGTTCGGCATCGTCAAGGGCCTGATGACCACCATCCACGCCTACACCCAGGACCAGAACCTCCAGGACGGCCCGCACTCCGACCTGCGTCGCGCCCGCGCGGCGGCCCTCAACATCGTGCCGACCTCGACCGGTGCCGCCAAGGCCATCGGCCTGGTCCTGCCCGAGCTCAAGGGCAAGCTCGACGGCTACGCCCTGCGGGTGCCGGTGCCCACCGGCTCCGCCACCGACCTCACCTTCGAGGCCGGCCGGGAGACCACCGCCGCCGAGGTCAACGCTGCGGTCAAGGCCGCCGCCGAGGGCCCGCTCAAGGGCTACCTGAAGTACACCGAGGACCCGATCGTCTCCAGCGACATCGTCACCGACCCGCACTCGTGCATCTTCGACGCGGGCCTGACCAAGGTCATCGGCAACCAGGTCAAGGTCGTCGGCTGGTACGACAACGAGTGGGGCTACTCCAACCGCCTGGTCGACCTGGTCACCTACGTCGGCTCCTCGCTCTGAGCGCGGGCCGGGCATGAAGACCATCGAGGCCCTGGGTGACCTGCGCGGCAAGCGGGTCCTGGTCCGCAGCGACCTGAACGTCCCGCTGGACGGGGACGGCACGATCACCGACGACGGCCGTGTCCGGGCCTCGGTGCCGACCATCTCCTCCCTCGCCGAGGCGGGCGCACGCGTCATCGTGTGCGCCCACCTCGGCCGCCCGAAGGGCGCACCGGAGGAGAAGTACTCCCTGCGCCCGGTCGCCGTACGCCTGGGCGAGCTGCTCGGCCGGCCGGTGGCGTTCGCCACCGACACGGTGGGCAGCTCCGCGCAGGACGTCGTCGCCGGGCTCGGCGACGGCGACGTGGCCGTCCTGGAGAACCTCCGGTTCAACCCGGGCGAGACCGCCAAGGACGACGCCGAGCGCGGTGCCTTCGCCGACGCCCTCGCCGGGCTCGCGGACGCCTTCGTCAGTGACGGGTTCGGGGTGGTGCACCGCAAGCAGGCCAGCGTGTACGACGTCCCGGCCCGGCTGCCGCACGCCGGCGGTGGTCTGGTCGCGGCCGAGGTGGACGTGCTCCGGCGGCTCACCGTGACCCCGGAGCGGCCCTACGCCGTGGTGCTCGGCGGCGCCAAGGTCAGCGACAAGCTGGCGGTCATCGCCAACCTGCTGCAGACCGCCGACCGGCTGCTGGTCGGCGGGGGCATGGTCTTCACGTTCCTGGCCGCCCAGGGGCACGAGGTCGGCAAGAGCCTGCTCGAGGCCGACCAGGTCGACACGGTGAGGGGCTACCTCGCCGACGCCGCCGAGCGTGGCGTCGAGATCGTCCTGCCGACCGACATCGTGGCCGCCGACGCCTTCTCGGCCGACGCGAAGCACGACGTCGTCGCCGCCGACGCGATCCCCGCCGACCGGATGGGCCTGGACATCGGCCCCGAGTCGGCGCGGCTCTTCGCCGACCGGCTGGCCGACGCCCGCACGATCTTCTGGAACGGCCCGCTGGGGGCGTTCGAGATGGCGCCGTACGCCGAGGGGACCCGTGCCATCGCGCAGGCGCTCGTCGAGGCCACGGCCTCGGGCGCGCTCACCGTGGTGGGTGGCGGCGACTCGGCCGCGGCGGTGCGCCAGCTCGGCTTCACCGACGAGCAGTTCGGGCACATCTCCACCGGTGGCGGGGCGAGCCTGGAGTACCTCGAGGGCAAGCAGCTCCCGGGCCTGACCGTTCTCGAGGACCAGGAGGGCTGACGATGGCCACCACACCGACCGGCCGCGTCCCGCTGATGGCGGGCAACTGGAAGATGAACCTGGACCACCTCCAGGCCACCCACCTCGTGCAGAAGCTGGACTGGACCCTGCGCGACGCCAAGCACGACTTCGGCGCGGTGGAGGTGGCGGTGCTCGCCCCGTTCACCGACCTGCGCAGCGTGCAGACCCTGATCGAGGGCGACCGGCTGCGGCTGCGGCACGGCGCCCAGGACCTGTCGGCGCACGACAGCGGCGCCTACACCGGTGAGATCTCCGGGGCCTTCCTCGCCCGGCTCAACTGCGTCTACGTCGTCGTCGGCCACAGCGAGCGGCGCGAGCACCACCACGAGGACGACGCCGTGGTCAACGCCAAGGTCAAGGCGGCGTACCGGCACGGCCTCACGCCCATCCTCTGCGTCGGTGAGGGCCAGGAGGTGCGCCAGGCCGGTGAGCACGTCGAGCACGTCCTGCGTCAGCTCGACGCGGCCCTGGACGGCGTGCCCGCGGACCAGGCTCGCAGCGTGGTCGTCGCCTACGAGCCGGTGTGGGCGATCGGCACCGGCGAGGTCGCCACCCCCGCCGACGCCCAGGAGGTCTGCGCCGCGATCCGCACCCGCCTGGCCGAGCTCTACTCGGGCGACACGGCCGACGGCATCCGGATCCTGTACGGCGGGTCGGTCAAGGCCGCCAACGTGGCCGCGATCATGGCCGAGGCCGACGTCGACGGCGCCCTCGTCGGGGGAGCGTCGATCGTCGTCGAGGAGTTCGCCTCGATCTGCCGTTACCGCGACCACGTGACCGCCGGGTCGTGAGGCGGCCCTGCACCGCGTCGTCCCGTCGGCTGCGCGCACCGGGCTGCCGGGTGCGCCGGGCCGGCGTGGGCGCGCCGCGCAGCCACCGGGCCAGGTGCGGACGCTGGTCCTGACGGCCGCGTCCTGACCGCCCCCCGGTGGGGGCTCAGGTAGGCTGGGACGCACCCTGCGGGCCTGTCCTGCCGGGGTTGACGACGACAACGAGAATGGTGCACCGAACGTGGAAGCAGTGAAGATCGGCCTCCAGGTCGTCCTGGTCCTGGCTGGCCTGTTCCTGACCCTGCTCATCCTGCTCCACAAGGGCAAGGGCGGCGGTCTCTCCGACATGTTCGGCGGCGGCATGTCCAGCGCCATGGGCGGGTCCTCGGTCGCCGAGCGCAACCTCGACCGCTTCACCGTCGCCGTCGGTCTGATCTGGGCCGCTGCCATCGTCGGTCTCGGCCTGATCGAGCGCTTCTCCAGCTGACGGCACCGGCCGCGGGTGGCAACCCGGCCGGCCGCCTGCACGACCTGATCTCACCAAGGAGTACACCGTGGCCAGTGGTAACGCGATTCGGGGCAGCCGTGTCGGTGCCGGACCGATGGGGGAGGCCGAGCGCGGCGACGCCGCCGCCCGCGTCTTCATCTCCTACTGGTGCGCCAACGGTCACGAGACCCGGCCCAGCTTCGCCGCGGAGGCCGGTGCCGGCATCCCCGAGACCTGGGACTGCCCCCGCTGCGGCCTGCCGGCCGGACAGGACCAGCAGAACCCGCCGACCGCACCGCGGGTCGAGCCGTACAAGACGCACCTGGCCTACGTGAAGGAACGTCGCAGCGAGTCCGACGGCGAGGCCATCCTCGACGAGGCGCTGCAGACGCTGCGCGACCGTGGGCTGATCCGCTGAGCCACACCACGACACCGGTGAGCCGGCGCCACGTCTGACCGGCGACCGCCCACCACACGCAGAACGCCCCGGTCCGCTCGGACCGGGGCGTTCTCGCGTTCTCGCGTTCTCGCCGCGGGGCGAGGACCCGGCGGGTGGGTTGCCGCACGCGGGCGCGATGTCCTGGGTGTGGACGTGCCGGCGTCAGCGCCCCGGGGTGGGCCTCACGGGCTGGCCGGCCGGATCAGCTGCCGCGGCACGTGCGTGGCGGCGTCGCGGTCCAGCAGCCACGTCGTCGAGCGGGTGCCGCGGACACCCGCCGCGGGGGCCTGCATCTCGCCCGAACCGGAGAGGGCCAGGCCGACGGCCGCGGCCTTGTCCGCCCCGGACACGAGGAACCACACGTCCCGTGCCGCGCAGAGGGCGGGAAAGGTGAGCGAGATCCGCACGGGTGGCGGCTTGGGCGCACCACGGACGGCGACCGTGGTGGCAACGCGCTCGTGCAGGGCCGGGTGCTCGGGGAACAGCGAGGCGACGTGCGCGTCGGGCCCCACCCCCAGCATGAGCACGTCGAACTGGGGCACGTCCTCACCCCGGCCGGCCGCGGCGGCCAGCTCACGGGCGTAGCGGGCCGCCGCGGCGTCGACGTCCGGCCCGTCGGGCCCGTCCAGTGCCGGCATCGGGTGCACCCGGGCCGGGTCCAGGTGGACGGCGTCGAGCAGGGCCGCCCGGGCCTGGGTCTCGTTGCGCTCGGCGTCGCCGCGGGGCAGGAACCGCTCGTCGCCCCACCAGATGTCCAGCTGGCGCCAGTCGATCGCATCGCGCGCGGCGCTGCGTCCGAGCGACTCCAGGATCGCCGAGCCCATCGAGCCGCCGGTCAGCACGACGTGCGCCGATCCGCGCGAGGCCTGGGCGTCGACGACGGCGGTGACCAGACGGGCCGCCGCCGCATCGGCGAGCAGCTGCTTGTCGCGGTGGACGACGACACCCGGTCCCGTCGCGCCGCGGGTCACGAGCCCCTCTTTGCCGGCACGCGCGACCCTCGGCCGCTCTTGCCGGCCGCGGCGGAGACGCTGGCCGGCGCGGTCTTCCGCGCCGCCACCGTCGCCTTGGTCGTCGTCTTCCTGGCCGCGGCCTTCGTGGTCGCCGGGGCCTTGGCCGTCGTCTTCTTGGCCGCGGCCTTCGTGGCTCGCCGGGGCCTTGGCCGTCGTCTTCTTGGCCGCGGCCTTCGTGCTCGCCGGGGCCTTGGTGGCCGTCGCCTTGGTCGCCGTCTTCTTGGCCGCGACCTTCGTGCTCGCCGGGGCCTTGGCCGCGCTCGTGCGCGTCGCGGACTTCTTCGCGGCGGGCGCCGTGACCCTCGTCGCCGGGCTGGTGGCCGCCGCCGGCGTCCCGGTCCGGCGGGTCTCCCGCTGCGCGTCGGCGGCGGCCTTGACCGCCTCGCCGGAGGCCTGGTCGGGCGGGGTCGGCGCGCTGACCATGGCGGCACTGCTGCGGCCGTGCTCCTTGCGGGCCACCCGCCGCGACTGCTTGCGGGCCTCCGCGATCGAGGGCGCCTCGCCCTCGGCGATGGCCTCGGAGGAGGTCATCGACTGGCGGGCGCCGACCTTGGACAGCCCCCGGGTCAGGGACTCGGCGTAGATCTCGTCGGGGTCCAGCCGGCGCAGCTCGTCGGCGAGGCACTCCGCGAGCTGCCGTCGCGACAGGGTGATCCGGCGTACCGGCTGGCCTGGTTGCGCCAGGGTCGCCACGACGCCGTCGGGCCGGACCAGGTCGATGTCGCCGCTGCGGCGCTCGAGCCGGACGCTGACCATGCCGGTGCCGGGGCGGGTGCGGGCCCGGGTCACCGGGCAGCGCAGCGTCAGGGCCAGCCAGCCGGCCAGCAGGTCGGTCGAGGGGGAGTCACTGGCACCGGTGACGGTGGCCGACGTGACCGGCTCGTACGGCGGCTGGTCGAGCGCGGCCGCGAGCAGCCCACGCCACAGCGTCACCCGGGTCCAGGCCAGGTCGGTGTCACCGGGCTGGTAGGTCGACGCCCGGCGCTGCATCTCCTTGTGCGGGTTGCGCGCCTCCGCGGCGTCGGTGATCCGCCGCTGGGCCATCGCCCCGATGGGGTCGGCCGAGACGTCGCCCGGTGCGCCACGCGGCCACCAGGCCACGACGGGGGAGTCCGGCAGCAGCAGCGGGATGACGACGCTGTCGCCGTGGTCGGCGAGGGCGCCGTACAGGCGGAGCACGACGACCTCGCTGGCCCCCGCGTCACCGCCCACGCGGATCTGCGCGTCGAGCCGGCTCGCGCCGCGCTTGTTGCCGGTGACGATCGCGATGATCCGGCAGGGGTGCTGGCGACTCGCGTCGTTGGCCGCCTCGATCGCCTCGTCGGCGTCGCTCTCGTCGGCGATGATCAGCAGCGTGAGCACGCGGCCGAGGGCCATCGCCCCGACGTCGTTGCGCAGCCGGACGAGCTTCTTGCTCACCGCCGCTGTCGTGGTGCTGGGCAGGTCGACGATCACGGCATCCTCCACTTGCGGCCGTCACGGCTCATCATCTCGTCGGCACCCTGGGGGCCCCAGCTGCCGGCGGGGTAGGGCTCGGGGCGGCCCAGCTTGGACCAGTACGCCTCGACCGGGTCGAGGATGTTCCAGGACAGCTCGACCTCCTCGTGCCGGGGGAACAGCGGCGGGTCGCCGAGCAGCACGTCGAGGATGAGCCGCTCGTAGGCCTCGGGGCTGGACTCGGTGAAGGACCGGCCGTAGCCGAAGTCCATCGTCACGTCACGGACCTCCATGGCCGCACCGGGCACCTTGGAGCCGAAGCGCATGGTGATGCCCTCGTCCGGCTGGACCCGGATGACGATGGCGTTCTGCCCGAGCTCCTCGGTGGCCGTGTGGTTGAACGGCAGGTGCGGGGCACGCTTGAAGACCACCGCGATCTCGGTCACCCGCTTGCCCAGACGCTTGCCGGTGCGCAGGTAGAACGGGACGCCCGCCCAGCGGCGGGTGTCGATCTCGACCTTGATCGCGGCGTAGGTCTCGGTCGTGGAGGACGCGGCGATGCCGTCCTCCTGCAGGTAGCCGCTGACCTTCTCGCCACCCTGCCAGCCGGCGGCGTACTGCCCGCGGGCCGTGGCCTTGGCCAGGTCCTTGGGCAGGCGGACCGCGGAGAGGACCTTCTCCTTCTCGGCGCGCAGCTCCTGGGCGTCGAAGGAGACCGGCTCCTCCATCGCGGTCAGGGCGAGCAGCTGCAGCAGGTGGTTCTGGATGACGTCGCGCGCGGCGCCGATGCCGTCGTAGTAGCCGGCCCGGCCGGCGATGCCGATGTCCTCGGCCATGGTGATCTGGATGTGGTCGACGTAGTTGGCGTTCCAGACCGGCTCGAACATCTGGTTGGCGAAGCGCAGCGCCAGCAGGTTCTGCACCGTCTCCTTGCCCAGGTAGTGGTCGATCCGGAAGACGGCGTCCGGGGGGAAGACGCGCTCGACGATGTCGTTCAGCTCACGCGCGCTCTTGAGGTCGTGGCCGAACGGCTTCTCGATGACGACCCGGCTCCACGCACCGTCGCCGGGGGTGGACAGGCCGCTGCGGTCCAGCTGCTCGCACACCGTGGAGAAGAAGCCGGGCGGGATGGACAGGTAGAAGGCGTGGTTGCCACCGGTGCCGCGCTCCTTCTCCAGGGCCCGGACCGTCTCGGCGAGCAGGTCGAACGCCTCAGGGTCGTCGAAGGTGCCCGGGACGAACCGGAAGCCCTCGGCGAGCTGGCGCCAGACCTCCTCGCGGAACGGCGTGCGGGCGTGGGCCTTGACGGCGTCGTAGACGACCTTGCCGAAGTCCTGGTCGGCCCAGTCCCGCCGGGCGAACCCGACCAGGCTGAACCCCGGCGGCAGCAGGCCGCGGTTGGCCAGGTCGTAGATCGCCGGCATGAGCTTCTTGCGGGCGAGGTCTCCCGTGACGCCGAACAGCACCAGGCCGCAGGGGCCGGCGATGCGGGGGAGGCGCTTGTCGCGCGGGTCGCGCAGCGGGTTGGAGCCGTGCGCAACGCGGGCCGGACTCATGCATCTCCTTCTGAGGGCGGGGTCGAGGTCGGACGCAGGAGGGCCGTCAGCTGGGCCAGTCCCTTGTCGTGGTCGGTGAGGTGCAGGCGCAGCACGGGGCGGCCGTGGTCGGCCAGCACCTGGGCGTCGCCACCGGCCTGGGCGGCGATGAAGTCCCCGAAGGTGAACTCGCGCCCGGGGACCGGCAGGTCCTCGTGGGGGGCGGTGGTGACCTGCAGGTAGACGCCGGTGGCCGGGCCGCCCTTGTGGAACTGGCCGGTCGAGTGCAGGAAGCGCGGACCCCAGCCGAAGGTCGTCGGCCGCCCGGTACGGCGGGCCAGCGCCACGCGGCTGTCGGCCAGCTGCGGCGTCGGCGAGCCGGTCGAGGTAGGCCATCACCGCGACGTAGCCCTGGTGCGGGTCCAGCTGGTCGAACAGCGCGTCGAGCGCCGTCGCGACGGTGGCCGCCGACCCGAGCCAGTCGCCGCCGAGGGCGCGCACCTCGATGGCGCCGTCGGTGAAGGCCGGCTCGGAGGCCGCGCCGCCGGAGGCGTCGAGCAGCCCGCGGGCCGCCTTCTTGGCGCTCTCGACGTCGGGCTGGTCGAACGGGTTGATGCCCAGCAGCCGGCCCGCGGCAGCGGTCGCGACCTCCCAGAGCAGCATCTGGGCGCCCAGGGCGCCGCTGACGTGGACCTCGGAGCGCGGCGCCTCGCCCTCGGCGGCCTGCGGCTCGGGGGTCTCGTCGGAGTCGCCGACGAGGCGGGCCACGGTGACGTCGGCGGCGGGCCAGCGCACCTCGGGGTCGTCGGCGTCGGCGACGACGACGGGCAGGACGCCGGTGCCGTTCTTGCCGGTGCTCTCGGCGATCAGCTGCTCGGCCCAGTCGGCGAAGCCGACGATGCCCGACCCGCTGTCGAGGATGACGAGCTTGTCACGCAGCGGCGACGTGCCGGCCATCGCCGCGGCCAGGCGCAGGCCGGGGTTGGCCTCGTCGTCCTCGGCGAGCAGGTCGGCGACCGACTCGGCCTCGTCCAGCAGGGCCTCGATGTCGGCTCCGGCCAGGCCGCTCGGCACCAGCCCGAAGGCGGTCAGCGCGGAGTAGCGCCCCCCGACGTTCGGGTCGGCGTTGACGACCCGGTAGCCGGCGGCGCGGGCCTCCTTGTCCAGCGGGCTGCCGGGGTCGGTCACCACGACGATGCGCGCGGCCGGGTCGATGCCGGCCTGCGGTGAACGCCGCCTCGTAGGCGCGGCGCTGGGAGTCGGTCTCGACGGTCGACCCGGACTTGCTGGAGACCACCACGACGGTGCGCTCCAGCCGGTCGGCCAGGGCGGCCCGCACGTAGTCGGGGTCGGAGGAGTCCAGGACCGTCAGGTCCACCCCGGCCGTGGCGCAGATGACCTCGGGGGCCAGCGACGAGCCGCCCATGCCCGCAGAGCACGACGTGGTCGAGCCCCTGCTCGCGCAGGTGCTCGCGCAGCGCCGACACCTCGCCGACCAGCGGTCGCGAGGACCGGGGGAGCCCGGTCCAGGACAGCCGGATGGCCGACTCGGCCTCGGCCTCGGGACCCCACAAGGTGGCGTCCTGGGCGAACAGCCGGCTGGCGAACCGGTCGCCGACGAGGGTCGGCACGTGCTGCGCGATCGCGTCGGCCGCCGGACCTGCGGCGACGACGCCGAGGGCGACGTGCGTCACTTGCCCTCCTCGACGTACGAGTCGTCGGTCGCGGCCTTGGTGAGCTCCTCCTGGACGTCGGTCAGCAGCTCGCCCCAGGACTTCTCGAACTTGTCGACGCCCTCGCGCTCGAGGACGGCCGACGACGTCGGCGTAGGAGACGCCGAGGCGCTCCAGCGAGTCGAGCAGGTCCTTGGCGTCGTCGTAGTTGCCGGTCACCTGGTCGCCCTGGATGTCACCGTGGTCGGCCACCGCCTCGAGGGTCTTGGCCGGCATGGTGTTGACCGTGTTGGGCGCGACGAGGTCATCGACGTACATCGTGTCGCGGTAGGCGGGGTCCTTGACGCCGGTGGACGCCCACAGCGGGCGCTGCTTGTGCGCACCCTCGGCCTCGAGCACCTGCCAGCGCGGGGTGGAGAAGACCTCCTCGTAGGCCTGGTAGGCCAGGCGGGCGTTGGCCACACCGGCCTTGCCCTTGAGCGCCTTGGCCTCGTCGGTGCCGATCTTGTCCAGGCGCTTGTCGATCTCGGTGTCGACGCGGGAGACGAAGAACGAGGCGACCGAGTGGATCTTGGACAGGTCCTTGCCGGCCTGCCGGGCCTGCTCGAGGCCGGTGAGGAAGGCGTTCATCACGCCGCGGTAGCGGTCGAGCGAGAAGATCAGCGTGACGTTGACGCTGATGCCCTCGGCCAGCACCTGCGAGATGGCCGGCAGGCCCTCGACGGTGGCGGGGATCTTGATGTGCACGTTGGGCCGGTCGACCGCCGCGCGCAGCGTCTTGGCCTCCTCGACGGTCTTGTGCGTGTCGGCGGCAAGCCGCGGGTCGACCTCGATCGACACGCGGCCGTCCTGGCCGCCGGTCGCCTCGTACAGCGGCAGCATGATGTCGCACGCGTTGCGCACGTCGTCCGTCGTGAGGGCGAACACCGCCTCGTCGACGTCCTTGCCGTCCTGGGCGAGGTCCTTGACCTGGGCGTTGTAGGCGTCGCCCTCGGACAGCGCCGCGGCGAAGATCGAGGGGTTGGTGGTGACGCCGACGACGGCCTTGGTGTCGATCAGCTCCTGCAGGTCGCCGCTGGTGATCAGCGGCCGGTTGAGGTCGTCGAGCCAGATGGAGACTCCGGCCTCGGAGAGGGCCTTCAGGTTCGGGTTCTGGGTGCTCATGCTCACTTACCTCCTGCTGCCTGGATGGATTCGCGCGCAGCCGTCACGACCGCCTCGGGGGTGAACCCGAACTCCTTGTAGAGCGTCTGGTAGTCGGCGGAGGCGCCGTAGTGGTCGATCCCGATGACGCGGCCGGCGTCACCGACGATGTCGTGCCAGCCGAACGGCGATGGCGGCCTCGACGCTGACGCGGGCGCGCACGCGCGGGCGGGAGCACCTCGTCGCGGTAGGACTGGTCCTGGGCGGCGAACCACTCGCGGCACGGCATCGACACCACGCGGGTCGAGACCCCCTCGGCCTGCGAGCTGCTCACGCGCGGCCGACGGCGATGCTGACCTCGGAGCCGGTGGCCACGAGCATCACCTGGGGCGTGCCGTCGCTGCCGTCGGCGAGGACGTAGGCGCCCCTGGCGACGCCCTCGGCCGAGGCGAACCGTCTCGCGGTCGAGGACCGGCAGCGCCTGGCGGGTCAGGGCCAGCCCGGCCGGCCGGTCGGTGTGGCTCGAGGATGGTGCGCCAGGCGACCGCGGTCTCGTTGGCGTCAGCCGGGCGGACGACGTCCAGGCCCGGGATGGCGCGCAGCGCGGCCAGGTGCTCGATCGGCTGGTGGGTCGGGCCGTCCTCGCCGAGGCCGATCGAGTCGTGCGTCCAGACGTAGGTGACCGGCAGCTGCTGATCGCGGCGAGCCGGACCGAGGGGCGCATGTAGTCGCTGAAGACGAGGAACGTGCCGCCGTAGGGGCGGGTCAGGCCGTGCAGCGCGATGCCGTTGAGGATCGACGCCCATGGCGTGCTCGCGGATGCCGAAGTGCAGGGTGCGGCCGTAGGGGCCGCCCTTCCACTCGCTGGTCTGCCGGTTGGTCGGGACGAAGACGGCTCGCCCTCCATCGTCGTGTTGTTGGACTCGGCGAGGTCGGCCGAGCCGCCCCACAGCTCGGGCAGGACGTCGGCCGAGCGCGGTGAGCACCTTGCCGGACGCGGCGCGGGTGGCCAGGCCCTTGCGTCGGCGGGGAACGCCGGCAGGGCCTCGCCAGCCCGTCGGGCAGCTCGCGGTGCGCGCAGCCGGTCGAGCAGGGCGGCGCCGCTCGGGGTTGGCGGCGCGCCACGCGTCGTACGGTCGTCTGCCACTCGGCGTGCGGCGCTGCGCCGCGGTCGACGACCTCGCGGGCGTGGGCCAGCACGTCGTCGTCGACCTCGAAGCGTCTGCTCCGGGTCGAAGCCGAGCAGCTCCTTGGTGGCGGCGACCTCGTCGTCGCCGAGGGCCGAGCCGTGCGCCTTGCCGGTGTTCTGCTTGGTCGGCGCCGGCCAGCGCGATGATCGTGTGCAGCACGATGAAGCGACGGGCTTGTCGGTCACCTGCCTTGGCCGCGCTCGAGCGCGTCGAGCAGGGCGTCGACGTCCTCGGCGTACGCCGCCGTCCGCCGCGGCCGCGCCAGTCGACGTCCTGCGACGTGCCAGCCGTAGGCCTCGTAGCGCGCGGCGACGTCCTCGCTGAAGGCGATGTCGGTGTCGTCCTCGATCGAGATGTGGTTGTCGTCGTAGATCACGATGAGGTTGCCGAGCTGCTGGTGCCCGGCGAGCGAGCTGGCCTCGCTCGAGACGCCCTCCTCGATGTCGCCGTCGGAGGCGATCACGTAGACGTGGTGGTCGAACGGGCTCTGCGCCGGGGGCGGCGTCGGGGTCGAGCAGGCCGCGCTCGCGGCGCTGCGCGCCATCGCCATGCCGACCGCGTGACGCCAGGCCCTGAGCCCAGCGGGCCGGTGGTGATCTCGACGCCGTCGGTGTGCTGGACCTCGGGGTGGCCGGGGGTCTGCGAGCCCCAGGTGCGCAGCGCCTCGAGGTCGTCGAGCTCCAGGCCGTAGCCGGACAGGTAGAGCTGGACGTACTGGGTCAGGCTGGAGTGCCCGCAGGAGAGCACGAAGCGGTCGCGGCCCGAGCCAGTGCGGGTCGGCCGGGTCGTGCCGCATGACGTTCTGGAAGAGCAGGTAGGCCACCGGCGCGAGGCTCATCGCCGTACCGGGGTGGCCGTTGCCGACCTTCTGCACGGCGTCGGCGGCGAGCACCCGCGCCGGTGTCGACCGCGCGGACGTCGAGGTCGGTCCACCCGGCCGGCTCGACGATCGGTGCGGCGAGGGCTCGCGTCGCGCGGATCGGCGTCTGCGTCCGCCTGGATCGAGGTCTGGTCGGTCACGGAGATTTCGACGACTCCTGTGTGCGGCACCGGATCGCGCCGCCGGGCGCTCTGGACCTGGCGACGCCCGGCGCGTGCGCCAGCGCTGATCACGACCGGCGATCCCGAGCCTATCCCGCGTGCACGTGACCGGCGGTCGCATGGGCGAGTCGCAGCGCGAGGCCGCCCGGCGGCGCAGCGGTAGCCTCGCGCGTCCAGCGCCCATGGGCACCCGGTCCGACTCGCGACGACTCGCCCCGCCCGCACCGCACGCGAAGGACGCCGTGACCGCCGTGGAGCCGCGCACCGGTGCCCTCGGCGGCCGCACCGCTCGGGCATCCGCGCGACGGTCCGGTCGCTACGTCGCGCTGACCAAGCCGCGGATCATCGAGCTGCTGCTGGTCACGACGTTCCCGACGATGATCCTCGCGGCCAGCGGGCTGCCCGTCGCTGTGGCTGGTCGCTCGCGACGCTGGTCGGCGGCACGCTGGCGGCCGGCTAGCGCCAACACGCTCAACTGCTACCTCGACCGCGACATCGACAAGATGATGCACCGCACCGAGCAGCCGCCCGCTGGTGACCGGGGCGATCTCGCCCGCGCGCGGCGCTGCGTGTTCGGCGTCGTGCTCGGCGTCGCTGTCCGTCGCTCTGGCTGGGGCTGCTGGTCAACTGGCTGTCCGCGGCCCTGTCGCTGGCGCGCGATCGTCTTCTACGTCGTCGTCTACACGATGCTGCTCAAGCGGCGCACCTCGCAGAACATCGTCTGGGGCGGCGCCGCCGGCTGCATGCCGGTGCTCATCGGCTGGTCGGCGGTGACCGGCTCGCTGTCCTGGGCGCGCGCTGGTGCTGTTCGTGTCATCTTCTTCTGGACGCCGCCGCACTACTGGCCGCTGTCGATGCGGTTCAAGGACGACTACGCCGCCGCCGGCGTGCCGATGCTGCCGGTCGTGGCCCAGGACGTCGCCGTCGCGCGCCAGATCGTCGCTCTACTCGCTGGGCGATGGTCGCCGCGTCGCTGCTGCTCGTGCCGGTGCGCCGGCATGGGCTGGTCTACGCTGGTCGCCGCCGTCGTCGCCGGGGGCCGTGTTCCTGCGTGGAGGCGCACCGGCTGCTCGCGCCGGGCCAGGCGCCCGGGAGTCGACCACGGCGTCGCTCAAGCCGATGCGGCTGTTCCACTGCTCGATCACGCTACCTCACGCTGCTCTTCCTCGCCGTCGCGATCGACCCGCTCCTGCACCTGCCGCTCTGAGGCGGAGGCCCGCCCGCCGGAGGCGGGTGAGCGGGCGCCGCCGTCCGGACGCGCCCGTCGCGGTCGCCACGCGCGCCCGGATACGGGACGGTGGGCTTCCACCCACCTGGAGAAGGAGCGCCCGATGCCCACTCGCACCGCACGTACCGCCTGGACCGGCAGCCTGCAGGAGGGCTCCGGCCGGGTCGAGCTCGAGCAGCTCCCACGTCGGCTCGTACGACGTGTCGTTCCCCAAGCGGGCCGCCGAGGACGCCGGCGGGACGACGAGTCCCGAGGAGCTCATCGCGGCCGCGCACTCCTGCCTGCTACGCCATGCAGCTGCTCCGCCCTGGTCGCCGAGGCCGGGTGGCACCCCGCAGTCGCTGGACGTGACGGCGAACGTCTCGCTCGGCCCGGACCGGGCCGGCGGGTTCCGGCTCACGGGGATCGCGCTCGACGGTGCGCGGGCAGGTCGACGGCCTGGCCGCCGACGGGTTCGCCCGGGCGGCCCAGGCGGCCAAGGAGACCTGCCCGGTGAGCAAGGCCCTCACCGGCGTCGACATCTCGCTGGACGCCGCGCTGTCCTGACGGGACCGGCCGGTCAGCCGCGGCGGTGTGCCGGGCCGACCCCGGGACGCCGGCGCGGTCAGCGGCGTCGCAGGCTGAGCACCCCGAACGTCAGCGCGACCACCAGCAGGCAGGCGCCGAGCATGTGCAGCGCGACCAGCGCCTCGGGCAGCCCGGTGAAGTACTGCATGTAGCCGATCAGGCCCTGCGCCAGGGTCGACGACGAGCACCGCCGATCCAGGCCCGGCGCGGCCCTGGCTCGGCGGTGGTGAGCCGCAGCCGCCACGATCAGCGGCGACGACCAGCCCGAGGAACAGCATGACCGCGTCGGCGTGCAGCCAGGACACCGAGCGCGGGTCGAACCCGAACCGGGTCGGGTGCGTCCGCGTCGCCGGAGTGCGGGCCCGACCCGGTGACGACGCGTGCCGAGGACCAGCACGACGGCGCCGACGCCGGCGAGTGACCCGGGCCAGCAGCGAGACCTCGCCGCGCACCAGCGGGGTGGCGGGCGGCGTCACCCTCGCCGGCGCGCTGCACCAGCAGGCGCCGACAGCATGACGATCAGCACCATCGAGAGCAGGAAGTGCGCGCGCGACCGTCGCCGGGTGCAGGTGGGTCAGCACGGTGACGCCGCCCAGCACGCGCCTGGGCGACGACGCCGAGCAGCGGCAGGAAGCGACAGCAGCCGCAGCGAGCGGCGCTGCGGCGCCCAGCGCCACACGACGAGGATGACGAGGATGCGCGGCGATGCCGACCACGGAGGTCAGCGTGCGGTTGCCGAACTCGATCAGCTTGTGGATGCCCTGCTCCTGGTGCGGCGACCGGGGTGTACGACCCGGGCACGCACTGCGGCCAGGTCGGGCAGCCCAGCCCCGAGCCGGTCAGGCGGACCAGGCCGCCGGTGACGACGATGCCGATCTCGAGCACGAGGTTGGTGACCAGCACCGGACGCAGCAGGGAGCGGGCGGGGCTGCCGGGGGTGGGCTCGACCTGGGTGCGCGCGGAGGTGGTCGAGGAGGACACCCACCAAGGGTAGGTCGCCCTCACGGGTCCCCGTGCCGTGGGGCGTGCGGGCCTAGTCGCTCCACCGGAAGGTGCGCGAGGCGAGGACGGTGGCGACCGCCGCCCAGACCACCAGCACGAGCAGGGGGGCGACGGCCAGGTGCCCGTGCACGAAGGCCGCCCGCAGGCCGTCACCGAGCGCACCCGAGGGCAGCACGGCGGCCAGGTGCGACAGGCCCACCGGGAGCTGGCTGCGGGGACGATGACACCCCCGAGGACGAGCAGGGCCACCCAGAGCAGGTTGGCGACGGCGAGCACGGCCTCGGCGCGCAGGATCCCGGCCAGCAGCAGGGCGAGCGCGACGAAGGCCGCAGCTGCCGACCAGCCGCGAACACCGCGCCGCCAGACGAACCCGGACCAGGCCGGGTGCCAGCCGAGCGCCAGGCCCAGGGCGCCGAGGACGACCAGCTGCACGACCTCGACGGCGAGGACGGCGACCGCCTTGGCGCCGAGCAGGCCGCCGCGGCCGAGCGGGGTCGCCCCGAGCAGGCGCAGCACGCCGTACCGGCGGTCGAAGCCCGTGGCGATGGCCTGGCCGGTGAACGCGGAGGAGATGACCGCCAGGGCGAGGACGCCCGGGCACCGACCAGGTCGATCCGGCGGCCGGGGCCGAGGCTCGGGGAGGAGGTCATCGCCAGGCCGAGCAGGGCCGCGCAGGGCAGCACGAGGGCCACCAGCAGCTGCTCGCCGTTGCGCAGGAGGGTGCCGGTCTCGAAGCGGGCCTGGGCGGCGACCCGGCGCGCGGCCGGTGCGGCCGCGCTCATCGGGCGCCCTCCCGGTCAGCGCGAAGTAGACGTCCTCGAGGCCGCGGGCGCCGCTCACCTCGGCGACCGACCCCTCGGCGACGACGGCCCCGCGGTCGACGATGACGACGAGGTCGGCGAGGCGCTCGGCCTCCTCGAAGGAGTGGGTGGTCAGGACGACGGCGCACCCGGTCGCGCGGGTCTCGCGCACCAGGTCCCACACGTCGAGGCGGGCCTGCGGGTCCAGGCCGGCGGTGGGCTCGTCCAGGAAGCGCGACCTGCGGGCCGCCCGACGAGGGCGGCGGCGAGCGCCACCCGCTGTCGCTGGCCGCCGGAGAGCCGGCGGACGGTCGTGCCGGCGAACGCCGTCGATGCCGAGCCGGGCCACCAGGTCGTCGACGGAGGCGGGCGCGGCGTACAGGGCGGCGAGGTGGCGCAGCAGCCGGACCGGCGCGTGCCGTTGGGCAGGCCGCCGTCCTGCAGCATCACCCCGACCCGGGCCCGGTGGTCGGCGTCGGCGCGCCAGGGGTCGCGCGCCCAGCACGCGGACGGTCCCGCCGTCGGGGCGCCGCAGCCCCTCGCAGCACTCGATCGTGGTGGTCTTGCCGGCGCCGTTCGGGCCGAGGACGGCGGTGACCTGCCCGGCCGGGCCGACCAGGTCGAGCCCGTCGACCGCGCGACTGGCCGTCGCGGACAACGCGCGCACGAGCGTCGTCGCACGGTCACGGCCTGGTCCACGCCGCGGAGTCTAGGTCGCCCACGTGGGTGACGATCCTCACGGGCCCCCCGGCGAGACTTAGGTCAGCCTTGGTGGACCCTCGCGGTGGAATTACGTCACACTGGTGTGGTGTATTATCGATGGCGGTCACGCCAGGTGCGCCCTCCGACTGTGCCCCGCACGGTCTGCGAGGCACGCACCCGTGACCGGGTCAGCGCGGCCGTCTCGAGCACGGGCCCGGTCACCGCCGCCGACCTCGGCCGGCCGTCTCGGGCTGACCCCGGCCGCGGTGCGCCGCCACCTCGACGCCCTGGCAGGCGCAGGGCGGCGATCGAGGAGCGTGAGCCGCGCGACGTCCGGGCGCCGCCGCGGCCGTCCCGCACGGGCCTACGTGCTCACCGAGGCCGGCCACGCGCGCGATGAACAGCGACTACGACGACCTGGCCACCTCCGCGCTGCGCTTACCTGGCCGACCGGGCCGGTGAGGACGCGGTCGGCCGCGTTCGCCGCGCGAGCGGATGGCCGCTGCTCGAGGAGCGCTACGCCGACGCCGCTCGACGCGGCCGGTGAGGACCCGGTGGCCGCGCGCCGACGCGCTGGCCGCTCGCGCTCGCCGCCGACGGCTACGCGGCCTCGGCCCGGCCGGTCGGCCAGGGAACACCGCTGGCGTCGGCGTGCAGTTGTGCCAGGGGCACTGCCCGGTGCAGCACGTCGCCGCGCGAGTTCCCCCAGCTCTGCGAGGCCGAGACCGAGGCGTTCTCCCGCCTGCTCGGCGTGCACGTCCAGCGGCTGGCCACGCTCGCCGCACGGCGAGCACGTCTGCACCACGCTCGTCCCGACCGCCTGCCGTCGCCGGCGAGGTCCACGACTGCCACCGACCCAGCCTCTGATGAAAGGACCTCTCGAGTGACCGCCACGACCACATCGAAGAGCTCGAACCCCGGGCCTGAAGGGCCTCGGCACGCTACGAGTACGGCTGGGCCGACTCCGACACCGCCGGCGCCACCGCGCGCGCGGGCTCTCGGCCGAGGTCGTCCGCGACATCTCCGGCGCGCAAGAACGAGCCGGAGTGGATGCTCAAGCTGCGCGCTGAAGGGCCTGCGGCTGTTCGACAAGAAGCCGATGCCGAGCTGGGGCAGCGACCTCTCCGGCATCGACTTCGACAACATCAAGTACTTCGTGAAGTCGACCGAGAAGCAGGCGACGACCTGGGACGAGCTGCCCGAGGACATCAAGAACACCTACGACCGGCTCGGCATCCCCGAGGCCGAGAAGCAGCGCCTCGTCGCCGGCGTCGCGGCGCAGTACGAGTCCGAGGTCGTCTACCACCAGATCCGCGAGGACCTGGAGGAGAAGGGCGTCATCTTCGTCGACACCGACACGGGCCTGCGCGAGCACGAGGACCTGTTCCGCGAGTACTTCGGCTCGGTGATCCCGGTCGGCGACAACAAGTTCGCCTCGCTGAACACCGCGGTGTGGTCGGGCGGCTCGTTCATCTACGTCCCGCCGGGCGTGCACGTCGACATCCCGCTGCAGGCCTACTTCCGGATCAACACCGAGAACATGGGCCAGTTCGAGCGGACGCTGATCATCGCCGACGAGGGCTCGTACGTGCACTACGTCGAGGGCTGCACCGCGCCGATCTACTCAAGTCCGACTCGCTGCACTCCGCGGTCGTCGAGATCATCGTGAAGAAGAACGCCCGGGTGCGGTACACGACCATCCAGAACTGGTCGAACAACGTCTACAACCTGGTCACCAAGCGGGCGACCTGCGCCGAGGGCGCCACCATGGAGTGGGTCGACGGCAACATCGGCTCCAAGGTGACGATGAAGTACCCGGCGATCTTCCTGCTCGGCGAGCACGCCAAGGGCGAGACGCTGTCGATCGCCTTCGCCGGCGAGGGCCAGCACCAGGACGCCGGCGCCAAGATGGTGCACGCGGCGCCGCTACACGTCCTCGATCGATCATCTCGAAGTCGGTGGCCCGCGGCGGCGGCCGCACGTCGTACCGCGGCCTGGTGCAGGTGCTGGAGGGGGCGCACCACAGCGCCTCCACCGTGCGCTGCGACGCGCTGCTGGTCGACACGATCAGCCGGTCCGACACCTACCCGTACGTCGACGTCCGCGAGGACGACGTGTCGATGGGCCACGAGGCGACGGTCTCCAAGGTCAGCGAGGACCAGCTGTTCTACCTGATGTCCCGCGGCATGACCGAGGAAGAGGCCATGGCGATGATCGTGCGCGGGTTCATCGAGCCCATCGCGCGCGAGCTGCCGATGGAGTACGCCCTCGAGCTGAACCGCCTGATCGAGCTGCAGATGGAAGGAGCGGTCGGTTGAATGACCGCTCGTCTGCGAGAAGCACTGCCCGACACCGACCCCGGTCGCGGCGCCGCTCGTCCCCGACCAGTCCCGGGCCGAGCGCAAGACCTCGTTCGACGTCGCTGACTTCCCGATGCCCAGCGGGCGCGAGGAGGACTGGCGTTTCACGCCGGTCGACCGGCTGCGGGTCGCTGCTGACCCCCGCGCCCCAGCGACGACGGCGCCGTGCACGTGCGAGACCTCCGCTCCCGCGGGGGTGGAGCTGCTCGACCTGCCGCTGACCGACGAGCGCGTGGGGCAGTCCTTCGTGCCGGCCGACCGCGCCGCGGTCACCGCCTGGAACAGCACCGCCTCAGGCGCTGTACGTCGGCATCCCCAAGCGAGGCCGAGCTGACCGAGCCGGTCGTGGTGCGCCTGACCGGGGCACCGAGGGCCGGCGCAGCAACGGCCACACCGTGGTCGAGGCCGGGCGGCACAGCCGTGCGACGGTCGTGCTCGACCACGTCGGCTCCGGCGCAGCACACCGGCAACGTCGAGATCCGTGGTCGGTGACGGCGCCGAGCTGACCGTCGTCAGCGTGCAGCGACTGGGACGACGACGCGATCCACCTGGCCCAGCACGACGCGCTGGTCGGCCGCGACGCCCGGCTCAAGCACGTCGCCGTGACCCTGGGCGGCGAGGTCGTGCGGTTCAACACCAACGTGCGCGTTCGCCGGCCCCGGCGGGACGCTCGAGGTGCTCGGCGTCTACTTCGCCGACGCCGGCCAGCACCAGGAGCACCGCCTGTTCGTCGACCACGAGCGCGCCGCACTGCATCGAGCCGCGTCGACGTACAAGGGCGCCCTGCAGGGCGACGGCGCGCACACGGTGTGGGTCGGTGACGTGCTGATCCGCGCCGCGGCCGAGGGCACCGACACCTACGAGCTCAACCGCAACCTGGTCCTCACCGACGGCGCCCGCGCCGACTCGGTGCCGAACCTCGAGATCGAGACCGGCGAGATCGTCGGGGCCGGGCACGCCTGCGCCACCGGCCGATTCGACGACGAGCAGCTGTTCTACCTGCAGGCGCGCGGCATCACCGAGCACGAGGCCCGCCGCCTGGTGGTGCGCGGCTTCTTCGCCGACATCGTGCAGCGGATCGGCGTGCCCGACGTCCAGGAGCAGCTCATGCAGGCCATCGAGGACGAGCTCGACGCTGTCGATCGGCGCGGCACCCGAGGTGGTCCAGGCGTGAGCGAGTCGCTGACCTTCGTGCGCGTCTGCTCCGTCGCCGACCTGCCCGAGGTGGGCGCGGTCGCCGCGTGACTGCTCGACGGCCACCGGGTGGCGGTCGTGCGCGACGAGGACGGCGACATCCACGCCATCGACGACACCTGCATCGCACGCCAACGTCTCGCTGTCCGAGGGCGAGGTCGAGGACTGCACGATCGAGTGCTGGCTGCACGGCTCGCGGTTCGACCTGCGCACCGGCGAGCCGACCGGTCTGCCGGCCATCATCCGCCGATCGCCGTCTACCCGGTGACGATCGACGGCGACGACGTCTGGTCGACGTGCCGCTCCCTCACTTCCGGTGCCGGGACCCCGGACCGTCACCGCTGCAAGGAGCACTGACGCATGGCCACCCTCGAGATCCGCGACCTGCACGTCAGCGTCGAGACCGAGCAGGGCACCAAGGAGATCCTGCGCGGCGTCGACCTGACCGTCCGGTCCGGCGAGACCCACGCGATCATGGGCCCGAACGGCTCCGGCAAGTCGACCCTCGCCTACTCGCATCGCCGGCCACCCGAAGTACACGGTCACCAGCGGCACCGTGACCCTGGACGGCGAGGACGTGCTCGCGATGACGGTCGACGAGCGGGCCCGCGCCGGCGTGTTCCTCGCCATGCAGTACCCGGTCGAGGTCCCCGGCGTCACGGTGTCCAACTTCCTGCGCACCGCCAAGACCGCGATCGACGGCGAGGCGCCCAAGCTGCGCACCTGGGTCAAGGACGTCAAGACGGCCATGGCCGACCTGCGGATGGACCCGACGTTCGCCGAGCGCAACGTCAACGAGGGCTTCTCCGGCGGCGAGAAGAAGCGCCACGAGATCCTCCAGATGGAGCTGCTCAAGCCCGAAGATCGCCGATCCTCGACGAGACCGACTCCGGCCTCGACGTCGACGCGCTCAAGGTCGTCTCCGAGGGCGTCAACCGGGTCCGCGAGCGGTGGCGAGGTCGGCGTGCTGCTGATCACGCACTACACCCGCATCCTGCGCTACATCGAGCCCGACTTCGTGCACGTCTTCGTCGACGGCCGGATCGTCGAGGAGGGCGGCACCGAGCTCGCCGACCGCCTCGAGGACGAGGGCTACGACCGGTTCCTCACGGTCGAGGCCTGACATGAGTCACCGTCATGACCGACCTCGTGCCCGCCACCGGGACCGCCGCGGCGTTCACCGACGGCGGAGCTCGCCGCGCATCCGGGCCGACTTCCCGATCCTGTGCGCGCACGGTGCGCGACGACCGGGCGCTGGTCTACCTCGACTCCGGCGCGACGTCGCAGAAGCCGCGTGCAGGTGCTCGACGCCGAGCGCGGCTTCTACGAGCGGCACAACTCGGCGGTCCACCGCGGCGCGCACCAGCTCGCCGAGGAGGCCACCGACGCGTTCGAGGCGGCGCGGGCCACCGTCGCCGGCTTCGTCGGCGCCGCCGCCGACGAGGTGGTGTTCACCAAGAACGCCACCGAGGGCGATCAACCTGGTGGCCTACGCCATCAGCAACGCGGCCGCGGCCGGGGCGATGGACGGGGTCGACCCCGGTGTCGCCCGCCGGTTCGCGCTCGGGCCCGGTGACGAGATCGTCGTCACCGAGATGGAGCACCACGCCAACCTCGTGCCGTGGCAGGAGCTGTGCCGGCGCACCGGCGCCACGCTGCGCTGGATCCCGGTGACCGACGACGGCCGGCTCGACCTCGACCGACGCTGGACACCGTGGTCGGCGAGCGCACCAAGGTGCTCGCGTTCACCCACGTGTCCAACGTGCTCGGCACGGTGAACCCGGTGGCGACCCTGGTCGAGCGGGCGCACGAGGTCGGCGCGCTGACCGTGCTCGACGCGTGCCAGTCGGTGCCGCACCTGCCGGTCGACGTGCACCGCGCTCGGCGTCGACTTCGCGGCCTTCTCCGGGCACAAGATGCTCGGCCCGATCGGGCGTCGGCGTGCTGTGGGGTCGCTACGACCTGCTCGCGGCGATGCCGCCGTTCCTCACCGGCGGCTCGATGATCGAGCTGGTCCGGATGGAGGGCTCGACCTACGCCGCGCCACCCCAGCGCTTCGAGGCCGGCGTGCCCATGGCCGCCCAGGCCGTCGGGCTGGCCGCTGCCGTCGACTACCTGGGCGCCCTGGGCATGGCCCGGGTCACCGCGCACGAGCACGCGCTCACGCAGGCCCTGCTCGCCGGTCTGGCGCAGCGTCCGTGGGTGCGCGTGGTCGGGCCGGTCGACGACCACGACCGCGCCGGCGCCGTCTCCTTCGTCGTCGACGGCGTGCACGCCCACGACGTCGGCCAGGTCCTGGACGACGCCGGCATCGCCGTCCGGGTCGGGCCACCACTGCGCCTGGCCGCTGCACCGTCGCTTCGGGGTGACGGCCACGACGCGGGCGAGCTTCGCGGCGTACAACGACGCTCGACGAGGTCGCGGCGCTGCTCGCCGCGCTCGACCGGGTGCCCGCGATCTTCGGGGTGACGGTCTGATGGACCTGTACCAGGAGCTCATCCTCGAGCACTCCAAGCGACCGCACCATGCCGGGCTGCGCGAGCCGTACCTCGCGCAGGTGCACCACATCAACCCGACCTGCGGCGACGAGGTGACGCTGCGCGTGCAGGCTCGAGGGCCGGGGCCAGGACGCCGTCGTCAGCGACGTGTCGTACGACGCGCTCGGCTGCTCGATCAGCACGGCGTCGACCTCGGTGCTCGCCGACCAGGTCATCGGCGCCACCGTCGCGGACGCGCTCGCGTCGTTCGACGCGATGCGCGCCATGCTGACCAGCAGGGGCGAGGACCCCGGCGACGAGGACCTCATCGGCGACGGCGTCGCGTTCGCGGGCGTCTCCCGCTACCCGGCCCGGGTCAAGTGCGCGCTGCTGGGATGGATGGCCCTGCAGGACGCGTTCACCCAGGCGGGCGTCGACATCGCCGCCATCTCCACCACGTCCTCTGCGGAGGGCCGACCCACCATCGACCGACGGGAGCCGGCATGACCGACACCAACACCGACCTGAGCACTGACAGCAGCACCGACAGCGGCGCGGGAGCCACCGGCGCCGTTCAGGACGCCGCCGTCTCCGCGTCCGGCGCCGCGACCACCGGCACGCCGCCCAACGTCGCGGACGTCGAGGAGGCGCTGCACGACGTCGTCGACCCCGAGCTGGGCATCAACGTCGTCGACCTCGGCCTCGTCTACGGCGTCACCGTCGACCAGCACGCCCACGCCGTCATCGACATGACGCTGACCAGCGCGGCCTGCCCGCTGACCGACGTCATCGAGGACCAGACCGCGCAGGCGCTGGACGGTCTGGTGACCACCCACCGGATCAACTGGGTGTGGATGCCGCCGTGGGGCCCGGACAAGATCACCGACGACGGCCGCGAGCAGCTGCGGGCGCTGGGCTTCAACGTCTGACCCGGCCCGCTCCGCCGTACGGCGAGGCCACGACACCTGCGGCCGGTGCCGGTTCCCGAGGGAGCCGGCACCGGCCGCAGGTGTCGTTCGGGCCCTGTTCGACGGGGGAACGCCTCGGCACGAAGACGGGCGCTACCTCCGGTGCTCGGCGTAGTCAAGACCTACCGCACGCGGGGGCTGTCACCCTGTTTCCTCTTCCCCCGGGCCCTGGTGGATAGGTAAGGTCGTACTCAGGAAGCGGCTCCAGACCCCGGCTGCTCACGTTCACGCTGAGCTGCTTGAAGGGTCTGGTGTTGTTGACGAACAGACGTGCTCATCTCTCCCTCGCCGACGGGCATGCTGCGGACCACCCCGCGCCGCCCGTCCATCGTCATCGCGTCGGCGACACCGAGGTCGTCTCCGTGAACGGCCCCCTGCACGACGTCGCCGAGCCCGCCCACCTGGCCCTGCTGGAGGCCCTGGCCGACGACCCCACCACGATCCTGTGCGACCTGTCCGGTGTCACCGGACGCCCTGACGTCGAAGCCCTGGGCCTGCTCGGGTCCGTCGGGTCCGAGGTGCGGCACTGGCAGGGCACCCCCCTGGGCATCGTGTGCCCGGCACCCGACCTGCGGCAGGCCCTGGCCCGGCAACCCGACAGCGAGTACCTCGTGATCGCCGACCGCCGCCGCCGGGTGCTGGCCGGGTTGGCCAGGCGCCCGCGGTCCGCCGCGGTGCAGGCGCCGCTGCCACCGGTGGCCCGGTCCGCCCGTGCGGCCCGCGACCTGGTCGCCCGCACCTGCCTGGACTGGGGGTGCAGCTCCGCGGTGGGCACCGCCACCCTCGTGGTCAGCGAGCTGGTCACCAACGCGATGCTGCACGCCGGCACCGACCTGACCGTCTCGGTCGCGCGGTGCGGACCACGGCTGCGCATCGCGGTCCGTGACGCCAACGGCCGTCCGCCCGAGCCGCGCCGTCCGGATCCGTCGCAGGTCGCCGGCCGCGGGATGCTGCTGGTGGCGGCGGTGTCAGAGGCGTGGGGGGTCCTGCCCACGAGTGACGGCGGCAAGGTCGTCTGGGCGGTGCTCCCGACCGGACCCCGCGCTGCCCACGGCGACAGCCCGGCCCTGCACAAGCAGGCCGGGGC
The DNA here is from genome assembly GCA_963828995.1 of uncultured Actinomycetota bacterium. Taxonomy (GTDB): domain Bacteria; phylum Actinomycetota; class Actinomycetes; order Actinomycetales; family Dermatophilaceae; genus CAVRTM01. The sequence continues at coordinate 342,310 of CAWHHB010000006.1, forward strand.
TCCGGCCCGGCACCCTCGGGCGCTGGGCTGACGAGGGAGGCACACCGATGCAGCATGTCGACGACATGATCGCCCGGCTCGTGGCGACGTACCCCGATGAGGCCGACCTGGTCCACGACGTGGTCCGTGGCGTGCTCGACGACAGCCGCCGTGACGGCGTCGGGTCGCTGCGCCGCCCGGCGGACGAGGCCGATGAGCGGCTGGCGCGACTGCTGAGGGCACGGGTGTCGACGGCGCCGGGCCCACCAACCATGCACCACCCAACGAGGGAGAGCCACGATGTCGATCCAGCCGCACGACGTCCGAGAGCTTCTCGGGAGGCAGTCCGGCACCGCGCCGGTCAGCGATGAGCAGGTCGAGCGGATGGTGACGGTGCTCAACTGCCACCGGGCGGCCCGGGGCGCCGGCCGGCGGCAGGACGACGCGTCGGCCGACGTCCCAGCGCCGGTCGCCGGCTGCTCGAAGGCCGCGCCCGACCGGCGGTGAGCCGCAGCCGGGGTGCCTGAGCACGTACCGGTGACGGCCCGGTCCACCGAGGGTGGACCGGGCCGTCGCCATGGTCAGCACGGTCACCGCCCGCGTCGGGTCAGCCCAGGCGGCGGACGTCCAGCCGCTCCTCCAGCGCCGAGTCACCCTGCCGCGTGACGACGTACGCGCCCTTGCCGTCCACCTCGCTGACGGCCTCGACCATCTCGGTGCCGCGGTAGACGATGCCGACCCCGTCGTCGGTGCAGTGGGTCGTCGGCAGCGCGCCGGCCGCCACCAGCTCGTGCACCAGCGGTCGCCGCCCCGCCTCGCTGTCGTAGTGGACGCCGGCGGCGTAGGGCAGGAAGCCCAGGCCGTCCGTGACGGCTCGCAGCTCCGGGCCGAAGGAGTCCGTGGTGCCGCCCTCGTACCAGCAGATCGACCCCGCGGAGACCCCCGCCAGGACGACGCCCGCCTCCCAGACGCGGCGCAGGATCGCGTCGAGCCCGTGCACCCGCCACACGGCCAGCAGGTTGGCCACGGACCCGCCGTTGACCCAGACCACGTCCTGGGCCATCAGGTGCCCCTCGATGTCACCCAGGTTGGGCATCGGGAACAGGCTGAGGTGCGTGAGGTCGAAGCCGGCCTCCCGGGCCGCCTCGGACATGTCCTGCTGGAAGGGGCGGCTGTCCCCACTGGCCGTGCCGATGTGGCAGACCCTGGGGACGGCCGAGGAGACCCCCGACAGCTCCACGGCATAGTGGAGCAGGTCGGCGAACTCGAACCGGATGCGGTGGCCGGGGCGATATCCCCCGGAGGTGGCGAGGATGGTCGGGACGTCGGTTGCCATGCGAGGACAGTAGGGGGCGGGTCAGGTGTCGTTGCCAGAGGTGCCGGGTTACCGCGTGTCGGGCCGGCTGGGGGCCGGGGCTGCCGGCACGGTCTGGTCCGCGACCAGGGAGTCGGACGGCCGCTCGTTCGCCCTCAAGCTGGTGCCGCCGCCGGGTGGCCGGGGTGAGGCCCCGGGCGACGCGGTCGCGGGGGAGGGTGCGGTCGACCAGGCCGTCCGCGAGGCGCACCTGCTCGCCGGCATCGAGCACCCGCACGTCGTGCGGCTGCATGCGGCGACGGCCCTGGACGACGGCACGGTCGCGCTGGTCCTCGACCTGGTCGACGGCGGCAGCTACGCCGCGGTGGTCGCCGCGCGGGGTCATCTCCACCCGGGCGAGATCGTCACCGCCCTCGCGCCGGTCACCCGCGCCGTGGCCGACCTGCACGCCCTCGGGGTGGTGCACGCGGACCTCTCGCCCGGCAACATCCTCTTCACCAGGCAGGGCCGGCCGATGGTGAGCGACCTCGGCGTGGCCACGCTCTTCGGTGAGCTGCCCGAGGTGGTCCACGCGACCGAGGGCTTCGTGGCCCCCGAGGTGATGCTGGGTGAGCCGCCCACGCCGGCCTCCGACGTCTACAGCCTCGGCGCGCTGGCGTGGTTCGGGCTCACCGGCGGCGCCCCGCCGCTGCCGGCCCTGCGCCCCCCGCTCGCCGACGTCGTCGACGGCCAGCCGGCACGCCTGGTCCAGCTGGTGGAGCGCTGCCTGGCCGGCGACGCCGGGGCGCGACCCACGGCCGCCTCGGTGGCCCTGGACCTCTTCGACGCGGCGCCGGCCGAGCCGGTCCAGCTCGGTGACGGCTCCGACCCGGCGTCGAGCATCACCCACCGGATCCGGGCCTCGGCCCGCCTCGACCCCCCGCCGCGGCGGGTGGGCGTGCGGGACCGGCTACGGCGGGGCGGGCGTGCGGGCCGGCTGCGGCGGCGACGGGGCCGTGACCCCTGCGCCCGGTGGCTGCCGGCGCGTGGCTCACCGTCCTGCTGGCGGTGGTGCTGGGCGGGGGCACCGGGCTCTGGGTCCATCACGCCGGGGCGGCGACACCCCGGGCGACGGCGGGGAGCCCGCTGCCGCGCCCGCCCCTGACCGCGCCTGTCCCCACCGCCAGCCCGGCGCCCCGCGTCCCGACCGCGGTCCGGGCCGAGCTGCGGTCCTCACCGCGGGCGGTGCTGCAGCGCCTCGCGGATGCCCGTGCCCGGGCCTACCGGGCCGCGGACGTCACGCTGCTCGACGGTGCCGACGTCGCCGGCTCACCCTCACGGGCCCGGCACGAGCAGCTGCTGCGACAGGCGGTGGCCGCCGGCGCCACCTATGACGGCCTGCGCTACGTGGTGCGCGAGGCGACGCTGTCGCAGGTGCGCGGCGACGAGGCGACCCTGCTGGCCCGGGTGGACACGTCGGCGCACACGGTGGTGGGCCGTGACGGCTCGCGCGACGACCGGGCTGCGACGGCCGGCGCGCCGGTCACCATCGAGCTGCGATGGACGAGCGCCGGCTGGCGGATCTACCGGTGAGCCGGCGAGTCAGCTCTGCTCGACGAGCCAGGCCGCGGCGCGCTCGACGGTGTCGTGCTCGAAGGTGAAGCCCGAGGCGGTCAGCCGGCTCGGCAGCACCCGCAGGCTGCCGAGGATGTCGCTGGAGAACTCCCCGAGGACGAGCTTCAGTGCCAGGGACGGGGCGGGGAGCAGCGCCGGGCGGCCGAGCGCCGAGGCCACCGCCTTGGTCACCTCGATCTGCGGCAGCGGCTGCGGGCCGGTGAGGTTGACCGCGCCCGAGAGGGTGGGCTGGTCGATCGCCCAGGTGAGGGCGCGGACCTCGTCCTGCAGCGTGATCCAGCTCCAGTACTGCCGCCCGGAGCCCAGCGGTCCGGCGAGCCCCAGCCGGGCCAGCGGCAGCAGCCGGGCCATGGCGCCACCCGCGGGGGACAGGACGATGCCGGTGCGGGCGTGCACGACGCGCAGGCCGGCGTCCTCGGCGGGCTTGCTGGCGCTCTCCCACGCGCGCACCACGTCGCAGAGGAACCCCTGCCCCGGGCTGCTGGTCTCGGTCAGGACCTCGTCGCCGCGGTCGGGCCCGTAGATGCCGATCGCGGACCCGCTCACCAGCACCGGGCGACTGGCCGCGACCGGCGAGCTCGGCCAGCGCCGAGGCGACCGTGTGCGTGCCGTCCACCCGTGAGGCGAAGATCTGCTGCTTGTACGCCGGGGTCCACCGGTGGTCACCGACACCGGCGCCGGCCAGGTGGACCACCGCGTCGACGCCGTCCAGGGCGCCCGGGTCCAGCTCACGCCGGGCCGGGTCCCACCGGATCTCCGCGGCGGTGCGGGGCTCGCGGCGGACGAGGTGCACGACCTCGTCCCCGCGGGCCGTCAGGGACGCCGACAGCGCGCCGCCGATCAGGCCGGATGCTCCGGTGATGGCGACGCGCTGCGACATGGTGGTCCCTCTCGAGGGTCGTGACGGGTCAGAGACCGAGCGAGGCCTCGAAGGCGCCCTCTTCCAGCCGGCCCTTCATCGTGACCAGGAACCGCGCGGCGTCGGCACCGTCGACGACGCGGTGGTCGTAGGACAGCGCCAGGTAGACCATCGAGCGGATCGCGATGCTCTCGCCCCCGTCGGCGTCCTTGACCACGACCGGGCGCTTGACGACCGCGCCGGTGCCGAGGATCGCGACGTTCGGCTGGTTGATGATCGGGGTGTCGAACAGCGCGCCACGGCTGCCGGTGTTGGTCAGCGTGAACGTGCCACCGCCGAGCTCGTCCGGGCTCACCTTGTTGGTCCGGGTGCGCTCCGCCAGGTCCGCGATCTTGCGGGACAGGCCGGCGATGTTGAGGTCACCGGCGTCCTGGATGACCGGCACGAGCAGGCCGCGGTCGGTGTCGACGGCCACGCCGAGGTTCTCCGAGCCGTGGTAGATGATCTCGTCACCGTTGACCGAGGAGTTGACGCTCGGGTGGGCCTTCAGCGCCTCGACCGCGGCAAGGGCGAAGAAGGGCAGGAAGCTGAGCTTGACGCCCTCGCGCCGCTCGAAGTCCTTCTTGGCGCGGTCGCGCAGACGGGCCATCTTGGTGACGTCCACCTCGATGACCGTGGTCAGCTGGGCGGAGACCTGCAGCGACTCGACCATCCGTGCGGCGATGACCTTGCGCAGGCGGCTCATCTTCTCGGTGGTGCCGCGCTTGGGCGAGACCGCCGGGCTCGGGGCGGCAGCGCCACCACCGGCAGCCGGTGCGGATGCAGCCGCGGGAGCCGGCGCCTTGGCGGCCTCGGCCGCCTCCAGGACGTCCTGCTTGCGGATGCGGCCGCCGACGCCGGTGCCCTTGAGCGAGCCGAGGTCGACGCCGTTCTCGGCGGCGAGCTTGCGCACCAGCGGCGTGACGTAGGCCGCGGCGTCGGACGAACCCGCGTCACCGGACGTGGTGGCGGGCGCGGCGGCCGGCGCGGGCGCTGCGGGCGCTGCCGGCGCAGCGGCCGGAGCGCCACCGCGCGGCTTGTCCTCGGTCACCGACTGCTCCGCGGCCTGCTGGTGCTCGGCCGCCTCCTGCTCGAGGGCGGAGCCGGCCTCGGCCGGGCGGTCGGAGGCCTGGGCCGAGGGCTGGGGCTCGGCCGCCTGCGCGGTCTCCTCAGCCTGCGGCGCGCGCTCCTCCTGCGGCGGGGCCGACGGCGCGGCGCCCGCGCCGGAGCCACCGACGACGGCGAGGTCGGCGCCCACCGGCACCGTCTCGTCCTCGCCGACGAGGATCTTGCTGAGCGTGCCGGCGACCGGCGACGGGATCTCGGTGTCGACCTTGTCGGTGGAGACCTCGAGCAGCGGCTCGTCGACCTCGACCTGGTCGCCCTCGGCCTTGAGCCAGCGGGTGACGGTGCCCTCGGTGACCGACTCGCCCAGGGCCGGCATGGTCACCGTCGTGCCCTCGCCGGAGCCGCCGGACTGGCCGGCGGCGGGCGCCTCGCCCGCGGACGACGCCGGGGCGCTCTCGGCGGCGGGCTGCTCGGCGGCGGGTGCCTCCGGCGGCGGGCTGCTCGGCGGCGGGTGCCTCGGCGGCGGGCTGCTCCGCGGCGGGCGCCTCGGCGGCCTGCTGCTCGGAGCCACCGCCGGAGCCGTCGCCGATGACCGCGAGGTCGGCGCCGACCGGGACGGTGTCGTCCTCGCCGACGAGGATCTCCTGCAGGGTGCCGGCGACCGGCGACGGGATCTCGGTGTCGACCTTGTCGGTCGAGACCTCGAGCAGCGGCTCGTCGACCTCGATGGTGTCGCCGACGCTCTTCAGCCAGCGCGTCACGGTGCCTTCGGTGACCGACTCCCCAAGGGCCGGCATGGTCACGCGTTCAGACATGTTGTGAGGTCTCCTCGTCGTGCAGGGGTGACTGCGGTCAGGTGGCCTGGTGGCCCGGGTTGGCGTCAGGCGTGGGCGTGCAGCGGCTTGCCGGCCAGGGCCAGGTGGGCCTCGCCGAGCGCCTCGTTCTGGGTGGGGTGCGCATGGATCAGCTGCGCGACGTCGGAGGGCAGGGCCTCCCAGTTGTAGATGAGCTGGGCCTCGCCGACCTGCTCACCCATGCGGGCACCGATCATGTGCACGCCGACGACCGGGCCGTCCTTCTCGCGGACCAGCTTGACGAAGCCCTGGGTCTGCAGGATCTGGCTCTTGCCGTTGCCGCCGAGGTTGTACTCGTAGGTCTCGATCTCGGCGTACTTCTCCTTCGCCTGTGCCTCGGTGAGGCCGACGGAGGCGATCTCGGGGTCGCAGTAGGTGACCCGCGGGATGCCGAGCTCGTCGATGACCGGCGGGGTGAGGCCGGCGATCTGCTCGGCGACGAAGATGCCCTGCGCGAAGCCGCGGTGGGCCAGCTGCAGACCGGGCACGATGTCGCCGACCGCGAAGACGCCGTCGACGTTGGTGCGGCACCGCTCGTCGGCGAGGACGAAGCCACGGTCCATCGCCACGCCCGCCTCCTCGTAGCCCAGGCCGGTGGCGACCGGGCCGCGGCCGACGGCCACCAGCAGCAGGTCCGCCTCGATGGTCTCGCCGGACTCCAGCGAGACCGTCACGACGTCGCCCTGCTGCTCGGCCCCGGCGAAGCGGGCACCGGTCTTGAACGCGATCTTGCGCTTGCGGAACGAGCGCTCGAGCTGCTTGGAGATCGCCTCGTCCTCGGCGGCCACGAGCCGGGGGAGGGCCTCGACGATCGTGACCTCGGAGCCGAACGACTTGAAGACGGAGGCGAACTCGACGCCGATCACCCCGCCGCCCAGGACGACGACCCGCGCCGGCACGGCGTCCAGGGACAGCGCCTGGTCGCTGGTCATGATGCGGCCGGAGATCTCCAGGCCGGGCAGGCTCTTGGCGGAGGAGCCGGTGGCCAGCACGACGTTGCGCCCGACCAGCCGGCGACCGGCCGCCTCGACGGTGTTGGCGGCCACGAGCCGGCCCTCGCCCTCGACGTAGTCGATCTGGCGGGACTTCACGAGCCCCTGCAGGCCCTTGTAGAGCCGGCCGATGACGCCGTCCTTGTAGCGGTTGACCCCGCTCATGTCGACCGACTCGAAGGTCGTCTTGATGCCGAACTGCTCGCCCTCGCGTGCGCTGTCGGCGACCTCGGCCGCGTGCAGCAGCGCCTTGGTCGGGATGCAGCCCATGTGCAGGCAGGTGCCGCCCAGCTTGCCCTTCTCGACCAGCGCGACCGACAGGCCCAGCTCGGCCGACCGCAGGGCGCAGGCGTAGCCGCCGCTGCCACCTCCGAGGATGACGACGTCGTAGGTGCTCTCGGCTTCAGGTGACATCGTGGACGCTCCCTTGCGCTTCCCGACTGGTCAGTGTCCGACGCCGCCGGTGAGGCGTGGCCCGAGCCGGAGGGCTCGGGCGGCCTGCTGGCGCCGCCGCGTCGTAGAGCATCTTGTCACTGATGGTGTCCCACGTCGCACGCAGGTGTGACACGCCGCGCGCCGCGTCCCCGGTCAGGTCTTCAGGGCCAACGTCCACCCAACGTCCAGCAGGGCGTCATAGAGTCCCGTCATGGGCTGGTGGAGCAGGCTGCGGTGGCGGAAGCGCTCAGGGGGAGGCGGCGCGGCCGACGGGCCCGGCATGGGCATCGACGCGGGCCAGGTCCGGGCGCACCTGGCCTCGTTCGCGTCGTCGCGTCGGGGGGTGGAGGCCTACGTCGAGCCGCCGACCAACGTCACCGCCACGACGATGGTGTTCATCGCGTACGACGGGGAGTGGACCCGGCGCGCCGTCCCGTCCCGTGACGTGGCGTGGGAGTTCGCCCGCTCCCTGGGCGTGCCGGTGTACGACGTCCAGCAGACCGGCTACCCCTCGCGGATGCGCGAGTGGACGTCGCGGCAGCGCCGGCGCTGACCGGCCACCACCGGGCATACCCGTTGGTGACGGAGCGGACGGCGTGCCATGGTGTGCCGCACAGACTCTAGGAGGTTCGCATGGCCACGCAGGGCAAGGACAAGGACACCGAGCAGGGACCCGGGGAGGACGTGAAGCGCCGGTTCCGGGAGGCGTTGGACAAGAAGCACGCCCACGGTGGCCGCGACGTCTCGGCCGACGGCAAGGGCAACAAGATCCACGGTGCCCACGGCTCCGAGGGCGGCCCGCAGATGTTCCGCCGCAAGAGCGGCTGACCTCACCCCGGTCGCCACGAAGGCCCCGACCCGCGCATCGCGGGCCGGGGCCTTCGTCGTCCGGCCGTCAGGCGACGGCCGTCCGGCGCGGCCGTCAGGCGGCGGCCGGCCGGGTGCGGCCTCAGCGGGTGAACGTCTCGGCCAGCCGCACCAGGGTGCGGACGCCGAAGCCGGTGCCGCCCTTGGGCGTGTAGCCGAACGGCCCGGCCTCGTTGTAGGAGGGGCCGGCGATGTCCAGGTGCGCCCACGGGGTGCCCTCGGGCACGAACTCCCGCAGGAACTGCGCCGCCGTGAGCATGCCGCCGTGCCGCTCGCCGGTGTGCTTGAGGTCGGCGACGAGCGAGTCCAGGCCGGCGCGCAGCTCCTCCGGCAGGGGCATCGGCCACATCGCCTCGCCGGCGTCGTCGGCCGCCGCGCGGACCGTGTCGCGGAAGGCGTCGTCGTTGGCCATCAGGCCGCCGGTCCGCATGCCCAGGGCCATGACCTGCGCACCGGTGAGCGTGGCGATGTCGACGATCGCGTCGGGCTTCTTCTCGCCGGCGAGGACGAGCCCGTCGGCCATGACCAGCCGGCCCTCGGCGTCGGTGTTGATGATCTCGACGGTCTTGCCGCCGCGCATCGTCACCACGTCGCCGGGGCGCTGGGCCAGCGAGCTGGGCATGTTCTCCGCGAGGCACAGGTAGCCGGTGACGGCGACCGGGAGGCCGAGCTCGGCGATGACGAGGATCGCCGCGGCGACGGCCGCCGCGCCGGCCATGTCGGACTTCATCGTCACCATGCCGGTGGCCGGCTTGATGCACAGGCCGCCGGAGTCGAACGTGATGCCCTTGCCCACCAGGGCCAGGTGCGGCGTCCGGCCGGTGGCGCGGGCCGGCTTGTAGGTCATGGTGACGATCCGCGGCGGGTGGACCGAGCCCTGCCCGACGCCGATGATCCCGCCGCACCCGGCCTTGGCCAGGGCCTTCTCGTCCATCACGGTCACCTTGACCGTGCTGCCCGCGGCGCGGGCCTTGACCGACTCGGTGAAGCTCTGGGGGAAGAGCACGTTGGGCGCGGTGTTGACCAGGTCGCGGGTGTAGTTCTGCGCCTCGGCCAGGATCCCGGCCCGCTTGACGGCGGCACGGACGGCACGGTCCCGGGCGGTGGGCGCCAGCAGGACGACGGCCTTCACGGCGGTCTTCGCGCTGGAGTCGCCGCGGTGGCCGCCGAACTCGTACGCGCCGAACAGCGCGCCCTCGGCGGCGGCCCCGACCGACTCGGGCGTCGTCCCGGGCAGCGAGAGGGCGACCTTCGGGCGCCCGGTCAGCGCGCGGACCGCGGCGCCGGCGGCGCGGCGCAGGACCTCCGGCGTCGTACGGCGCGTCGCCCGCCGGCGGCGTGCCCAGCCCGACGAGCACCACCAGGGGTGCGGCGACACCGGGGACGCCGGGGACCCGGTGCACCTCCTCGGCCGCACCACCCGCGGACAGGCTGGACAGCGCCGCGCCCAGGTGGTCCGCGGTCTTGCGGTCCAGGCCGTGGCCGTCCGCCAGCACCGCCCCCGCTCCGGACCTGACGACGGCGAGCACCAGGGCGTCGGCCTTGACGTCACTCGGGGAACGGTCGGAGACGGTCAGCGTCGTCACGGCAGGCAAGTCCTTCGGTCGAGGAGGGCGACCCGCGTCCTCGCGGAACCCACGGTGAGGATAACGACCGGGCGGCGCCGATACGGTGAGCCGCATGACCGACCTCGACCTGCTGACCTCACCCCTGCACGAGCGCCACGTCGCCCTCGGCGCCAAGATGGCCGACTTCGGGGGCTGGGAGATGCCGATCGAGTACCCGGGCGGCGGGGTCGTGCGGGAGCACACCGCCGTCCGCGAGCGGGTCGGCCTGTTCGACGTCAGCCACCTGGGCAAGGCCTCCGTCACGGGCGCCGGCGCGGCGGCGTTCGTCAACGCCTGCCTGACCAACGACCTCGGGCGGATCTCCGCCGGCCAGGCGCAGTACACGATGTGCTGTGACGAGAACGGCGGCGTGGTCGACGACCTCATCGCCTACCTCCGCTCCGACGACGACGTCTTCCTGATCCCCAACGCCGCCAACACCGCCGAGGTGGTGCGCCGGCTGCGCGCGGCCGCGCCGGAGGGCGTCGAGGTCACCGACCTGCACCAGCAGTACGGCGTGCTCGCCGTCCAGGGCCCGCGCAGCGACGAGGTGCTGCAGGCGCTCGGGCTGCCGACCGGCCACGACTACATGTCGTTCGTCGAGGCCGACTGGCAGGGCCGCCCGGTCATCGTCTGCCGCACCGGCTACACCGGCGAGCGCGGCTACGAGCTCGTCCCGCGCTGGGAGGACACGCCGGCCCTGTGGGACGCGCTCACCGAGGCGGCCGCGGCGTACGACGGCCTGCCCTGCGGCCTGGGCGCGCGCGACACGCTGCGCACGGAGATGGGCTACCCGTTGCACGGCAACGACCTCAGCCTCGACATCACGCCGGTCCAGGCCCGCGCCGGGTGGGCCGTCGGGTGGAAGAAGGACGGCTTCTGGGGCCAGGAGGCGCTGGTCGCCGAGAAGGCCGCCGGTGCGCGCCGCACCTCCTGGGGGCTGCTCGCCACCGGTCGCGGCATCCCCCGCGCGCACTGCCAGGTGAGGGACGCCCACGGCGAGGTGGTGGGCGAGGTCACCTCCGGCACGTTCTCCCCGACGCTGAAGCAGGGCATCGCGCTGGCGCTGCTCGCACCGGGTGCCGCCGTGGGCGACGAGGTCGTCATCGACGTGCGCGGGCGTGAGGTCGCCGCGACCGTGGTCAAGCCGCCGTTCGTGCAGGTCCAGACCCGCCAGGGCTGACCCGCCGCCGGGGCGCGGCCGGCCGGCGGCCGCCGCCGGCGGCGGGCGGCCCGGCGGCCCGGCGTCGGCTCAGACGGCGTGCGGCAGGACGACCGCGGCGGCCGTCAGGCCCGCCGCGAGGGCGACCTCGACCACCGCCCCGAGGACGTCGCCGGTGATGCCGCCGAGCCGGACGACGGCCCGGCGGAGCACCAGCGCACCGGCCGCGACGGCGGCCGCCAGCACGACCGGCCCCGCCCACCACGCCAGGTCGGCGGCGAGCCCGGCCCCCACCGCGAGGACCGCCGTCACCGCGGTGCTCAGCGCCCACACGGCGGGGGTGACGCTGCCGGCGACGGTGGCGCCCAGGCCGTCGGCGCGTGCCGGCGGTACCGGCCGGGCGCACGCCCAGGCCAGCAGCTGGCGGCTGGAGACCAGCGCCACGACGGCCAGGACGCTGCCGCGCAGCGACGGCAGCAGGGACGCGAGCGCGGCGGCGTCGAGCAGCAGCACCAGGGTCACCGCGGCGACACCGCTGGGGCCGATGTCCCCGCGGCGCATGACCTCCAGCGCCCGCTCGCGGTCGTAGCTGGCGGACAGCCCGTCCGCGGTGTCGGCGAGCCCGTCCAGGTGCATCGCCCGGGTGCCGAGGACGAGGACCGCGAGCGCCAGGACGGCCAGCACCGGCGCCGGCGCACCGACCGAGTGCGCCGAGCCCGTGCAGGGCGAGCACGGCCAGGGCGAACGGGAGCACGACCAGCGGCGCCAGGGTCATGGCCCGGCCCGCCACCCGCCGGTCCACCCGGCGGGGAGGCGCCACCGGGATGGCGGTCAGCGTCCCCACGGCCAGCCGGAGCCCGTCGAGCATCAGGGCTCCACGACGGGACAGTCCGACAGGTCCAGCACCCGCCCGGCCACCACCAGCGCGACGCGGTCGCTGACGGCGCTCACCGCGGCGTTCAGCCGGCCCAGCTCGTCGCGGAACAGCCGGCCGGACGCGGTGGCCGGCACCACGGCCATGCCGACCTCGTTGGTGACCGCCACCACGTCGACGGTGGCGGCGCGCCAGGCCGTGACGAGCTCGCGGGTGAGGGCGCCGAGGTGGGCGCCGGCGCGCTCCCGGTCCTCCCAGGCGCCGACCTCGTCGACCGAGCGGGTGAGCCACGTCGCGAGGCAGTCGATGAGGACCGGCCCCGTCGCCGTCCGGAGCGCCCCGGCGAGGTCACCGGTCTCGAGGGTCTGCCACGAGGCCGGACGCCGGGAGCGGTGCGCCGCAACGCGGTCGGCCCACTCGGGGTCGCTTCCGTCGGACACCGGCCCGGGCGCGACGTACAGCACGCCGGCGCGGTCGCGCAGCAGCTGCTCGGCGTAGCGGCTCTTGCCGCTGCGGGCCCCGCCGAGCACCAGGGTGGTCGTCACGGGCGGTCCTCGAACCGCACGGGGACGTCGAACGCCGCCCGCCGCACGGCCCGGCGCAGGGTCGACAGGACCGGCCCGCCGGCCAGGAACACCAGGGCGGCGGTGAGCAGCCCGCGTGGCAGGTCCCAGCCCAGGGACGTGGCGAGGTAGAAGACGCCGTAGTGGCCGAGGTTGGTGCCGACCGGCGCCCCGGGGACGAAGCCCGCACCGGCCGGCGCGGTGGCGCCCATGAACGGCCAGAACCACAGGTTCATCACGGCGCCGTAGAGCAGGCCGGCGACCAGCCCGTACGCCGCGAGCATCGCCCGCTCGACCCGGCCGGAGGCCCGGGGGAGCAGGGCGGCGCCGAGCCCCACCCAGCCGGCGGTGATCATCTGGAACGGCGTCCACGGGCCGACCCCACCGGTGAGGAACGCCCCCGTGACGATGGCGAGCGCCCCGAGGACGAAGCCCATCCCGCGGCCGAGCACCCGACCGGCCAGCACGAGCAGGAAGAACATCGGCTCCAGCCCGGCGGTCCCGGCGCTGAGCACCCGCAGCGCGCCGCCCATGGCCGCCAGCACGCCGAGGACCGCGATCGTCTTGGCGTCCAGGCCGCCGGCGGCGACCTCGGCGAGCGTGACCAGGGCCAGCAGGCCGATCAGCAGCGCGAACAGCCACGGCGCGTCGTGGCCGTGGGCCAGGCCCACCCCGGGGCTGGCGAGGAACGGCCAGCCGAACGCGACGAGGCCGACGAGGGTGACCAGGCCCAGCGCGAGCACCGCCTGCCAGCGGGTGCGCAGGGGGTCGACCCGCTGCCGCAGCGCCCCCCGGGGACGGCCGGGCAGCACGCTCACGAGGCCGGCTCCAGCGCGGCGGTGACCTCGGCGACGGTGAGGAACGGCAGCGGGTGCACGATCTTGGCGACCTGCGGGGCGAACGCCGGCGATCCGGCCAGCACGTCGCGGACCGGCCCGTCGGCGACCACCTCGCCGTCGGCCAGGACGACCACCCGCTCGGCCACCTCGGCCGCCAGCTCCACGTCGTGGGTGGCGAGGACGACGGTGTGCCCGCGGGCGGCCAGGTCGCGCAGGATGAGGACGAGCCGCTCCTTGGCGCGGTAGTCCAGCCCGCGGGTCGGCTCGTCCAGCAGGACCAGGCCGGGGGCGCCGGCCAGCACGACGGCCAGGGCCAGGGCCAGCCGCTGGCCCTCGGACAGGTCCCGCGGGTGCAGGTCGTCCTCGACCGGTCCGGCGACCCGGTCCAGCAGCCCCCGGGTCGTGCCGGCGGGGACGCCGAAGTCCGCGGTCGGCGTCGCGGCACTCGGCGCCGACCGACTCGGCGTACAGCAGCACCCCCGGGTCCTGCGGCACCAGGCCGACCCGGCGGACCAGCTCGGCCGGCGGGAGGTCGGCCGGCGCGCGCCCGTCGACCTCGCACCCGGCCGGAGGAGGGGCGCAGCGACCCGGACAGGGCGGCCAGGAGGGTGGACTTGCCGGCACCGTTGCGGCCCATCACCGCGGTCACGCTGCCGGCGGCGAGGTCGAGGTCGACCCCGCGGATCGCGGTCACCGGGCCCCGCCGCAGGACCAGGTGCTGCACCCGCGCGGTCGCGGGGCCGGTGCCGGAGCGCGGCGCGGGACGGCGTGACCTGCCCGGCCAGGGCCGTGCGCAGGTCGACCGCCCGGCGGCGGGCGTCCCGCACCGACAGCGGCAGCGGCGTCCAGCCGGTGGCCCGGCCCAGCCCGATCACGGGGGGGAAGACCGTCGAGGTGCGCATCGCCTCGGCCGGGTCGAGCAGCGGTGAGGCCTGACCGTCGTGGAGCAGGACCACCCGGTCGGCGTGGTGGATGACCCGTTCGAGCCGGTGCTCGGCCAGGACGACGGTGATGCCGAGGTCGTGCACCAGCCGGTGCAGGGCGGCGAGCACGTCCTCGGCCGCCACCGGGTCCAGGGCGGAGGTGGGCTCGTCGAGCACGAGGATGCGCGGCCCGGCGGCCAGGACGGCGGCGATCGCCACCCGCTGCTGCTGGCCACCGGAGAGGTCCTGCAGCGGAGCGGTGGCGCAGCTCCGAGAGGCTGAGCAGGTCGAGCGTCTCCTCGACCCGGCGGCGCATCGCGGTGGCCTCGACGCCCATCGCCTCCATCCCGTAGGCGATCTCCTCCTCGACCGTGTCGGTGACGAACGAGGCGACCGGGTCCTGGACGACGACCCCGACGAGGTCGGCGAGGTCGCGGGGGCGGTGGGTGCGGGTGTCCCGCCCGTCCACGACCACCGAGCCGCTGAGCCGGCCGCCGGAGAAGTGGGGGACCAGCCCGTTGATGCAGCGCAGCAGCGTCGACTTCCCGCTGCCGGTCGGCCCCACGACGAGGACCAGCTCGCCCTCGGGCACGGTGAAGTCGACGTGGGAGAGGCGCTCGCGGTGGTCCCCGTCGTACCGGAGGCTGACGTCGTGGAACTCGATCATGAGGCGCTCCCTGAGTCGGCGGCGGTGTCGGCGCCGGTGTCCGTGCTGGCGGCGGTGCTGGAGCCGGCGCGTCCGGCGGTGTCTGCGGAGGTTGCCCGGGCCGCCTGCAGGGCGGCCCGCTGGGGCGGGACCGGCGTGAGGACCCCGGCGAGACCGGCGCAGGCGATCGCGAGGACGGCCGGCAGCGGCACCGCGGGCACCGCCACGGGGACCTGCACGGGGGTGATGCCCGGCCAGGCCTGCTGGGTGGCCACCACGAGGACGACTGCCGGCAGCAGCCCGGTGAGGACCACCAGCCACTCGGGCAGCGCCCAGGGGTCGCGGCGGTAGCGGGAGCGCGTCTCGCGCCGGGCGCCGGTGACCAGCGCCAGCCCGGCCAGCACCGCGCCGGCGAGCACCAGCGGCAGGCCGAGCAGTGGCGGGGTGGAGCCGTCGAGCAGCCCGTAGAGCCCGGCCAGGATGCCGAGCAGCCCGACCAGCGTCATCGTGCTGGCCCGTCGGCGCGATCCGGGGGTGCGTCGCACAGCCCGACCGTAGCCCCGCGACTCCATCGAGGCGGCCAGGTCCAGCGAGCGGTCCAGCGCCCCGGCCATCACCGGGACGGCCAGCCGGGCGATCGAGCGCAGCCCCCGGCTCGAGTGCCCCCGCAGCCGGCGCGCGGCCCGCACCCGCCGCGCGTCCTGCACCATCTGCGGGGCGTAGGTCAGCGCCACGACGACCGCCGTGCCCACGTCGTACAGCGTCGCGGGCACGTAGCGCAGCAGCCGGCGGGGGCTGGCCAGGGCGTTGGTGGCGCCGAGGCAGGCGAGGATCGCGGCCAGCCGCAGGCCGTCGTACGCCGCGGCGAGCAGCCCCTCGAGGGTGACCGGTCCGCCCAGGCGGACCCCGGCGGTCCACGCGGGCAGCGGCACCTCGGGCAGCCGGACCAGGACCACGCGGCCGCTGACGCCCGCCGCCGAGCAGCCCGGCGGTCACCACCCGCAGCCCGATCGCGACCAGGCCGATGACGAGGAAGGCGCTGAACACGTTCGTCGCGCCGACCTCGCGGCGCTCCATGACGACCCACGCGGCGACGGCGACGACCAGCAGGAGCAGGAACGGGTTGGTGGTGCGGGACGCCGCCGTGGCCAGGCCGAGCCCCCACACCCACCACGCGGCCGGGTGCAGCAGCCGGGGCAGGTCTCGGAGGTCGTCGGGGCGGCGCATGGGGCGGGCCGTGGCGTCGGGTGGCTCAGGCCCGGCGGCGGCGCAGCGCGACGAGGGCGACCACGGCCACCAGGGCCAGCACGATGATGATGCCGGCCCAGGTCGCGGCCGAGACGCCGGAGTCCTGGGCGGCCGCGCTGGTCGCGGGGTTCGCCGGCTGGGCCGCGTCGGGCGAGGCGCTCGGCGAGGCGGCGGCCCCGGCGGGGATCGTCGACCGGGGTGTCGGCGGCCTTCGCGGCGGCCGGGACCTGCTTGACCTCCGCGCCGCACCCGGTGGCGGGGTAGCCGTTGATCGCGCAGGTCAGGCCCTTGTCCACGCGCACGGAGGCGACGGTCGCGAGGACCTCGGCGCCGGAGGCGCTTGGTGTCGACGACGGCGCAGGCGGCCTGCGGCGCCGGGGGAGTGGCGCCGCCCTCGGCGTCCGCCGGGCGACCGGAGTCGATGACCACGCCCACGCGCTTGGACCCGGCCTTGGCGGCGGTGCTGCCGCAGAGGGCGGCGAACGTCGGGGTGGCCCGGGGGAAGCGGGGGGTGGTCTCGTCGCTGACGGCGAAGCGCCAGCCCTCGACCGCGCCGTCCTTGGGGGTGGTGTCGGCCGGGCCCTTCTGCGCGAAGGCCCAGCTGCTGCCGGTCAGCTGGTAGTAGCCCCAGAACCGGTAGGACGCGGCGTGGGCGGTGCCCGCGGGCGCCAGCAGGGAGGGCAGCGCGACGCCGAGCACGGCGGCCAGCGCCAGCATGCAGGACCGCGCGGGCGGCCGGGCGGGCGGAGCGGGGCTGACGGCCGCGAGGCGGCCTCGGGGTGGAACATGCGGACCCTTTCCTTGCGGCGGTCCGGCGCGTGAGACGCCGGACGGCAGAAGGAGCCGCCGGGCTCGAGCTCCGGTCCGTATTCCACGACGGACGACATGTGAGGAGCCGATGGCCCGCAGCAGGTGCTCCGGCTTGTCGTCCCCGTGGTGCTCGCGCACCACCAGGACGACCCACGGTTGCGGGTCAGCGCCGGACTCGGACCGGCTTTCCCACACCACAGGCGTTCGGTATCGCGAACCGTCCCACGCGCCAGCCGGGGTGTCAAAAGGCGTCGCCGGCGTCACCGGCGCCGCTCGCGCGTGGTCAGCCGGGCAGGAAGGACAGCCGGACGTCGCGCTCGGCGTTGTCGACGTTGAGGTCGACCAGGCAGATGCTCTGCCACGTGCCGAGGGCGAGCCGCCCGCCCAGGACGGGGACGGTGGCGTACGGCGGGACGAGCGCCGGCATCACGTGGGAGCGCCCGTGGCCGCGGCTGCCGTGCCGGTGCTGCCACCGGTCGTCGGCCGGCAGCAGGTCGGCGAGCGCGGTGAGCAGGTCGTCGTCGCTGCCGGCGCCGGTCTCCAGGATGGCCAGCCCGGCGGTGGCGTGCGGCACGAAGACGTGCAGCAGCCCGTCGCCGGCGTCCCGGACGAACGAGGCGCACTCGGAGGTCAGGTCGCGCACCACCTCGGTGCCGCCGGTGCGCACGCTGAGCGGTCTCGGATCGCATCCGCCCATGCTGCCAGCCCCGCCCCGGCCGGGCAGAATGGGGCCCATGAGTCCCGGCTACGGCGGACCCACCCTGCCCGACGAGTGCATCGTCGGCCACGGGCTCGTGCTCCGGGCCCTGGACGAGACGGACATCGAGGCGGTCGCCGAGGCGTGCAACGACCCCGAGACGGTGCGCTGGCTGCCGCTGCCGCGCCCCTACGGCCGGCCGGAGGCCCGGTGGTTCATCGACATCTTCGCGCCGACGACCCGGGCCTCGGGGGTCGGTATCGTCCGCGCCGTCGAGCGCGAGGGCAGGCTCGTCGGCTGCGTCGACGTCAAGCGGGTCGACTGGGCCGCCCGCACCGCCGAGGTGGGCTACTGGGTGGCGCCGTGGGGTCGTGGCTCGGGCGCGGCGACGAGCGCCACCCGCACGATCAGCGAGTGGATGCTGCGCGACCGCGGCTTCGAGCGGGTCGAGCTGCGGGCGGCCACCGGCAACCTGGCCTCGCAGCGGGTGGCCGAGAAGGCCGGCTTCGTCCGCGAGGGCGTCGCCCGCAACGCCGGTCGCGTGCACGCCGGCCGGGTCGACCTGGTGGTCTACTCCCTCACCCGGGCCGACCTCGGCCTGGAGCAGCAGCCCGGTCAGCCGGCCGCGGCGACCGGCTGACCGGGCGCGTGCCGGTGACCTGCGCCGTGGCGCGTATCGTCCGCGAGGTGGCGACCGTGCACCTCCTCCTGCCCGCGGACGGCCGGTGACCGTCGTGGACCGGGCCGAGCCGTTGCTGCCGCTGGGGCTGCGCCTGGCCGGGCGGCGCGTGGTCGTGGTCGGCGGCGGCCCGGTCGCCCTGCGCCGGGTGGGGGCCCTGCTCTCGGCCCACGCGCTCGTCACCGTGGTGTCGCCGGAGGTGGTGGCCGCCCTGCAGGACCTGGCCGAGCGCGGGCACCTGGAGTGGCAGCGGCGCGTCTACGCCGAGGGGGACCTGGCCGGATGCTGGCTCGCGATGGCCTGCACGGCCGACGCCGACGTCAACGCCGCGGTCGTCCGTGAGGCCGACGCCCAGCGCACCTTCTGCCTCAGGGTCGACGACGCGCGCACGGCCTCGGCGTGGATGCCGGCCACCGGGCGCAGCGGTCGCGCCACCGTCAGCGTGCACGGCGACCGGGACCCGCGCCGGGCCGCCGCCCTGCGCGACGCCGCGGTCACCGCCGTCGAGGCGGTGCTGCGGGACGAGCCGGACGGTGCCGGACGGCGTGCCCGCCGGCACCGGCGGCCGCGTCGTCCTGGTCGGCGGCGGACCCGGCGACCCCGAGCTGCTGACCCTGCGCGGGTTCCAGGCGCTCGCCGAGGCCGACGTCGTCGTGGTGGACCGGCTCGCCCCGCTCGCCGTCCTGGACGGCCTGCGCGAGGGCGTCGAGATCATCGACGTCTCCAAGATCCCGCGGGGTCGCTCCACCCCGCAGGAGGAGATCAACGCCGTCCTGGTCGACCGCGCCCGCCGCGGGCTGCGTCGTCGTCCGGCTCAAGGGCGGTGACTCCTACGTGTTCGGCCGGGGGATGGAGGAGGTGCTGGCCTGCCGGGAGGCCGGCGTCCCGGTCACCGTGGTGCCCGGGGTGACCTCGGCGGTCGCCGCGCCGGAGCTGGCCGGCATCCCCGTCACCCACCGCGGCGTCTCCCAGGGCTTCACCGTGGTCTCCGGGCACGCCGCTCCCGACGACCCCCGCAGCACCCTCGACTGGGCGGCGCTCGCCCGCGGCGGGACCACGCTCGTCGTGCTGATGGGGGTCGAGACGCTGCCCTCCATCGTCGGCGCGCTGCTGGACGCCGGCCGCCACGGCGACACCCCGCTGGCCTGCGTGATGGACGGCGGGCTGCCCACCCAGCAGGTGGTCAGCAGCACCCTGGCGCAGGTCCTCAGCGCCGGTCCGCCGGCCGGGCTGCGCTCACCCGCGGTCACCGTGATCGGGCCGGTCGCCGGGTTCGCCGACAGCTGAGCGGGCGTCTGGCTACAGTGACGCCATGAGCGCTTCCTGGACCTGGACGTACCTCGACGCCGACGGCACCGCACTGACCGGTGAGGACCTGCCGGCCAACGCCTTTCCCTCCCAGGGTGAGGCCGAGAGCTGGCTCGGTGAGGAGTGGCACCACCTGGCGGCGCAGGGTGTCGAGGCGGTCACGCTGCTCGAGGGCGACACGGTCGTCTACGGCCCGATGAGCCTGCGGTCGGCCGAGTGAGCGCCCCCGACGCAGCCCTGTCCTCCGGCCTGGTCCGCGACCTCGAGCGCCGGCTGCGGGCCGCCCAGCGCGACTGGCGCTCGCCGGCGGTCAGCGCCGGCGTCGTCCGCGACGGGACGCTGGTCTGGTCCGGCCACGTCGGCGCGGCCCGCGTCGACGGCGCGGTGCCGCCCGGCGACGACACGCAGTACATGATCGGCTCGATCACCAAGACCTTCACCGCCGTGCTCGTCATGGCGCTGCGCGACGAGGGCCGGCTGGCGCTGGACGACCGCCTGGACACCTACCTGCCCGGCACCCGGCACGGGGCGGTGACGATCCGGCAGATGCTGGCGCACGCCTCGGGGCTGCAGCGCGAGCCGGTGGGCCGGATCTGGGAGAACCTCGAGGCCCCCGACCAGGAGCGGCTGCTGCGCGAGCTCGAGGACGCCGAGCGGGTGCTGCCGCCGCACTTCGTCTTCCACTACTCCAACCTCGCCTACGCCCTGCTCGGCCAGATCGTCGAGCGGGTGGAGAAGCGCAGCTGGGAGGAGACCGTCACCGAGCGGATCCTCAACCCGCTGGAGATGCGGCACACCGGGCTGACCCCCGACGAGGACGCCCGCGCACTGGGCTACCTCGTCCACCCGCACGCCGGCACGGTCACCGTCGAGCCGCGGTTCGACCTGCGGGCCACCAGCGCGCTCGGCGGCCTGTGGAGCACCGTGGCCGACCTCGGCCGCTACGCCGGCTTCGTCGCCGACCCGGTGGCCGAGGTGCTCAGCCCCGACTCGGTCGAGGAGATGTGCCGGCCGCTGATCATGACCGACGTCGACGGCTGGGGTCGCGCCTACGGCCTCGGCTTCGACCTGCAGCGGGCCGGCGAGCGGGTCCTGGCCGGCCACGGCGGGGCGATGCCCGGCTACCTCGCCGGGCTGCGGGTCCGGCGCGCCGACCGGGTGGGCGCCGTGGTCTTCAGCAACAGCTCGGCCGGTGCCGAGACCGTCGCGCTGGCCACCGAGCTGGTCACCGCCGTGCTCGACGCCGAGCCCGCGCTGGCCGAGGAGTGGCGGCCCTCGCAGCCCCAGGCCGCCCTGGCCGGGATGCTCGGCAGCTGGTGGTCCGAGGGCGAGGAGATCGTCTTCGAGGTGCGCGCCGACCAGCTGTGGGCGCGGCTCCCCGGCGTCGGCGGCCTCGGCGAGACCCGGTTCGAGCGCGAGGGCGCCGACCGCTACCGCGCCGTCCAGGGTCGCGAGCGCGGCGAGCTGCTCGAGGTCGTGCGCGACGACGCCGGGGCGGTGCGCCAGATGTACTTTGCGACCTACGCCGTCACCCGGACGCCGCAGGCCTTCGCCGAGCTGCGCGGACGCGGCAGACGCGGCCGGCCACAGCTAGCCAGAGGCACGACACGGTGGGGCCGCGGGCCCCTGAAGGAGGTTCACCCATGGTCGACCGCGGCCGCCTGGCCGAGCTGCTGCAGCAGGAACGCGAGCAGTACGCCCAGCGCAACCCCCTGTCCGGCAAGGCGTACGCGTCCGCGGAGCACCTCTTCGGGCGGGTCCCGATGACCTGGATGAACATGCGGGCCGGCGCGTTCCCGCTCTACCTCGACTCGGCCCGCGGGGCGCAGGTGCGCGACCTGGACGGGCACGACTACGTCGACTTCTCGCTCGGGGACACCGCCGCGATGGCCGGGCACTCCCCGGAGCCGGTCGTCCGCGCGGTGCAGCGCCGGTTCGGTGAGCTCGGCGGCGCCACCGCGATGCTGCCGACCGAGGACGCCGAGTGGGTCGGTGCCGAGCTGACCCGGCGGTTCGGGCTGACCCGGTGGAGCTTCGCGCTGACCGCCACGGACGCGAACCGGTGGGCCATCCGCATCGTCCGGGCCGTCACCGGGAAGCCGCGCATCCTCGTCAACAGCTACTGCTACCACGGGTCGGTCGACGAGTCGCTGATCGTCGTCGGCCCCGACGGCGAGGCGCGCAGCCGCGAGGGCAACGTCGGCGCGCCGTAC
The DNA here is from genome assembly GCA_963828995.1 of uncultured Actinomycetota bacterium. GTDB lineage: Bacteria > Actinomycetota > Actinomycetes > Actinomycetales > Dermatophilaceae > CAVRTM01. Next base: position 363,901 of record CAWHHB010000006.1, read on the forward strand.
GACGTGACGCAGACCAGCCGGGTGGCGGAGTTCAACGACCTGGAGGGCCTGGAGCGCGAGCTCGCCCACGGTGACGTCGCGGCGGTGCTGATGGAGCCGGCACTGACCAACATCGGCATCGTGCTGCCGCAGGAGGGCTACCTGCAGGGGGTGCGCGAGCTCACCCGCCGCCACGACACCCTGCTGATCAACGACGAGACCCACACCTTCTCCGCCGGTCCCGGCGGGGCCACCCGGGCGTGGGGCCTCGACCCCGACCTGCTGGTCATCGGCAAGGCGATCGGTGGCGGCATCCCCGCCGCCTCCTACGGGATGTCGGCGGAGTTCGCCGACCGGGTGCTCGGCCGCAAGGACCTCGACCTGGTCGACATGGGCGGGGTCGGCGGCACGATGGCCGGCAGCGCGCTGTCGGTCGCCGCGATGCGGGCCACGCTCGAGGAGGTCCTCACCGACGCCGCGTTCGAGACGATGGTGGCGCGGGCCGGCGAGTTCGCCGACGGGGTGCGCTCGGTCATCGCCGCGCACGACCTGCCCTGGTCGCTGTCGCAGCTCGGCGCCCGCGCCGAGTACCGCTTCACGGCGCAGCCGCCGGTCAACGGCACGCAGTCGCACGACGCCCACGACGCCGAGCTCGACGACTACCTGCACATCGCGCTGGCCAACCTGGGGGTGCTGATGACGCCGTTCCACAACATGGCGCTGATGTCGCCGGAGACCACCGCCGCGGACGTGGCGACCCACCTCTGGGCGTTCGAGCAGGCGGTCGGGGCGCTGGTCGGCTGACGAGCCGCCGCCCGCCTCCGCGGTGCGGGGGCGGGCGGCGAGGGCGCGGGGGCAGGCGGCGGGGCGGACCTAGCGGGGCGCGGCGCCCCGGGCGACCTGCGCGCGCGGCATCCGCGACCGGCGCATCTGGAAGGCGCGCGTCACGGCGTACCAGGCGGCGCCGCGCGGCGGCTCCTCGCCGAACCGGGCGACGACCTGCCCCCGGATGCGCCGCCACATGAGCCAGGCGTCGAGGACGCCGACGAGGATGAGCCCGTAGACGAGGATGAAGACCAGCAGCATCGCCCAGGCGTAGCGGTTGCCGAGGAAGGTCAGGGCGAGCACGAGCACCATCACGGGCAGCATGAACTCGCCGACGTTCCAGCGGGCGTCGACGTAGTCACGGATGAACCGCTTGGTCGGGCCCTTGTCCCGCAACGGCAGGTGCGCCTCGTCGCCGGTCATCATGGCCTCGCGCTGCCTGGCCCGGGCCGCGCGGTCGGACTCGCGGGCGGACTTCGTGGCCGCCTTGCGGTCGGTCGGCACGAGGGGGCGCTTGCGGGCCGCCTCCTGCTCGCGGCGGCTCGGCGTGGGCCGGTTCTTGGCTCCCGCCCGCTCGGTACGGTCCTGCACGGGCACGGCGGTCTCTGCTGCCTTCTTGCGTCCTAACACGATCCACACTGTATGTCGTGCCGGACCGATCGTGGGTATCGGCTCGGCGCCGAGGGGGCGCCGCGACGCGCGCGGCGGTGGGTACGCTCGCGGGCGTGACCGACGACATCCTCACCCCAGACCGACGGACCGCCCTGCAGGACCGGGTGCGGGCCCTGCTGCCCGACATCCGGGCCGACCTCGAGACGCTGACCCGCATCCCGAGCGTGTCGCTCGACGCGTTCGACCAGGCCCACGTCGAGGCCAGCGCCTCGGCCGTGGCCGAGCTGCTGCGCGCCGAGGGCCTCGCCGTCGAGATCGTCCGCGAGGGCGGCCGCCCCGCCGTCATCGGGCACGTCGACGGGCCCGAGGGTGCGCCGACGGTGCTGCTCTACGCCCACCACGACGTCCAGCCGCCCGGCGACGCCGCCGACTGGGACAGCCCGGCGTTCGAGCCGACCGAGCGGGACGGCCGGGTCTACGCCCGTGGCATCGCCGACGACAAGGCCGGGGTGATGGCCCACGTCGCGGCCCTGCGCGCCCACGGCGGCGAGCTGCCGGTCGGCGTCACGGTCTTCGTCGAGGGCGAGGAGGAGATCGGCTCCGACAGCCTGGCGACGATCCTCGAGCGGCACGGCGAGAAGCTGCGGGCCGACGCCATCGTGCTGGCCGACTCGACCAACTGGGCCGTGGGGGAGCCGGCCCTCACGACCACCCTGCGGGGGATGATCCGCGTCGTGCTGACCGTCCGCGCCCTCGACCACGGCATCCACAGCGGCATGTTCGGCGGCGCGGTGCCCGACGCGATCACGGCGCTCGTGCGCACCATCGCCTCGCTGCACGACGACGACGGCGAGGTCGCGGTGGCCGGCCTGAAGGCGGGGGAGGCCTCCGACCTCGACTTCACCGAGGAGCAGCTGCGCCGGGACTCCGGCCTGCTGGACGGCGTGCAGACCATCGGCACCGGCTCGCTGCTGTCGCGGATCTGGACCAAGCCGTCGATCACCACGATCGGGATCGACGCGCCCTCGGTGGCCACCTCCTCCAACACGCTGGTGCCCTCGGCCGCCGCCAAGATCTCGATGCGGATCGCCCCGGACGAGGACCCGCGCGAGGCGTTCGCGCTGCTGGAGCAGCACCTGCGCGCGCACGCGCCGTGGGGCGTCGAGGTCGACGTGCACCTCGACGACGAGGGCGCCGGCTTCTCGGCCGACGCGCAGGGCCCGGTCTACGACCAGGCCCGGGCCGCGTTCGCCGACGCCTGGGGCGTGCCGCCGGTCGACATCGGCGTCGGCGGCTCGATCCCGTTCGTGGCCGCGTTCGCCGAGAAGTTCCCCGACGCGGCGATCCTCGTCACCGGTGTCGAGGACCCCGACACGCGCGCGCACGGCGCCAACGAGAGCCTGCACCTCGGCGAGTTCGAGCGGGTGTGCGTGGCCGAGGCCGTGCTGCTGGAGCGGCTCGGCGCGCTGCCGCGCTGACGGCGGACGCGGCAGGACCCCGGTCGGCGTCGCCGTCCGGGGTCCTGAGGCTGGTCAGTCCTTGCTGGTCTCGCCGGGCAGCGCGAGCATCTGGTCGAGCGCGACCCGGGCCCAGCGCGCGACCTCGGGGTCGACGGTGATCTGGTTGGTGACCCGGCCCTGCACGAGCGACTCCAGCGCCCAGACGAGGTGCGGCAGGTCGATCCGGTTCATCGTGGAGCAGTAGCAGACGTTCTTCTCCAGGAAGACGATCCGCTGGCGGGGGAACATCCCGGCCAGGCGCTTGACCAGGTTGAGCTCGGTGCCGACCGCCCACGCCGTGCCGTCCGGCGCGGCGGCGATGGTCTTGATGATCTTCTCGGTCGAGCCGACCTCGTCGGCGAGGTCCACCACGTCGTAGCGGCACTCGGGGTGCACGATCACCTTGACGCCGGGGATCTCCCGGCGTGCGGCCTGCACCGCGTCCACGCTGAACCGGCCGTGCACCGAGCAGTGCCCGCGCCACAGGATGACCCGGGCCCGCTGCACCTGCTCGCGGGTCAGGCCGCCGTTCGGGCGGTGCGGGTCGAAGACGACGCAGTCCTCGAGCGAGAGGCCGAGGTCGCGCACGGCGGTGTTGCGGCCCAGGTGCTGGTCGGGCAGGAACAGCACCTTGCCCGTGCCCCCGACGCCGCCGCGCTGGTCGAACGCCCACTGCAGCGCGGTCCGGGCGTTGCTGGAGGTGCAGACCGTGCCGCCGTGACGGCCGGTGAACGCCTTGATCGCCGCGGAGGAGTTCATGTAGGTCACCGGCACGACGTCGTCCGCCACGCCCATGTCGACGAGGTCGTCCCACGCGTCGTCGACCTGGCTGATCGCGGCCATGTCGGCCATCGAGCAGCCGGCCGCCAGGTCGGGCAGGACCACCTGCTGCCGGTCGTTGGTGAGGATGTCGGCCGACTCGGCCATGAAGTGCACACCGCAGAAGACGATGTACGGCGCGTCCGGCCGCGCGGCTGCCTCCTTGGCCAGCTTGAAGGAGTCACCGGTGACGTCGGCGAACTCGATCACCTCGTCGCGCTGGTAGTGGTGGCCGAGGACGAAGACCCGGTCCCCGAGCGCGGCCTTGGCGGCGCGGGCCCGCTCGACCAGGCCGGGGTCGGAGGCGGCCGGCAGGTCGCCGGGGCACTCGACACCACGCTCGCTGGCCAGGTCACGACCCGTGCCCAGGACCAGCAGCGGCAGGGGGGCGTTGACGGGGCGGCCGGGCGTCAGATCCGTGACTGTGCTCACCCCGCCATCGTCCCACACGCCCCACCGCACCTCGCCGGAAACCTGCCGGTCCCGGACGGGCCCCGACAGCAAACCTGCCGGTTCTGCGCCGCGCCTGCCCCGAACCCCGGGTCCGCCCTGCCACGATGATCCTCCACACGGGGAGGGGAGCATCGGTGAGGCGCTTTGCGGTCAGCGACGTGCACGGTCACCGGGACGACCTGGTCGACGCGCTGCGGGCGGCCGGGCTGGTCGACGACGCCGGCGACTGGTCCGGCGACGACGCGACGCTCTGGGTGCTGGGGGACTACGTCGACCGGGGCCCGGACGGCGTCGGGGTCATCGACGTCGTCATGCGGCTGCAGCAGCAGGCGCCACAGGCTGGTGGCCGGGTCGGCGCCCTGATGGGCAACCACGAGGTCCTGGCGCTGGGCATGCACCGGTTCGCCGACGCGATCGTGCGCGACGCCGACGGCCACGAGCACGCCTTCACCACCAGCTGGGCGCTCAACGGCGGCCGCCCCAGCGACCAGGCCCGGCTCACGCCCGAGCACCTGGCGTGGCTCGCCGCCCTCCCTGCCGTCGCCCGTGACGGCGACTGGCTGCTCACCCACTCCGACACCACCGAGTACCTCGGCTGGGGCAGCTCGGTGGCGGAGGTCAACGCCCGGGTCGCGGGCGTCACGGCCGCCGGCGACCTCGAGGCGTGGTGGGACCTGTGGCGCGGGCTCACCACCCGGTTCGCCTTCCGTGGCGCCGGGGGCGTCGCCGCCGCCGAGGCGCTGACCGGTGCCCTCGGCGGAGAGCGCATCGTGCACGGACACAGCATCATCGCCACCCTCACCGGCGAGCTGCCCAGCCAGACCACCGGCCCGCTGTGGCAGGCGGGGGGCCGAGCCCTGGCCATCGACGGCGGTCGCTACGCGGGGGGTCCGCTGCTGCTCGTCCGGCTCGACGAGGAGGAGGCCGGGGCCTGACGGCGCGTCGTACCCGCCGGCACCGGCGCGGTCCGTGCTGACACGATGACCCGGTGCGCGTCCTCATCGCCCCCGACTGCTTCGCCGGCACGCTCTCGGCCGGCCAGGCCGCCGAGGCGATCGCCGAAGGCTGGCGTCGCGCGGCGCCGCACGACCGGCTGGCCCTGCTGCCGCTGTCCGACGGCGGCCCCGGCTTCTGCGACGTCCTCACCCGCGCCCTCGGCGGCCAGAGCGTCGCCGTCACCGTCAGCGACCCGCTCGGGCGCCCCGTCCCCGCCGCCCTGCTCGTGGTCGAGCACGCAGGTCACCGCACCGTCTACGTCGAGACGGCCCAGGCCTGCGGGCTGCACCTGCTGGCCGAGGCGGAGCGCGACCCCACCCGGACCAGCTCGTACGGCGTGGGGCAGCTGCTCGAGGCGGCGCTGGCCGAGGCGCCGAGCCGTCTCGTCGTGGGTGTCGGCGGCAGCGGTGTCAACGACGGGGGCGCCGGGATGCTGGCCGCGCTGGGGGTCGGCACCGCGCAGGCGCTCGCCGGGGGAGGCGCCCGGCTGGCCGACCTCGCCGACGACGGGCTGCAGGGGCTGGTCGCGGCACGCGAGCGGTTCCGCGGGGTCGAGCTGGTCGTCGCCGCCGACGTGGACCTCACCCTGCTCGGCTTCCACGGCGCGAGCGCGTCAGCCGCCGAGGACATGGGCGCCACGCCCGAGGGGGCCCAGCAGCTGGAGGGCGCCCTGGGGCGGCTGACCGAGGTCGCCCAGCGCACCCTGCCGCCGGCCAGGGACCTGCTCACCGGCGCCGCCCGGCGGCTGGACCGCGAGCCGGGGGCCGGCGCCGCCGGTGGTCTGGGCTACGGCCTGCTGCTGCTCGGCGGCCACGTCCGGAGCGGGGTCGACGCGGTGCTGCAGGCCGTCGGTTTCGACGACCGGCTCGGTGCCGCCGACCTGCTGGTCACCGGCGAGGCGGTCCTCGACTGGCAGAGCCTGCGAGGCACGGTGGTGGCCGGCGTCGCCCAGGCCGCGCTGGCCGTCGCCGTACCCACCGTCGTGCTGGCCGGGCAGGCCCACGTCGGCCGCCGGGAGACCATGGCGCTCGGGATCAGCGGGACCTACGCGGTGGCGGAGCGCCCCGACCGGGTGCCCCTGTTCGAGGCCGACCCGGCGGGCACCCTGGCGGCGCGCGCGGCCCGGGTGGCCACCACCTGGTCCCCGCGCCGCGACGGCACGTCGTACCCTTGACGGAGCCGGGAACACATCCCGGCGCCCATGGGTTGGCACTGTCGACCGCACACCGTTGCGTCGCGCGGTCAGCTCATGACCATCGACTCGAAGGACTCACCGATGACTGAACAGGTCGACACGCAGGCCGCCACCGCCGCCACCGACGCACCGGCCCACGGTGTGTTGCTGACCGACCTGGCCGCCGGCAAGGTCAAGAGCCTGCTCGAGCAGGAGGGTCGCGACGACCTCCGCCTGCGCGTGGGGGTGCAGCCCGGCGGCTGCTCCGGCCTCATCTACCAGCTCTACTTCGACGAGCGCACCCTCGACGGTGACCTCGTCGTGGACTTCAACGGGGTCGAGGTGGTCATCGACCGGATGAGCGCCCCCTACCTCGACGGCGCGTCGATCGACTTCGCCGACACCATCGAGAAGCAGGGCTTCACGATCGACAACCCCAACGCAGGCAGCTCGTGCGCCTGCGGTGACAGCTTCAGCTGACCCGTCCCGCCCCGGCCCACCGCCGGAGCGACCCGGACCTCCCGTGGCCGGCATCCCTGCACCAGCAGGGGTGCCGGCCACGGTGCGTTCCGCGGCGGTGACCGGTCCCGTCCGCGGGTCCGCCGGCGCCTCGCGGCGGAGGTCACCTCCGCGCCACTGGGGTAGGTTGCACAGGTGCGTATCGCTGTCACCGGATCCATTGCCACCGACCACCTGATGACCTTCACGGGCCGGTTCGCCGACTCGCTCGTGGTCGACCAGCTGGACAAGATCGCCCTGTCCTTCCTGGTCGACGACCTCGAGGTCCGACGCGGGGGAGTGGCCGCCAACATCGCCTTCGGCATGGCCAACCTCGGCCAGCGGCCGCTGCTGGTCGGTGCGGTCGGTGAGGACTTCGTGGACTACCGCTCGTGGCTGGAGCGGCACGGCGTCGACTGCCGCTCGGTGCACGTCTCCGAGACGCGGCACACCGCCCGGTTCGTCTGCACCACCGACTCCGACCACGCCCAGATCGCCACCTTCTACGCCGGCGCGATGACCGAGGCCCGCGAGATCGAGCTCGGCCCGATCGCCGCCCGGGCCGACGGCCTCGACCTCGTCGTGGTCAGCCCCAACGACCCCGAGGCGATGCTGCGCCACACCGACGAGTGCCGCACCCGGGGGCTGCCGTTCGCCGCGGACCCGAGCCAGCAGCTGGCCTGGATGGACGGCGAGTCGATCCGCCGGCTGATCGACGGGGCGACCTACCTGTTCACCAACGAGTACGAAGCCGCGCTCACCGAGAAGAAGACCGGCTGGAGCGCGCAGGAGATCGACGAGCGCGTCCAGACCCGCGTCATCACCAAGGGCAAGAACGGCGCCGTGGTGGCCACCAAGGGCGAGGCGCCGATCGAGGTGCATGCGGCCCGCGAGGTGCGCAAGGCCGACCCGACCGGGGTCGGCGACGCCTTCCGGGCCGGCTTCCTCACCGGGCTGGCCTGGGGGCTGGACCACCGCCGCTGCGCCGAGGTCGGCTCGATGCTGGCCACCTACGTCATCGAGACGGTCGGCACCCAGGAGTACGAGCTGGGACGGGCCCGGTTCCTCACCCGCCTGGCCGAGGCGTACGGCGAGGAGTCGGCCACCGAGGTCGAGGCGCACCTCACCTGCCCGCGCCCCTAGTCTGGGCTGCATGCCGGTCGAGCCCCCCGCGTCGCCCTGGCGCGTCACCCTCGACCAGGTCACTCCCGGCGAGGACCTCGTCGGGGTCGGTGCCGACCTCGAGCCCGGCACCCTCCTGGCGGCCTACCGCGCCGGCCTCTTCCCGATGGGGGTGGGCGCCGACGGCGGGCCACCGCTGGGGTGGTGGTCACCGGACCCCCGCGGCGTGCTGCTGCCGGGTCGCCTGCGGGTCAGCCGCTCGCTGCGGCGCACCCGCCGCACGTTCGAGACGCGGGTCGACACCGCCTTCGAGCAGGTCGTCGACGCGTGCGCCGACCCCAGCCGGGACGGGCGCTGGATCACCCCCGCGGTCGCCGCGCGCCTACGCCGAGCTGCACCGGCTCGGCTGGGCGCACTCGGTCGAGACCTGGCGCGACGGCGAGCTGGTCGGCGGCCTGTACGGGCTGGCGGTCGGCGGCCTGTTCGCCGGCGAGTCGATGTTCCACCACGCGACCGACGCCTCGAAGGTGGCGCTGGTCGCGCTCACCGAGATCGTCTTCGCCGACGACGACCCCCGGCGCCTGGTCGACGTGCAGTGGGCCACCCCGCACCTGGAGAGCCTGGGCGTCTGCGAGGTGCCGCGCGAGGACTACTGCCGGCGGCTCGCCGCGGCCCTGCCCCTGTCCCTGCCCGAGCCCTGGCGCGGTGTCCGGGGCGAGGTCGCCGCCCGGGTCAGGCGCTGACCGGCGCCGGTTCGCCGACCACCACGGTGAAGCGCTGGTGGGTCGACCCGTCGTCGGCGACCTCGTCGGTCACCTCACGCAGCTCGTGCCGGCGCATCCGGCACCAGGCCGGCACGTCGTGCCGGGCCGCGGGGTCCGTGGCCAGCACGGTGATCACGGTGCCCGGTGCCGCCCCGCGTGCCGCTGCGGCCAGCCGGATCACCGGCAGCGGGCAGCGCAGGCCTCGCGCGTCCACCTCGACGCGCGGTCACAGCCCGGCCGCCCCGAGCTGGGCCCGCACCGTGGCCACCGCGTCGGGCAGCACCGCGAGGAACCGCTCGACGTCGGCCTCGCGGTCCGGCGCGACGCCCTCCAGCGGCAGGGTCACCCGCACGTTGCCGTGGGTGAGCACGCCCATCGCGGCGAGGACGTGGCTCGGCTCGAGCGTGCTGGAGGTGCAGGCCGACCCCGACGCCACCGCGAAGCCCCGCCGGTCGAGCTCGGTGACCAGCGCCTCACCGTCGACGTACAGGCAGGAGAAGGTCACCACGTGCGGCAGCCGGTCGCGCGGGTCGCCGACGACCTCGGTGTCGGGGATCGCCGCCGCGGCCGCGCCGGATCCGGTCGACCAGCGAGGCGGCGCGCGCGTGCTCGGCGGCGCGGGTCGCCTCGGTCTGCTGCCAGGCCTCCGCGGCGGCCAGGGCGAGGGCGACCACCGGCTCGGCGTCGGTGCGCCCGCCCTCCAGCTCGCTGACCGGCCCGGCCGCGGCGCCACCGGGTGCGCTCGGGCACCACCAGCACCCCGACGCCGCCGGGGCCGCCCCACGAGCGCGCGTCGCCGACGAGCACGTCGTACGACGTGGGCACCGGCTCGCGGCCCAGCGACGCCATCGCGTCCACCAGCAGCGGCACACCCGGGCCGCGGGTCCGCTGCTGCACCGCCGCCAGCGGCTGGCGGGTGCCGACCTCGCCGTTGGCGCTCTGCACCGCGGCGGCCGTCGTGCCCGGCCGGGCGAGGGCGCGTCTCGAGCGCGTCGAGGTCGACCCGGCCCAGGGCGTCCACCCGCACCTCCTCGAACAGCGACGGGTCGCCCGACGTGGCGGCGAGGTGGCGCCCGAGGGTCAGGACGCCGGAGTGCTCGACCGCCGACGCGACGAGCCGGGTCCCGCGCCGGCGCCCGGCGTGCATCAGCCCCTCGCACCCGGCGCGCAGGGCCACGGGTCCGGACGGGAGGAAGGACAGCTCGGGCGGCCGCACGCCCAGCCCTGCGGCGACGACCTCGCGGGCCCGGTCCAGCAGCGCCCGCGCCTGCCGGCCCTCGGCGTGCAGCCGCCGCGGGTCGGCCCACCCGGCGTCGAGGGCGGCCAGCAGCGTGTCGCGCGCAGCGGGCAGCAGGGGGGTGCCGGACGGCGTCGAGCAGCGCCCGGGGGGCGGGTGTGGCAGGAGTGGGAGACACACGCCGACGGTAGCCCGACCCTGAAACCGGTGCAGACACGACGCTGGAGTAGGGTTTGCGCCGTTGGAAGTACGTCAAAACTGGAAGGTGCGCACCTTGCGTCGGCACGATGACACTCCCGCGCCATTGAAGCGTCGGGGCCTGACCCTGGCCGGTCTCGCCGTGGCGTGCGCCCTGGTCCTCAGCGGCTGCGGCGAGCAGCTCAAACGCGGTTACCTGCCGCACGGCGTGCACCGAGAACTCCGTTCACGTGACCAGCCTCTGGAACTGGTCCTGGATCGCCGCCCTCGCGGTCGGCGCGCTGGTGTGGGGCCTGATCGTCTGGTGCGTCGTGGCCTACCGCCGCAAGAAGGACGACGTCGGCCTGCCCGAGCAGCTGCGCTACAACGTGCCGATCGAGATCCTCTACACGGTCGTCCCGCTGTTCATGGTCGCGGTGCTGTTCTTCTACACCGCCCGCGACGAGACGGCCCTGCTCAACGTCTCGCAGACGCCCGACGTGACCGTGAACGTCGTCGGCAAGCAGTGGAGCTGGGACTTCAACTACGTCGAGGCCAAGACCTACGAGTCGGGCACCCAGGCCGAGCTGACCGGCAAGCCGGGCGTGCAGAAGACGCTTCCGACCCTCTACCTTCCCGTCGACAAGCGGACCGAGTTCGTCCTGACGGCGCGCGATGTCATCCACTCGTTCTGGGTGCCGCAGTTCCTGCAGAAGCTCGACATGATCCCGGGCAAGGTCAACCGGTTCCAGGTGGTTCCCACCGAGACCGGTGTCTTCCAGGGCAAGTGCGCCGAGCTGTGCGGCGCCTACCACTCGCAGATGCTGTTCCAGGTCAAGGTCGTGACGCAGGAGCGAGTTCGACGCGCACATGGCGCAGCTGCGGGCCTCCGGCAACATCGGCGCCCTCGACAACAGCCTCAGCCGGGAGCCGATCGAGAAGCAGCAGCAGCAGTTCGTGCCCAGCAGCTGCAGCAACAGGGAGTAGCAACTGATGGCGATCCTCACCACCGAGCCCACCACCCTCCTGCGTGAGACGAGCAGCTCGCGCAAGCTGTCGCCCGGCCAGACCGTCGTGAAGTGGGTCACCACGACCGACCACAAGATCATCGGCAACCTGTACTTCATCACCTCGTTCGTCTTCTTCATGATCGGCGGGCTGCTGGCCCTGCTGATCCGCGCCGAGCTGTTCGAGCCCGGCCTGCAGGTCGTGGACAACCCCGAGCAGTACAACCAGCTGTTCACGATGCACGGCACGATCATGCTGCTGCTGTTCGCGACGCCGCTGTTCGCCGGCTTCGCCAACGCGCTCATGCCGATCCAGATCGGCGCGCCCGACGTGGCGTTCCCGCGGCTGAACATGTTCGCCTACTGGCTGTACCTGTTCGGTGGCCTGATCGCCAGCGCCGGGTTCCTCACCCCGCAGGGCGCGGCCGCGTTCGGCTGGTTCGCCTACGCGCCGCTGTCCGACACGTCGTACAGCCCGGGGCTCGGCGGTGACCTGTGGGTGTTCGGTCTGGCCCTGGCTGGTTTCGGCACGATCCTGGGTGCGGTCAACTTCATCACCACGATCATCTGCCTGCGCGCCCCCGGCATGACGATGTTCCGGATGCCGATCTTCACCTGGACCATCCTCATGACGTCGATCCTGGTGCTGATGGCCTTCCCGGTCCTGGCCTCCGCGCTGCTGGCGCTGGGCGCCGACCGCACGCATGGGTGCGCACGTGTTCGACCCAGCCAACAGCGGTGCCCTGCTGTGGCAGCACCTGTTCTGGTTCTTCGGCCACCCCGAGGTCTACATCATCGCGCTGCCGTTCTTCGGCATCATCAGCGAGATCCTGCCGGTGTTCTCGCCGCAAGCCGATCTTCGGCTACAAGACGCTGGTGATGGCGACCATCGCGATCGCCGCCCTGTCGGTCTCGGTCTGGGCGCACCACATGTACGCCACCGGCCAGGTGCTGCTGCCGTTCTTCGCGATCATGACGATGCTGATCGCGGTGCCCACCGGGGTGAAGTTCTTCAACTGGATCGGCACGATGTGGGGTGGCTCGCTCACCTTCGAGACGCCGATGCTGTGGGCGATCGGCTTCCTGGTGACGTTCCTGTTCGGCGGCCTGACCGGGATCATCCTGTCCAGCCCGGCCCTGGACTTCCACCTGTCCGACTCCTACTTCGTCGTGGCGCACTTCCACTACGTCGTGTTCGGCACCGTGGTCTTCGCGATGTTCGCCGGGTTCTACTTCTGGTGGCCCAAGTTCACCGGCCGGATGCTGGACGAGACCTGGGGCAAGGTGCACTTCTGGATGCTGTTCATCGGCTTCCACACCACCTTCCTGATCCAGCACTGGCTGGGCGTGATCGGCATGCCGCGCCGCTACGCCGACTACCTGCCCGAGGACGGCTTCACCTGGATGAACCAGGTCTCCAGCGCCGGCGCGTTCCTGCTCGGCGCCTCGACGCTGCCGTTCCTGTACAACGTCTGGAAGACCTGGCGCACCGCGCCGCTGGTCGAGACCGACGACCCGTGGGGCTACGGCGCCTCGCTGGAGTGGGCCACGTCCTGCCCGCCGCCGCGGCACAACTTCGAGTCCATCCCGCGGATCCGCTCCGAGCGGCCGGCGTTCGACCTGCACCACCCCGAGGTCGCCGCGCTGGACCACCCGGTCGCCGACAAGGGCGTCCTCGACAGCCTGCTCGGCGAGCCGGACCTGGACCACGAGGGTGACCTCTCCGCCGCGGCCGGCAGCAGCAGGGGCGCGCACAAGACCACGAGCGAGGACTGAGATGAAGGTCGAGTACTGGCTGTTCGGTGGAGGCGTCTTCGTCTTCGCGCCGTTCGGCGTCATCTACGGGTTCTTCACGCACTGGCAGCGAGCCGGTCGGCGTCGCGGGTCTGTTCCTCGCGGCGGGGCTGTCGGCCCTGGTGGGCTTCTACCTCTGGTGGACCGCCCGCAAGCTGGACGACCGTCCGGAGGACGACCCGGCCGCGCCGATCTCCGCGGCCGAGGGCGAGTACGGCTTCTTCAGCCCGCACAGCTGGTGGCCGCTGCCCCTCGCGGCGGGTGCGGCGCTGATGTTCCTCGGCCTGGCCGTCGGGTGGTGGCTGGTCATCATCGGCATGGTGGTCGGTGCCATGGCGCTCATCGGCTGGACCTTCGAGTACTTCCGCGGCGAAAACGCCGTCTGAGGTCGGCTTCGACGCAGACCGGGCCAGTTATTCTGGTCCGGTCTGCGTCATGTGCATGAGGCACTGACCAGATTCAGGTGAGGTCGGGGCCAACCACATGGGCCGCCCCGGCGTCATTCCAGGTGAGCGGCCCGAGGGGCCGGACGCCGACGACTCCGGTGCAGACCGGGATGGGTGAGGACTTCGACGTGGGGATCCAGACGATCGGCGCGCAGCGGGTGTGGGGGAGGGCCGGCGTGCTGCTGGCCGCCGTGCTGCTGGCCAGCGCGTGCAACAACGGGGCGGTGACGTCGTCGGGGCCGGCGGCGCGCGCGCGGGGGAGTCACCGGCGGCCTCCGCCTCGCCGACCCAGACACCGACCCCCCAGTCGAGCCCGGCCGTGCTCAAGGTGGTCCCGGCCGACCACGCCACCGGCGTGCGGCCCAGCGACCCGATCAGCGTCAGTGCGACCTCGGGCCGGCTGAGGTCGGTGGCCGTCACCGACGGCGCCGGCCAGCCGGTGACCGGCGCGATGCGCAAGGGGGCCTGGGGCTCAGCCGGCCTGCTGCAAGCCGGGAACGGCCTACACCGTCACCGTCAACGCGACCGGTCCGGACGGCACCGCGTCAACGACGACCTCCTCGTTCCGCACCGTCACACCGGCCGTCACGGCGACGTACACGCTGATCCCGAACGGCGGCACGGTCGGCGTCGGCATGCCGGTCATCGTCCAGTTCGACTCCCAGGTGATGACCAAGGCGATGCGCGCCGAGGTCGAGAAGCGGGTCAAGGTCACCACCTCGCCGCGTCAGGCCGGCTCGTGGGGCTGGCTGGACAACCGGCAGCTGATGTGGCGCCCGGTGAGCTTCTGGAAGCCCGGCACCCGGGTCACGCTGTCCACGCCGCTCACGGGTGTGCAGACCGGTGTGGGCAAGTACGTCGGCAACGACGCCTCCACCAGCTTCACCATCGGCTCGGCCATGGTGAGCACGGTGAACATGAGGACGCACCGGATGACGGTGACCCAGGACGGCCGGACCATCCGGACGTTCAAGGTCAGCACCGGCAAGCCGGGGCCCAAGACCGAGACCCGTTACGGCACCAAGGTGATCATCGAGCGGGAGAGCGCCCTCACGATGGACTCGGCCACGGTCGGCATCCCCAAGGGCGACCCGAACTACTACAAGATCAAGACCAAGTGGAACCTCCGGCTGACCTGGACGGGGGAGTTCATCCACTCGGCGCCGTGGTCGACGTCGGCGCAGGGCTCGGCCAACGTGTCGCACGGCTGCACCAACATGGCGCCGGCTGATGCCGAGTGGATGTTCACGCACTCCAGGATGGGTGACGTCGTGAACTTCACCGGCTCGACGCGCGCCTTCAAGCCCACCGAGGGCATCGGGGTGTGGGTCTACAGCTACGCGGGCTGGAAGGCGCAGAGCGCTCTCGTCTGACTTCGTGTCCACGGCGGCGGCGCTGTTGTTGCGGGTCGGCGCAGGCGTCGCGGCGTGACGTCTCGGCGGTCAGGAACGGCAGCGCCGACGTGCTGCCGTCGGCACTCCACCCCGGTCGTCGTGCATCGGTCGCCGTGCCCCGCCGCGAGACACCCAACGAGGAGCGCGGTGTCAGCCTCAGGCGACCGGCTTGCCACCCGGCGTCGGCTGCGAGGCAGGCCAGCACGCGAATGCCGTTGCCGATGAGTGCTACTGGGTGTGTGGACGACCTTCCGGGGACCCGGTGCGCAGGCGACCGCCGCGCCGCGGCGGTCGGCTGGCGGCCCAGCACTGGAATGCGTTGCGCGAGAGGGGACTGGGACGTGTGGACAACCTTCCTTAGACGCCGGATGACCGGTAGAATCGTACGTATGTTCGAGTCCAGCGTGGGTGAGGTGGCGGCCGGGGATGTGGCCGGGCTGGCCGCCGCGCTGCTGGGGCTGAGCGCCCGGGACGTGCTGGGTGGGGATCTGGCCTCGGCGCAGGCGGTGGTCGCGGCGACCCAGCGGGTGCTGAACGCGGTCTCGGCGGTGCAGGTGCTGGGGATCGAGGCGTGGTCGCGGCGCACCGGTGAGGACATCGCGGCGGACCGGGCGGCTGGGGGGCGGCGCACCCGGGGCGGGCCTATCCCGGGCCGCGGGATGAGCACGAGTTCATGGACTGTGAGCTGGCGCCGGTGCTGCACGTGGCCCCGCGCACCGCGCAGCGGACCTATGAGACGGCCCGGACGGTGTGCGCGGTGCTGCCGGCCACCTGGGCGGCGATGCGGGCCGGTGACCTGGAGCCGGCCCGGGCCGAGGCGATCGCCCAGGAGGTGCCCCGGCTGCGCCCGGAGGTCTGCGCCCAGGTCGAGCGGGCGCTGTTCCCGGCCGTGCTGGGCCTGCCGACCGCCCGGGTCCGGGCCGCGGCCCGGCGGGCGGTCGCGGTGGCCGACCCGGACGAGGTCGGCCGAGCGGGCCGGCCCGGGCCCGGGCGGCCCGGTTCGTCCTGGTCCGCCCCGGCCTCGATCCGGGGATGAGCGAGTGGGTCGCCGCGCAGCCGGCCGAGACCATCGCGCCGCGGCCTGGGCCGCGGTCGACGAGCTGGCGCACGCCTACGTCGCCGACGGTGAGCACCGGTCGCCTGGAGCAGGCCCGGGCCGACGCGATGATCGACCTGATCCTGGGCCAGGCCACGATCACCACCACGGTCGACCTCAGCATTCCGCTCAGCGCCCTGACCGCGGTGAGCGCGCCGACCGCGCCGACCGCCCGACCGGTCCCGGCGAGGCCACCCGCGGCGACGCTGACCGCGACGCGGCCGGTGTCGGTGGCGGGCAGGGTGGCGGCTGCTCCTGCGGCGGCCACCGCGGACGCCCGCGGCCGGGCCGGAGCGTGGTCCGTGGTGCTGCCGCGGGTCGGGATCGAGGCGGCCCGGGTCGGGCTGATCCCGACCGAGGCGCTGACCCGGCTGCTGACCGACCCCGACACCCGGTACCGGACCGTGCTGCACGACCCCGACACCGGCGCCCTGCTCGCCGTCGACGCCCGGGTCTACCGCCCGCACGAGGCGACCGCCCGGTTCGTCCGCCGCCGCGACGGCACCTGCCGCTTCCCCGGCTGCGCCACCCCCGCCGCCCGCGCCGACCTCGACCACGTCACCACCTTCGCCACCGGCGGAGACACCGACCCGCCCAACCTGATCACCCTCTGCCGGCGCCACCACCGCCTCAAGCACCACGGCGGCTGGACCCTGACCATGACCCCCACCGGCCACGCCACCTGGACCAACGGCATCGGCCAGCGCTACCAAACCCACCCCCTGGACCACCGCCACCTCGCCGCCTGAACCACGGCTCCTGCGCCCGCGGGCTGCCGGAGGGTCGCAGACACCCCTACGGCGAAGCGGACGGCCTCATCGGTCGCGGAAATACCTGTCGCCCAGCCATGTTCGTGGCGGACGGGCGCCATGACCTGCAGCAGGGGACGACCCGTCCAGATCGGGTCGTCGCTCCTTCTGGTCACTCTGTGGGGGCAGCCTCTGCGGGAGACGGCAGCGTCATACAGGGTCGTCGTCCTCCGTCGGGCTGAGCAGGACGCTGCCGTCGTCCTGCTCCTCGACGCTGTCCACGGTGCCCTCGGTGAGGCTCTCCCAGTGCGGGATTCGCACCTCGGCTTCCGGGTCTGCCCTGTCGAGAAGCTCGATCAGCTCGTGGACCTTCATGCGCTCTGTCCTTTCACCGTGGACGTCGGGCCCAGCGTAGGGCGCCTGCGCGGCAGCCCGGCAAGGGTGCGGCAGATGTCGTGGGCCCAAGGGGGCCGAGCGCCGCGACGTGGGCACCGCACCGTGGGCAAACCGGTGGCGGCTCTCGGTCGCCGGTACGCGTCAGCCCCAGCCGAGCTCGTGCAGGCGGTGGTCGTCGATGCCGAAGTGGTGGGCGATCTCGTGGACCACGGTGACCGTCACCTCGCGTCGCACCTGCTCGCGGGTCCTGCACATGCGCAGCGTGGGGCCGCGAAAGATCGTGATCCGGTCGGGGAGTGAGCCGGCGGCCCAGAAGCTGTCCCGCTCGGTGAGCGGGACGCCGTCGTACACGCCGAGCAGGTCCGGGTCGTCGCCGGGCGGCTCGTCCTCGCAGAGGAAGACGACGTTGTCCATCAGGTCCAGCAGCTCGGCCGGGACCTCGTCGAGGGCATCGCCCACCGCCTCGTCGAACTCCTCGGGTGTCAAGAGCACGCACCCAGCCTGCCACGCAGGCGGTCGCCGAGGGTGGGGGACCGGAGACGCCGATGGCCCCTCCTGCCGGAGCAGGAGGGGCCATCGTGGTGTGCGTGCGTCAGTGCGTCGAGGTGGTCTCGGCTTCCGGGTCCGCCTCGCGCAGAGCACCCTCGGTGGCGTGCTCGTGCTCGTGCGGCGCGTACGCGTCGGTGTCGGGCCGCTCGTCGGCACCGCCGTGCAGCTGCGCGGTCCCACACCGGGTGCCGCGCTCGTGCAGGGCCTCGTGCGTCGAGCCGTCGTGGTGGGCGGCAGCCAGCTCGGCCGGAGTGACGGCATCGACGCGGTTCGAGAAGTAGAAGCTCGAGACCTTGGCCCGCAGGCGCTCCACGAAGGTGCCCGAGCGGCGAACACCGTTGCTGTCGACCGAGGCCTGCAGCTCCAGCACCTTGGGCGTGTCGTGCTGCACCAGGGCCCAGCGCTCGTGCTCGCCGAGGGCCTCGTGGACCTCGAAGAACTTGCCCTCGGCGGTCCGCACGATGCGGCCCGTCTCGCGGCCGTGCAGCACCAGCTCGCGGTCACGGCGCTGCAGGCTGAGGCAGATCCGTCGCGTCAGCCAGAAGGACAGCGGAGGGAGGACCAGACAGCTGAGCCGCAGCAGGTTGGTGATGTCGTTGATCGACAACCCCAGCTTGATGGCGATCAGGTCGTTGCCCGCAGCGAAGAACAGGATGAAGTAGAACACCAGGGCCATGACGCCGAGCCCGGTGCGGGTCGGGGCGTTGCGCGGGCGGTCGAGCAGGTGGTGCTCGCGCTTGTCACCGGTGACCCAGGCCTCGAGGAACGGGTAGGCGCCGGCCAGCCCGTAGAGCACGGGGATCAGCAGGATCGCCGGGATGAAGACGTTCAGGCTGAACGTGAAGCCCCACGCGGTGAACTCCAGGAACCCGGGGACCAGGCGCAGCGCGCCGTCGGCGAAGCCCATGTACCAGTCGGGCTGGGAACCGGCGGTGACCGGGGAGGGGTCGTACGGGCCGTACATCCAGATCGGGTTGAGGCTGACCAGCGCCGCGATGAGCGGCGATGACACCGAACACGATGAAGAAGAAGCCACCGGCCTTGGCGGTGTAGACCGGCATCAGCGGGTAGCCGACGACGTTGTTGTTGGTGCGGCCGGGGCCGGGGTACTGGGTGTGCTTGTGCACGAAGACCAGCAGGATGTGCGCGGTGAACAGGCCCACGATGATCGCCGGCAGCAGCAGCACGTGCACGGTGAACAGGCGGGGGATGATCGCCTCGCCCGGGAACGCGCCACCGAAGACGAAGTACGAGACGTAGGAACCGATCACCGGGATGGAGCGCATGAAGCCCTCGGCCGCACGCAGACCCGTGCCGGAGAGCAGGTCGTCCGGCAGGGAGTAACCGGTGAAGCCCTCGACGATGGCGAGCATCGACAGGAGCGTGCCGATCACCCAGTTGATCTCGCGCGGCTTGCGGAACGCGCCGGTGAAGAACACCCGGAACATGTGCACCATGATCGACACGATGAACAGCAGCGCCGCCCAGTGGTGGATCTGGCGGATGATCAGGCCCCCGCGGACGTCGAAGGAGATGTTCAGCGCGGACCGGTAGGCCTCGCTCATGACGACGCCCTTGAGCGGCACGTACGAGCCGTCGTACGGGACCAGGCCCGAGCTCGGCACGAACCAGAACGTCAGGAAGGTGCCCGTCAGCAGCAGGATGACCAGCGAGTACATCGCGATCTCGCCGAGCATGAAGGACCAGTGGTCGGGGAAGACCTTCTTGAGCAGGTAGCTCATCGGCTTCGCCGCACCGGTGCGGTCGTCGACCCACCCGGCCACGCCACCGGCGGTCCGGGCGACCGGGCCGTGGGTGGTCTGCGGCTTCGCGTCGTCGGTGCGCAGGCCAGCCGCACCCTTCGGAGTGTTTGTGGTACTCATCCACGCTCCCAGAAGCTCGGGCCCACGGCTTCATGGAAAGCCGCGTCTGCGATCAGGTATCCCTCGTTGTCGACAGTGATCTTCAGCTGGGGGAGAGGCCGCTTCGCGGGCCCGAAGATCACCTTGCAGTCCTCCGTCACGTCGAAGGTCGACTGGTGGCACGGGCAGAGCAGGTGGTGCGTCTGCTGCTCGTACAACCCGACGGGGCAGCCGACGTGGGTGCAGATCTTGGAGTAGGCCACGATCCCGTGGTAGCCCCAGTCGCGGGCCTTGGGGACCTTGAGGTCGGCGGGGTCGAGACGCATCAGCAGCACGGCGGCCTTGGCCTTCTGCTCGAGGACGTGCTGCTGCTGGTCGATGCCCTCGGGCAGGATGTGGTAGACGGAGCCGATCGTGACGTCGGACGCCTTGACCGGCAGCATCTCGGGGTCGCGCATGAGCCGCAGTCCCTTGCGCCACATGGTCTGTCGACAGCTCGGCACCGGGCAGCGGGCCGAGGCCACCTGCCATCTGGAGGACCAGCGGCACGGCGAAGAGGCCGAGCGCACCACCGAGGGTGTACTTGATCAGCGGGCGACGGCCGAGCTGGGCCGCCTCGCCGCCGGCGTAGACACCGTCGACGGCGGCCTGGCGGGCGGCGTCGGACGAGCGCTGCTCGTGCCGCAGCTCGACGACCTCCTCGTCGGGCATCAGCGTCTTGGCCCAGTGCACGGCGCCCATGCCGATGAAGAACAGGCTGACCGCGAGGGTGAGGCCGAGGGCGAGGTTGGAGATCGAGGCGGTGCCGATGTAGGGCACGTAGGCGCGGTAGTCCTGGGGGATCGCGAAGTAGGCCACGATGAACAGCAGCGTGGCCACGATCGAGATGATGAACATCGGCGCGACCTGCCGCTCCGCCTTCTTGGCGGCCTTCTCGCTGAGGTCGGCCTCGCGGTGCACGTGCGGCGGGCAGGCCCGGGTCGTGCGAAGTGCTGCGGGATGCCGCCGGTGCCTTCGATGTGTCCCTGGTCGAGCGGGACAGGGCGACCGCCGTGGTCGCCGGCGCGGGCGGCGTCGCTGCCCGGCTGCTGGGAGTTGCCGTTGTCGGTCATCGTGTGAGGAATCCTGTCGTTTCGCAGTGGTGCAGTCGCGCGCCGGGGGCCGGGGAGGGTCGCGTCATGGTCACGCGGCCTTCTTGCCGAGCCAGACGGCGCAGGCGATGAGGAGCGCCGATGCCGAAGGTCCAGGCGAACAGTCCTTCGGAGACCGGTCCCAGGTTGCCCAGGTTCAGGCCGCCGGGGTTCTCGTTCTTGTCGACGTCGTGCAGGTAGGCGATGATGTCTCGCTTGTTCTCGGGGGTGATGTTGGCGTCGTTGAACACCGGCATCGACTGCGGGCCCGGTGACCATTGCCTCGTAGATGTGCGCGCCCGTCACGTTGCGCAGGTTCGGCGCGTACTTGCCGCGCGTCAGGGCGCCGCCGGAGCCGGCGAAGTTGTGGCACATGGCGCAGTTGACGCGGAACAGCTCGCCGCCCTTGGCGATGTCGCCGCCCTCACCCGAGGTGTACTGCCGCGTCCGGGATGGCCGGGCCGGGGGCCAGCGACGCGACGTACGCGGCGAGCTGCTTGGTCTGCTCGTCGCTGAACTTGTTCTTCTTGCGCATGGCCTGGACGCCGGGGTTGGCCAGCGGCATGCGGCCGGTGCCCACCTGGAAGTCGACCGCGGCCGCGCCGACGCCGGCCAGGCTCGGGCCGGCCGCCCCACCCTGGGCGTTGGCGCCGTGGCAGGTGGCGCAGTTGGCCAGGAAGAGCTTCTTGCCGGCGCTGATGTCGTCCGCGGACGCCGACGGCGGCCTGCGCGGGCCTGGGGGCCACGAGGGCGTAGACGCCTCCGGTCACCACCAGGCCCAGTAGCAGGAGGATGGCGATCGCGGCCGGGTGGCGGCGACGGGCGGCCAGAGCGTTCACAGTGCGGTCCTTGGGCGTCGAGCGGTCAGGGGCGTCATGGTCGGGGTCACTTCAGCAGGTAGATCGTCGCGAACAGGGCGATCCAGACGACGTCGACGAAGTGCCAGTAGTACGAGGTCACGATGGCGCCGGTCGCCTGGGCGTGGGTGTAGCGGCGGGTCGTGAACGTGCGGCCGATGATCAGCAGGAAGGCGAGCAGGCCGCCGGTGACGTGCAGGCCGTGGAAGCCGGTCGTCAGGTAGAACACCGAGCCGTAGGCGTCGGAGGCGATCGTGGTGCCCTCGTGCACCAGGTTGGCGTACTCCAGGATCTGACCGGACACGAAGATCGCGCCGAAGATGTAGGTGAGGACGTACCACTCGCGCATGCCCCACTTGCTGATCTGCAGCAGGGAGCCGGTGCGCGCGGGCTGGCCGTGCTCGGCCTTGAAGACGCCGAGCTGGCACCAGACCGAGGAGATCACGAGGATCAGGGTGTTGGCCGTCGCGTAGGGCACGTTGAGCTTCGCGGTCTTCTCGCTCCACAGCTCGGGCGAGACCGAGCGGATCGTGAAGTACATCGCGAAGAGCCCCGCGAAGAACATGAGCTCGCTGGAGAGCCACACGATGGTGCCCACCGAGACCATGTTGGGCCGGGTGACCGGCCCATGGCTGGGGATGGTGCCCGACGTCGGGCCGGGGGAGCTGGAGTGAACTGCTGATGCGGTCGCCACGAGCGCCATTATTGCCCTATTCCCATCGGGATGCCCCAGCGACCCCCCGCCGGGCCTGCCGGTGTGGGGGAGCGCACACCGGTAGCATCGGGGACATGACCGCTTCCCCCGCCTCGTCGGCGGCATCGTCCACCCCCGGAGGCCACGCGTCGGCCACGGGCGACCGGTGTCGTGCACCGCATCTCGGTCCTGCTCTACAGCGACGACGTGGCCACCCGCGACGCCGTCCGGGTGGCCGTCGGTCGCCGTCCGGCGCGCGACGTCGAGGTCGCGCAGCTGGCGTGAGTGCGCGACCGCGCCGGCCGTGATCGAGGCCGTGGAGAGCGGTGCGTTCGACCTGCTGGTCCTGGACGGCGAGGCCGCGCCGGTGGGTGGGCTGGGGCTGTGCCGCCAGCTCAAGAACGAGATCTTCGAGTGCCCGCCCGTGCTCGTGCTCACCGGCCGTCCGCAGGACGGCTGGCTCGCCGCCTGGTCGCAGGCCGACCTGGCGGTGCCGCACCCGCTCGACCCGATCTCGCTGGCCGAGGCGGTCGCCGACCTCGGCCGGACCGTCGGCTCGTCCGCGGCTGTGGGAGCCCGTGTCCACTGACCTGTCGGCGGGCGGCCGTGTCGTGGCCGACCGTGTTCACCTCGCTGCTGGCCGGGCAGGACCTGACGGCGGAGGCCTCGGGCTGGGCCATGGACCAGATCATGGGCGCCGAGGCCAGCCCGGCGCAGGTGGCCGGGTTCCTCGTGGCGCTGCGCGCCAAGGGCGAGACGGTCGAGGAGATGCGCGGTCTCGCCGACATGATGCTGGCCCACGCCAGCCGGATCGAGGTGGCCGGGCCGAGCCTGGACATCGTCGGCACCGGCGGCGACCGGGCCCACACCGTCAACATCTCGACGATGGCGTCGATCGTGGCCGCCGGCACCGGTGTCCGGGTGGTCAAGCACGGCAACCGTGCGGCGTCCTCCTCCTCCGGGTCGGCCGACGTGCTCGAGGCGCTCGGGGTCAACCTGAGGTTGAGCCCGGATCGGGTGGCCGCCGTCGCGCTGGAGGCGGGCATCACGTTCTGCTTCGCGCAGACCTTCCACCCGTCGATGCGGCACGCGGCGTCGGCCCGTCGCGACCTGGGGATCGGCACGGCGTTCAACTTCCTGGGGCCGCTGACCAACCCGGCTCAGCCGACGTACGCCGCCGTGGGCGTCGCCGACCCGCGGATGGCGCCGCTGATCGCCGGGGTCTTCGCCGGGCGGGGCAAGGACGCCGTGGTCTTCCGCGGCGACGACGGCCTGGACGAGCTCACCATCTCGACGACCTCGTCGGTCTGGTGGGTGCGGTCGGGGCAGGTGCAGGAGCACCGGCTCGACCCCGAGCAGCTGGGCCTGACGCTGCAGTCCGCTGGAGACCCTGCGCGGCGCCGACGCGGCCCACAACGCCGGGGTGGTCCGGGACGTCCTGGCCGGGGCGACCGGACCGGTCCGCGACGCGGTGGTGCTGAACGCCGGGATCGCGCTGGCCCTGACCGTGCCGGACGAGGGCGCGAGCACCGAGGCGTTCACGCGCCGCGGTGCGGGCGGGCATGGACCGGGCGGAGCGGGCGATCGACGACGGGTCGGCCGCCGCGGTCGTCGACCGGTGGGTCGCCGCGACCACCAGCTGACGGCACTCCTCGTGCTGGGTCTGCCGTTCGGCCCGCGGAGTCGACCCGGGCTGACGCACCGGCCCTGACGCGGTGAGCTGTACGCCGTGCCGGCCCGGCTGAACCGCTCAGGCGTCGTCGAGGCCCAGGCTGAAGGCCGCCTCGAGGTCGTGCTTGGAGTAGGTGCGGAAGGCGATGTGGGTCTGCGTGCCCTGCACCCCGTCGACCTTGTTGAGCCGGTCGGCGATGACGTCGGCGAAGTCCTCGTGCCGGCGGACCCGCACCACGGCGATCAGGTCGACGTCACCGGTGACCGAGTAGACCTCGCTCACCCCGTCGATCTCGGCGATCGCGGCAGCGACCTCGGGGATGCGGGACACTTCGGCGTTGATGAGCACGATGGCGGAGATCACGGGGTCACCCTAGCCCGCGGCTGTCACGGCCAGAGGTACGGCGCGGCGCCGGGCAGGCCCGGCGCGGTGAGGGGCCGCCGAACCGGTCGCCGGGGCGGGTTCGTCGAAGCCGACGGCGTCGCGCGGGGCGGCGGCCAGGGGCTCGAGCCTGGCCCGCGCGGCGCCGGCGCCGTGCACCGGGCAGGTCCACTCGCCCTCGAGGGAGACGATCCGCACGCCCGGCGCCTCGAGCCAGCGCAGCACCTTCTCGGTCTCCTCGGGCGTGCGCCGCCGGCAGCGGGACCGGCGCCGGGCGCGACGACCTCGGCGCTGGCGGTGAGGGCCGCGATGTAGGGCATCGGGTCGGCGCCCCGGGGGCTGGTCGTCGTACCGGCGAGCCGGCCGAAGCGGACGCAGACGACCTCCCAGCCACCGTCGGCGCTCCGGCGGGCGGCGACGACCTCGGGGGACGCGGCGAGCGGCGCCAACCGCTGGGCCCGGGCGGCGGCCCGGACCAGGTGCAGCATCCGGTCGCGGACGGCGCCGGCGTCCTCGAACCGCTCCTGGCCGGCGAGCAGGCCCATCCGCTCGTGCAGGGCCGAGACGACCTCGCGGGCGTCGCCGCCGAGCACCGCCGCCGCCTCGGCGACCACGGCGGCGTAGTCCTCGACGCTCTGCGACCCCGTGCACGGCGCGCCGCAACGGCCCATCTGGGCCAGCGCGCAGTCGGCGGACCGCCCCCGCACCGACAGCTTCTTGGTGCACTGGCGCAGCGGCACCACCTCGTGCAGCGCCGCGATCGCCGACTCGGCCGCCAGCCGTGAGGAGAACGGCCCGACGTAGCGG
This sequence comes from uncultured Actinomycetota bacterium, assembly GCA_963828995.1. Lineage (GTDB taxonomy): Bacteria > Actinomycetota > Actinomycetes > Actinomycetales > Dermatophilaceae > CAVRTM01. The sequence continues at coordinate 388,890 of CAWHHB010000006.1, forward strand.
GTGCCGTCGTCGCGGACCTCGCGCACGATGCTGAGCCGCGGGAACGCCTCGACGGTGAGCTTGACCCACAGCGCCCGCTCGGGGTGGCGCGAGCGGCGGTTGTAGCGCGGCTTGTGCTCGGCGATCAGCCGCAGCTCGCGGACCTCGGCCTCGAGGGTGGTGTGGCACACCACCGGCGTGACGCTCTCGGCGATGCCCACCATCTCGGCCATCCGGGTGCGCTGCTCGGAGGCGGTGAAGTAGGTGCGGACCCGCCGCCGGATGTCGCGGGACGTGCCGACGTAGAGCACCCGGCCCTGACGGTCCTTGAAGAGGTAGACCCCCGGTGCGGACGGCAGCCCCTCGGCGAGGTAGCGCTTGCGACGCTGGGCGCTGCTGACCCGGGAGGAGAACGTCGTGAGCTCCTCGAGGGTGTCGACCCCGAGGTTGCCGACCCGCGCGAGCAGCGCGTGCAGGACGTCGACCGTCGCCCGCGCGTCGTGCAGGGCCCGGTGGTCGGGGGTCGTCGCCGCGCCGAACAGCTGCGCCAGCGTGGACAGCTTGCGGTTGGGCGCCTCGTCACGGGTCACCAGCTGCCGGGCCAGGTGGGCGGTGTCGACCACCTGGAACCGGGGCCAGTCGTGGCCCGTGCGGGCGGCCGCGGCCTTGAGGAAGCCGATGTCGAACGGCGCGTTGTGCGCGACGAGGACGGCGTCGCGGGCGAACTCCAGGAACGCCGGCAGGACGCTGTCGATGCGCGGGGCGTCGGCGACCATCCGGTCGGTGATGCCGGTGAGGACGGAGATGAACGCGGGGATCGGCTCGGCCGGGTTGACCAGTGTCTGGAGCTCGCCGATCACCTCGCCACCGCGCACCTTGACCGCGCCCACCTCGGTGATGTGCGCCGCGGCGGGGCTGCCGCCCGTGGTCTCCAGGTCGACGACGACGAAGGTGACCGCCGACAGTGCGGTGCCGAGCTCGTCGAGTGTGCCCTGGACGCCGTGCATGGTGAGAACCGTAGGTGCCGGCCCCGACAGGCCTGCGCAGGCGCGCCCTCGGGACCGCAGCGGCCGCCGCAGAAAGACCGCAGGACAGGCCTGTCAGACCGTCCTCCTAACGTCCCTCCTGCGCAGCCGACCGGAGGCGCAGGACGAGCAGGAGGAGGACGAGCGATGATCGTGGACTGCATGTCGTGTCCGGTCCGGGGCACCCGCTGCGACGACTGTGTGGTGTCGGTGCTGCTGTCGTCGGCCGAGCTGCCGCTGGATCCTGCCGAGCGCCAGGCGGTCTCGGTCCTGGTCGGCGCCGGTCTGGTGAGCGCCGAGGGTGCGGTCGGGCTGAGTGCCCGACGTGAGCCGTGGGGCGGCGTGCGGGCGGTGGGCTGACCACCCACCGGCGCGGGCGTGCGGGCCGGGCGGACCTACGATGACCGGGTGAGGGCCACCCGGCGTGCCGTTCCCGCGAGCGGCAGGACCAGGGCTGCCGCCGCGCTGATCGCCGTCGCGGCGGGCCTCGGTCTCGTGTCGTGCTCCTCGGCGTTCCCACCCGGCCCGGTGCTGAGCACGGCCGCGCCCTCGGGGACGACACGCTCCGTCGCGCCGGGCCTGACCGGCCCCAGCCCCACGTCCGTCCGCGCGGCGACCGCCCCCACCGCCCCCACCGCCCCCACCGAGTCCGGGCGGGTGGCAGCGGCGGTCCGGTTGATGCAGGCCCGAACCCGGGCCGTGCAGGGCCGCGACAAGACCGCCTGGATGGCGACCGTCGACGACCCGCGCTCGCCGTTCGGGGTGGGGCAGGCGCGCATGTTCGACAACCTCATGGCCCTGCCCGACGAGGGCTTCACCTACGACGACCCCGCACCGGCCGCGCCGCTCCCGGCGGCCCGTGCCCGTGCGGTCGGACCTGGGGCGTGGGTCGGGCAGACCCAGGGCCACTACGAGCTGGCCGGCTACGACCGTTCCCCACGGACCTTCTCGGTGGCGTTCACCTTCGTCCTGCGACCGGGCGGCTGGCGGATCGCCGCCGACTCCGACGGTGTGACCACGCGTCAGGTGTGGGACCTGCCCGGGATGACGGTGGTCCGGGGCGCCACGAGCCTCGTCATCGGCAACGACTCGTCGGCCCGCCTGCGCAGCTTCCGCGACGAGGCGGACGCCGGTGTCGCCCGTGTCACCGCGGTGTGGGGACCGGACTGGAGCTCGCGGGTGGTGCTGCTGGCCCCCGCCACCGAGGAGCAGTTCGCCGCGCTGCTGCACCGCACCGGTGACAAGGGCCTGGACCAGCTGGCCGCCGTCACGGTCGGGTCGACCCTCGCCGGCACCAGCGCGGGCGGCGACCGGGTGGTGATCAACCCCCTGACGTACGGCGACCTGGGCCCGAGCGGTCGACGGGTGGTGGTCACCCACGAGCTGACCCACGTCGCGGCGCGGTCCTCCACCACCCGGGCCGTCCCCCTCTGGCTGTCCGAGGGCCTGGCCGACTATGTCGGCTACTCCGGCCTCGACCTGCCCCGGGCCCGCATCGCGGCACCCTTCCTGGACCGTGTCCGCACCGGCGCGGCGCGCCGGCGGCTGCCCACCGACGCCGACTTCGACCCGAGCCGCGCCCAGATCGCCCCCGCCTACGCCGCGGCCTGGCTGGCCTGCGTGCGGCTGGCCGACCGCTACGGCCAGGACCGGCTGGTGGCCTTCTACCGGGCCGCGGCCGGAGCGCCGCCCGCAGCGGCCGGGCGGTCGGGCGACGGAGCGGGGAGCCCCTCGGCCGTCCCGTCGGCGACGGGCGCCGAGGCCGGGGTCGACGCCGCGACGAGCGCGGCGTTCCGCAGCGTGCTCGGCACCACCGAGCCGGCCTTCGTCTCCTCGTGGTGGGCCTACGCCACCTCGTTGGCCCGGTCGTGAACCGGCGCTGGCTGCTCGCCGGTGGCCTGGTCGGGCTGCTCGCGACCGGCGCGGCCGTCGCCGTCCTCACCCCCTGGCAGGTCCTGCCGACCGGCGCGCCCACGGTGCGCCCCGACGTCACCGCCGTCTTCACCCCGCAACAGGTCGAGCGCGTGCGCCGTTTCCGGGCCGCCATCGGTGGCTGGCCGTACGCCGCGATCGCCGCCTCGGCGTCGCTGCCGTGGCTGGTGGTCGCCGCCTCCGGGTGGCGCAGGGGCCGCCGGCCCGGCGGCGAGCCCGGGCTCGCGTCGTCATCGGAGGCGTCACCGGAGGGGTCACCGGAGGCGTCACCGGAGGCGTCAACGGACGGCTCACGGGACGAACCAGGGACTGCGCCACCGACTGCGCCGGGAGCTGCGTCGCTGGACGCGCCACGGGGTGCGTCGCTCGCTGCGGATCCGTCGCCGGACCGGCTGGCTGCGTCGCGGTCGGCCCGACGGCGCCAGATCCTGCTCGTGGCGGGTGCCGCCGCCGCCATCGTGGCCGGCCAGTGGCTCGTCACCCTTCCCCTGGGCGCCCACAGCGAGGCGGTGCTGCGCGACTACGGCATCTCGACCCAGAGCTGGGCCGGCTGGCTGCGCGACCGGGCCGTCGGGCTCCTGGTGTCCCTGGCCGTGACCGTGCTGGCGATGCTCCTGCTCTGGTGGCTGACGCGTCGGGCTCCACGGCGCTGGCCGTGGCTGCTGGCCGGCATCGCGGCGGCGGTGACGGTCGCCGCGTCGACCCTCTACCCGCTGGTGGTCGAGTCGCTCTACACCCACGTCACGCCACTGCCGGCCGGACCGCTGCGGACCAGCATCGAGCAGCTCGCGGCGCGCGACGGTCTGGGCGACGTCAGGGTGGTGGTCTCCAACGCCTCCTCCCGCACGACCGGTGAGAACGCGGCCGTCTCGGGTCTGGGCGCCACCCGCCGGATCGCCCTGGACGACACCCTCGTCGCGCGGGCCCGCACCGACCCCGCGGCCGTCCTGGTGGTCGTGGCGCACGAGCTGGGCCACGTCCGGAACCAGGACGTCGCCCGCGGCACGACGATCGCTGCGCTGGCCGTCCCGACGGGGGTGCTGCTGCTCAGCTGGGTGCTCACCTCCGCGGGCGCGCGACGCGTGTTCCGGCCACAGGCCACCGCGCCGCGTCAGGTCGTGCGCAGCGTGGCGCTGGTCCTCGCCATCACCACGACCGCTCCCCTTCTCGCCGCTCCGGTCACCAACCTGGTCAGCCGGCGGATCGAGGCGGCGGCCGACCTGCACGCCCTGCAGCGCACCGGCGACGTCGCGGCGTTCGAGCGGATCCAGCACGACCTGGCCACGAGCAACCTCATCCGGCTGCGGTCCGCCTGGTGGCAGACCCTGCTCTTCGAGACCCACCCCGCGCCGGCGTGGCGGATCGCCATGGCCCAGGCCTGGTCGCGCGGTGGCGGATCGGCCGGGGGCTAGCCCTCTCGCGGTGCGGGCGGCGGCTGCTTCGGGCCGAGCGGCGCCTACTCCTGGCGCAGGACGAACGCGTGCATCCCCGGGACGCTGAACCGCAGGAAGCCCCGCTGCGGGACGTAGACCAGGCCCTTGCGCAGGACCTCCTCCCGGGCGACCGAGAGCCCGGAGGTCGGCCGGCCCAGCTCGCGGGCCAGGTCGGCCACCGCCACCTGCTCCGACCCGCCCAGCGTCGCGATCGCCCGCAGCAGGGCCCGCTGCCGGGGCGTCGCCCGTTCCCACCGGGAGCGGTACAGGCCGTCGTCGACCTCGGCCCGCGCGGCGCTCACACCCAGGTGGGCGTCCTCCGCGCTGATGGGGGAGCGGACCGCGACGTCCCACACGTGCTTGCCGGTCGCCTGCAACAGGTAGGGGTACCCCTGCGCGGAGTCCAGGGCCACGTCCAGCGCGGCCGGGGCCCAGGCGACGTCCAGCGCGTCGGCGGGACGCGTCAGGGCGGCCGCTGCTGCCGGCCGGTCGAGCGATCCCAGCGGCCGGTAGTCGTACATCCGCTCCGCATAGCTGGTGACCTCGGCCAGCAGGCGCGGGAGCGAGGGCAGGCCGGCCGCGACCACGATGACCGGCAGCGGCCGCTCGCCCTGGCCCAGCTGGTGCACGGCGGTGTTCAGCGCTCGCAGCTCGTCGGTCTCCGCCTCCTGCAGCTCGTCGACGAGGACCAGAGCCCCGATGCCCAGGTCGCGGGCCGCCTCGCCGAGAGCCTCGAACAGGGCGGTCAGGTCGACCCCGAGGTCGCCGCTGTCGGCGGTGCCCCGTTCGGGAGCGATGTCCAGGCCGACGCTGAGCCCCCCGGTGGGGTCGAGGCTGAGGCTGAACGCGCTGAACACGGCCAGCAGGCGCCGCAGCCGGCCGGGCTCGTGCCGCCCCGTGGCCGTACGCAGGGCCCGCTGCAGCTCACGAGCCAACGCGACGGGCAGGGGCCGGCCCGCTGCGACCTCCACCTTCGCCACGATCCAGCCGCGGGCCGAGACCTGCGAGAGCAGCTCACCGAGCAGGACCGTCTTGCCGACGCCCCGAAGCCCGTGGATGACCCAGGGCCGGTCACCCTCGCCGAGCTCCTCGCACCGGCGGCGCGTGACGTCGAACGCCGCGAGCTCGCGCTCGCGCCCGGCGAGCAGCGGCGGACGTCGTCCGGCGCCGGGCCGGAACGGGTTCGCGACGGGGTCCATGACCGCACCGTATCAGCGTCCATCTGCCCGTATAAGAGATGTTCATATACGTCCGGAGGAGGTCTGATGGCCGGTGACGCGCGAGGAGGACCATGGCCCGGGACGTCGCCACGCACGTGGATGACCAGCGCTCCAGCCAGAGGTCGTCACGCCCCTCCGTCGGCGCGACAGCGTCTAGGGTCACCGCCATGAGCACCGAACGCCCCGAGGTCCTGCGGCGCACGGCGGCGCGGGTCATCCTGCTCGACGAGACCGACCACGTGCTGATGATCCACGGCTTCAACCCGGTGACGCCGGAGCAGTCCTACTGGTACTCCCTCGGCGGCGGCCTCGACGAGGGCGAGCACCCCCTGGAGGCGGCGGTGCGGGAGGTCTGGGAGGAGACCGGCCTGCGGCTGGACCCGGCCGCCCTGGTCGGGCCGCTGCGCGAGGAGACCGTCGTGTTCCCCTTCGACGGCCGCGAGATCCACCAGGAGCAGGTCTTCTACGCCGCCCGCACCCGCCGGTTCGCCCCGGCGCCGGCCGCGTTCGAGGAGCTGGAGGTGGCCTCCACCCTGACCATCGACTGGATCGACCCCCGGGCGCTCGACCAGGTGGCGCAGGTCGTCTACCCGCCGTTCCTGCTGGAGCTGGTCGACGCCCTCGTCGCCATCGAGGCCGCGACCAGCGCGCCGACCAGCCAGAACTGGTTGTAGAACGCCTGCTTGTTCACGACGTTGGCCACCAGCAGCATCAACGCCAGCCACCGCAGCAGCTCGGGCAGGTCGGGCTGGCGGCGGTGCACCACCGCCACGACGGCCGCGAGGCTGGCCAGCACCACCAGCCCGGTCAGCCAGAACGGCAGGGTCACCCCGAAGGTGTTCAGCGCCAGCAGGTAGAGCGTGTTGGCGAAGCGGATCGGGTGGAAGGTGACCAGCAGCGAGATGGTGTCGTGGACGAAGTCGGACGGGCCGGCGAGGAACCACGGCAGCAGCAGGGCGCCGGTGAGCGCGCCGGTGGCCAGCGTGCGGCGCCAGCCGAAGGGGCGCCATACGAGCAGGATCGGCAGCAGCAGCGCCAGGTGCTGCTTGCTGGCGCACGCGAGGGCGAGCGGGATGACCGCCCACCAGGCACGGTCCTGGCGCACGAGCACCGCCCACCACACGATCCCGGCCAGCAGCAGCGGCTCGGTCCACGCCTGGTCGACCTGGGTGAGCGTGCCCGGCGCGAGCAGCAGGAGCGCGACCGCGGGAGCCGCCGTCCAGGTCGCCGAGCGTCCCCGGATCCCGCCCCGGCCGAGCTGCAGCAGGCCGACCACCCCCACCAGCGTCCAGGCCAGCAGGGCCCAGCGGACGTCACCGGCCAGCCACCGGCCCGGCGCCAGCAGCACCGCCGGTCCACGGCAGGTAGGTGAAGGCGTCCTGGATGCCGGGGGAGCCGGTCCAGGTCATCGCGTACATGTTCTGCCCGTGCAGCGAGGCCGTCGGCGGCCTGCTGCAGGGTCACCCAGACGTCGATCCGCGGGGCCGGGTCGCTGACGATCGCCGTGACCGCACCCACCAGGTACGTCGCGACGGCGACCCCGACGGTGACCGGTCCGGTCCGCGGGCCCGGCCGGGCGAGCAGCACCGCGCAGGCCAGCGTGCCGGCCGCGATGGTGGCCACGGCCGCCGTCCGCGCCGTGTGCGGCAGGTAGCTGAACATCGGCACGGTCACGGCGACGACCGCCGACAGCAGCAGCGCCAGCGCGGCCGACCGCGACGTCAGCGCGGTGGCTGTCGGGCGCGGCCCACTGCCACCACGCCAGCGCGAGCGTGCAGGCGGTCAGCACCAGCACGATCGGCACCCGGAAGCGGACGACGCTCCACTGCAGGACCCCGAAGTAGGCGACCCAGGTCAGGGCGACGGCAGCCGGAAACGCTCCGGCCCGGGTGCGGGGAGGCATGCCTAGACCGTAGAGGTCACTCGCGGGGGTCGCTGTAGAGGGCCTCGACCTCGGCGCCGTAGTCCTTCATGACGATGCTGCGCTTGAGCTTCAGCGACGGCGTGAGGTAGCCGTTGTCCTCGGTGAAGTCGCCCCCGCAGGATGCGCGAACCGGCGGATGGACTCGGCCCGGCTGACCGCCTTGTTGGCGTCGTCGACGGCGTTCTGGATCTCGGCGCGGATGACCTCGTGGGTGCGGGCCTCGTCGACGGTCAGGCCCTCGAGGCCGTGGTTCCTGGCCCAGGCCGGCAGCATCTCGGCGTCGAGGGTGACCAGCGCCGCGATGTACGGCTTCTGGTCGCCCACGACGATGCACTGGGAGATCAGCGGGTGGGCGCGTAGCCGGTCCTCGAGCACGGCCGGCGCGACGTTCTTGCCGCCGGCGGTCACCAGCAGCTCCTTCTTGCGACCGGTGATCCGCAGGAAGCCGTCGTCGTCCAGCTCACCGAGGTCGCCGGTGCGGAACCAGCCGTCGACCATCGCCTCGCGCGGTGGCGTCCTCGTTGTTGCGGTAGCGGGCGAAGACGTTGTTGCCCTTGATCAGCACCTCGCCGTCGTCGGCGATCCGGATCGCGACGCCCGGCAGCGGCGGGCCGACCGTGCCGATCTTGATCTGCGCCGGGCGTGTTGACCGTGGCCGGTGCCGTGGTCTCGGTCAGGCCGTAGCCCTCGAGCACGGTGAGCCCGATGCCGCGGTAGAAGTGGCCGAGCCGGACGCCGAGGGGACCGCCGCCGGAGACGGCGTACTGCACCTTGCCGCCCATCGCACCGCGCAGCCTGGTGTAGACCAGCCGCTCGAAGAGGCCGTGCTTGAGGCGCAGCAGCGGGCCGGGCCGCCCGTCGTCCCAGGCGCGGCTCCAGTCGATGGCGGTGCTGGCGGCCACCGCGAAGATCTTGCCCCTGCCCTCGGCGGCGGCCTTCTGCTCGGCGGAGTTGTAGATCTTCTCGAACACCCGGGGCACCGCGAGGATGAACGTCGGGGTGTAGCTGCCGAAGTCGTCCAGCAGGTTCCGGATGTCGGCGGTGTGACCCATGCCGGGCGCCGGACTGGACGCACAGCACCTCGATGAACCGCGCGAAGACGTGCGCCAGCGGCAGGAACAGCAGGGTCGAGGCGCCCTCCGCGCTGACGACGTCGCCGAGGCGCTCGACGGTGTTCTCGGCGAGCGCCATGAAGTTGTCGTGCGTCAGCTCGCAGCCCTTCGGCCGGCCGGTCGTGCCCGAGGTGTAGATGATCGTCGCGATGTCGCCGCGCCGGACCCGTGCCCGGCGCTCGTCGAGCGTCGGCGTCGGTGGTCGTCGGCCCCGGCGGTGGCCAGCTCGTCCAGGCCGCCGGTGTCGATCTGCCAGACGTCGCGCAGCCCCGGCAGGCCGTCGCGCACCTCGGCCAGCGTCCGCGGCGTGCGCGGGCGTCTCGAGGATGACCGCGACGCAGTCGGAGTCGCCCACGATCCAGCTGATCTGCTCGGCCGACGAGGTCTCGTAGATCGGCACCGTCGACCGCGCCGGCGGTCCAGATGGCGAAGTCGGCCAGCGTCCACTCGTAGCGGGTCTTGCTCATGATGGCGACGCGGTCGCCGACCGCGACGCCGGCGGCGACCAGGCCCTTGGCCAGCGCGCGGACCTCGGCGAGGAACTGCGGCGCTGGTGACATCGACCCACCGCGTGCCCTCGCGCCGGGCGAACGCCACGTGACCGGGGCGCTCCAGGCCGTTGCGTGCCGGCAGGTCCGAGAGGTTGCCCTCGGCGGTCACCGGGACGAGCGGTGGAACGGCGATGTCCTTCACGCGGCCTCCTTGGGACGAACATGCTCCGCGATCGGAACCATACCGACCGGTAGCCCGGCGCGGGTGGCAGGCCGCGCTGGTGCCGCCCGGAGGCATGTCCCACCATGGCCCCATGACAGGGCGTGCACGGACCGGGCGGGTGGACATCGCCGACGACTCGTTCATCGAGGCGTCCCCGGCCCAGGTCGCCGCCGCGGTGGCCGACCCGCGCAACCACGCGATCTGGTGGCCGCACCTGACCCTGACGAGGGTCCGCGACCGCGGCGTCAAGGGCCAGCGCTGGGTGGTCGACGGGCAGATCGTGGGCAGCATGGAGATCTGGGTCGAGCCCTACTGGGACGGCGCGATCGTCCACCACTACGTGCGCGGGCTGCGGGACGCCGCCGCGCCGCGGGACGTGGGGCTGCGGCACGTGCTGCGCTGGAAGGCCGCGGTGGTGCGGCTCAAGGACACCCTCGAACGGCGGGGTTGTAGCCTTCGGTCCATGGCCGACCGTACCGAGTCCAGCACGTCCATCGACGCCCCGCCCGGGGCCGTCCTGGACGTGATCGCCGACTTCGACAGCTATCCCGAGTGGGCCGGTGAGGTCAAGAAGGTCTCGGTCCTGTCCGAGGACGGCGACGGGTGGGCCGACCAGGTCGAGTTCACCCTGGACGCCGGCGCGATCAAGGACACCTACGTGCTCGACTACGACTGGGACGTCCGCGAGGACGGCACCGGCGTGGTGTCGTGGTCCCTGGTCAGCGCGCAGGTGCTCAAGACCATGAACGGCTCCTACACGCTGGCCGCGCAGGGGGAGGGCACCCTCCTGACCTACCGCCTGTCGGTCGACGTCAAGATCCCGATGCTCGGCATGCTCAAGCGCAAGGCCGAGAAGGTGATCGTCGACACCGCGCTCGAGGAGCTGAAGAAGCGGGTCGAGGCCTAGCGGCGCCCGGGGGGCGTCCGTCCATGCGCGTTCTCCTGTTCACCGGCAAGGGTGGTGTCGGCAAGACGACCACGGCGGCGGCCACCGCCGTCCACGCCGCCCGTGCCGGCATCAAGACGCTGGTCGTGTCCACCGACGCGGCGCACTCGCTCGGCGAGGCGCTCGGGGTCGACCTCGACGCCCCACGCGGCGCCGAGCAGCCGGTCCGCGAGGTCGAACCGGGCCTGTACGCCCTCCAGGTCAGCGCCTCCTCCTCGGCCCGTCAGTCGTGGCGCGAGGTCCAGGGCTACCTGGTCGGCGTCCTCGGCCGCGGTCGGCATCGACGCGGTGGTGGCCGAGGAGCTGACCTCGCTGCCGGGGGCCGACGAGGTGGTGGCCCTGCTCGAGCTGCGCACCCAGGTCGAGTCGGGGCCGTGGGACCTCGTCGTGGTCGACTGCGCCCCCACCGCCGAGACGCTGCGCCTGCTGGCCCTGCCCGAGGCGCTCGCCTGGCACCTCGACCGCCTGATGCCCGCCCAGCGCGGCCTGCTCCGCGGACTGCGGCCGGCAGCCGCGGCGGCCACCGGGCTGCCGCTGCCCGGCGTCGCCGTGCTTCGAGGCGCTGCGACGCTGGCACGCGCACCTGCGGGAGGTGCAGGACATCCTGCGGGCCGACAGCACGACTCGTCCGCCTGGTCCTCACCCCCGAGCGGGTCGTCCTGGCCGAGGCCCGCCGCACGCTGACGTCGCTGGGGCTGCACGGTTTCGCGGTCGACCAGGTCGTCGTCAACCGGGTCTTCCCCGACGCCGAGGGCGCCCGACGGCAGCGCCGGACCCCTGGCGGTCGGCATGGAACCGGGCCCAGCAGCGGGGGCTGGTCGAGGTGCACGAGTCGTTCGCGTCGCTGCCGGTGGTCTGCTCGCCCTACCTGGACCACGAGCCGATCGGCCCTGACGACCTCGACGACCTGTACCGCGCCTGCACCGGCGCGGTCGACCCGGACCCGCTCACGCCGCGGGCCGGTGGCGGCATGACGGTCGAGCGGCACCGGGCGCGACTTCGTGCTGCGCCTGTCGCTGCCACTGGTGACCGCCGCGGACGTCGACCTCAAGCGCCGCGGTGACGAGCTGGTCGTGGCCGTGGGGGAGCACCGGCGCCTGCTGTCGCTGCCCGCGGCGCTGCGCCGGTGCGTCGTCACCGGCGCCACGGTGCGCGATGGCAGTCTGCGGGTGAGGTTCGAGCCGGACGAGAGGGTGTGGCCGCGCGATGGCTGAGCCGCCAGGACGACGCCGACGGACCGTGCCGCCGCCGGCACCGTCGCCGACGAGGCCGCCCGCCTGGTCGAGGCGCTCGGGGCGTGGGCGACGCCACGCGTCGCCGACTGCGGGCACGGCGCACCGCGCCACGGCCCGGTGACGACGCGGCAGGAGGGCCGCGGCCCACGGCACCGGCCCCGCCGCGCCCATGACGACCGGCACCCGGACGACGACCCGGGCACGCCGTACGACGACCCGGCGCACGCGCCGGACGCGGCGAGGACCCGGACGGGTCCGCCCGCTGCGAGCACTGCGGCGCGGGGACCGGTGTGGGCCGGTCGATCTCGTGCCAGGTGTGCCCGATCTGCCAGGGCATCGCGCTGCTGCGCGCGGTGCGGCCCGAGACGGTCGACCGGCTCGCCGACCTCGCCGGCGCCGTGGCCGCGACCCTGCGCGACGTGGCCGCCTCCGGGCGCGCACCACCGACGGCGACCACCGGCGCCGGCCCGGTAGCGCGGCCGGCGGTGCGCACGAACCCGCCTGGGGCGCACCGGCGCGCCGGCGGACGGGCTACGGTCCAGGACATCCCGGTCGACGACGGCGACAGCACCGACGAAGGAGACGAGCTGTGAGTACGACGGTAGGCCTGGACATCGGCGGCACCAAGATCAACGGGGGCGTGGTCGACAGCGACGGCAAGGTGATCGCCCGCGCGCGACGCGAGACGCCGGCCCAGGACGCCGACGCGATCGCGCACGAGGCGGCCGACCTGATCCGTGAGCTGAGCACGGACCGGGACGTCGTCGCGGCGGGCGTCGCGTGCGCCGGCTTCATCGACAAGTCCGGGGCGACCGTGCTGTTCGCGCCCAACCTCGCCTGGCGCGACGAGCCGCTCAAGCAGCGCCTGGAGTCGATCGCCGACATCCCGGTGATCATCGAGAACGACGCCAACGCGGCCGCCTGGGGCGAGTTCACCCACGGCGTCGGCCGGGAGGCCGACGACATGGTGCTCGTCACCGTCGGCACCGGCATCGGCGGCGGGGTGGTCGTGGACGGCCGGCTGCTGCGGGGCGCGTGGGGCGTCGCGGCCGAGCTCGGGCACCTGCGGGTGGTGCCGGACGGCATCCGGTGCGGCTGCGGCAACCGCGGCTGCTGGGAGCAGTACGCCAGCGGCAACGCCCTCGTGCGCGAGGCGCGGGAGCTGGTCGCGTCCGGCACCCCGCTGGCCGCGCGGCTGGCCGACCTGTGCGGCAGCGACCCCGCCGCGCTGACGGGCGGCACGACGTCACCCGGGCGGCCATGGAGGGCGACCCCGCCGCGCTGGAGCTGCTCACCGACCTCGGCACGTGGCTCGGCGAGGGCGCCGCCTCGGTCGCGGCGATCCTCGACCCCGAGCTGATCGTCATCGGCGGCGGCGTCGCCGACGCCGGGGACCTGCTGCTCGACCCGTCCCGCGCCGCGTTCCGCCGGCAGCTGACCGGCCGCGGGCACCGGCCCGGAGGCGAAGTTCGCCCTGGCCAGCCTGGGCAACGACGCCGGCATGATCGGCGCCGCGGCGCTCGCCGCCGAGGGAATCGGCGCCGGTGACGGCGCGCGCCAGTCTGCGTCGCGCCCCGCCATCGGCATCGACATCGGCGGCACCAAGGTCGCCGGCGGCCTGGTCGAGCCGGACGGGCGGATCAGCCACCGGGCCCGGCGCGACACCCCGCACCGGTCCAAGAGCCCGTCGGTGGTCGAGGACACGATCGTCGACGTGGTCGAGGAGCTGCTGCACGGTCGGCGGCCACCGACGTGGCCGCGATCGGCATCGGCGCCGCCGGCTTCGTCGCCGCGGACCGCGCCACGGTGCGTCTTCGCCCCGCACCTGTCCTGGCGGCGACGAGCCGCTGCAGTCGGCGCTGCAGAAGCGGCTGTCCGCTACCGATCTTCGTCGACAACGACGCCAACGCCGCGGTCTGGGCGGAGTGGAAGTACGGCGCCGCGCGCGGCGAGACCCACGTGATGATGGTGACCCTCGGCACCGGCATCGGCGGCGGCATCCTCGTCGGACGGACAGGTGCAGCGCGGCCGCTTCGGCATCGCGGGCGAGTTCGGCCACATGCAGGTCGTCCCGGGCGGGCACCGGTGCGAGTGCGGCAACCGCGGCTGCTGGGAGCAGTACGCCAGCGGCAACGCGCTCGTGCGCGAGGCCCGGTCGACTGGTCTACGCCAACTCCCCGATCGCGAGCGACCTGCTCGGCGCGCGTCGGAGGCCACGCGGCCAACCTGACCGGTCCGCTGATCACCGAGGCGGCCCGCGAGGGCGACCAGACCGCGCGCGAGCTGCTCGGCGAGATCGGCCACTGGCTCGGCGTCGGCATCGCCAACCTCGCTGCGGCGTTCGACCCCGGCACGTTCGTCATCGGCGGCGGCGTGAGCGCGGCCGGCGACCTGCTGCTCGACCCGGCCCGTGCCACCTTCGCGCGGCAGCTCACCGGCCGCGGCTACCGTCCCGAGGCCCGCATCGTCGCCGCCGAGCTGGGCAACGACGCCGGGCTGATCGGTGCGGCCGACCTGGCCCGCGTCGCCGCGAACGGCGAGCAGCGGCGGCTGAGGTGGACGGCGTCCTGCGGGTCGCGTCGTACAACGTGCGTGACCTCAAGGACGACGTCGACGCGGCCGCCCGCGTCGTGCGGGCGATCGAGCCCGACGTGCTCTGCCTGCAGGAGGTGCCGCGCCACCCGTTCTCCGGCCACCGGGTCGCCGAGCTCGCCCGGCGGTGCGGCCTGATGTGGGCCGGCGGGCACCGCGGCAGCGGCGGGACGACGATCCTCACCGCGCTGCGGGTCGACGTCCGGGGCGCCCGCCACGAGCGGCTGCCGGTGCAGGCGGCGGCAGCGCGAGCGGGGCTACGCCGTGGCGACCGTGGCGCTGCCGGGGGGCGCGCTGCTCGACGTCGTCAGCGTGCACCTCAGCCTGGACGCGGACGAGCGGGCCCGGCACGCCGGCGACGTACTGCGGAGGCTGCCGGCCGACCGACCGCTGGTCGTCGCGGGAGACCTCAACGAGGGGGAGGACGGCCGGGCCTGGGCCGCGGTCGCCGGGCGGCTGCGGCCGGTCAGCGAGACGACACCGACGTTCACCGCGCGCCACCCCCGCCACCGGCTCGACGTGATCTTCGCCAGCGGCTCGCTGGAGCTGCTGGCGCACCGGCCGGTCGACCTCGACCCGGCCGACCTGGTGGCAGCCTCCGACCACCTGCCCGTCTGGGTCGACCTCGACGTCCGGTCGCCGGGGCTGCGCGCCGCCGAGGGCTAGAGGACGGCCCCGTCGTCGTCATCGTCGCGGTGCCGGGGCAGGCGCTGGACGAGCAGGCCGAACCCGGCGACGGTGACGCCGACCGCCGCCAGCATCCACAACGGGTTGCCCTCACGGTTGAACAGCACGAGGTAGACCAGCATCAGCGGACCGCCGACGAGGCCGGCCAGGATGCCCCAGAACTGCAGGTCGCCGGCAGGGAGCGGGGCGGTGGGCCCGGGCTGGAAGTGCTCCTCCGGCTCGTCGACCGGCTCGGGGGAGCGCCAGGACGGCGGCGGCTCGACCGGCTCGCCGGGCGCGTTCGTGCCGCCCTCGAACCGGAAGTGCTGGGGGCGTGGCCGGGGCGCCGGCGGAGGCGACGGGGGAGCCGGCGAGGGGTCTGGCGGGCTGGGCGGCGTCGCCGTGCGGCTGCTGCCGCCGGTGGGGGAGCCGTCGGCCGGGGAGCCGTCGGCCGGGGAGCTGCCGGTGGGGGAGCCGTCGGTGGAGGGCTGGGCGGTCGCTGCCTCGGCGGCCGGATCGGCAGGTGTGACAGCGGGGTCGGGCGGCCTCGGGCCGCGGTCCGGCTCGTCCGTCACATCGTTCCAGTGCGCGATGATGTCGGCGAACTGGGCGTCGACGTCCTTGTCCGACATGGTTACCGGGTCACCCGCTCGATGAAGTCGGCGCTCTCGGCGAAGATCCTCGGGGCGTCGTTGTCGAGGGTGGCCACGTGGTAGGACTCCTCGAGGAGCACCTCGGTGACGTCCTGGCTGGAGATCCTCGACAGCAGCAGCGCCGAGCTCGACGCCGGCACGACGTGGTCCTGCGGCGAGCGCAGCAGCAGCACCGGCTGGGTGACCTCGGGGAGGTCCCGGATGATCGAGCGCCAGGCCACGATCTGGGAGTGCCCGGCCTTGAGCGGGGTGCGGGTGTAGCCGAGCTCGGTGACGCCGGGCTTCTTGATGTCGTTGGCGATCCCCGGGAACGAGCCGACCAGGTGCTTGATCACCGGCAGCGCCACCAGGCGCGGGTCCTCGAACTTGATCGCCGGGTTGACGAGGACCAGACCCGAGACCCGGGGGCCGTGGTCCTGCGCCAGCTGGAGCGCGAGCGCCCCACCCATCGACAGCCCGCCGACGACGACGTGCGAGCACTGCGCGTGCAACGCGCGGAAGGCGGTGTCGACGGCGGCGTACCAGTCCTGCCAGCGGGTGCGGTTCATCTCCTGCCACGTCGTGCCGTGCCCGGGAAGCCGGGGGATGCGCACGGTGTAGCCGAGGTCGGCGAGGTACTGGCCCCAGTCACGCAGACCCTGCGGCGTGCCCGTGAACCCGTGGCACAGCAGCACTCCTGTGTCGGACCCGTCGTGGGCGAACGGCTCTGCCCCGCGCAGGATCGCCACGTGCTGCTCCTCTTGTCGTCCGGCCTTGCGGGGAATCCTCGCACGACGCGCCGTGCGCGCATAGTGTCGTAGAGTGCACCGCGTCAGCGGGGGCGAACCGTCGTCGTGGTGGTGGGAGGTGGGCCTGCGTTGTTCTACTGGGTGCTGAAGACCATTGTGCTCGGCCCGGTGCTGCGTCTCCTCTTCCGGCCGTGGGTCGAGGGCGAGGAGAACATCCCCGCCGAGGGTGCCGCGATCTTCGCCAGCAACCACCTCTCGTTCTCCGACTCGATCTTCCTGCCGCTCGTCCTTCCCCGGCGGCTGACCTTCCTCGCCAAGTCCGACTACTTCACCGGCCGGGGGCTCAAGGGTCGTGCCACTGCCGCGTTCTTCCGGGGCGTCGGGCAGGTGCCCGTCGACCGGTCCGGCGGCCGGGCGAGCGACGCCGCCCTCGCCAGCGGGCTGAAGGTGCTGCGGCGCGGGGAGTTCCTCGGCATCTACCCCGAGGGCACCCGCTCACCCGACGGCCGGCTCTACCGCGGCAAGACCGGGGTGGCCCGGATGGCGCTGGAGGCCGGTGTGCCGGTGCTGCCGGTGGCGATGATCGGCACCGACAAGGCGCAGCCGCTGGGCAAGCGGCTGCCGCGGATCATGCGCATCGGCATCCGGATCGGGGCGCCGCTGGACTTCTCCCGCTACGAGGGGATGGAGGAGGACCGGTTCGTCCTGCGCTCCATCACCGACGAGATCATGTACGAGCTGATGCTCCTGTCCCACCAGGAGTACGTCGACGTCTACGCCGCGTCGATGAAGGACCGGCTGGTGGCGGCGGCCCGGGCCAAGGCCAAGGAGCTGCAGCGCGAGGGGCACGACCGGTCCGCGGCGGCCGCCGCGGCGCAGGCGAGGGCGGTCGCCGGCACGGCCTCGACGTCCGAGGACCCGGCCGCGACGGCCGGCACGGGCCCGCTGCCCGCGCCGCCGACGGGCAGCCCCGGCCCCCCGCCGACCGACGCCGGCGACGCCGGCGATGAGCGAGCGGCCAGCTAGGCAGGTGTCCACCAGGGGGGTTCGGCCGGAGGGGGTGTCGTCCGGTCCGCCGGTCGTCGCCGCGCTCTGGCGCGCCATCGACGTCCTGCGTCCGATCGCCCTGGGCTGGGCGGCGTACGGCACCTCTGTCCGGTCCGGGTCGATGACCCGTCCGTGGCTGGCCTGGGCCGTCCTGGCGGTCCTCGCGGCGTGGACGGTCGTCCTGCTGCTGCGCCGCTCGCGCACCCCGCTGGTGCTCGGCACCGAGCTCGCCCTCGCGGTCCTCGCCATCCTGGCGACCCGCCTGGTGGACACCCCCGAGGTCATCGCGGCCGGGGCCAAGACCGTCCCGGGGGTCTGGCCGGCGGCCACCGTCGTGGGCTGGGCGGTGCTGCGAGGGTGGCGCGGCGGGTTGTTCGCCGCGGGTGTCGTCGCCGCGGCGGACCTCCTGGAGGTGGTCGAGCCGACCGAGAACACCGTCAACAACATCATCCTGCTGCTCCTGCTCGGCGGCTGCGTCGGCTACTGCTCCGACCTGTCCCGCGAGGGCCACGCGGCGCTGCAGGAGGCGATGCAGGTCCAGGCCGAGGTGCGCGAGCGGGACCGCCTGGCCCGGACCGTGCACGACGGCGTGCTGCAGGCCCTGTCCTACATCCACCGGCGCGGCACCGAGATGGGCGGTGAGGTCCGCGAGCTCGCCACCATGGCGGCCGACCAGGAGGGGCTGCTGCGGACGCTGGTCAGCGGTGCCTCCCTCCCACCCCTGGACCGCGTCGAGGGGATGGTCGACGTGCGGGGCCTCCTGGGCCGCTACGCCGAGGGCACCGTGCAGGTCGCCGCCCCGGCCGACGCCGTGATGCTCGAGCGCCGGGTGGCCGAGGAGCTGGCCGCCGCCGTGCGCGAGGTGCTGGACAACGTACGACGGCACGCCGGCGACGGCGCCTCGGCGTGGGTGCTGATCGAGGACCACGACGAGCACGTCGTCGTCACCGTCCGCGACGACGGCGTCGGGGTGGCGCCGGGGCGGTTCGCGGAGGCGGCGGCAACCGGCAGGATGGGCGTGGCCAACAGCGTCCGCGGGCGGATCAGGGACCTCGGGGGGCAGGCGGTCTACGACTCGCGCGTGGGCGCGGGCACGACGGTGGAGCTGAGGCTCCCGAGGAGGGGACGACAGTGATGACGGGGGACCAGGGCGCCCAGGGCGCTCCCGGGGAGGGCGACGGCGGCGGTTCCGCCGGTCGTGCCGCCGAGCCGCAGGCGGTCACGGTCGTGGTGGCCGACGACCACCCGATGTGGCGCGACGCGGTCGCGCGCGACCTCACCGACGCCGGGTTCACGGTCGTGGCCACGGCCGAGGACGGACCAGGTGCCGTGCGCCGCACCCTGGCCACCCGGCCGGCGGTGCTGGTGCTGGACCTCAACCTGCCCGGGCTGCGCGGCGACCAGGTGTGCGCGGCGGTCATGGCCGCCGGCCTGCCCACCCGCGTGCTGGTGCTCTCGGCGAGTGCGGAGCAGAAGGACGTGCTGGAGGCGGTCAAGGCCGGTGCGACCGGCTACCTGCTGAAGTCCGCGTCGCGCGAGACCTTCCTCGACGCCGTCCGTGACATCGCGGGCGGCAGGGCGGTGTTCACCCCCGGCCTCGCCGGGCTGGTCCTGGGGGAGTTCCGGCGGATGGCGTCGGGGGCGGCGCCGACGTCGTGCACCGAGCGGCTCGGACTGACCGAGCGCGAGACCGAGGTGCTGCGCCTCGTGGCCACGGGGATGACCTACAAGCAGATCGCGGCGCACCTGTTCATCTCCCACCGCACGGTCCAGAACCACGTCCAGAACACGCTGGGCAAGCTGCAGCTGCACAACCGGGTCGAGCTGGTGCGGTTCGCGATCGCCAAGGGCCTGGACACCTCACCCCCCGCCTGACGTCGTCGCAGGCCCGCCGGGGGGCCCGCGCCGCGCCGTACCGCCGCGGGGTGGTGTCAGGAGGTGGCCTCGCGCAGGGCCTGCAGCACGCGGGCGTCGATGCCGTCGGGGGACAGGCGCATCTCGAAGTTGGCCTCCCCGGCCCAGTCGGCGAGCGCCTCCATCACGTCGGCCTGGTCGCGCCCCAGCGAGGACAGCCGCTTGCGCACCTCGTCGCCGAGCGGCCCCGCCAGCGGCATCACGTTGGACGGCGGCCCGAAGTACAGGTCGTTGAGGTCCAGCAGCCGCGCCAGCTCGGTCGGCGCGTCCGCGTGGTCGTCGACGCGCAGGTCGGCCAGCACGCCGCCGCTGTCGTAGCCGGCGCCGGGGGCGACGACGTACAGGGCGGCGGACTGGCGCCCACGCCGGTCGCCACCGACCCGGTCGCCGGCCATCAGGGCGTGCATCAGGCGTGCCGCGACCGGCAGGTGGGGGCTGCCGAGCCAGGCGTCCTCCATCTGGTCCACGACCTGGGGGCCGACCAGGATGTTGCCCTGGATGGCGTAGCCGCCGGTGGCGTCGCGTCCCGTGCGGCCACCGGCCCAGGCGGTGCACTCCTCGCCGGTGTAGGTCACCTGGCTGGTGGGGGTGACGATGCCGACCTGCCGGGTGGCGCGTCCTTCGTCGGCGCCGGTGACGGTGGCCAGCGCGTCCGCGGCGCTGGAGCCGGCGGCCAGCAGGTCCAGCACGTCGGCCTTGTAGGACACCTTGGCGAAGGCCTGGGTCGCCACCGCGCCCACCCCCAGCCGGGCCGCGGGCACCACCGACCCGACCGCGATGAACTTGCTGGCGACGGCGACGCCGAGGGCGTCACCGACCTGGGCGACGATCGAGAAGGTCATGGCGCCAACCTAGCGACGGGCCCCGGGATCAGCGCTATGTTGCCAACCATGCGCATCGGAGTGTTGACAGGTGGCGGCGACTGCCCCGGGCTGAACGCGGTGATCCGGGCCGCCGTCACCCAGGGGATCAACGGCTACGGGCACGAGTTCGTCGGGTTCCGCGACGGCTGGAAGGGCCCGCTCGAGGGGCTGACCCGGCCGCTCGGGCTCGCGGACGTGGCCGACATCCTGGTCAAGGGCGGCACCATCCTCGGCTCGTCCCGGACCAACCCCTACAAGGTCGAGGGCGGGCTGGACCGCATCCGCGAGAACGTCAAGAGCGCCGGGGTCGACGCGCTGATCGCGATCGGCGGTGAGGACACCCTGGGGGTCGCCAAGCGGCTGACCGACGACGGCCTGGGGGTCGTCGGGGTGCCCAAGACCATCGACAACGACCTCGACGCCACCGACTACACCTTCGGCTTCGACACGGCGATCTCCATCGCGACCGAGGCGATCGACCGGCTGCGGACCACCGCCGACTCCCACCACCGGGCCCTCGTGGTCGAGGTGATGGGCCGGCACGCGGGGTGGATCGCCCTGCACTCGGGCATGGCCGGCGGCGCCAACGTCATCCTCGTCCCCGAGCAGGAGTTCGACATCGAGCAGGTGGCCCGCTGGGTGTCCTCGTGCTTCGAGCGCGACGTGGCCCCGATGGTCGTCGCGGCCGAGGGGGCGCTGCCGCTCGGCGGTGGCGCGTCGCTCAAGACCGAGGGCGTCGACGCGTTCGGCCACGTGCGCCTGGGCGGCATCGGCGGGTGGCTGGCCGAGGAGATCGAACGGCGCACCGGGCACGAGACCCGCTCGGTCGTGCTGGGCCACCTGCAGCGCGGGGGCACGCCCACGGCGTACGACCGGGTGCTGTCCACCCGCTTCGGCCTGCACGCGATCGAGGCGGTGCACGAGAAGGACTTCGGGGTGATGGTGGCCCTGCGCGGGGTGGACATCGTGCGGGTGCCGCTGGGGGAGGCCACGGCCCGGCTCAAGACGGTGCCACCCGAGCGGCTGGCCGAGGCCGCGGTCTTCTTCGGCTGAGCGGGTCGCCGTGCACCTCGCCCGCCGTCACCCACGTGCGGCTGGCGCGGGCCGGTGGGACCGGCGCACCGTGAGCTCCACCCGCGCGCGCAGCGACCTCGGGCCGCCCGGTGCGCGGCGGCGGTTTCGGGATGCGGACCCGTGGCGGTCGCGGTAGGGCGACGCAACTACCCTTGAGGAGTGAGTATCGACGCATCCCCCGACGTCCTCGCCGGCCTCGACGCCTGGCGTGACCTTCCTGCCGCCCAGCAGCCCTCGTGGCCTGACGCCGGCGCCCTGGACGACGCCGTGCGGACGCTGTCGACCTATCCGCCGCTGGTGTTCGCCGGCGAGTGCGACATCCTGCGCGACCGGCTCGCCGAGGCGGCGCGCGGTGAGGCCTTCGTCCTGCAGGGCGGCGACTGCGCCGAGACGTTCGTCTCCGCGACCGCCGACAACATCCGCGACCGGGTCAAGACCATCCTGCAGATGGCGGCGGTGCTGACCTACGGCGCGAGCACCCCCGTCATCAAGATCGGACGGATGGCCGGCCAGTACGCCAAGCCGCGCAGCAGCAACGACGAGACCCGCGACGGGGTGACGCTGCCGGCCTACCGCGGCGACATGGTCAACGACTTCGCCTTCACGCAGGAGTCGCGCACGCCCGACCCGCAGCGCCTGGTCCGGGCCTACCACGCCAGCTCGGCGACGCTGAACCTCGTGCGCGCCTTCACCCAGGGCGGGTTCGCCGACCTGCGCCGGGTGCACGACTGGAACCGCGGGTTCGTCGCCAACTCGGCCAACGCGCGCTACGAGCGGATCGCCAAGGACATCGACAAGGCGATGCGCTTCATGG
This sequence comes from uncultured Actinomycetota bacterium, assembly GCA_963828995.1. Classification (GTDB taxonomy): domain Bacteria; phylum Actinomycetota; class Actinomycetes; order Actinomycetales; family Dermatophilaceae; genus CAVRTM01. The sequence goes on from CAWHHB010000006.1 coordinate 410,761, forward strand.
CGGCCTGCGGCGCCGACTTCGACGCGATGCGCAGGGTCGAGTTCTACGCCGCGCACGAGGCGCTGCTGCTGGACTACGAGCGGCCGATGACCCGCATCGACTCCCGCACCGGCCACCCGTACGACGTGTCGGGTCACTTCGTGTGGGTGGGGGAGCGCACGCGCGACCTCGACGGCGCGCACATCGACTTCGTCTCGCGGATCCACAACCCGATCGGCGTGAAGGTCGGCCCCAAGGCCGACCCGGACGACCTGCTGCGGCTGATCGACAAGGTCGACCCCGACCGGCAGCCGGGACGGCTGACGTTCATCACCCGCATGGGTGCCGGCACGATCCGCGAGGCGCTGCCGCCGATCGTGGAGAAGGTCACCGCCTCCGGCGCCCAGGTGACGTGGATCTGCGACCCGATGCACGGCAACACCTTCGAGGCCTCCACCGGCTACAAGACGCGCCGCTTCGACGACGTCGTCGACGAGGTGCGCGGCTTCTTCGAGGTCCACCGGGCGGCCGGCACGGTGCCCGGCGGCATCCACATCGAGCTCACCGGCAACGACGTCACCGAGTGCCTCGGCGGCTCGGTCGAGGTCAACGTCGACGACCTGGAGAAGCGCTACGAGACCCTGTGCGACCCGCGGCTGAACCACCAGCAGAGCCTGGAGCTGGCGTTCCTCGTCGCGGAGATGCTCGCGACGCCGTGACCCCACTCGTCGACCTGCGCTCCGACACGCTGACCCGCCCGGTCCCGGCCATGCGCACCGCCATGGCCGAGGCCGAGGTGGGCGACGACGTGTACGGCGAGGACCCCACGGTCGCCGCGCTCGAGCGTCGGGTCGCCGACCTGCTCGGTCACGAGGCCGGCCTGTTCATGCCCTCGGGCAGCCTGGCCAACCAGATCGGGATGCGGCTGCACGTCGCCCCCGGCGAGGAGGTCCTGGCCGACAGCCTCGCGCACGTCCTGCGGGCCGAGATGGGCGCAGCGGCCGTGTTCTCCGGCATCACCTCACGGTCCTGGGTGGCCCCGCGCGGGCTGCTCGACCCGGCCCAGCCGCTGGCGATGATGCAGCCCGACGCCGGCGCCTACCAGGTGTCCACCCGGCTGGTCGTGGTCGAGAACACGCACAACTTCGGTGGCGGCACGATCCAGCCGCTGCCCGCCGTCCGGCAGCTGCGGGAGGCGACCCTCGAGCAGGGCGTGGCCCTGCACCTGGACGGTGCCCGGCTGTGGAACGCGTGCGTCGCCACGGGCACCGCGCCCGCGGCGTACGGCGAGCTGTTCGACACCGTGTCGGTGTGCCTGAGCAAGGGCCTCGGCGCCCCGGTCGGCTCGGTGCTCGTCGGCAGCGCGCAGGCGATGGCCGCCGCCCGGATCTGGCGCAAGCGCTACGGCGGCGGGATGCGCCAGGCGGGCATCCTGGCCGCCGGTGGGCTGTGGGCGCTGGAGCACCATCTCGACCGGCTGGCGCTGGACCACGCCCGGGCCCGGTCCGTGGCCGAGGCGGTGGCCAAGGCCGCGCCCGACGTCGTCGACCCCGACCGGGTGGAGACCAACATCGTCATCCTGGACGTCGGCGCGGCCGGGTGGTCGGCCGCCGCCTTCGTCGCAGCCGCCGGTGAGCGCGGACTGCGGATGTACGCCACCGACGCACGCTCGGTGCGGATGGTCTGGCATCTCGACGTGGACGACGCCGACGACCGCCTACGCTGCAGACGTGGTCACCACGATGATCTGCGAAGAGGCTCCTCGACCGTGACGTCGCGGGGGCTGGGGGAGCCACGTCCGATGCCGGCGGGTCAGCGGCTCAGCGAGTCGCTGCGTCCGGTGAACTACGGCCGGGTGCCGCAGGTCCACCTCGAGACGTGGTCGCTCACGATCGACGGCGACACCCTGACCGGCGCGCCGACGTCGCTGTCGTGGGAGGAGTTCAGCGCGCTGCCGAGGGTGGAGATCCGCGCCGACCACCACTGCGTCTCCCGCTACACCACCCAGGACCTGACGTGGTCCGGCGTCGCGGCGCGCACCGTCATCGACCTCGCGCCGCCGGCCGACGACATCGAGCACGTGCTGGTCTCGGCCACCTACGGCTACAGCAGCAACATCGGCCTGTCCGACCTCGCGTCGGCCCGGGCGATCTTCGCGACGCACCTGGACGGCGAGCCGCTGACCCCCGAGCACGGCTGGCCGGTGCGGCTCGTGCTGCCGCACCTGTACGGCTGGAAGGGCCCCAAGTGGGTGCGCAGCATCACCTACCAGCGCCAGCCCGAGCGCGGCTTCTGGGAGCAGCGCGGCTACCACTTCACCGGCGACGCCTGGCGCGAGGAGCGCTACTCCTACCAGGAGTAGCGCCGGTCCCGACCTCACACCTCGTGGTGCAGCAGCTCGGTCGGCGGGTCCTGCTCCGGCGGTGGCGCCGCGGCGGCGGCCGACGAGCTCGACGACGTACATCGCGGCGAGGACGAGCGCCCCGCCGGCGACCATCCGGGGCGTCAGCGACTCGCCGCCGAGCGCCACGGCGAAGCCGGTGGCGAACACCGGCTCGAGGGTCATGACGATCGCCGCCCGGGTCGCCGGCAGGTGCGACTGCGCCCAGGTCTGGGCCCAGATCGCGAGGGCGCCGGCCACGAGCGCCATGTAGAGCACCGCGCCCCAGGCGCCGGTCCCGGAGGGCAGGGCGATGCCGCCGGGTGCGGCGGCGACGACGCAGACGACGGCGATGACGATCATCTGCAGCGCCGAGAGCCCGGCCGCCGCGGACGGGGAGGACCAGCGGCCCAGGCCGATGATGTGCAGGGCGTAGACGACCGCCGACGCGAAGGTCACCGTCTCGCCGAAGCCCATGCCGAGCCCCTGCAGCGACAGGGCGGCCAGCCCGATGCTGGACAGCCCGACCGCGGCCCAGGTCGAGCGCGGCAGCCGCTCCCGCAGCAGCACCGCGGCGAGCACCGGCGTCAGCACGACGTAGGTGCCGGTGATGAACCCCGATCGTGAGGCCTCGGTGTGGGCGAGGCCGACCGTCTGCAGCAGCTGGGCCACCGCGTAGAGGACGCCGAGCACCGACGCCGAGGCGCACCTGGCGGCGGGTCAGCGCGCGCAGCGGACGCCAGAAGACCACGCTCATCAGCGCCGCGGCGATGCACGAACCGGACGGCGAGGAAGTCGGCCGGCGAGAGCTGGCGCACGACGTCCTTGATCAGGAAGAACGTGGAGCCCCAGACCGCGGTGATGCCGACCAGCAGCGCGGTGGCCAGCGTGGCCGACCGGGCCGGGCGTCGCGGTGGCTGGTGCTCACACGACGGTGAGGGTGACGGTGCTGCCCTTGGGCGCCATCGAGCCGCCCTCCGGGTCCTGCAGCCGGACGGTGCCGAACGCCCCGCCGAGGAAGCGCTGCACCTCGACCTTGAAGCCGGCCCGCTCGAGGATGGCGCGCGCCTCGTCCTCCTGCTTGCGCTCGACGTCGGGCACCTTGACCAGCTCCGGGCCCTTGGACACCACGAGGGTGACCTTGCCGCCGCGGAAGAGCGTGCCGCTCGGCCGGGTCCTGGCGGATCACCGAGCCCTTGGGCACGGTGGCGCTGTACTCCTGCGCGGTGGCGTCGACGGTCAGCCCGGCGTTGGTCAGCGAGCGTCGACGGCGGTGTCGGCGGAGCGCCCGGTCCAGTCCACGACGTCGATCGGCTCGCGGCCCTTGCTGACGACGAGGGCGACCTGGTGTCCCGCTTGCACCGAGGTCCTGGCCTCGGGGTCGGTGGAGATCGACCTGGCCGGCGGGGACGGTCTCGTCGTAGGCCTCGGTCACCGTGCCCGACCCGCAGCCGCTGGGCGGTGAGCTGGCGCTGCGGCCTCGGCGCGGCTGCTGCCGACCAGGTCGGGCACGCTGTAGCGCTCGGGGCCCTTGGACACCGTCAGGCGGACCGTGGAGCCGCGGCGCACGTCGGCGCCGGCGCCGGGGTCGCTGGTCATCACCAGGCCGGCCTTGACCCTCTCGTCGAAGGCCTGGTCGACCCGCGGCGGACAGGTGGCTGCGCGGTGAGCCGCTGCTGCGCCTGGGCCTGGCGTCAGGGAGACCACCTGGGGGACGGTCGTGCTCGCGCCGGGACCGGCCAGGAAGAACCACCCGGCGACGGCGGCGACCCCGAGCAGCGCGGCCAGGACCGGCCGGCAGCCAGCGCCGGCGGTACCAGCGCCGGTCGGTCGAGCGGGCGCCGCGCCGTCGGCCGGCACGCCGGTACGCGGCCGTGCGTGCGGTCGGCCGCGGGACCGGCACGACGGCGGTGTGCCCGTCGCGGGCGTCGCCGCCCGGGCGCGGCATGGCCACGGTGGCGGCCAGGCTCGAGGCCGCGGCGGCCGGACCGGGCGCGACGGTCCAGCTCGGCCGGGGTCAGGGCCGCCCGGCTGCGGCGGACCTCGACGCAGGAAGGCGTTGGCGTCCACCGGGCGGCCGTCGGGGTCACGGTCGGTCGCCAGCGCGACCAGCCGGTCGAGCTCGGCCGGCACGGTCGAGACCCGGCTCGAGGGCGCGGGCACGGTGCTGTGCACGTGCTGGTAGGCCACGTGGATGGGGGTGTCGCCGGCGAACGGCCTTGGTGCCGGTGAGCATCTCGAACAGCAGCAGCCCGGCGGCGTAGACGTCGCTGCGGGCGTCGGCGATGCCGCGCTCGACCTGCTCGGGCGCCAGGTAGGCCACGGTGCCCAGCAGCACGCCGGTCTGGGCGGTGCGCCGTGGCGCTGGTGACGGCCCGGGCCAGGCCGAAGTCGGCGACCTTGACCACGCCCGTCCTCGCGCAGGATGACGTTCTCCGGCTTGACGTCGCGGTGGATCAGGCCGGCGCTGTGCGCGGCGCCCAGCGCCTGCAGCACCGGCGTCGAGGATGTCGAGCGCCGCGCGCGGGGTCAGCGGCCCCTCGTCCTGCATCACCTCGCGCAGCGTGTGGCCGGTGACGTAGCTCCATCGCCAGGAACATCCGGCCCTCGTCGTCGCCCTGGTCGTAGACGGCGACGACGTTGGGGTGGCTCAGCCGGGCGGCCGAGCGGGCCTCGCGGCGGAACCGGCTGACGAAGGTCTCGTCGGCGGCGAGGCTCGGGCGCATGACCTTCAGCGCCACCTCGCGGTCGAGCCGCTCGTCCAGCGCGACGTAGACCGAGGCCATCCCGCCGTCGGCGATGTGCGACAGCACGCGGTACCTGCGGTCGAGCACCTGGCCGACGAGGGTGGGCGGGACGGCAGCGGACACGGCGCACGAGTCTAGAGAGGCCGCGGCGGCGGACCCGGGGAGGCGCGCCGCCGGCGGCCGGGCCACCGTGCTGCGCCGCTACATCCGCGCCTTGAGCGCGAGGACCGATGCGCGACGTAGCGCTTGGTGTCGGCGTACATGCCGTGCGCCTGCACCGCCGGCCAGCCCCTGGTAGTAGCCGGCGACCGCCTGCTCCTCGGTGGCCGCGGCGCGGGTCAGCGACGCGCAGGATGACCACGCCGGCGGTGATGTTGTCCTGGGTGTTGAGCAGGTTCAGGCGACGACCGGCCAGCGCGGAGGCCCAGGCGCCCCGAGCTCGGGATCACCTGCATGACGCCGATCGCGTTGGCCACCGACACCTGGCGCTGGCTCCAGGCCGACTCCTGCCAGGCGATGGCCAGGGCGAGGCGCGGGGTCGACGCCGTGGCGGCGGGCGGTGTCGACGATCATCGCGCCGGGTGGCGGACCGGCCCGGCACGGGCGCGCGCCGGCCAGGTAGCCGCCGGTTGACGCCGCGCGGCGCCGCACCACCGCGCTGGAGTACGTGCGCCCGGCGAAGGTGGTGTGGCCGGCGGTCGGCGAGCGGACCACCGGGATCCGCAGGCACGCTGGCCGGCGTAGATGACCGAGCCGGGCGCAGAGCCCGTTGGCCTTGAGGATCGAGGCCTGCGTCACGCCGTGCCGCAGGGCGATGGCGCCGACGGTGTCGCCGGGGCGCACCCGCACCCGCGTGGGTGCTCATCGCCGGCGCGGCCGCGGCGCGGGCGGCCCGGACGGCCTTGGCCGGACACCCGCAGCCGCTGGCCCGGGCTGGATCACCGAGGTGCGCTGCAGCCCGTTGGCCGCGAGGATGCCGGACTCGGAGGTGCCCAGCCGCAGCGCGATCGCGCCGACGGTGTCGCCGGGGTGCACGGTGTACGCCGTCCAGCGCAGGCGCCTCGCGCGCGGGCCGCGTCCTGCGCCGCGCGACGTGGTGCGCGGCACCGACAGCCGCTGGCCCAGGCGCAGGTACGAGCCGCCGCCGGTGAGCCGGTTGTGCGCCGACCAGCGTGCCGACGGTGGTCCGGTGGGCGATCGCGAGGTCGCTCAGGGTGTCGCCCGGGCGGACGACGTGGGTCTGCCACCCGTACGGCGCCGGGTGCGCGGAGGCGACGACCGACGACGTCGGGGAGGCGGCGGCGACGGACGGCGGCGGGGCAGACTGATGACGGCGCTCATGCTCGGGGTCCTTTCGCCACAGCACGCAGGGGGACGGTGGGGCGCCGCAACACGTGAGTGGCGTCAGGTGCGGCATGTGACTGCTGTGACCGGAGTGAAGGTACACGAGCCGACCGTCGACGCATATTGACTTACATCGATGTAATTTGCGCTGCGCCCCGTGGGCTGGCAGTCTTGACCCGTGGCTACCGACAGTGACCGACCCGACCCCGTGGAACCCGACCTCGACGACCTCGTCGGGGAGTGGCTCACCGTGCCCGACGTCGCCGAACGGCTCGGCGTGCCGCTCGCCGCGGTCCGCACGATGCTGCAGGAGCGCGAGGTGCTCGGCGTGCGCCGCGGCGAGCGCCGGGTGGTCTCCATCCCGGCCCGGTTCTTCGGCCGAGTCCGGACCGTTGCCGGAGCTGCCGGGGACCTTCACCGTCCTCGCCGACGGCGGGATGCGCGACGAGGAGATCCTGCGCTGGCTGTTCACCCCGGACCCGACCCTGCCCGACGGCGGGAGCGCCGATCGACGCCCTGCACGCCGGCTTCAAGACCGAGATCCGCCGCCGGGCGCATGGAGACGGCCTTCTGATGACCGTGCGTCACGGCGCCTACGCCGCGATGCTCGCTGTTCGTCCTGGCCGGCTGCCTGCCCCTGCACCGGGTCTACGGCCTGTCGGTGCTGCGCCAGCCGCGCCGGCTGGCGCTGACCGTCCTGCCGGTCGCCGTGGTCTTCGCCGCCTGGGACGTCGCCGCCACGGCCGCCGGGCACTGGCACTTCGACCCGGCCCAGACCCTGGCCGTGCGCGTCGCCGGCCTGCCCGCTGGAGGAGTACGCCTTCTTCGTCGTCATCCCGCTGGCCGGGATCCTCACCTACGAGGCGGTCGGCGTCGCCCGCGAGCGGCACCGCCGGCGCGCCGGCGGCGCGGCCGTGACCTACACCCGCGCCGCCGTGGTCGGGGTCGCCGTCGCGGTCGCTGGTGGACCTCGTCGTGCTGCGCACCCGGCTGCTGGCCACGAGCCGCTGGTGGCTGGCCTACGCGATCGTGGTGTTCTTCCAGCTGCTGACCAACGGCTGGCTGACCGGCCGGGGCATCGTCCGCTACGCCTCCGACGCCATCATCGGCTCCTCGCGGATCACCGTTCCTCGGCGACGGCCGGGTGGTCTGGGCGCCGGTGGAGGACCTGCTCTTCGGGTTCGCCCTGGTGCTGCTGACCTGCGCCGCCTGGGTGTGGGTCGGCGCCCGGCCACGCCGGCCGTCCCGCCGCTGACCGTTCCGCCGACCGGCCTGCACGACGCCGGTACGGCGCGCCGTACCGGTCGGCCGCGGCGGCGGCCGTACGACGTGCCGGTCGCTGGGCAGCAGCCGGGCCCGCGAGGCCCCCACGGCGCCGGCGACGACGACCCGCGGCCGCCGTGCCCAGCCGCTGCCAGCGGGGCACGCTCAGCCGTCGGGCGAAGACGTTGTGGTCGGCCGCGACCACCTCCGCGAGGATCTGGCGGTAGAGCACGAACGCCGCCTCCAGGCAGGGACGGCTTCGGGTGTCCACCAGGGCCAGGCCCGGGCCGGGCGTCCTCGTAGAGCTCCAGCGCCCGTCGCACCTCGAAGGCCAGCAGCCGCCGCACCGCCGGTGAGGGCTGCCCGCTGGTGCGGGCGCAGCCGCAGCTCGTCCTCGCTGACGCCGAAGCGCTCGAGGTCCTCCAGCGGCAGGTAGATCCGGCCGCGGTCGAGGTCCTCGGCGACGTCGCGGATGAAGTTGGTCAGCTGGAACGCCTCGCCGAGCAGCCCCGCCCGCCGCAGGGCGTCCGGGCCGGCGGCACCGAGCAGCGGCGCCATCATCTCGCCGATCACCGCGGCGCTGCCGCGCATGTAGCCGCGCAGGTCCTCCCAGGTGGCGTAGCGGTTGACCGTGATGTCCATCCGCATCGAGGTGAGGAACTCCTCGAACAGGGCCGGCTCCAGGCCGAGGTGCCGCACGGTGTGCCAGGTCGCCGCGAGCACCGGGTCACGGCCGGTCTCCGGCGGGTCGCGGTGCCTCCAGCACGGTCATCGCGGTGCGGCTCCACGTGAGCAGGGCGTCGGGGTCGGGGCGCTCGAGGTCGTCGACGAACTCGTCGGCGACCCGGGCGAAGGCGTACAGCGCCCACACGTGCGGGCGCCGCGCGCGCGGCAGCAGCCGGGTGGCGAGGTAGTAGGTGCGGCCGTGCTCGGCGTGGATGCGGCGGCACTGCTCGTACGCGGCGTCCAGCGGGGCCGCGGGCGCGCTCATCGCCAGGCTCGGGAGCGGTAGCCCGGGTCCTTGCCCGTCACGCGCTCGGCGGCCAGCCGCCCGCTGACCAGGACCATCGGCACCCCGACCCCCGGGACCGTGCCGGACCCGGCGAAGACGACGTTGTCGCCCAGGGTGTTGGCCGCGCGGAACGGCCCGGTCTGGCTGAACGTGTGCGCCGCCGCGAACGGCGTGCCCGCGCGCCAGGCCCCGGTCGGCCCAGTCCTGCGGGGTGATCAGCACCTCGGCGTCGATCGCGTCGCCGAAGCCCGGTCCAGCCGGCGGCCTCGATGGTGCTCAGCATGTGCTCCCGGTAGGGGCCGCGCATCCGGTCCCAGTCGACCTGCCCCGACTCGAGGTTGGGGGTGGGGAACAGCACGTACGCCGCGCTGCGCCCCTCGGGGGCCAGGCTCGGGTCGGTCTGCGAGGGCAGCGACACGAGGAAGGACGGGTCGCGCATGAGCCGGCCCTGCTCGAGGTCCTCGAAGACCTCCGACCAGGCGCGGCCGAAGACCATCGTGTGGTGCAGCTCGCTCGGGGTAGGTGGTGTCCAGGCCCGGCCGACAGGACGACGCAGCTGGGGGAGTAGCGGGTCGGCACCGGCCGGCGGGACGGGCGGCCGAGCAGCTCGCGGGCGGCGGGCATGTCGAGGGTGAGCACGAGCGAGTCGGGGGTCCAGCTGCGGCCGTCGGCGGCGATCACCTCGCGCACCCGCTTGCCCTGCCAGCGCACCTCGGTGACCTCGGTGTCGTAGCAGATGTCGACGCCGGCGGCGCTGGCCGCGGCCGCCATCGCGGTGGGCAGCGCGTTCATCGAAGGGCCAGCACGCCGGTCGACTCGACATCAAGCACAAGGGCATCACGATCATCGGAAATCTCGCCCGGGCGGCATCCATCGGGGCCGGGCTCACGGAGAAGCGCACGATCCGCAGGCTGCGAGCCGCAGCCGGCGCCGGCACCGATCAACGAGGAGACGCGGGCCGAGCTCGAGGAGGCGTTCCGGTTCCTCTGGGGCGTGCGGCTCGAGCACCACGTCGCTCGCGTCCGCGCAGGTGCGTCACCCGACGACTTCGTGGATCCGTCGGAGCTCGGGCCGGTGACGCGGCAGGCGCTGAAGGAAGCGTTCAAGATCATCGCTCGGGCGCAGAAGGGCCTCGCGGCCGAGCTGGGCTTTCAGACCCGCTGATCCCGGCGGAGCCAAGGATGATCCTCATGATGTCCTCCGAACGGGAGTCAGTATCCTGCACCTCAGGAGAGGGGATCGACGATGAGGTACCAGATGCGCGAGAAGCTCGCCTCGATCGGGGACGACTCCTGGATCGAGGATGAACAGGGGAACAAGGTCTTCAAGGTCGATGGAAAGGCACTGCGCATGCGCCAGACATTCGAGCTCAAGGACATGTCTGGCAATGAGGTCGCGAAGATCCAGGAGCGCAAGCTCCACGTGCGCGACACGATGGCCATCGAACGCGACGGCAAGAAGATCGCCGACGTGCACAAACGGCTCGTCGGCATCCGCGACCGCCTCAAGGTCGACCTCGCGAGTGGCGGCGAGTGGACCATCAAGGGGAAGTTCACCGATCATGAATACGAGATCAAAGGAGATCATGGCAGGGTTGCTTCGATCTCGAAGAAGTGGTTCCGCGTGCGCGACACCTACGGCGTCGACATCGCCGCGGATCAGGATGATGCGCTGATCCTGGCGGTCGCGGTCGCCGTCGAGTCGCTCACCGAAGTCGTCGATCGGTGAGGCCACGCGCACCAGTGGTTGTGCCAGGTCAGTGAGTCCCGAGAGCGCACCTTCACCATGACTGGTCCGAAACCGAACTCGACTGCTGCGATGCCGTCGGTACGATCCTCCTCACCCATGGCCCGTGACTTCGCGGATGTGACGGTCGTGGGCCTCGGTGTGATCGGCCTCTCCACCGCACGCGCGTTTGCCCGCCGCGGGCTCCGGGTCGTGGGGATCGATCGATTGGGGGGCGGACATCCCGCCACCTCGTCGACAGGACCGTCGCGCTCGATCCGGCTGGCGTATGACCAAGCGATCTACGTAGAACTGGCGCGGGAGGCGGTCGAGCGGTGGCAGCGGCTGGAACGCGATATCGGGGAACGGATCCTGGTGCTGACCGGGCAGCTGGACCTCGGCCCCGAGTCGAAGCTCGACGCATTGGCGGCCGGGATGACCGCCGGCGGTGCTTCCTTCGAGGAGCTGGGTCCTGACGGCATCGCCGCGCGTCTCCCCGAGTTCCGTCTTCGACCGGGCGAGCATGGCCTGTTCCACGCCGAGGCCGGCACGGTGCTCGCCGACGTCGCGATGCGGTCGCTCCGGAGCGACGCCGAGTCCGCCGGCGCCGATCTCTCACAGCCCGAGGCAGCCGTGCGGCTCGATGTATCGGGCGCGGGCGCGACCGTGGAGACAGATCGGGGGCGGGTGATCCGCTCGGCGACCGTGGTGGTCGCCGCAGGTCCGTGGCTCGGTGGGCTCCTCGCCGACATCGGCATCGAGGTGCCGCTCGCTCCGGCGGTCGCCCAGGTGACGTTCGTCGGCCTGCCGTCGCTCGAGGACCGCCCGGGCATCGCCGACTGGCAGATCGACGAGCACGGCGTGGGCGTGTACGGGCACCCTGTTCCCGGCGTCGGGTACAAGGTGGCGTTCGATGCGGGTTCGGCCGATGCGTGGGATCCCGACGCCGAGGAGTGGGCGCCCGACCTGGATGAGGCGGCTGCCCTCGCTCGATGGGTGGCGGCGCGGATGCCGGCCGCATCCCCGTACCTCGTCCGGCACCAGCGACACCCGTGGACGATGACGCCCGACGGCGACTTCGTGATCGACCGGCGCGGACCGCTCGTGATCGCCGGCGGTTGCGCGGGCCACGCGTTCAAGTTCGGGCCCGCCCTCGGCGAACTCATCGCCGATCTCGTGGAGGGACGACCGAGGCCCGGCACCGAGCGGTTCGCGCTCGATCGCCCGGCGCTGCGGGGTGCGCGAGCGGAGGCGACGGCTCCGATCGTGCGGTGAGTTGTCGGTCTCGGGCGTCACCGTCCCGGGAGCTCGGTATGAAGTCACGCACGCAGCTCGCCCGTCGCATCCTGAGCGGAGCCGACGCGGATATGATCGCGTGGGGAAAGGAGCGACCCATGCCCATGATCGATGTCTACGCGGCCGCCGGCACGTTCGGTGACCAGCACGCGTTGGCCCAGAAGCTCGCCACCGAGTTGATGACGATCGAGCAGGTGCCCGACATCCCGATGTTCCGCAAGAACACGGCCGCCTTCGTGCACGAGCTGCCGTCGTCGAGCCTCTCGAACGTCGACGGGGACAGCACCTACGTTCGCGTCCAGGTCCTCACGAACGCCGGCGCCCTCGATCGCGACAAGCAGCTCGCCGTCGTCAGCCGGCTCACCGCACTCGTCGCTGAGGCTGCCGGTGATCCCTCGCTCGCCGAGCGCACCTGGGTCCTCCTGACCGAGGCACCCGACGGCGGATGGGGGCTCGCCGGCCACGCGAACACGAACGAGGAGCTCATCGCGGCCGCTCGCGCACAGATCGCAGAGCTGCAGGCTGGAACGTCAGAGGGTTAGGCAGCCGACCCTGGATGGGCTCCTGTCCTGCTGCCTGAGGTATCCTCCATCCCCCTGTGGGAGGTCCATCCGAAAGGGCGGCCCTCGTTCCCCGAGGTGCCGATCCGTGCAACGCAGAAGGAGGGAGGATCTCGTGAGCGAGCGTGACGTGGAGATCGGGCCGATCGACTATCTGGTCGTGGAGTGGCCGGCCGGGAAGCCGCCGACCGGTGAGGCGATGCCGCATCTCATCGACCTCGTGGATCGGGGGGTGATCCGCATCCTGGACCTCGCGTTCGTCCACAAGAACGAGGACGGCACGATCGAGGGACTGGATCTGGACGCCGTCGGGCGCGACGGTGATCCGTCGCTCACCGTGTTCGCCGGAGTCTCGTCCGGTCTGCTCGGTGACGACGACGTTCAGGATGCCGGGGGAGCGATCGAGCCCGGGTGTTCGGCCGCACTGCTCGTGTACGAGAACACGTGGGCGGCGCCGTTCGCCACGGCCCTCCGCCAGGGCGGCGCGCAGCTGGTCGCGAACGGCAGGATCCCGGTGAACGCGATCATCGCAGCGTTGGACGAAGCCGAAGGGAAGGAGTGAACGATGCCAGGTCTCTTGCGAGGAGTGGCCAGGACCGCGGTCATCGCGGGCACGGCAACGTCGGTATCGAACCGCGTGTCTCGTCGGCAGGCGAACCGCTGGGCGCAGCAGGACGCGCCCGCTTACGAACAGGCTCCACCGCCTCCACCTCCGCCGCCTCCGGCTTCGACGACCGACGACACGATCGGACAGTTGAAGCAACTCGCTGAGCTCAAGGCGGCCGGCGTCCTGACGGACGCGGAGTTCGCGGCACAGAAGGCGAAGATCCTGGCCGGCTGAGTCAGCTCGGCGGTATCTCGTGTCGAGACGGTGATCCCGTCTACATCGTTGCGGGCGGGGGCGTGCCATGGATGCCCGCCGTCTCGAACTCCCAGCGGTTGTACCGCTCGATCTCGTAGTTGCGGTTGATCCGGAACTGGAACGCCATGCCCCCCGCCGCGACGACCGCGAAGATGATGAACCACAGGGGATGGTCGTCCAGCACCATCTTTGCACCGTCCTCCGCGATGCTCTGCGGGGTGGCCGACGTGAACAGGAACAGGAACGTCCCCACGATCGCCCAGGCGCCGAGCAGGGACGTCGCGACGATCACGATCGCCTTCTGAAGGTTCAGCACGAGCGCGGCGATCCCGAAGACGACGCCGACGGCGACGCCCACGATCCACACCAACACGTTCAGGTCGGCGCCGAACAGTCCGAAGAAGCTCGCGACCAGCGCGTACCCGAGCGAGCCGGCCACCATGGCGACCGAGAACGCCCAGAACAGGTACGAGAGCAGCGCGAACACGAGACCGGCGAAGAACCCCACCACCCAGCTCGTCGTCGTCGACAGGAAGCCGTCGCCGAACAGCGCCTGGACCGAATGTGCCCCGAACGACAGTCCGATGAAGAACCCGTAGATCGGCAGCAGAACGAGGAAGAACCGATATCCCGCGAACGCGATGAGGCTGCCCAGGAACAAGAGGATTCCTCCGGCGAGGAGGGTTCCGAGGACCGATCCACCTTCCATGAGATCACTCCTTGGTCGAGCGGCCGCATCCGCCGCGCATCATCGACATCGTGACACCTGAGTGGACCGTGAGCCAGCACCTGCGGGGCCAGACGATGCCGCTCCGTGCTCAGCCGGTGCGCCCGTCGCAGTGCTGGCGCACGGTACCGATGAGCTCGCCGATGTTGACCGGCTTCGCGACGTAACCGTCGAACCCCGCAGCCAAGAAGCGCTCACGGTCTCCGTGCATCGCCTGCGCGGTCACGGCGAGCACCGGGATCACGGAGGTGCGAGCGTCCGCCCGCAGCCGGCGGAGGACGTCGACGCCGTCGGCGTCCGGCAACTGGATGTCCATGAGCACCAGATCCGGCGCGTGCTCGACCGCCAGGTCGACCGCCTCTCCACCGGTCGTGGCCTCGAGCGCCCGGTACCCCGTCGCCAGCAGGATGTCGCGGAAGAGCTTCATGTTCAGCTCGTTGTCCTCGACGACGAGGATCCGTTCGCCCGTCATGACGAGGTGCTCCTCGCGGGAAGCGTGAAGGCGAACGTGCTGCCCCTCCCCGGCTCGCTCTCGACCCAGATCCGGCCGCCGTGCAGCTCGACGAGTCGCTTCGAGAGCGCGAGGCCGAGGCCCGTCCCCTCTCGCTGCTCGATACCCGCATCGGCCTGCTGGAACTCGTCGAACAGCCGGTCGTGGTCCTCGGGGGCGATGCCCGGACCGGTATCGGTGACCGAGACCTTCACCTCGCCGTTGACCCGCGCCGTCGCCACGTCGACGGCTCCCCCCGCGGGGGTGAACTTCACGGCGTTCGAGAGCAGGTTGAAGATCACCTGCTGGATCCGGCGTTCGTCGCCCTCGACGATGTCGGCGTCCGGGTCGGCCGCGATGGCGACGCTGACCTCGTCGCTGCTGGCGCGCTCCCGCACCACGACGACCCCGCGCTCGAGCGCCTCCGTCAGCGAGAACGGCGCCATCACGAGCTCCACCTGCCCGGCCTCGACCTTGGACAGATCGAGCACGTCGTTGATCAGCGAGAGGAGGTGGTGCCCCGAAGAGAGGATGTCGTCGAGATACTCCTCCTGCTTCTCGTTGATCTGGCCGAACATCCGTTCGCGGAGGACCTGCGCGAAGCCGAGGATCGCGTTGAGTGGCGTGCGGAGTTCGTGCGACATGTTCGCGAGGAACTCCGACTTGTGCCGGCTGGTCGCCTCGAGCTCCATGTAGAGGCGACTGAGCTCGTCGTTCATCCGGTTGACGTTCGCGGCCAGTGCCCCCAGCTCGTCGCGGTTGACGACATCGACGTGCCCGGCGAAGTCGCCCGATGCGATGGCGGCCAGGCGTTCGTCGATGTCCTGGATCGGACGGACCAGCGACCACGAGAGGGCGAACCCCAACACCAATGCGAGGATGAGCGCCGTCGCTGCGACGCCGATGAAGAGGTTCCGCGAGCGCTCGTAGGAGGCTGCGTTCTGGGCGATCAGGTCACCGGCTCCGGCCTTCGTCCCGTGGGCGAGCACGGCGGCGCTCTGGTAGAGGTCCCTCACGAGCTGCTCGGCGCGGCCGCGCATCTCGATCGGGACCCTCAGGGGCTCCTTCCCGTCTTCGAGGTCGATGATCTGCCCCATCAGCGTCGAGAGCTGGCCCGCCGTCGATCGGATCGAGCGCAGCTCGACCGCCTCCTCCGGAGGGGGCGTGAACCCCAGGCGATCCTCGCCGGCCGTCGCCCCGATGCGGTCGACCACGTCCGAGGTGGCCTGGTCGACCGTGAGTGCGCTCCCCGGCGGCCGATTGCCCGGATCGCTCCCCGGCCAGACCTTGGAGAAGGCTCGGGCCGTGTTCTCAGCGAGGAGCCCACGGGCGTACCCGGCATCACTCTGGAGCTGGCCGTAGGCGAAGGCTCGTTGCTGGATGGTCCCGAGGCTCACGATCCTGTCGTTCGACTGCCCGAGCACGCGCTGTCCGAGCAGGCCGATGGCGACCAGCAGTACAGAGGTCCCAACGAACGCGATGAGGAGCTTCGTGTGGACCTTCGCGGGCAGGCGGCCGACGGCTCGGACGAGCGGATCGGAGCCCCGGCTCGGCGGCCCTCGCCGCTCGTCCGCGCCTCCTCGCCTCGATGTCGTGGCCTTCGACACGGCCTCAGGCGGACAGCGTGGTCGATCCGCCCACCAGATTGGTGATCATCCACCGTCCGTCGATCCGGGCGACATCGAGATCGGCGACCGTGGCCACGTCGACCTGTTTGGTCTCGACGCCGATGTAGTGGCACTCGAAGTGCAGCGTCCCGAGGTCGCCGTTGACCGTGATCTCGACCTTGTATGCGGGGTGGTCCGAGATCCACGCGGTCTCCGGGTCGAACGCGACCGACTTCTCCAGCCAGAACTGCCGGATCTCGTCGACGCCTGCCGCGGTCTGCCCGGGACCCACCGTCATGGTCGCGCTCGGCGCCCACAGGCCCATCATCTCGTCGATGTCCTTCGTGGTCGTGGCCTCGTGGAAGTTCCGCTCGATCTGGTCGATCTCCCAGAAGTCTGCTTTCCGTTGCAGGGCCTCGTTCGCCTCGCTTCCGCTCCCGCGGCTGCAGGCCACGAGCGAGATGAGCGCGATGCCGACCACCCCACCGATCAGGAGCTTTCTCACGTGAGCCCCCCTCCACTCAGGTTCGCCTGGGCTATCTCGTGCCGCGCGATCGTTCCACCGCCGCGCGCATCCGTCCAGAGGCCACGCTAGCGGGGGCGCGTGCCCGTGCCTACCCTGCGGGCCTCCCCTCGGAGGGGTGCTAGCAGGGTGCCGCAGCGAGGTCGGTCACGCCTCCGCATCGATGCAGAAGCGGCGCACCTGCTCCGGGAACGTGCGGACGTGGATCGGCTTGTCGAGGCTGCCGTCGAATCCGGCCGTCTCGAGCCAGTCGCCCTGATCCCGGAGCGATGTCGCACTCATGGCGACGACCGGGATCCGGGCCGTCCGTTCCCCGTCCTGGAGCTGCCGTACGACCTCGACGCCGTGCATGTCGGGCAGTCGGAGGTCCAACAGGATCACGTTGGGTACGTGCTCGACGGCCAGCTCGATCGCCTCCGCGCCCGTGGCCGCCCCCAGCGTGTCGAACCCGGCCGCGTCGAGGACGTCCCTGGCGAGCTTCCTGTTCCTGGCGTTGTCGTCGACGACGAGCACCGTGGTCACGGGCGTATCCTCAGCCTGTGCCGATCAGGGTCGTCGTCGCAGAGGACCATCTCCTCGTCCGAGAGGGCCTTCGAGGACTGCTCGAGTCGCGCCCGGACCTCGAGGTCGCGGCCGTGTGCGGCGACCTCGACTCCCTGCTCGCCGCGGTGGAGGCCGAGCGGCCCGACGTCGTCGTCACGGACATCCGCATGCCACCCGGCAACTCCGACGAGGGGATCCAGGCCGCCGGGCGGCTGCGCGACACGCACCCCGACGTCGGCGTCGTCGTGCTCAGCCAGTACGCGAACCCGACCTACGCACTCGCGCTGCTGGAGAGCGGGAGCGCCCGTCGCTCCTACCTGCTGAAGGAGCGGATCGGGGATCCGGAGCAGCTGGTGTCGGCGATCCACGCCGTCGCGGAGGGCGGCTCGGTGATCGACCCGATGGTCGTCGAGGCGTTGGTGGCGGCGAACGCCCGGAGCGAGGAGTCGCCGCTCGGGCAGTTGACGCCACGCGAGCACGACGTGCTGCGCGAGATGGCGGCCGGCAAGAGCAACGCGGCGATCGGGGAGACGCTCTTCCTCACCGAGAGCTCCGTCGAGAAGGTGATCCACTCCATCTTCCAGAAGCTCGAGCTCACGTGGGAGACCTCGATCCACAAGCGCGTGAAGGCCGTGATCCTCTACCTCGCCGCCAGCGGATAGCGTCATCCTGAGAGCGGCACGGAGCCGACCAGCCGGGTCCGGTGATCGGGCTCCGAGCTGAAGGTCAGCCGACCGCCCAGCGCCTCGACGCGATCGCGCAGCGGGAGCCGCTCCGCCTCCAGGTCGCAGTCCGCGACGACCTCGAATCCGAGCGTGCGCTCGTCGTTCCGAACGGTGACCGTCACCGGCGTGCCGGCGCCGGCGTGCTGGAGCACCTGCAGGCAGCACGCGTACACCACGCCCGCGACCTCGGGCGGATACGCCGGACCCGCCTCGACGTCGATGCGGGTGGGGACGTCCGCGCTCACCGCCGCCGAGCGCAGCGCCGGGACCAACCCGCCCGCCTCGAGCAGGGGCGGGGAGATGCGGTGCGCGAGTCTGCGTGCGTCCTCCAGCGCCTGCAGCACGTCGCGACCGAGGTCCGCGAGGCGCGCCTTGGCCGCCGCGGGATCCGGGTCCACCGAGCCGGCCGCGAGCTCCAGGCCGGCGGCGAGCCCGACCAGCTGTTGTTGCACGTCGTCGTGGAGGGCGCGCTCGATGTCCCTGCGCTCGGCGTCGTCGGCCACGGCCAGTCGCCTCCGCGACGCGCGCAGCTCGTCGACCTCGCGGCGCAGTTCGTCGAGCTCCCGCACCGAGTCTGTGCTCTCCTCCCCCAGGACCATCCACCTCCTGAACCTCGGGACGTTCGTTGAGGTCGTCGCTCCGCTCGGTCGCCGTCACGAGGCTCGCGGCGTGTGGGAAGGGCAGCCTCCCACACACTTGCCTGCCAGCACCGTAGTCCACGTGCGCGCGACTTGAAACCCTCGTCGCATCAGCGTCATCGACGACGCCGAGAGGAGGGACCATGAAGAACACACGCACACGGCGAGTGGTCGCCGCGGCCGGAGCGTTCGCCATCGCGGCATCGCTCGGTCTCGCGGCGGTCGCGATCGCGACCCCGTCGACCGGCACGGTGAGCCCGGTGATCATCGGTGCCGGGTCGATGAGGACCGGGATGGGGTTCGTCGCCAAGCCTGGCACGAACACGGTCGTGGCCGACTTCACCATCGGCCCGAACTCCTCGACCGGCTGGCACAGCCACCCCGGCAAGACCCTGGTCACGGTGCAGTCCGGGACCTTCACCGTCTACCACGACAACTGCCGCTCGCGCACCTTCGGGCCCGGCGACGCGTTCGTCGAGCTCCCCTCGAGCGTGCACGTGGGACGCAACGAGACCGGTGAGACGGTCAAGCTCGGAGTCGTCTTCTTCGGCGTGCCGATCGGCGGCAGTCCGCGGATCGATCACCCGCAGCCCGACGGCTGCGACGTGACCTGACGATCGACGGACACGAGGGCCCGGGCCGTCGCGGCCCGGGCCTTCGTGCTGTCGTGAGCAAGATGTGCAACGCGGCGGTCGATCCGGACCGACCACCGTCAGCATGGACGAGAGGCTCGCCACCATGTGGCGGGAGGGCAGCCTCCTCCAGACTTGCCCGCCACCACCGTAGTTGTGGTGCACGCGCCTTCATAGCCTCGCTCCGTCAGCGCCAACGACGACGCTGAGAGGAGGGATCGATCATGGAACGCACGCACATGCAGCGACGCAGGACGTCGCTGACGGTCCGAACGCGGTTCGCGTGGGCGGCGGTCGCCGCGCTCATGGCCGTGAGCGGACTGTCCGTATCATCGGGAGCGCAGCCCACGAGGACCGCGAGGGGAGCTGCCACGACGAACGCGGCGATCGAGTGGAACTCGATCGCATCGACGGCGCTCATGACGACCGCCGCACAGCCGCCGCACGTCGCCGTGTTGAGCCTCGCGATGGTGCAGGGCGCCGTCTACGACGCGGTGAACGCGATCGACGGCGGCCACGAGCCGTACCTCGTCGCGCCGCCCGCCGATCCGACCGACTCGATGGAGGCCGCGGCTGCGACCGCAGCCTTCCGCGTGCTGGTCGGCTTCCCCGAGCGCACGCCGCCGCTGGCCGGCCTGGTTCCGGCGCAACTCGCCGGGCTGCAGGTGACCTACGACGCGTACCTCGCGAACGTGCCCGCCGGCGACTCGAAGACGGGCGGGATCGAGGTCGGCGAGGCGGCCGCGGCCGCCATGCTCACGGCCAGGCAGGATGACGGCCGCGGCGGTGCCGTACGCGTACGACCAGGGCACCGATCCCGGCGAGTGGCGGTCCGGTCCGCCGCAGGGTCCGTTGGGGATCGTCGCAGCGGATCCCGCTGCCTGGGTGGCCTTCGTCAAGCCGTTCCTCGTTCCGAACGTGGAGCGACTGCGGACCGACGGCCCGAACGCCCTGACGAGCGCCGAGTACGCCGAGGACTTCCACGAAGTGAAGACCCTCGGCTCGCTCACGAGCACGAAGCGCACCGCGGATCAGACAGCTGCGTCGATCTTCTGGCAGGACAACGGCGCGGCCATCTGGAACCGGATCCACCGCTCGCTGGCGACGGACCAGGGCCTCGACATCGTCGACAGCGCACGCCTGTTCGCGATGACGGACCTGGCGGCTGCCGACGGCGCGATCGGCTGCTGGAACGACAAGGCGTACTGGAGCTTCTGGCGACCGATCACCGCGATCAGGGAGGCCGCGGGCGACGGGAACCCGGCGACCAAGGCCGACCCGACGTGGGTGCCGCTCTTCGACCCGACGGTTGCCGTCTCCGGATCGCCCCTCGTCACGCCGGGGTTCCCGGATCACCCGTCCGGTCACGGCTGCGTCAGCGGAGCGACGGTGCACGCGTTGCAGGCCTTCTTCGGCACCGACAAGGTCCCGTTCACGGCGGTCAGCAACAAGTGCGCTCCTGCGCCCTGTCCGGCGAGGAGCTTCGACCGGTTCTCGGACGCCCTCAAGGAGGTCATCGATGTCCGCGTCTGGAGCGGGATCCACTTCCGAACCGCGGACGTGCAGGGAGCCGGGCTCGGCAAGAAGGTCGCCCGTTACATGACCAAGCACTACTTCGGGCCGACCGGCTAGCGGCAGAGCAGGTGGGCGGTGGGGTCGCCCGGCAGGCGACCCCACCGCTCGCGTGTCCGGCGGCATGGTCGGTGGGGTTCCGGCAGTCCACGGTCTATCGTGAAGTCGTTCTCGAGGGAGGTGTGGGCATGGCCGGCGGCACGGCGCGTCTCCCACCGCGGTGGGTCGTCGTGAGCGCCTGGCACGTGCACCGCTGGATGGTCCGGGCCACCCGGGGTCGCAGGGGCCTGTGGCCTCCACGGCCGGGGAAGTGGGGCGCCCTGCGACTCACCACGGAGGGCCGGCGCAGCGGCGAGCCCCGGGCCGTGATCGTCGGCTACTACGAAGACGGGCCCAACCTCGTCACGATGGCGATGAACGGCTGGGGTGCGGCCGAACCGGCCTGGTGGCTGAACCTCCAGGCGCATCCCGAGGCGGTCGTCGAGCTCTCCGGTGGGATCCGGCGCGACGTGCTCGGCAGGGCCGCGGTCGGCGAGGAGCGCGAGCAGCTCTGGGAGCGCTGGCGCGAGCTGGATCAGAAGCTCGACGGCTGCGCCGCGCGGCGCCCGCAGGAGACGGCGGTCGTCGTCCTCGAGCCGCGCACCGCCGCCGGATGAGTCTGTGTCGACGCGGGAGGGTGAAGATCGGTCGGGGTCCGTTCGACTCTTCGGTGGCGATGCCCTCAGCCAAGGGCGTCGACGACCCTCGACGCCAAGAACTCATAGCCCTGCTGCGTGAGATGGACGCCGTCCTCATGAAGCAGGTCGGTCGTTCCGTGCGAGCGGACCGCCCCATGAAGGTCGTTGTATGTCGGCACCACAGCTCTCGGCGATCTCGCGTGCCACCGCGTTGTATCGATCGATGTCCACGTTCCAACGACGCGAACGTCCCTCCTCGTTCCGCGAGTCGTCCACGGGAGTGGTTGAGGCCCAGACGATCCGTCCGATCCCCAACGACTCCAGGTCCGTCAGGATCGCTTCGACGTTCGCCCCGTACTCCGCGATGTCGACGCACGGGTGCTCAGCGCCCGGGTCATAGCGCACGTCATGCAGCCCGCAGTTCACGTGCACGACGTCGGGGCGATCGCGAACCCAAGCGCTCAGCCTCGATCGAAGTACGCGACTGCTCTCACAGTTCGCGGGAGGACCGTCGACGACCGCTCGGCCCAGCGAGCGCAGCTGTGACGAACGGTTGATATCCGAGACGGATGGAATCGCCGAGCAGATACACGCGCTTCATCGCGATCCTTCTATCCGGCGGGATCGTGGGCCCTGACGAACGCGTTCGAGATGGTGGCCTTGTCACCGCTGCGGAGCGCGGCGATCAGGTTCGCGAAGATCTCGCCGGACGGCCGGCCGAACCCATCGGTGTCGAGGATCTCGTGGTGCTCGAAGTCGTAGTTGTAGAGGCCGAGTCGCGGCGGATGGACGTCATCGACCAGCGTCCAGTACAGGTACCCCTCGATCGGCACCCCCTCCTTCATGCAGCGGATCATCTCCATGAGGTACGTCTTCAGGTAGCGCTCGCGTGTCCAGCCGTCGGGACGCGGTTGCGCGGCCTCGCCGATCGGCTGCATGTTCGCGCGATGAGTTCTCGCCCATGTACACGGGAAGATCGGTGTTGAAGTCGTTCGTCGCCATGATGAACGTGCGATACACCTCGCCGTCCATCATGTAGCGCTCCCACGGGACCCGGCGGTCGGTGTCTGCCGGGTCTCGTCGCGGGCCGCCGAACGGCTCGTAGACGTTCAAGGAGAGGTAGTCGAGCTTCTTCGCGCGCGACGACGCGTACAGGGCATCCAGGGTCTTGGTGAACCGCTCGGGCGGCAGGGCATCGGCGGTCATCGTGATCATGGCGATGTAGCGGTCGTACTGCTCATCCGTCAGCTGCGATCTCGCGAGCGCGTCCACCCGTGTGCGCCACGCGGCTCGGCACTCCGCGATCTTGGCCGCCACGTCCTCGCGTGCGACACCCCAGCTCCGGAGGCGGAGCAGGTCATCGAGCTGCTTGTCCCATTCGTAGGCGCAGAGGCTCGCGATGGTGAATCCCACGCGCGGGCGTGCCCCAGCCCTTCGCTTCGAACAGGTCGTGGATGCCGTCGTAGGCCGTGATGTAGTGCGACAGCATCGTGTCGAACGCGGGGAGCAGGATAGTCCGGTCCCTTCCGGTCGACCTCCGGATGACGACCCTCCAGGAAGTGGAAGAAGAGCGGGATCAGGCTGGGCTCGTTGTAGACGAGGAAGTGCGACATCCGCTTGCCGCCACGCGCCATGAGACGCGTGTTGATCTCGTCCACGATCCTGATCTGGGCATCGACCAACAGGTCCGGACCCCGGTCGTCCAGCCAGATGTCGAGTCCCAGCCACAGAGGATGCGTGAAGTGGTGCAGGGTGATGATCGGCTGCATGCCCCGGTCGATCACCAGCTCGACCATGTCGGCGTAGTGATCGAGGGCCGCCTCGTCCCAGGGCGGCGGCTCCGTGGGCACGGTGGACGCGGACGGCTGGCAGCGCGCCCACTCGATGCCCATACGGAACGCGTTCAGTCCCAGGGACGCTGCCAGCTCGACGTGTTCGGCGTAGTCCGACCAGAAGCGGATCCCCTCGCCCGCCCCAGCGATCGGGCGACCAATCGGTGTTCTTGAACCCATCGGGGTCGTTGAGGCCCCCGCCTTCGCAGTACGGGGCATACGCGACGCCGAAGAAGAAGTTGTCCGGCGCGAACCGTTCCTCGAAGTCGAGATCCAGCTCTAGCCGCATCGATGTCCGTTCATCGGCGTCCCGGTGCGGTCGTCCGCGAGCGGCGGGACCTCGTGGCCCTGGGCGGCCTCATCGGTTCGGTGGAGGTGGCCGATCCGTCCGCCGGGAGGGGTTCGACCCTCGAACCAGAAGGCTTCCAACGTCTCGTACACGCCCACCACGTCGTGTTCGGTCCCCGTCGGCGTACAGACGATGTCGCCCGCCGCCAACCTCGTAGGGAAGTGTCGCCGACGGTCACCCGAGCCCGTCCGGCGAAGACCAACCAGTACTCGTCGCAGTCGTGGTAGTGGCGATCGAATCGCCCGCCGGGTTCCACGCGGAAGATGCCGGCGGACGTCACGTCGGACCATGCTGGTCGTGAGTCGGGGGAGAGCCCTCGAACGACGACGAGATCCTCGTCGGTCATCGGTGTCGCCGCCGATCCGACGCCGTTCGCGCCTCGGAGCTAGTTGGCGGGAGAGGGGCATCCATGGGCGGGCATGGTAACGTTCTCAGGTTTTCGCGGCAAATGGAGAAAGGGAGCGTGATGGCGAGCTTCGGAGCGATCGTGCCGGTCCGCTGGATCACGACGATCGGGGTCAAGACGGATCCGGTCGCGTGGTCGGTCGCCTTCGCGCGCCAGGCCGCCAAGGTCTCGAACACGAGCTCGTCGGCGATCCCGAGGTCGAGATGCTCGAGCTCCCGAGCGCGTTCGGAGGTCGGTGCGTGAGCGTGCAGTGGAAGGCGCGAACGACGACGCTGCCGGAGACGCCATCGTTGACCTCTGGCGAGTGGTCTCCCACGAGGACGGCGAGACCTGGATGTCGCTCGTCGGTTCTCGTTGGAGGGTGACCGACTGACCCTAGCGACGGGCACACGTGGCGGCGGAGATCCGAGCCCACTCTCGAGGCCTCCAACCCGGATCGGCGCTCGCTCACGTATCCCGGACAGGAGCGGTCCCGTTCCGCCCAGGGGGCCCCTCGACATCGACACGGGAGGCGCCCATGCTCCGGAGGGATGCGCACGGAGGGAGCCGGATGACCCGGGAAGGGGGGCGGACGACTACCTTTACGGCGGGACCTGAGAACGTTACCATGCCGAGCCGAAGCACCAGGGGGGTCCACACAGAAGGAGGGGCCGCTCATGCGGAGGATCCGAGGACTCGTCGTCCTGATCTCGACGTTGGCGCTGGTCACCGTCGCCTGTACCAGCAGCCGACCAGCGACTCGGCACGGCGGCGGGAGGCAGCGGGGGTTCGGGGGAGCCGGTCACCCTCGACTTCTGGGTCTTCGAGGAGGGCGGCATCGGCTCGTTCCTCGAGACGTTGGAGACCGACTTCGAGGCCCAGAACCCGAACATCGACCTCAACATCACCGCGTACCCCGAGGACAACTACGGGGTCAAGCTCGACACCGCGATCGCGGCGGGCAAGGCACCGGATCTCGTCCTCGTCTTCGGTCCCGAGCAGATGCGCGCGGGCCTGCTCCTCCCGCTCGACGACATGGTCGCAGAAGGACAACATCGACCTCTCGACGTACGTGCCGGCGATCGTCGCAGCCCGGCGACGAGTTCAGCTGCAACTGGGAGGGCCACCTCTACTGCCTGGGCTCGTACGCCGGCTCGGTGCAGATGCTCTACAACAAGGACATGTTCGACGCGGCGGGGATCCCGTACCCGGCGGCGTGCCCGCCGATGACGCCCGAGCAGTTCGTCGACTACGCCTGCAAGCTCACCGACCAGGCGAACGGCGTCTGGGGCGGCGCGGCCTCCGATCCGCTCGCCTACCTGCCGTTCGAGATGATGTTCAGCCCGGACGGGCAGACGGCCGACGGGGTACGTGAACGGGCCGGACTTCGTCCACCAGTTCGAGGTCCTCGCGAGCGGCGTACGACCAGGGCTGCATGCCGAGCTCGAACATCATGGATCCCTGGGAGCAGGGACAGGGACTACTTCGCGAAGGGCCAGCTCGCGATGGTCATCACCGACTTCCAGGACCTGCAAGAAGGTCGAGAACGCGGGCATCAACTACGGCTCGACCGCCGTCCCCGACGCCCGAGGGCGTCGAGCCGTACTTCTTCGTCTGGACGGACAGCGTCGGCGTGATGGCCGAGCTCGGACCACCCCGACGAGGCGAAGGACGTTCATCGCCTACCTGACGACGACGGGTCAGAAGATCCGATACGAGACGTCCGGTGACATCCCGCTCGACCTGGCGGTTGCGGACGAGGTCAACTGGGCGGGCGGGATCCCCGGTCGCGAGGACGGGCTCGAGGTGCTGAGCCACGCCCGGCCGCTGGTCTTCGTCCCGAATCGTTGGGACGTCGATCGGGCCGTACTACGACGCGTGGGGGTTCGTCCTCGGCGGGGAGAAGACCGCCCAGGAGGCGCTCGACGAGGCCGCGCCGGCGATCCAGGAGAACCTCGACAAGGCCTGGGAGGTCTGGGAAAGCAGGGCAGCAGTAGGAGCGCTCGGAACGCGTCCCGCCGGCCCGCGATCACGGCGCGGCGGGACGATGCAACCTCGGACGGACGAGGGGCAGGGATGGCGCAGCGCTCGGAAGGGGTTGATGGCGCGGAAGGAGGAGCGCGCCGCCTACCTCTTCCTGTCGCCGTGGCTGATCGGTCTCGTGGGCTCTTCTGGTTGATCCCGATCGTCGCGTCGCTGCTGCTGAGCTTCAGCGAGTGGGACATCATCACGCGAGTCCGCACTGGGTCGGGCCTCGAGAACTACCGGAGATGCTCTTCGACGACCGGACGTTCTGGGTGTCGATCCGGGTGACGCTGAAGTACATGCTGCTGTCCGTGCCGCTCTACATCGATATGCGGACTGCTCCTCTCGCTGCGTGCTGAACCTGAAGATCCGCGGCATCAACCTGTTCCGTACGATCCTGTTCCTGCCCGTCCGTGCTGAGCGGCGTGGCGGTCGCGGTCCTGTGGGTCGCGCTCCTGAACCCGGACGTCGGCGCGGTGAACGAGCTGCTCCGCGCGATCGGCATGACCGACCCACCCAGGTGGCTCGACAGCCCGACGTGGGCCGTGCCCTCGGTCGTGCTCGTCGGTCTGTGGGGGATCGGCGGCGGGGCGATCATCTACCTCGCCGGCCTGCAGAACATCTCGGCCGCAGCTCTACGAGGCCGCGCTGCTCGACGGGGCGGGCCGTGGCAGCGGTTCCGCTACGTGACGCTCCCGATGCTTACCCCCACGCTGCTGTTCGTGCTGCTCACGGGGCTGATCGACGCGTTCCAGGTCTTCGACATCGCGTACGTCCTGAGTCGCGGCGGGCAGGGAGGGCTGGGGGATTCGCTGCAGTTCTATCTGATCAACCTATGGAACGAGGCGTTCGTGAACGGACGGTACGGCTACGCGTCCGCGCTCGCGTGGGTCTTGGTCCTGATCGCCGCCGCGGTGATCCTGGTGATCTTCAAGACGTCGGGACGATGGGTCTACTACGAGTACGACCCGGAGCGGGAGCGGTGATCCGATGAAGACGTCGAGGCGCCGGAGGCGACCGAGCGACTCGTCGAGGTCGCGCCGCCCAGCGCTCGGTCGGCGCTACCGGGCTCGCACGGATCTCGCGTACAAGGTCTCCGATGTACGTGTTCCTGATCGGCTTCTGCTGCGTTCATCCTGCTGCCGGTCGCGTGGATGCTCACAGCAGCTCTGAAGCCCGACCTCGAGCCGGTCTTCACGCCGACGCCCGAGTGGGTTCCCGACGAAGTTCTGGCAGTGGGACAACTTCCGCCGGGTCCTCACCGAGAAGATGCCGTTCCTGCGCTACATGATCAACACGATGATCATCGTGATCGGCGAACATCCTCGGCGTGCTCATCTCGTGCTCGCTCGTCGGGTTCGCGTTCGCGCGGCTGCGGTTCCGTGGCAGCAAGGTGCTCTTCTACATCCTCATCGTCACGATGCTGATCCCGTGGCAGGCCCTGATGGTGCCCCAGTTCCTGTTCTTCGTGAAGATCGGCTGGTACGGCACGTACCTGCCGCTGATCGTGCCGTCGTTCACCGGGACCGCGTTCTTCATCTTCCTGATCCGGCAGTACATGCGCACGATCCCGAAGGACCTCGACGACGCCGCCCGGGTCGACGGGCTCAACACGTGGCAGATCTTCTGGCGCATCATCCTGCCGCTCTCCACGCCCGTGCTGACCGTCTGCGCGGTGTTCACGTTCCTCGGCGAGCTGGAACAACCTGCTCGGACCGCTGATCTACCTGGACGAGCGACGAGAAGTTCACGGTGGCGCTCGGGCTCGCGAACCTCGTGACGCTCGCCGACACGCCCTGGAACCTCACGATGGCCGCCAACCTGATCACGATCCTCCCGACCGTGGTCCTGTACTTCTTCGTCCAGAAGCAGCTGATCGGCGGCATCGCATCCGTCGGACTGAAGGGATGACCGCCGTGGAACCGACGCGACCCAACCTCAGGAGCAACGGAGATCGTTCGATGGCTGAGATCACGCTCGAGGGCGTCACGAAGGTGTTCGCGGACGGGACGGAGGCCGTCCACTCGTTCGACCTCCGGATCCCGGACGGCAAGCTCATCGTCCTCGTCGGTCCGTCCGGGTGTGGCAAGACGACCGTGCTGCGGATGGTCGCCGGGCTCGAGGACCTGACCGGACGGCACGATCGTCATCGGGCGTCGCGAGGTCAACGAGGTGCCGCCCGGCGACCGCGACGTCGCGATGGTGTTCCAGAACTACGCGCTTGTACCCGCACATGACGGTGTACCAGAACATGGCGCTCAGCCTGAAGATCCGCAAGCTGCCGAAGGAGGAGATGAACCGCCGGGTCCACGAGGCCGCGCAGGTGCTCCACCTCGAGGAACTGCTGCACGAAGCGGCCGCGCGAGCTCTCAGGAGGACAGCGCCAGCGCGTGGCGATGGGGCGGGCGATCGTGCGCGAGCCACAGGCGTTCCTGATGGACGAGCCGCTGTCGAACCTCGACGCGAAGCTGCGGGTGCAGATGCGTGCTGAGATCCTGCGGATCCAGAAGGACCTCCAGGTAACGACGATCTACGTGACGCACGACCAGACGGAGGCGATGACCCTCGGCGATCTGGTAGCCGTGATGAGGAAGGGTGTCCTGCAGCAGGTCGCGCCTCCACAGGAGCTGTACACGCGCCCGACGAACCTGTTCGTCGGCGGATTCATCGGGTCGCCGGCGATGAACCTCGTCGAGGCGACGCTGTCGAGCGTCGACGGCGCGACGTTCGTCGAGTTCGCCGGCCATCGGCTCCGGGTGCCCGCCGAGGTCGTCGCGGCCCGTCCTAGCCTGGCGAGCGTTCGAGGGACGCCGCCTGATCCTCGGTATCCGACCCGAAGACATGGAGGATGCGGCGCTGGTCCCCGGCGCAGGTCCTGACGAGCCGGTTCCCGGTCGTCGTCGATATCCGCGAAGGCATGGGCTCGGACGTCTATCTGCACTACAAGATCGAGGCGCCTCCCGGTCATCACCGAGGACACCAAGGAGCTGGCCTCCGACATCGACGAGAAGGCGCTCGAGGACCTGAAGGACGCAGGCGAGCGAACACCGGTCCGTCTTCATCACGCGAGCCGGCCCTGAGACCCGCGCGCGGGCCGGCGAGCGACGCGAGATCCACGTCGACACGCGCAGGTTGTACTTCTTCGATCCCGCGACGGGGGCCTCGATCTACGGCGACCCCGTCGCCTCGTCGAGCGGCGCGGCAGCCGCGTCACCACCTGAGGGGGACCATGGATCTGATGACGAAGGGGGCACGAGTGGTCGAACGAGTGACATCGTTCCCATGAGCGGGGTCACAGAGGAACGGATGGAGGGATCACCAATGGCGGTCGATGCGAGCGCGACGATCGATCGAGCGAGCCGTCTCCGACGGTGACGGCATCGTGCGCCTCGAAGCCGGCGTGGGTCGGCACGAGACTTCCTCCCCCGGGTCGGCGCCTCGGACTGCCCGATGACGCCTACGACCTCGGCGAGCGCGGCGCGATGTGCGAGCGCTGGCTGGCCTCGACCACGAAGGCCGACAACCGGGTCGGCCCCGACCGGACGAGGGCTTGAGCTACCTGGCACTCGAGGGCCGACGCAGGCATCACGCTGAAGGACGCGATCGACGCCGACTCCGGTCGCGATCATGGGCGCGGAGTACGCGGCGACCCACGACGGGCCTCGATCGCCTGGCGAAGATCTTCGACTATCGCGGCCGGTTGCCACTCCATCTGCATCAGCGTCAGGAGCACGCGGCGCTCGTCGGTCGTCACTCGAAGGACGAGGCCTACTACTTCCCGCCGGGCGTCGACATGGGCCCGCACCCCGAGACGTTCCTCGGGGTGCATCCCTCGGTCGCGGATGAGCAAGGATCAGGAGATCCTGCTGCCGTACCTCGAGGACTGGGACAGCGACCTGATCCTTCGAGCACTCGGTCGGATACGTGCAGGTGCCGGAGGAAGGCTTCCACGTGCCCTCTGGCGTGCTGCACGGGCCGGGGAGCGCGCTCACGATCGAGCTCCAGGAGGACTCCGACGTCTTCGCGATGCTCCAGGCACTGAACGCACGGGACGCTCATCTCGAAGGAGCTGCTCTGGAAGGACGTGCGGACGGAGGACCGCGAGGCGCAAGGGCGAACGATTCATCCTCGAGCTGATCGACTGGGAGGAGAACGGCGACCCGTACTTCTACGAGCACCACCACCTGTCGCCGCAGCTGATCGAAGGATCGACGCAGGAGGCCGGCGAGGAGTACTGGATCTACTACAACACGACGAAGTTCAGCGGGAAGAAGCTCGTCGTCCACCCCGGTGGCTCGTACGTGAGCACCGACGCGCGGCGTGCACAACGTCCTCGTCTGGTCCGGGAGCGGCACGTACGGCGGGATGCGAGATCGAGGGCGGCGACCCCGAACGCGACGAGTTGCTCGTGACGCACGACCGCGCGGTGCGGGGCGTCGAGGTCCGCAACATCGGTCGTGAGGACCTGCTCGCGATCAAGTTCTTCGGACCCGACGTCAACCCCGACGTCCCGATGATCGAGCGACGGTGACCGGCGCGGGAAGGGAGACGACGTGGACGGCAAGGTGCGCTGGGGGATCCTCGGGACCGGCAAGATCGCGACGATCCTGGCGACCGCGCTCTCGGGTAGCGATGGGCGGCGAGCTCGTCGCTGTCGGCAGTCGGGACGCCGAGCGCGCGCGGTCGTTCGCGGCCGAGTTCGGCGGCGCGCTCCTACGGACGGCTACGAGGGCGTCATCGAGGACGCCGGCGTCGACCTCGTCTACGTCGCGACGCCGCACCCGTTCCACCGGGAGTGGGCGGTCCGGGCCGCCGATGCCGGCAAGCACGTGCTGTGCGAGAAGCCGATGGCGGTGAACCACGTGGATGCCGCTCGCGATCGTCGAGGCGGCGCGTCGCAACGACGTCTTCCTCCTCGAGGCGTTCGCGTATCGCTGCCATCCGCAGACCGCACGCCTGGTGGAGCTCCTGCGGGACGGCGCGATCGGCGAGGTGCGGCTGATCGACGCGGTCTTCGGCTACGACGCCGGCCCCGAGCCGACGAACTACCTGATGGATCACGAGCTGGCCGGCGGCAGCATCCTCGACGTCGGCTGTTACACGACCTCGATGGCGCACCTGGTCGCGGCGGCCGCGAGCGCGGGGCTGCCGGTCGCGCCGACGGTCGACGTGGCGCGGCAGGAGCGTGCATCGGACCGACCGGCGTCGATCATTCGACCGCGGCGACGCTCACGTTCGACGGACGGCGTGCTCGCGCGGGTGGCGTGCTCGATCCAGGCGAACCTGGACAGCTCGGTCCGGATCGTCGGGTCGGAGGGCAAATCACGGTAGCCGTCACCGTGGCTGCCGGGTCGGATCGGCACGGATGCCCGGTCGCTCGTCGAACGGTGGGGGGCGGAGCCGGAGGTGATCGACATCCCGACTCGAGGCCGATGTCTACCGGTCGAGGCCGACACCGTGAACGGCTTCGTCCGCGACGGGCGCGCGTTCGTCGGCGGTGATGCCGTGGGAGGAGTCCCTCGCGAACATGCTGACCCTCGATCGGTGGCGCTCGTCGATCGGCCTCCGGTACCAGGATGACGACGGGCACGTAGGCCGCGGGAGGCGATGCATGGCAACGGTTGCGGACGTAGCGAAGGAGGCGGGGGTGTCGGTCTCGACAGCCGCGCGCGTGCTCTCCGGCAGCGGGCTACGCCTCCGAGGAGACGCGCCGGCTCGTGCTCGAGACGGCGCGCGAGCTCGGCTACGTACCGAATCAGATCGCGCGGAGCCTCCGCACCCGCCAGACGAAGATGGTCGGGCTCCTGATCGGCGACGTCGAGAACTCCTTCTATTCGGTGATCGCGAGGTACGTGGAGTCGGTCGCGAAGGACGCCGGCTACCACGTGGTCCTCTGCAACAGCGACGACGACCCGAAGATCGAGCGGGAGTATCTGAAGCTGCTCGAGGGCATGCGGGTGGACGCGCTGATCGTGACGCCGACGTCGAAGAACCGCCGGTCACCTCGCCGGTCTCATGGAGAAGGACATCGTGATCGTGCAGGTGGACCGCAGGGTCGAGGGTCTCGAGGCCGACGCGATCCTCGTCGACAACGAGGCCGGCGCCGCGAGCGCCGTCGAGCACCTGATCGAGGCCGGACACTACGCGGATCGGCATCCTGACCGGTGAGCTCGAGGTCCCGACCGCCGACAGCGCCTCAGCGGCTACGAGCGCACGCTCAAAGCGCACGGCATCCCGGTCCGCGACGTCGCTCGTCAAGATCGGGCTCGTTCCACCGCGAGCACGCGATCGAGGATGCGACGGAACTGATCCGCGCGCGCCCGACGCCGACGGCGATCTTCGCCGCGAACAACATCCTGGCCGAGGCCGTCCTGATCGCGCTCGGACAAGCTGGACTCCGCGTACCACGCGACGTCTCGGTCGTGGCGTTCGACGACGTGCAATGGATGAGCATGGTCGAGCCCGCCGATGACCGACGGTGCGGCAGCCGATCGCGGACATGGCGCGGAGCGCGGCCGAGCTCGCGCTGCGCCGGCTCCGCGAGGGGCGGGAGGAGCGCTCGAGCACGGTCGTGTTCGGCACGCGAGCTCATCGAGCGCTCCTCGGTCGCCGGGGTGCGGAAGGTCAAGGCCGAGAAGGCATCGTCTGCTCGGTGAGCGTCTCGATCGGCGTCGACGTCGGGACCACCGGGTCGCGAGCGGTCGCGGTCGACGACGCACGGCGCAGGTGGTGGCGGCCCGCACGTCGGAGTACCCGCTCCTCTCGCCCCGGCCGCAGTGGACGGAACAGGACCCGGCGGACGTGGTGGCGGGCGACCCGCGAGGTGCTCGCGGCGGTCGTCGCGAGACCTGCGCGGGTGCGGGTCGCAGGTGGTCGGGCTCGGCCTCACCGGGCAGATGCACGGCTCGGTGTTCCTCGACGCTGCCGGTGAGGTGATCCGACCGGCGCTGCTCTGGAACGACCAGCGAACCGGCGAAGCAGTGCGAGGAGATCGACGACGCGGGTCGGGTCCGACCGGATCGTCGAGATCACGGGGAACCCCGCGCTGACCGGGTTCCAGGCGCCGAAGGTGCTGTGGCTGCGCGACGAGGAGCCGGACAACTTCGCCCGGGTCGCGACCGTCCTGCTGCCGAAGGACTACGTCCGCTGCGGCTGACGGGCGAGCTGGCGACCGACGCATCCGACGCGGCCGGCACGCTGTTCTTCGACCTGCGCGATCGCGCGTGGTCCGCCGAGGTGCTCGACGCCCTCGAGGTCCCGGCAGCATGGCTCCCGCCCATCCTCGAGGGTCCCGATCGGTCCGGCGCGATCACGAACGACGTGGCCCTCGACCTGGGGCTCCCGGCCGGGCATCCCGGTCGCGGCCGGCGGGGGGGACAACGCGGCGGCCGCCATCGGGACCGCCGTCACGCGGGAGGGGCTGATGTCGAGCTCGATCGGCACCAGCGGCGTGCTGTTCGCCCACGCGGAGCGAGGTGGCCATCGATCCCTCGGGCCGGATCCACGCCTTCGCCCACTCGGTGCCGGGCCGGTACTGCCTGCTCGCCGTCACGCTCTCGGCCGGTGGGTCGCTGCGGTGGTGGCGCGAGCAGACGGGCCTCGGGTACGAGGAGCTCGTCGCCGAGGCCGAGACCGTTCCCGCGGGAAGCGAGGGTCTCGTGTTCCTCCCGTACCTGACGGGGGAGCGCACGCCGCACCTCGATCCCCGCGCGCGGGGTGCCTTCGTCGGCCTCACCGCTCGACACACGCGCGGCCACCTCACGCGGGCGTTGATGGAGGGCGTGGTGTTCAGCCTCCGCGACGGCATCCGAGATCATGGAGGAGCTCGGCGTGCATCCGAGGGAGATCCGCGCGATCGGGGGTGGCGCCACGTCGCCGCTGTGGCTCCAGCTCCAGGCCGACGTGTACGGCACCGCCATCCACCGCGTCGCGGTCGAGGAGGGAGCGGCCTACGGGGCGGCGCTGCTCGGTCACGTCGCGGCCGGAACGTTCTCCGACGTGGACGAGGCGACATCGGTCGTGCGGACGTCCGGCGAGGTGACCGAGCCCGATCCGACGCACGCCGCCGTCTACGAGGACACGTACGCCGTGTACCGGTCGCTGTACGGCACGTTGCGAGACGACATGCACCGGCTGGCGGGGCTGGCCGAGTCGTAGGTCGCGCCGCGGCACGCCGTCGAAGGAGGAGTGGATGGACGTCTGCCTGATGATCGAGGGGCAGGAGGGCGTGACGTGGGAGCCAGTGGGTCACGCTGGCGCGCGCGTGCGAGACGTTCGGGTACGAGGGACTGTTCCGCTCCGACCACTACCTCGCGTTCTCCCGACAGCACGAGCGTGGCGCGCTCGATGCCTGGGCCACGATCACCGCGCTGGGCGCGGTCACCGAGCGGATCCGCCTCGGCTCGATGGTCTCCCCGGTCACGTTCCGTCACCCCGCAGAGCTTGCGAAGGCGGTCGTCACCGCGGACCACGTGTCCGGCGGACGCGTCGAGCTCGGCATGGGGGCGGGCTGGTTCGAGCGCGAGCACCGGGCGTTCGGCTTCCCGTTCCCGCCGACGCGCGAGCGGATGGACATGCTGACCGAGCAGGTCGAGATCGTGCATCGACTCTGGGGCGCCGACGGAGACCAGGTCGACTTCGAGGGTGAGCACTACCGGCTCGAGGCCTGTCCGGCCCTCCCCACGCCGTACCAGGACCCGCACCCGCCGCTCATCATCGGCGGGGGAGCGGGACCGCGTTCGGCGGCGCTCGCCGCCAGGTGGGCCGATGAGTACGACGTCGTGTACGCGAACCCGGCCAGAGCGAAGGAACGTTTCCAGCGGATCTCGGCCGCGTGCGAGAGCGATCGGCCGCGACCCCGCGGAGATCCGACGATCCCTCCTCACGAAGACGATCGTCGGATCGAACGAGGACGAGGTGCGCCGGCGGGCGGCGGAGATGATGGCCTGGCAGGACGAGGACGGCGACGTCGGGGCGTACCTCGACGACCTCCGCGCCAACCATGTCGCCGGAACCGTCGAGCAGGTCCTCGAGCGTCTGGCCGAGTACGCAGCCGCCGGCGTCCAGAAGGTCCTGGTCCACCAGCTCGTGCACACCGATCTCGAGTCGATCGAGCTGATCGGGCGCGAGGTCGATCCCCGAGGCGGCTCGCCTCTAGGCCGGGGTCATGACCGATCCGCTCGGAGCAGGTCAGTCTCCGATCTCGCAGCCGGCCCGATCCATCGCCGACACGGCCTCGAGATACTCCGTGATCTCGGACCGGTCGGTACCGATGCCCCTGACGTAGATGCTCCCTGGCCCGTTGGTGTCGTGTCCGGGCAGGAGGTGCGAGACGCGTTCCGCGTCCAATCGATCGCACGACTTGTCCTTCAGGAGGGCAAGGATCCCGACAGCCACGAAGAGCGCGGCGATGACGGCGATGACGACCAGGAAGCTCAGCAACCGGTCCTTCACGCGTCGCTTGGTCCCGTCCTTCACGCCTGGACCCCTCCGCCGGGTGCGTGACGACGGTCGACGGATCCGGCGAACGGGTGAGCAGCGGGGCCACGGACCCCGGGCGACAGACGGAAGAGCCCGCCCGCATGAGGCTGCTCCTTCAGCTGTGCTTCGGACAGGCCGACCCGCGCCGACGTCACGTAGAGGTCGGAGAGGTCGTCACCTCCGAAGGCGCAGCTGGTGACGAGGCTCACCGGGAGATCGACGACCGACGTGAGATGACCGTCGGGCGTGAAGCGCCGGATCGCCGAGCCCGTCCAGAAGGCGACCCAGAGGAAGCCCTCCTCGTCGACGGTCATCCCGTCCGGCAGGCCCCACGCTCGTCGGGAGCTCGACGAGCTGCCGTCGGCGCGTGATGTCGCCGCTCTCGGGCTCGACGTCGAACGCATCGATGCCGTGGGTCGCGCTGTCGATGTAGTACATCGTCCGCCCGTCCGGACTCCACCCGAGGCCGTTCGAGATGGTCACCCCGGTCAGGACTCGGGTCAGGCTGAGGTCCGGGTCCAGGCGGAACAGGGAGCCGAGCGGCCGGCGCCCCTCGAGGTCCTTCGTGCCGGCCCAGAAGCGCCCGGCCGCGTCGCACTTCCCGTCGTTCATCAAGGTCTCCGGGACGGTCGGCTCGACCTCGGCGACCTGCTCGATCCGTCCGGTCGCAGGATCGAGGAGGGCGAACCCGTCCCGCACGGCGAGCGCCATCCCGCCCGAGGTGGTCGGAACGGCTGCTCCGACGGGCTGCCCAACGGGGATCGACTCGTCGTGCCCCGTCGTCGGGTCGAAGCGGTGGACGAGACCCGCCGTGATGTCGACCCAGATCAGGCGATGCGCGGCGGCGTCCCACGCCGGGCCCTCGCCCAGCTCGGCGTTGGCGTCGAGGACCAGTTCGACGTCACTCCTCACGCGCGGCTCCATCGTCACGAGCGATCCTGATCGCCTCGAACAGGGACAGCTCGGGGACGTGCACG
This sequence comes from uncultured Actinomycetota bacterium, assembly GCA_963828995.1. Lineage (GTDB taxonomy): Bacteria > Actinomycetota > Actinomycetes > Actinomycetales > Dermatophilaceae > CAVRTM01. Next base: position 447,111 of record CAWHHB010000006.1, read on the forward strand.
GTGAGCAGGCCGTCCGCCGCGCGCCACGTGAACTCGCGCCCGGCGACGAGACCGGTGACGCCGGATGGTTCGCCGACGTACGGGATCGTGACCTCGAGGTCGTGCATCGTCACCGGCTCCACGCAGCTCACCCCTCGGTGGCCCGACGCATTCACGAGGTGGAGCAGGTGGACCGCCCCACCGTCGCGCTCGAACAGCGTCACCTCGACCATCGGCGAGAGGTTGCCCCCGACCGGCTCGAGTCCGGCGTGGTGTTGGAGCACGTCGGCCACGAAGGAGATCGTGTTCGCGAGTCCGTGCCGCTCGACGAGCGTCCCGCACAACCAGGGGATGTACACGACGCGGCCTGCGCCGAACGGGCGGGTCACGAGCCCGGGCTCGCCCGTGGCCTCGGGCAGCACCAAGCGCTCGGGCGGGCCGAACGGGCCGGGAGGGATCAGCCGGAGCCGAGGCTGTGATTCCACGGCGTACTCGGCATCGACGTACGGCCCGTCGACGAAGACGAGGTCGGTATCGGCGAGACGCGGGAAGCCGAGTCGATCATCGAGCGCGAGGTACGCGCCACGGACGCTCTCGCGGACCTCGCGGATGCGCTCGATCCCCAGGGAGGCGAGCGCCGGCGTATCCCGCGGGTCCAGCTCCTCGGTCCGCAGCGCCGGTGCGGCCGGTCGCGACCAGCGTCCCCCCGGCCTCCACGAACCGGTCGAGGCTCCCGGCGACGCGGTCGGAGATCGGCTGGTGGTCGGGCGCCAGCACCGCCGAGTAGCGGGTGAGGACGGAGTCGGTCACCGCCTCGATCCGCAGGGTGTCGAAGAGGAGATGGTGCTCCGCGAGCACCCGGAACCACCCCCGGTACTCCTCGGCGCTCCCGTGGGGCCCGGTGAGGAGTGCGATCCGGGCCGATGAGGTCAGGTCCCGGTACTCGCCCTCGTGCGCGGCGTGGTACGCGAACAGCTCTCGGACCGCGCCGAGGCCCGACCGATCGGAGCGGCGATCGAGCCGGCCGATCACGTAGTAGTCGAGGCCGCCTCCGTTCGCGAGCGTCTGGGCCATGCGGAGCCGCTGCCGCTGGGGTGCGACCGAGACGTGGCGGACCGGGTAGTCCACGAAGTCGACGGAGCTGTTGCTCGACACGGTCCGAGGCAGCGAGCTCACGACCCACTTCGTGTTCGACGATGCGCTGTACGGCCATTCCGGCGGGGACCGATCGAGCGCGGTGTTCGACTCCTGCCGAACGAACCCACCGCGGTCGTCCGAGGGTCGGTCGATCGCGAGATCCGGTCGGAGGCGGCGGATCATCTCGTCCATCCGCCGCTTCGAGTCGCGCAGGGTTCGCTCCTGATAGGCGAGGTACCGGCGGAACGTCTCGTCCTCGATGTCCCTCGTGACCGGAAGCGGGAGCTCGAACATCTTGTAGAAGCCTTCCCAACACGCGACGCAGTGGCAGATCCCGTGATCGACGCCACGGTAGTCCCAGGTCTGGAACCCGGCCATGTTGAAGTAGATCCCGTCGACATCGAGCGCGGTGATCGTCTCCTCGACGATGAGCGGCGCGCACTCCCGCTGGTAGCCGCCCGAGGGGCAGACGTGCACGTCGCCTTCGTCATCGATCGTGGTCCCGTCGGCACGCCGCGAGGCCCATTCGGGGTGGCGTTCGTGCAACTCCGGCCGAACCTTGGAGAAGTCGGTCCTGGCGATCACCTTGATGCCGGCCTCGTGACAGCGCTCGATGATCGTGGCGAGGTCGTCTCCCTGCAGGAAGGCGCTCGGCGTATGGAAGGGGAGCGCCGTCGGGTAGCTCGCGACGATGCCCGACGTGTTGATCATCGCGACCGTGGCGTCGAGCGCCTCCAGCGATGCCACGTACCGATCCGCGTCGATGTCGAGCATGTCGATCTCGCGGAGGTTCGTCTGCACCAGCCTCCAGGGCCAGCGCTCCCACCACCCCGGGCCTCCAGCGAACGCGCCCGGCCGCGCCATCATATGTGGGAACGTTATCATCCTCTCCTGGGCGCCGAGGGGCCATCCCGAGCCTTCGCTCCGATAGGGTCGACGTCGGGGTGGAGGTCTCGTCGCGGTGCGAGGAGGGACCGGTGGAGCAACGCAGGCTGGGCCGTCTCGGGCCATGAGAGCAGCGTGCTGATCTACGGGGGCGCCGCCCTCGGCGACGTCACGCAGGAGGTCGCCGACGAGTCGATCCGGCTGGCGCTTGCTGCCGGGATCAACCACATCGACACGGCCGCGGGCTACGGGGACTCGGAGCTGCGGCTCGGCGCGTGGATGCCACGGATCCGCGATCGCATCTTCCTCGCGAGCAAGACCGGCGATCGGACCGCCGTCAGGCGCGTACGACTCGATCCGGCGTTCGCTCGAGCGGTTGCGGGTCGAGCGGCTCGACCTCATCCAGCTGCACGCCGTCTGCGACCTCGACGACCTCGGGATCGCGACCGGGCCGCAACGGCGCCCTCGAGGGGGCGCTCCGGGCGAGGGACGAGGGGCTCGTGGTGGGGATCGGCATCACCGGCCACGGGATGGGCGCGCCGGCGACGCACCTGGAAGCGCTCCGCCGGTTCCCGTTCGACACGGTGCTGACGCCGTGCAACTACCGGCTCTGGATCGAGCCGCGCTACCGACGAGACCTCGAGGCCCTCGAGGACGAGGTCCGTGCGCAGGACGCCGGCCTGATGTTCATCAAGGCGATCGCACGGAACCTCTGGCGCTCGAGAGCGGAGGCCCGGTACGCCACGTGGTACGAGCCGCTCGAGGACCAACCAGCGATCGACGCGGCGGTCGCCTTCGCCCTCTCGCGTCGCACGGCGACGGGGATCGCCATGGCCGGCGACGTGCGGCTGGTCCCGCTCATGATCGAGGCGGAGCGACGGGCCGCGGGGACCACGGCGGAGGCGGCGGCAGCCGAGCTCGCCGGTGTGCCGGACCTCGAGCCGCCGTTCGTGCGGGTGCCCGGCCGCGAGGTTCCCGACTGGCTCGAGTCCGTCGTGCAGGATCCCTGAGCGACGAGGCCTACGAGACGGTCTCGTCGAGGGGCAGCCCGAGCTTCGCGTATCCCGTCCCGGCGCCCGGGGCGGTCGGCCTCCTGGATGCGACGTGCCCGGTCGACGACCTCGCCGGCGATCTCGTGCGGGACGACGATCACGCCGTCGTCGTCGGCCGCGACGAGGTCGCCGGACCGCACGGGCGCACCTGCGCACACGATCGGCTCGCCGTCGGACACCGGTCGGATCCGTCCCATCGGATGCGCCGGTGAGCGCACGGTGCAGAACACGGGCGTCTCCTGGATCGTGCATTCGTACGAGTCGCGGCAGGTTCCATCGATCACGAATCCCACGGTGCCGCGGACCCGGCCGCCGAGGGTGTTCGCGGAGCCGAGGATGCCTGCCGCCGTGCCCTTCGCGTCGATCACCAGCACTTCATCCGGCGCTCCCCACGGCCCGGCCTCGCGCCACAGACCCTCGGGCCCGAGCGCGTACTGACGATGCTCGAACTCCTCGTAGGTCATCGACTCCAGTGCACGATCGGCGAGCTCGTACGCCATCGGGTGCGCGATGCCGACGAACCGGATGCCCGGGAACAGCGGTCGCATCCGTGGCTCCATCTGATGCTGCTCCTGGAGGCCCAGCGAGTCGAGCGCGTCGGCGACGTCGGACGTCCGGACGGATCGGGCGACGCGCAGGACGTCATCGGCGATCGTCATGTTCATCACTCCTCTCGAGGGCGAGGACGGTGTCGCATCCGACGACGAGCAGGGCATACGGGTCGAGATCGGGGACATCGACGATCAGCTCGTCGCCCTCGACATGGGCGGCGAGCCGCCGCTCGGCTCCCGGCGTGAACAGGTCGCACGAGGCATCGCCGGCCGACCAGGGGATCCGCAGCCGCACGCTCTCGATCGCCGCGACGGCGTCGTCGGCCTCGTCGTAGCGATAGTTGAGCACGTGGAAGACCTGCCGGTCGCCGGCGACGAAGCGGGTGACCCGGACCATCGGATCCGAGGTCAGGATCCTCGCGGCCGGCACATCGGCCAAGCTCGGCGAGGATCCGGTCCCGGTCCTCGTCTCGGTAGCGTTGCCAGAACGCCGTGAGCGTCTCCCCGTCGGCGTGCCGGACCAGATCCGGCGCGAGTGGGCTCTCGGAGAAGACGACGACCTGGCCGCCGTCGCGGGCGAAGGCCTCGAGCGCCGCCGTCGGCGCCTCGCCCAGGTCGCGGCCCTCGGGGAGCAGGAGCACGCGGTAGCGCGCCAGCGTCGCGGGATCGAGCTCATCGGGGTTGAAGCGGCCGTCGCCACCGAAGAGGACGTCGAACTGGACGCCTCGCTCGGCGAGGGCCTGGGCGAGCGCCAGGTACTTCGTGTGCGTCTCCGGTCGTCGTGAGATCGGACCGTCCGCGTACAGGATCGCGAGCTCGTTCGCGGTGACGGCGTCCTCGTAGAGCGCTCGGTGCTCGTCGATGAATCGGATCCACGTCTTCAACGACTCGGGCGCCGTCGCGGCGAGCCGCGTCTCGACGTCGACGCCCGGCCACCAGTAGTAGCCCCAGCGGCCGGCGTTCGCGTAGGCCTCCAGGAACATCAGGAGGTGGTAGGTCGTCCGGGGGCGGTCCGCGAGCTGTCGTGGGACCGTGATGCTGGGGCAGATCCAGGTCGGGACGCCGGTGAACGACGATCCGAGCCGGTACCACGCGGCGAACGAGCCGCGGGGCAGCAGCAGGTGCGGCGAGTCGGCCTCGACCCGGTAGTGGTTCTCCATGAGCACGAAGTCGACGTGCGGGCCCCACAAGCATCCCCAGAGCGCTCCGAACGTGGGGACGAGGCTGCCGAGGTACGCGACGTTCGCGCTGATCGCGAACCCGGGGTTCCGCTCGTCGGCGTACGCCCGGAGCTCCCGGATGAACCCGACCATCACGTCGAACGCCGCGAGCTCGTGGAACCGCCGGTAGCGCTCGTACGCGGCGTCGTCCTCCTTGAGCCGAGCCCGGAGGGCGTCGTCGTCCAGCGCGAGGTCCGGGTCGCCCGCATCCAGGTGAGACCGGAACCGAGCGAGGCACCGAGCGCAGAAGCCGGAACCGAGAGGCGCCCGGTTCATCAGGCCGACGCTGGTCATGATCTCGTCGAGGTTCACGACGTCCATCCCTCGGTCGACGCCGTCCCGGCAGCGCTCGAGCAGGTAGTCACGGAAGACGTCGCTGTAGATGCACGCGGCGAACACGGGTTTCGACTCCCAGTAGTACCAACCGCACTCCGACGGCTCACCGTCGACGTCTCGACAGACCTCCTCGAGGAGGTGCGCGGCGGGCGCCGCCTCGTAGGCGTGAGGGGTGAGCGCGATCATCGGGACCGAGAAGAGGACGCGTTGCCCCCGCTCATGTGCGCGGGCCACCTCGTCCTCCGTCAGGGTCTCCGGATCGGCCCACATCCCGTTGACGGTCGTCCCGAACTCCTGCGCGACATCGGGCGGCATCGCCACGGCCGCCACGAATTGGATCCCCCGGTACCAATCCACCACAGACCCCTCCCGTCGGCTCGGTCGAGCCGCTCGCGGCACCCGGGTATGATATCGTTCCCACATCCCAGCGAGCACGGAGCCCATGCAGCACGAGTGGATCTCGATCGTCCGCGAGGCCGATGACGAGCTCGCGGCCGCCCCTGCCGTCGGGTGGGCGATCGGCCAGCTCCGCGCGGCCCTCGGGTCCAACGGGACGAGGGTGGACGTGCTCGACCGACCGCCGCCGGACGACGCCGGCACGGTCGTGTACGTCGCCGGTTCGCAGACCGCCCGTGCCGGCCGCATGGCGGCGCGCGCCGGCGTCTCGATCCCGCAGGTGCCCGAGGCGCTCGGGCTCGTTCCCGGCGAACCCGCCGACCCCCCCGCGCTGCTCGCCTGTGGTTCCGACGTGCGAGGGCTCGTGTACGCGGTGCTCGAGCTGGCCGACCGCGCGGAGCATGCCACGGACCCCTTCGACGCGATCCGGATCGAACACCCGATCGTCGAACGTCCTGCGAACGTGGTGCGGAGCGTCGCTCGGCTGTTCGCGAGCGAGGTCGACGACAAGCCCTGGTTGCACGACGAGGGGTTCTGGCGACGCTACCTCTCGATGGTCGCCGCGCAACGCTTCAACCGCGTGAACCTGATGGTGGGGCTCGGGTACAACTTCCCCTGGCACATCACCGACTCGTACCTGTACTTCGCCTATCCGTTCCTCGTCGACGTCCCCGGATCCGGTGTCCGCGTCCCGCAGCTGTCGGACGACGAGCGAGACCGGAACCTGGCCATGCTGCGCTTCATCTCGGATGAGGCGGTCGCTCGAGGGTTGGACTTCCAGTTCGGGATGTGGACGCACGCGTACGAGTGGTTCGAGAGCGACGACGCCCCGTACACCATCGAGGGTCTCGATCCCGAGCACCACGCCGCCTACTGCGGCGACGCGATCGGCGCGCTCCTGGATGCATGCCCGAATATCGGCGGGCTGACGATCCGCACCCACGGTGAGAGCGGGGTCCCGGAGCGCAGCTGGGACTTCTGGAAGGTCGTGTTCGACGGGATCGTCCGGTCGGGTCGCCGGGTGGACCTCGACCTGCATGCGAAGGGCGTCGACCAGGAGACGCTGGACCTCGCCCTGGCGACAGGGTTGCCCGTGACCCTGTCGCCGAAATTCTCCGCCGAGCACATGGGCCTGCCGTACCACCAGACGGCGATGCGGGAGCTCGACCGTCCCCCGACGGGCCGAGACGGGGCCCGTGCGGGGAAGGCGCGGTTCATGAACGTGAGCGAGGGGAGTCGCCCGTTCACGCGGTACAGCTACGGTGACTTCCTGCGCGAGGATCGCCCGTACGACGTGGTCTTCCGGATCTGGCCCGGGACCCAGCGGGTGCTGCTGTGGGGAGATCCGGCCATGGCGGCCGGGTTCGGACGCAACGCGAGGATCGCGGGCAGCGAGGGGCTCGAGTGGTGTGAGCCGCTGTCGCTGAAGGGTCGCGAGGGGACGGGGCTTCCTCCCAGGGACGGGTACGGGGACGCGTCGCTGTCGACCCCCGATGACTGGGAGAAGCACGCGTACACGTTCCGGCTGTTCGGACGGCTGCTGTACGAACCGGCGCGGAGCCCGAGACGTGGCGACGCGCTCTGCGCACCACGCTCGGCTCGCTGGCGGCACCGGCTGAGTCCGCGCTGGCGAGCGCGAGCCGGATCCTGCCGCTCGTCACCAGCGCGCATCATGCGTCCGCTTCGAACAACTACTACTGGCCGGAGGTCTACACGGACATCGCGATCGTCGGCGACGATGAGGGGGCGGTGGAGACCCACTACTACGACACGCCGACGCCGAAGCGGTTCGGCACGGTCGGCCCGCTCGACCCCGAGCTCTTCCTCACGGCGGAGGAGTCCGCTCGCGAGATCGTCACCGGGCAGCGCACCGGACGGTACTCCGCCCTGGAGGTCGCGGCGTGGCTGGAGGCGCTCTCGACGGACGCCTCGGACCAGCTCCGCCGCATGGAGGAACTCGCGGATCCGCCGCCGGCCGCCCGGCGGTTCATCATCGACATCGCCATCCTGGAGGCGATCGGTCGATTCTTCGCCGGGAAGCTGCGCGCCGCCGTGTGGTACGAGATCTCCACCGGGCCCGGAGGCGGTCCCGCTGCTCGACCGAGGCGATGGACGCGTATCGCGGCGCCCGCGCCGCGCTGGCCGAGGCCGCGGAGCTGGCCGCCGGGGTGTACGTGGACGACCTGACGTTCGGGCCACAGGCGTGGCTCAGAGGGACCTGGTCGGATCGGCTGCCCGCGATCGACCGGGACGTCGAGGCGCTCGCCGCGCTCGCGAAGGCGACGGCCGGACGAACGGACGATGCCGAGGTGGAGCGGATCCTCGCCGCGACGGCGAACGGGGAACGAAGGAGCGTCGTGTCGCACACGCCGCCCGACGTCGTTCCGTCGAGGCGAGCCGATCCCGCTCAGCGTCCAGGTCGATGGCGCGGGTCCGGTCGAGGTCGGCGCCGTGCGGCTCCGATACCGGCCCGTCGATCAGTCGCAGACGTACGCCGAGCACGAGATGGACAGAGCAGGCGACCGGTTCGTCGCCTCGATCCCGGGCGCCGACTCCGATACGCCGTTCGCGATGCAGTACCTCTTCGCGATCCACGACGCGAACGGGGACGCGTGGCTCCATCCAGGACTGGGCGCCGACCTGTCGGATCAGCCGTACTACGTGGTCCGCCCGCTCGACGGCTAGGAGGATCCATGGCAACGGTGCAGGACTCGGCTGAGGCGCCGCCGCGGTTCCTGGTCGTCACGCCGGTGGACGAGGGGTGGCGCGAGGTGAAGGGCGCCCGGTGGTACTTCCACGGAGGCGAGCGGTACCGGAGCGTGGCGGAGGCCGCCCTGTCGCCACACGGCCGGGTCGAGCACCTGGACTGGACGCCGGACCAGTCGGTCGAGTCGTTCGCGGAGGCGCTGGACGCGGGGCTCGCCGAGGCCGACGCCCTGGTGGCGGCGCCCTGGTTCGGGTTCGGCAACGTGGTCGACTTCGACGCGGCGCGCCTGGCGCTGGGCCCCGCGCCTGAAGGTGATCGCCGGAACCTTCGACTATCGCCTGGGCTGGGTCGACCTCGACGAGGCCGCCCGTCGCGGCGTGACGGTCGTCGACACGTCCAGGACCATGACGTGGACCGTGGCCGAGTACGGGGTCGCGATCACGCTGGCGCTGTTGCGCGACATCCCCGCAGAGATCGACGCGGTGCGCCGGGGCGAGTGGCCCGACGCAGCCAGGAGCCGCAGCCGGTACGTGTTCCGCGACCTCGCGGACTGTCGCATCGGGCTCGCCGGGCTACGGCAGCATCAACCGGCACATCCGGCACTTCGTCGCGCCCTACGGATCGCCGGTGAGCGTGTTCGATCCGCTGATGGACGACGCGGCCGCCGAGGCGGATTCGGTGGCCCGGGCGGGTTCGCTCGTCGAGTTGGCCGGGGGGAGCGACATCCTGATCGTCGCGATCCCGCCCACGCCGTCCACGCTCGAGGTGATCGACGCGAGCGTGATCGACGCGCTCCCGACGGGCTCGTTGTTCGTCCTCCTCAGCCGGATGGCCGTGGTGGAGCAGGAGCCGCTGTGGCGGCGGGTCCGCGCCGAGGAGCTCCGCGTCGCCGTGGACGTGTACAACCCCGAGCCGCCGCCGGCCGACGCGTGGTTCCGCACGGCCCCGAACGTGCTGCCGACCCCCCACATCGCCGGCAACGTGCCGTTCGCCCACGAGCGCTGCCTGACCGAGGCCTGCGCGGACGCGGTCAGGATCGTGAACGGAGATGCGCCGCAGCATGCGGCGACCGTTCGCGACAAGGGCATCTACGAGGGCAAGCCCCGAGAGAACGTAGCGAGGGAACGTAGGAGGGATCGACATGTTGCCCAGCTACCGGGTCCTTCGCACGATGCTCGGCGCGATCGTCCACGACAAGCAGGAGCAGGGATACGTCGTCGACGGACTCCGGGAGCGCGTGGAAGCCCTCCCGGACAGCTACGACGCGATGGTCGGATTCGGACGCGAACTGAGCGAGCTGCCGCTGCGGCCGGATTGGCCCTACGTCGAACCCAACGCGCTCGACGAGATCCTCGCGGAGTGCGACCCGGAACGGCCGCGCGAGGCGATCGGCCATCTTCCGCGCGAAGAGGCCGCCGACCCGAGCGTCGGCGGCGTTCCTCGGGTTGGTGTGCGGGTGCATCCTCGGCAAGCCGGTCGAGGTCGGGCCCACGCCGACCCAGGTCCGGCAGGCCGCGGAGGCGGTGGGCGAGTGGCCGATCGACGACTACATCTCGGAGCGCATGCTCGATGCGCTCGGGAAGCGGCATCCATCCTGGACGGGCACCGTGCGCGGACGGATCCGGCACGTCGTGCCGGACGACGACATCAACTATCCGATCCTCGGCATGCTGCTGCTCGAGCGGCACGGCCTCGCGTTCACGAAGGACGATGTCCGGCGCCTCTGGAAGGAGGCCCTTCCGATCGGCTCGTGTTGGGGTCCGGAGCGAACGATCAACGCGAAGATCGGGCTCCGGTCGCTCGAGGAGGTCTTGCTCGGCTACACGCCGGCTCCGGTGGATGATGAGGTCCTCGAGGCGTGGGTCGAGGATCTGAACCCGTGGGATGAGCTCTGCGGCGCCCTGATCCGGGTCGATGCCTACGGCTACGCGGCACCGGGAAACCCGGCGCTCGCCGCCGAGCTCGCCTGGCGCGACGCGAGCTTCACGCATCGCCGGAACGGGATCTACGCGGCCATGTTCGTCGCGGCCGCGATCGCGGCGGCCTTCGTCGCGAGCGACCCGCTCGAGCCGTTCGAGCAGGCACTGCGCTTCGTCCCGCGCCGCAGCCGCTTCCACGAAACGGTTGCGCAGCAGCTCGACATCGTCCGCAGCGCGGATCGATGGGAGGACGCGAGCGAGGAGATCCAGAGGCGCTTCGGGACGTTCGGCTCCTGTCACATCTATCAGGAGATCGGATGCCTGATGACGGCCGTTCGGTTCGCCGAGAGCGTCGGCCACGGCATCTGCCTCCAGGTGTCGCAGGGACTCGACACGGACAGCTTCGGCGCACGAGCGGGATCCATCCTCGGGGCACTGCTCGGGCCCGGCCACCTCGACGAGCGGTGGCTCGCCCCGTTCAACGACGAGATCCACACGACGGTCGCGGTCCTGTATGAGGCCTCGCTGCAGGCGGTCGCCGATCGCATGGGAGCGCTGACCGGGTTGGCAGGATCCGGCTGAGCCGTGCGGTCGATCCTCCCGCTCACGACCGGGCCGGCGCGGGCACTCCCTATGATATCGTTCTCACAATTCTGACCGCTACGGACGGACGGAGTCGCGCTACCTTCGGTTCGTCTGAAGGAGGGACCTGACGGTGAAGACCCAAGCGGTGGTGTTCCCTGAACCCAAGCGGGTCGAGATCCGGGAGATGGAGGTCCCGGAGATCGGCCCCGACCAGGTCGGGATCCGGACCTCGTTCTCCGGCGTCAGCCAGGGGACCGAGCGGTGGGCGTTGACCGGTCGCTACGGTCACTACGACGCCGACTACTCCGCAGTACTTCCCGTGTTCACCGGGCTATCAGGCAGCGGGCGTGGTGGAGTCGGTCGGTTCGGATGTCACCGACGTGCAGGTCGGCGACCACGTGTTCACGATGGGGACCCACTTCCAGGACCCGGACCACAAGTACCCCGGTCCCTGCCAGGCCTCGCATGCCGGGTACCTCGTGGCGGCCGCATCCGAGGTGTGGCGCGTGGCGCCCGAGGTCGACCTGGCCGGCGCCTCGCTCTTCCACATGGCGGGCGTCGCCCGGCACGGGATCCGTCTGACGGGCGTCGCGAAGGGCGACCTCGTCGCCCTGATCGGGCTCGGGATGATCGGGCAGATGTCCGCCCAGGCGGCTCGGCGGGTCGGTGCACGGGTGATCGCGACGGACCTGATCCCGGAGCGCGTGGAACTCGCCGGCGCCCATTCCGCCGACCGCGCCGTGGACGCCAACGTCGAGAGCCTCGAGGACGTGGTCCGGCAGGAGGCTCCTGAGGGCGCCGATGTCGCGATCGACACGACGGGTGTCAGCAGCATGTTCGACCGGTGCCTCGACCTGATCCACAGGGAGGGCCGCATCGCGATGCAGGGGTACTACCCCGATCCCATCTCGATCGACTTCCACCCCACGCACCTCCAGCGCCCGCTCGTGTCGTTCCCGTGCGGCTGGGACGACGAGTTCAACGGTGACCTCGCGGACGACATGGCTTCGGGAGGGATCGCGATCGACCCGCTGATCACGCACCGGGTCCCGTTCCGGGACATCGCCGAGGTGTACGAGATGGTCGTCGAGCACCCGGAGCGCTCGCTCGGCATGGTCCTCGATTGGTCCGGCGCTTGACGTTCGGTTCGTTCAACCGCTGCAAGGGGAGGAGCTGAGGATGGAACGCGGCGTCTACTTCGACGGGTGGTTCCCGCGACAGCACTGCTACCACCCGAGCCTGCCGCCGCGCCGGCTCAAGATGATCGACGACCTCGAGGCGTACCACGCCACCTCGCTCGTCTGGGCGTCACTGGGCGGCGGCTCGATCTCACTTCCCTACCTGGAGAAGGAGGCCTGGGGCGAGTTCGACGAGCGGTCCAGGTTCTACGGCTTCATGAACGACGCCGAGTTCATCGAGCGCTGTCAGGAGCGCGGCATCAAGGTCTTCGGCTGCGTCTTCGAGGTGCAGGGCTGGGAGTTCCCCGTCGAGCTGAACGAGGACGAGAGCAAGGTGCTGTCGATGAACGAGACCCGGGGCGTCGGCACGCCCGGGTTCCTCGGCCTGCGGGAGTTCACGCAGAACACCTACCCGAAGATCTGGAAGCCGTTCGAGCACTACTTCCCGGACGGGCTCGTCAACAGCGACGGCGAGAAGGTCACCGACATCCTGGAGGAGTGCACATCGCGGGACATCTACGGCGAGGCGTGCCACTCCACCTGGGTCGAGGTCCCCGGCAACTCGCACTACGCGTACCTGATGGACCGCAACAACCCGGTGTGGCGCGAGTACCTGAAGGCGATCATCCGGATCCAGATCGACGCCGGCGTCGCGGGCGTCCACCTCGACGAGGCGGATCTGCCGATCTTCGCGACCGGGTACGGAGGCTGCTTCTGCAAGGACTGCATGAAGCTGTTCCGCGCGTACCTCCAGGCGCTTCCGGCCGACCTCCTGCCCGAGCCGCTGAAGGACACCGACCTCGCGACGTTCCACTACGGCTCGTGGCTGCTCGAGCGCGGGTACGACTTCAAGTCCGACCGGGAGACGACGCCGCTGTACTGGGACTACATCCGGTTCCAGCGGCAGACGATCGTCGGCTACTTCGCCGAGCTGGCGGACTACATCAAGGAGTACGGACGATCCAAGGGACGCGACGTCCTCGTGTGCGGCAACTACTACTACCTGTCGCCGCACTACTACCCCTTCGAGCCGTACGCGGACATCCTCGTCACGGAGATGAACGCGACGAGCTACCGGCAGCCGGCCTGGTGCCGGTACGCGGCGGGCTTCGCGCGCGGCAAGCCGGTGATCGTCGTCGAGAACCCCTACGGGGGAGTCGGACCCGAGCTCCTGCCGAAGCTGCAGGACGGCAAGGGCTACGACCTGTTCCGGATGATGCAGTACGAGGCGTCGGCGCTCGGCATCAACATGAGCGTGCCCTACGGCGCGTGGATGGGAAGCGTGATCGAGGACTCGTTCTGGGCGCCCCACGACCTCAACGTCGAGATCCAGGACTTCATCACGACGAACGAGCGCCTCTACACGACCGAGACGTACTCGGAGGTGGCGGTGCTCTTCAGCATCCAGAGCGCCTTCGACTGGGAGGAGCACGAGGGGTGGAAGGTGAGGTTCCCCTTCTGGTCGGCGGTCGAGGGGCTCGTCGAGCAGCACCAGCCGTTCGACGTCGTGGTCCTTCCCGAGGGGAAGCTGCGCGAGGACTGGATCACGGCCGAGGACCTCGCGCGGTATCGGACCGTGGTCCTGCCCGAGTGCACGGTCCTGACCGCTGCCCAGGCGGACGCGATCCGCGGGTACCTCGAGCACGGCGGCCGCGTGCTCGCGACCGGTGAGCTCGGCGAGAACCTCGACTCGTCGGTCCGCGCCACCCTCCTGAGCCATCCCCACCTCGTGCGCACGACCGATGTCCTCGCCAAGGACTTCGCCGGCGGCCCGCAGGTCTTCGTCGAGCCCGGGGTCGACCTCGCGGTCAACATCCACCGCGTGGGCGACAAGGAGGCGGCGATCCATCTGATCCGCTACGACTACGACGAGGAGCGCGACGAGGTGCCGGTGATCGACCGGATGACCCTGGACGTCAGGGTGGCACGCCCGTTCCGGAGCGTCTCCGCGCTCAGCCCGACGGGAGAGGTGAGCTCGCGCCTGACGTTCAGCCGCGAGCGTCGCGAGATGCACCGGATCGAGCTCGAGAACGTGTCCTTGTACACGGTGATCCTTCTCCAGTGATGCGTTGACGCGATCGGGTCGAGAGGCATGGCGCAGGAGCGCGACGGGGCGTGAAGATCGGGGTCTGTTCGGCGAACTCGGGCACGTACACGACGCGATCCATGCTGATCTCGCTCGGGGAGCTGGCGGAGGACGTCGGCATCGAGTCGATCTGGGTCTCCGAGCACCTGGTCGTGGCCGATCCCAAGGTGGCTCCATCGCAGATGGATCCGGAGGAGCCGATCCTCGATCCCGTCACGGCCCTGGCGTTCCTCGCCGGCCGGACCGGAACCGTGCTGCTCGGGACGGGGGTCGTCGTCCTTCCGTTGCGCAATCCCCTGATCCTGGCGAAGGAGCTCGCGACGATCGACGTCCTGTCGGGCGGTCGACTGCTGTTCGGCGTCGGGGTCGGATACGTGTGGCAGGAGTTCGAGGCGCTCGGCGTGCCGTTCGCCGGCCGGGACGCTCGCATCGAGGAGTACCTGGGCGCGATCCGGTCCATCTGGTCCGATGACCATCCGTCGTACGCGGGCCGAACGGTCTCGTTCACCGGTGTCCAGGCGCGCCCACGTCCCCTCCAGCGGCCCGGTCCCCCGATCGTGATGGGCGGCTACGCACCTCCCGTGCTGCGGCGAGCGGTGCGGGAGGCGGACGGCTGGTTCGGATGGGGGCTGGATCCGGACGAGACGGTCCGCTATCGGGGTCTGCTCGAGGAGACCGCGGCCCGGGTACCGCGGGGCGACGGACTCGGTCCTCTCGAGGTCACGATCACGCCCCCCGGCGACGTCGACGTCGCGACCGCCCGGCGCTACGCGGAGATCGGCGTCGACCGCCTGAACCTGATGCTGCCGTGGGGGGCGCACGAGCCCGAGCTGGCCGAGTTCTTCGACCGGGTGCTCCGGCCGCTCGTCGAGGCGGACCTCGCGTGAGGAGCCGGCGGGAGCCATGGCGGTGGTGAACGACCGCCGCGCTGGGGGAGGCGGGGCCGGCGATCAGCCGTGTCGGCCTCGGCGGCTGGCAGGCGAGCGGATCGGGGCCGTGGTCGTACGGCCCTCGGAGCGACGACGCCGCCTCGGTGGCGTCGATCCGCCGCGCGGTGGAGGGCGGAGTCACCTGGATCGACACCGCCGCCTCGTACGGTCTCGGTCACTCCGAGGAGATCGTCGCGAGAGCCCTCGAGCCGTGGTCGATCGGCGAGGACGTGCTCGTCTTCACCAAGTGCGCGCCATCCGTGGGAGCCGCCGGACCGCATCCGCACCGATCTCAGCCCGCCTCGATCCGAGCGGAGTGCGAGGGGAGCCTCCGTCGGCTCGGCGTCGAGCGGATCGACCTGTACCAGTTCCACCACGCGGACCCGAGGACGCCGGTCGAGGCGTCGTGGGCGACGATGGCCGAGCTGGTGGAGGAGGGAAAGGTGCGGTGGGCGGGCGTCTCGAACTTCGACGTCGCACTGCTGGATCGCTGCGAGGACATCCGGCACGTCGACTGTGTGCAGCCGGAGCTGAGCCTGCTGCGCCAGGGCGCGCTCCGCGAGGTGATCCCGTGGTGCCGTCGGCAATGGGACGGGGGTGATCGTGTACTCGCCGCTGGCCACCGGCGTCCTCGGCAGCGCCGATCTCGCGGCCAGACTCGAGGCGCTCCCCGCCGACGACTGGCGGCGTCGGTCGAGCGAGGGCATCCTCGAGGCCGTCGGATCGGCTCCGCCGGGTCGCCGATCGGATCGGCACCTCGGTCCCGCTCCTGGCGGTCGCGTGGACGCTCGCGCAGGAGGGCGTCACCGCCGCGATCTGCGGCGCCAGCCGTCCCGGATCAGGTGGATGGGTGGATCGGGGCGGCCGATCTCGTGTTCGCTCCGGGGATCGTCGCGGAGATCGAGTCCATCGTCGATCGCGAGCGCCTGGGCTCGGAGCCGTGATCTCGATCCACGAGGGACGCCCGCGGATGAGCCTCGACGGCGTCTGGAAGTACCGGAAGGAGGACGCCGAGCCCGGCGCGTCGCTCGGCTACGCCGACCGGACCTGGACACGTCGTCCTGGCAGGACATGGAGCTCCCGACGAACTGGTACCTCACCGAGGTCGGGGACTTCTTCGGCACGATCTGGTTCCGACGGACGTTCGAGGTGCCCGCGGAGCTTCCGGGGCGAACGACTGTTCCTCCGGTTCGGCGCCGTCGACTACCTCGCCGACGTCTGGCTGAACGGCGTCTACCTCGGGTCGCACGAGGGCATGTTCAACCCGTTCGAGTTCGACGTGACCGACCATGTCGACCTCGACGGGACGAACGTCGTCGTCGTCAAGGACGCGGCTCCCCGGGACGAGACCGACTACGTCCAGGTCGACGTCTCCGACAACCCGCTGTCGACCCCGTACCGGACCCATCAGGCGCGGGCGATCGACCAGATCAAGGGCCACATGATCGACGCGATGCACCGGCCGGGGTCGATGACG
The DNA here is from genome assembly GCA_963828995.1 of uncultured Actinomycetota bacterium. Taxonomy (GTDB): domain Bacteria; phylum Actinomycetota; class Actinomycetes; order Actinomycetales; family Dermatophilaceae; genus CAVRTM01. The sequence continues at coordinate 463,548 of CAWHHB010000006.1, forward strand.
TCGTTCCGCTCCGACGGCAACTCCGGAGGCATCTGGGACAACGTCGACCTCGATCGCGCGGCCGAGCGTCTACGTCGACCACGTCAAGGTCTTCACGAAGATCGGCGTGCGAGAAGGACTGGCTCGGCGACCGGCTCGACAAGCGCGACGGCTCCGCGCTCGTGAGCGTCGACGTCATCGTGCACAACACGACCGGCGCCGTCGTCGAGACCGACCTCCGGCTCACGGTGCGCCCCGCACAACTTCGACGGCGAGCGCCGTAGCGAGCGCATCCGCCGGGTCGTGCTCCAGCCGGGCAGGACGACGCACAAGCTCGTGCTCACCGCTGCCGGACGCGAGGCTGTGGTGGACGTGGGACCGGGGCAGCCCCGAGCCTCTACGCGGCGACCGTCGCCGTCGGCGAGGACGTCGATCGAGCAGACCTTCGGGATGCAAGGAGGTCGTGCGCGACGAGCGAGACCGGCCAGTGGTCTTGAACGGCGGGCGGATCTTCCTGCGAGGCATGCGCTACATCTCGAGCCAGTGGATGAGCGAGGCCAACGAGGCCATGTGGTCCGACGACCTCACGAAGATGCTCGACATGGAGATCAACTCGATCCGGATCGGGAGCCACGTGGAGAGGGACGGCTTCTACACGATGTGCGACGAGATGGGGTTCCTGGTCTGGCAGGTCTTCCCGCTGCACTACTGCGTGAGCGACGACGACGACTTCATCGAGCGCGCCAGCGAGATGATCCGGGACATGGGGCTGATGCTCTGCAACCACGCGAGCATCGGCATGTGGTCGGTCTTCAAGGAGCCCGAGGTCTACCTCCTCCCCGACAAGCCGAACAACTACCACCGGCTCTGCCCGATCCTGAAGGAGACGCTCGGCACCGTCGACCCCGTCCGCTGGATCCACCTCGGCGACTACCGCGAGGGCGTGCTCAACCTGATGATCGGCTACTGCTGGGACGGCGATACGGACCTGCACGCCGTCGAGCTCCCGCCGCAGATCGTGGAGTTCGGCGCCGGGTCGATCCCGGTGCGGGAGACGCTCGAGACCTTCATCCCCCCGACAAGCTGTGGCCGCCCGACTGGGACACGTGGGAGTACCACGGGTTCTTCTACAACCTCGCCTTCAACTTCGCGAAGGTGCAGATGCGGGACTCGCTCGAGGAGTTCATCGACGAGTATCAGGCGTACGAGGCGCTCGTCGTGAAGGAGCAGATCGAGTACCTGCGCCAGCGCAAGTACCGCCCCGTCGCATCCATGTACCACTACTACTGGAGCGATCCCTGTCCGATCATGGGGTCCGGCCTGTTCGACTACTACCGTCGCCCGTATCAGGTGTACGAGGCCATGAAGAACGTCTACACGCGGGTGCTCGTCAGCCTCGAACGGGATGCCGATCCCTACGTGATCGGCCGGGAGAAGGTCTACGAGCGCGGGACCTCGTTCACGGGGACGGTGTGGGTCACGAACGACCATCTCGAACCGATCGAGGGAGCGCAGGTCTCATGGCAGATCGTGCGGTCGGACACGGGTGAGGTGGTCGACGAGCGCCGATCCACGATGACGCTGCCGGCCGACGCGGCGGAGGAGGCCGACCGGATCGAGTGGCCGATCCCGGCGACGGCACACCCGGGCGGGTATCGCGTGGCGATGGAGATCGCTGGACGGTGACGGGCGAGCCCTGTCCACCAACCACACCGATCTCACGGTGCGCTGAACGTCGACGTCATGTGAGGGGAGTGAGCGTTGCGGTATCGATCGCTCGGCGACTCCGAGTTACAGGTGTCCGTCCTCGGCCTCGGTACGACGGGGTGGGGCGCACACGAGGAGTTCGGCGAGGTCGATCGGGCGGGGGCGGCGCGCCAGGTCGCGATGGCGCTCGATGCCGGCGTGAACCTCTTCGACACCGCGGAGACGTACGGCGACGGGCGGTGCGAGGAGGCGTTGGGCGCGGCGCTCGGCGTCCCGTCGCGACGACGCAGTGATCGCGACGAAGGTCTTCTTCGGCACCACCGGGAAGCCGGACGACCTCGGGCTGTCGCGGCGACACATCATCACGTGCTGTGAGGGCAGCCTGCGACGGCTGCAGACCGACCACGTCGACCTCCTGCAGATGCACGGATGGGACGGCCGGACGCCGCTCGAGGAGACCCTGTCGGCGCTCGACGACCTGATCAGCGCCGGGAAGGTCCGATACGTCGGCGTGTCCAACTGGTCCGCGTGGCATCTGATGAAGTCGCTCGGGATCGCGGAGCGAGACGGCCTGCCTCGCTTCATCTCGCAACAGATCTACTACTCGCTGCAGGCGCGGGAGGCCGAGTACGAGCTCGTTCCACTGGGGCTCGATCGAGGCGTGGGGATCCTCGTGTGGAGTCCGCTGGCCGGCGCGCTGCTCACCGGGAGGTGGCGCCGTGGCTCCCCGCCTCCACGCGATTCCCGACGCATGCTCGGATGGCCGGATCCCCCGATCTACGACGAGGAACGACTCTGGGCAACGATCGACGTCCTGGTCGAGATCGCCGAGGCGCGCGGCTGCCCGGTACCGCAGGTCGCGCTGGCGTACCTGTTCGAGAAGCCGGGCGTCGCGTCGCTCGTCATCGGCGCGCGAACCGACGAGCAGCTCATGGAGAACTTCCCCGCCGCCGACCTCACGCTGACGGCCGAGGAGCAGTTGCGGCTCGACGAGGTGAGCGCGCCACCGCTGCTGTATCCGTACTGGTGGCAGGCGAAGTACGACGCTCGGCTCGGGGACGCGGACCTGGCGCTGCTCGGCCGCTATCAGGCCGTCGTGGCGCCCGACGGTCTGCATCGGCCGCTCCCTGGCTTCGACGTCATCCCGGGTGTCGTGGCTCCGGATCCCGAGGATGGGTGACTCGTCGTCGAGGAGGGGAGAGCTAGCGAGGAACCGGGATGGCGAGGTCGGCCGCCCCCGGAGCCGACGTCTCGGCCGACGACCCCGATCGTCCGAGCATCTCCATCGCGAGCTGCGCCCGGCGCACCCGCTCGCGGCTGAGCGCGATCGCGGTCTGCTCGAGGTGCGTGCCCGACGGATACAGGTTCGGCGCGTTCCGCAGACCGAACTTCACGTATACCGGGGCGGCGACGCGGATCAGCTCGGGCAGCTCGTAGAGCCGCACGAAGCCGCCCTGGTTGTCGGGCGCCTCGATGTAGAAGTCGATCGGCACGTCGACGGCCGCGCGGATCGCGGCGATCTGGGGGAGCGACAGATCGGTGACGACGTTCAAGGTGTTCGCGCCGAGACCGACGAGCACGCGTGCCGTGCTCGGGTTCGCGATCGGCAGCGCGACGGAGATCTTCGCCTGCATGTCGCTCGGCAGGATGCCTGCCTCCCGCATCGCCTGGAAGGCGGCCAGCAGCCCGATGTCGGTGATGAGCACGCTCCGGATGCCGTGGTCGGCGGAGCGCCGGATGTCCTCGAGCGCGAACACGATCCCCTCCTGACCGTAGCTCGCGCTCCCGACCACCACACCTCCCTCCGATCGCGCTGGCGGCGGACGGCGACCACGCGGCGGTCGGCTGCGCGAACAGGCTGACCTCGATCTGCGCGTCCGCCGCGAGGCCGGCCATCTCGTCGAGCTCGGCGTCCGTGAGGAGGAAGCTCCCGCTTCCCTGCGACACGCGATGCACCGGGACGCCGCGTCGAGCCGACTCGTCGAGCACCGCCTCCAGACAGCGGGGTCCTTCCGTGCTCGGGATCTCGATGCGGAACGAGGCCCCGTCGGGGAACCGAAGCGGCGAGTCGGGGAGCGAGGAGAGGTCACCTGGCGGGAGCCCGATCGACCCGAGGAACGCCCGCGTGCTCTCCATCAGAGCGCTCCCCTCAGCGCGATCCGGTGAGGAACATCCAAAGTCTGGGAACGATATCATCCCCGTCGACGTGCGCATCTCCGACATCTCCACGAGGGTCGTCGACGCCGGCGATCGAGATTGGGTCTTCGTCCGGGTCGACACCGACGAGCCCGGGCTCTTCGGCTGGGGGGAGGCATCCCTCGGCTGGTTCCCGAACGCGGTCTGTGGTGCGGTGTCGGACCTGCGATCGCTGCTCATCGGGGAGGACCCTCGTGCCGTGGAGCGCCGATGGCAGACGATGACGCGGGCCCCGTACTTCCAGGGCGGGATCGTGGCCCTGAGTGCGATCGCCGCGATCGACCAAGCCCTCTGGGACATCAAGGCGAAGGCGCTCGGCGTCCCCCTCTTCGAGCTGCTCGGCGGAGCCGTCCGCGATCGGGTGCGCACGTACGTGAACCTGGGCTCGGAGCTCGGTGGCGATCCGCCTCGCGTCGACGCGTGGGGCGACGCGGCTCGCGGTGCTCGCGAGGCCGGTTTCGACGCGATGAAGGTGTACCCGGCGTGGCCGGCCCGACCGCTGGAGGGATCGGCGTACCTGCGTCGCACCGAGGAACTGGTCGCCGCGGTCCGCGAGGCCGCAGGAGACGACGCCGACATCATGGTGGACCTGCACGGACGCACCACGCCGGCGGTGGCCATCCAGGTCGGGCGTGCGCTCGAGCCGCTGCGGCCCTGGTTCCTGGAGGAGCCCTGTCAGCCGGGCAACGTCGATGCGATGGTCGAGGTCGCGCGGGCGCTTCCGATCCCGATCGCGACCGGCGAGCGGCTCGTCACCCGGCACGAGTTCCGCGAGCACCTCGACAAGCGAGCCTGCGCCGTCATCCAGCCGAACGTCTGTTACTGCGGCGGAGTGTCCGGGCTTCCGACGGATCGCCGCGATGGCCGAGACCGCGCTCGTCTCCGTGGCTCCGCACAACCCGAACGGTCCGATCGGCGCGATGGTGAGCGTCCATCTCGCGTTCGCTCTCCAGAACTTCCTGATCCTCGAGCAGGTCCGCGACGACGTTCCGTGGCGCGGGGAGATCGTGGACCAGCCGGTCGAGATCGAGGCCGGGTGGATCGCGCCTCCCACGCGCCCCGGGATCGGTCTCGAGGTGGTGGAGGCGGTGGCCGCGGCGCACCCGGGCAGATCGCCGCGCCCGCACGCCGCCCTCGCCCCGGACGGGACGCTCCTCGATTGGTAGACGGCATGGGATCGCTCGATGGACGCGTGGCGTTCGTGACGGGAGGCGCTCGAGGGATCGGGCGCGCCTGCGTCGAGCGGCTCCATCGGCGGGTGCGGCCGTGGTCTTCTGCGACCTCGACGCGGAGGTCGGAGGCGAGGTGGCCGAGTCCCTGAACGGTGGCTCCGCCCCGGCCGAGTTCGTCGCCGTGCGACGTCACGTCGGAGGAGCAGGTGGCCGGCGCGACCGCGCTCGCGATCGAGCGGTTCGGATCGATCGACGTCGTCGTCGCCAACGCGGGGATCGACGTCCCGTTCGACGCGGCGACGATGACCGGTCAGGAGTGGGACGACTTCTTCGCGATCGACCTGAAGTCCGTCTGGCTGAGCGCCAAGTACGCGCTGCCGCAGATGCGGGCTCGGCGCCGCGGGTCGATCGTGAACATCGCCTCGATCCATGCCTTCGTGACGTCCCAGGGGAAGTTCCCGTACGCGGCGGCGAAGTCGGGCGTGGTCGGCCTCAGCCGGAGCCTCGCGCTGAACGAGGGCATGCACGGCATCCGTGTCGAACGCCGTCTGCCCCGGCTACACGAGGACGCGGATGGTGATGTCGGGGATCGAATCGTCGGACGATCCGGCGCGCGGCCGAGCGCGAGATGCTCGCGATCCATCCGCTCGGCCGCATCGCGGAGCCGATCGAGATCGCGAACGTCGTCGCGTTCCTCGCCTCCGACGAGGCAAGCTTCATCACGGGCGCGGCCATCCTCGTCGACGGGGGACTGAGCGCACGCTTCCTGTAATGACCGTTGTGTCGTGACCACGAGGGAGAACACATGGCGTTGGACTACGAGCCTCTCGATCTGTCGGCGCTCGCTCACGCCGGCGTCGACGTGCTGGGCGGCCGGCCGATCGAGGCGGGCGACCGGTCGTTCCAAGGACTCCCGTTCCGGATCGGCGATCCCGAGCAGCCCGACGGCCCATCGTTCGTGCTGGTGGAGCCCGGGTCCGAGGTGGTGGTACCGATCGGCCGAACGGCAAGCCGTGTCCTGGTCGCGCACCGCCGGCTGCCGGGTCCGACCCCGACGGCGAGCCCGGGACCGGCGATGTCGTCGCCGAGTACACGTTCGAGCTGGATGGAGGCTCGGCGACAGTCGTTCCGATCCGCGAGCGGTTCGAGATCGCGATCGCGCCGGGGACGTGGGACTGGCAGGCGCCCTTCCTCGCGGTCGGCGCCGGGCGCACCGAGCCCTTGGATCGACGACAGGGCGCGTGGGGGGAGGCCGGGTATCGGCAGACGGAGCCCCAGCATCGCTCCGCGGTCGGGGAGCTGTTCCTGTGGGCGTGGGAGAACCCAGAACCGGGCGCAGACGATCGCGACGGCGCGCGTCGCGTCGAAGGGATCCCGGATCCTCCTCGCCGCGATGACGCTCGCGCACGTGGCGGAGGACCCGTTCGTCCGCGACCCTGCCCTCCCCGTCCGCATCACGCTGACCGGACAGGACCGATCCACTCCGGCGGAGGAGCTGGAGGTCTCGGTGGATCGCGGAGTCGTGACGTACGTGCAGCCCTTGCCGGGCACGGACCCCGAGGCCTTCCTCACCGATCCGCTGCGCGGATTCGGAGAGGTGTCCGATCCGGAGACGCGGCACGCCTATGCCCGGGTCTCCGGGCTGCCGTCGGCGACGCTCGCGGTGTCCGGGCCGGAACGCGAGCTCGCTCGCTTCCGCTGGGAGGACGTGACGGCGACCGGGTCGGCCGAGCGCGATGACGTCCGCGTCGAGGTGCTAGAGGGGGCAGGAGCTGGGTGCACGTCCGCGTGGTGGACGACGACTCCGGGCGGCCCGTGCCGTGCCGGGTGCACTTCCGTTCGCCGGAGGGTGTTCCCTACCAGCCCCACGGGCACCACGATCACGTGCAACTCGGACCTCGGGACGTGGCACATCGACGTCGGCGGCGACGTCCGGCTCGGGAGGCTCACGTACGCCTACATCGACGGGACGTGCCAGGGCTGGCTCCCCACCGGAGAGGTCCTCGTCGACGTCGCGCGCGGGTTCGAGTACGAACCGTTGCGAGGATCGATCCGGATCGAGCGGGGGCAGCGGGAACTCGAACTGCGGATCAAGCGATGGACGTCGTCCAACGATCGCGGCTGGTATTCGGGCGACTCCCACGTCCACTTCCTGTCGGCGCAGGGCGCGCTCACCGAGCAGCAGGGTGAGGATCTCAACGTCGTGAACCTGCTGCAGAGCCAGTGGGGCAGCCTGTTCACGAACACCGAGGACTTCACCGGCCGGCCGCACTCGACCCCTGACGGCCGGCACATCACGTACGTCAGCCAGGAGAACCGGCAGCATGTCCTCGGCCATCTGATCCTGTGGGGCCTGCGGGAGCCCGTGATGCCCTGGTGCACCGACGGCCTGAGCGAGTCGGCGCTCGGCGACGCCCTCGAGGTCACGGAGAGCGAGTGGGCCGATCGCTGCCACGAGCAGGGCGGGACGGTGGTGATCCCGCACTTCCCCAACCCCAACGGCGAGCCGGCGACGCTGATCGCGACCGGGCGCGCCGACGCCGTGGAGATGATCATCCAGCACCGGTCGTTCCACGAGGAGTACTACCGGTACCTCAACTGCGGCTATCGGCTCCCACTCGTCGGCGGGACGGACAAGATGTCCTCCGACGTCCCGGTGGGGCTGTATCGGACGTACGCGAAGCTGGGAGACGAGCCGTTCACGCACGAGGCCTGGCGGAGCGCCGTCGCAGCCGGACGAACGTTCCTCAGCGGAGGACCGTTGCTCAGGTTCGAGATCGACGGCCACGACATCGGGGAGACGGTGGCCCTGAGCGGACCGGGGACGGTCTCCGTGTCCGCGGTGGCCGAGGGCGTGTTCCCGGTGTCCACGCTCGAGGTCGTCCAGAACGGACACGTCGTCGCCGCCACATCGGACGAGGGAGCCCGGCGCCTCGAACTGACCGCCGACCTCCGCGTCGACGGCGATTCCTGGCTCGCCGCTCGATGCGGCGGGCCCGGCTACTTCGACGGTCCGCTCCACCGCGACGTGTGGGAGCGGCCGATCTTCGCCCACACCTCGCCGATCTACGTCACGACCGCGGGGGAGTGGCGCATGTTCGATCCCGCTCACGCCCGCTACATGCTCACGCTGATCGAGGGCAGCCTCGCGTACATGCGTGACCGGGCCGTACGGTACCCGGAGGGATACGCCACCCACCATCACGGCGAGGCCGACCACCGCGCCGTCCTCGAGCGCCCGTTCCTGCAGGCGCGTGAGCGACTGCAGGAGCGGCTCGACACCGGTTCGTAGCCGGACGCCGCACGACGACCGCGGGAGACCGCGGTCGTCGTGCTCGGGCCTCGTGCCGTGTCCGAATGACGTTCCCTGAGCCCCCGCTCAGACGGACGGTGCGTCGCCGACGGCCGGCACCGCGAGGCCGCCGACCCCCTGCTTGCCCGAGGCCGCCGAGACACCGCCCTGCGTCAGCGTCACGCCAACACCGGGAGTGCCGGCCGTCCTGTTGCGCTTGGCCCGCAAGGATGTGCGGGCGTGTCCTGCCGATCCGCTGGCCTTGGGCCGACGACCCGAGTGGGTCCTGGCCTTCGGCTTCGCCGACGCCCTCGACCTTGACGAGGCGGGTACGTTCTTCGACGGCTTCGTGCGGATGGCGAGGCCGGATCGCGGGGCCGACCCCATCGTCCTGGTCGGCCGGTGACCTGCAGCGAGGGCAGCGGTCGGGATCGCGAGCGCCGCAACCAGTCCCGCGACGATCAACTCCTTCTTCACGTCGGCCTCCTTCCCGAGAGGTTCGCGAGCGGTACTCCTCTCAGGTCGGCCGGTCGGACGTGCCTGTGCACATGACATCGGTCAGGCATCGGTGGGACGGATGTCCCGATCGGGAGCGAGCGGAGGATCTAGCTGGCCAGGGCCGGGCGATCGCCGGCCGCCGACGCCGCGTAGTTCCGATCGGTGTTGGCGGCGCCCGCGTCGGGGATCCAGAACCTCACCGTCGTGCCGCTGTTGGGAAGACTCAGGATCTCGCACCAGCCGCCCTGCAGCTCGGCACGTTCGCGCATCGAGCTCAGTCCCATGTGACCCGGGGCGCTCACCTTGGGAACCTCGCCCGCGAACCCCACCCCGTCGTCCTGGATCGTCACGAGCAGGCCGCCGTCGTCCTCCGTGATCGTCACCTCGACGTTGTCGGCCTCGGCGTGCTTGTAGATGTTGGCGAGCGCCTCCTGGGCGATCCGGTACAGCACGATCAACGACCGACTCGGTGGCTGGGACTCCAGGAGGTCATCGACGCGGTACGCGAAGTCGGGCTCCCGCTCCCGGAGATACTCGCGCAGCGCCGCCCCGAGCCCACGCTCGTCCAGGATCGGAGGACGCAGCTCGAAGAGGAGGTGGCGCATGCTGCTGATACAGCTGTGGGCCGACTCGAGCAGCCGGTCGACCACCTCGATCTGCTCGGGATCCTCCAGGACGCGGCGCAGGAGTTGCAGGCGCATGTTGAGGGCCACGATCCGCTGCACCGGGTCGTCGTGAACATCGCCGGCGATACGCGCTCGCTCCTCCTCCTGCGCGGTCACGATGTGCTCCAGGAGTCCGCGCCGGTGCTCGTTCACCTCTTGGAGCTCGTGGACCATGGTCTGCAACTCGCGGGTCTGCTCGGCGACCTGGGCCTCGAGCCCGAGGTTCTGCGCCACGACGCGGTCCTTCAATCCCTTGATCTCCGAGAGCTGGTCCTGGATGGTCTCCATGAGCCACGTGCTGTGGAGCGCCATCGCGGCATGGGTCGTGAACTGCTGGATCATGCCGACCATCCACGTCTGGATCTGGTCGCCCTGCGGGTGCTCCAGGGCCACGACCCCCAACCGATAGCCGCGGTCCGCGAACATCGGCACGACGAGGACGTTCTTCGCGCCAGGGAGGAGCACGGTCAACCGAGGGTCGTCTGACGGATCGAGGGCGGCGACGGCCAGCACCTCCCGCGTCGACCACGCACGCTCCATCACCGTGTCGAGTCCCGGCTCGGGCGTCTCGGGATGATCGACGCCGAGGCACCCGAGGAGCTCGAGGTCATCCTTGGAAGAGGCGAGGAGCACCCCACGAGGGAACCCGAAGATGGTGTGGAGCCGATCCAGCAACGTCCCGGCGATCTCATCGGCGGACGTCACGCGGTCGACATCGGCGACCCACTCGGACAGGTGCTGGAGGTCGATCTTCTGCGAGCGGAGATCCCGTTCGTTCTGTGCCGAGAAGGCAGCGGTGACGAAGGCGATCAGCCACATGCCGCACACCCGGAAGACGATGACGATGCCGGCGACCGACCCGCCGGTGACCCCGTCGGCGATCTGTTGCCCGCTGGCCGGAAGGATGCCGCCGCGCGCGGCCTCGAACATCAGGAGATAGAGCAGCGTGTGCCAGACGGCGATCTTCAGGCCCGTTCGATACGAGGCCGCCAGCATGACGGCGACGATGTGCACGTACACGAGGATCCGGAACGGACTCTCGGTGCCGCCGGTCTGCAACATCACCCACGCGAGGAAGAGGCCGTCCACCAGGAGCGACGCCTGGAGGAGCCCCAACACCCGGTGCCTCCCCATGCGGGCGAGCGTCTGCGGCGCGGCCGAGACGGCCAGGTAGGCGAGCGAGACAAGGATGATCGGCAGACGATGCGTCCCGGCGGTCCGCGGAACGAAGACCGCTGCGCCGATGGCCATGCATGCGAACACGGCTCGAACGACCTCGAGGAGCGCCGCTCGCTCGCGCAGCGGAACGAGCTCCTCCCGCCGAGGTCCGCGTACCTCCGTCTCGGAGCGCGTCGAGCTCATTCGAAGGTCACGACGTCGGCGGTCACGGGGGCGAGGGCGAGCTTCGGATCCCGCCGGTCCAGCCGAGCCTGGATCGTCATGAACAGGAGCAGCGCTCCGAGCACGATCAGGAGGGAGATCGCGATCCCCACCGCAGCCTCCCGGAGACGTGTCCCCGGGGAACGCTGATCGGTCGCGTCGGCCGGACTCGCGTCGGCGTGCCCGTTGGTCGCCGTGCCGATCAGCGTGAGCGTGCCTCCCTCGCGGGTCAGCACCGTGGTTCCGGTGGTCGAGCCGGACGGGTGGCGGTGTCCGTTGGTCGAGCCCCCGAGATGGTGGCCGGCGCCTCCACCGTGATGGGCACCGGGTCCGTCGCCGCCACCGGGCGGTTGGACGACGGGATCCGTCAGGTCGCCGACGGTCGACGTCACCGTGTCCACGAGCCCGGCCGCGTCGTCCTTGGCGCCGCTGACCGTGTCGTCCACGGTCTGCTGGGCGTCGTCGAGCTGGTTCTGCAGACAGGAGAGGTCGGTGACCGCGCAGTCCGCGGCGGTCGCAACGCCGGCCGGACCGAGCAGCATCGTCGCGGTCGCGGCGCCGACCATGACGATCCCGGCCAGCCAGCCACGTCCCGTCGAGGCCGGATGGCGACGTGCGCTCGGCACGACCCTCCGGCGGTGACCCACGAAGATCCTGTTGGGATCCATCTCGCTCGCCTCCGTCTGCCCGTCGTTGCTCGATCGAGGATCGCCGATCAGTGAAATACCCGGTTCAAGGTATCGGCGCCTCCGGGAGAGGCTGGATGGAACGTTGGGGCCAACATTCCTCCCCCTTCATGTCCGCTCCTCTCCCCCGAATGGCCGACACATCCCGGAGCGAGGGCTGCAACACCCGCCGGCGGACGATCTCGGTGCGCAGTACGGGGACCTCCCCAGGTCATCGACGCCGGCCGGATAGGCTCGACGCCGGACCGGGAGGACAGCGGTGGAGATCGAGGTACTGATCGTCGACGATCACGGACTCGTCCGGGAAGGCCTCCGCGCCTTGCTCGACGCAGAAGAGGGCGTCCGCGTGGTGGGGGAGGCGAGACGGGCCGACGAGGCCCTCGCGCTCGCGGCGAAGCTCCGGCCCGGGGTCGTCGTCCTCGACATCGGGCTGCCCGATCGCGGCGGCCTGGAGATCGTCGGCGAGATCCGCGACGCATCGCCGGCCTCCCGGATCCTCATGTGCTCGGGCCTCGCCGAGGGCTCGATGCTCGTCGCGGCGGCGGCGGCGGGAGCCGACGGGTTCGTGGCGAAGGAGTCTCCGAACGCCGAGATCGTCGACGCCGTCCGCAGGGTGGCCGACGGAGCCGCCGTCGTCGGCCAGGAGTCGGCGGAGTTGATGTTCCGGGATCTCCGCGAACAAAGGTCGGACGTGTCGAAGCTGGAGGCGCTGTCCGAACGCGAACGCGAGGTGCTGAGCCTGCTCGCGGAGGGACTGACGAACCGGGAGATCTCGCATCGGATGTTCATCGCCGAGAAGACGGTCCGCAACCACGTCTCGAGCGTCCTCCGCAAGCTCTCGCTCCGGCATCGGACCGAGGCGGCGTTGTTCGCGGTGCCGCTGAAGGAGCACCTGCACCGCCCCTCCTGAGGTCGGGACAGATGTCCCGGGAGGCAGGTCCATCCGGCCCATCGTCCGGCGACCGGTGATGCCCGACACTGTCCGTGGAACCAGATCCGGCCCACGGTTCCGCCGGAAGGAAAGGTGGTCCCTGCCATGCGGGCTCGCAACGTCCCCCTCTCAGGGCACGCGAACGTGCGGCAGGGGCTGCCGAATGATCGACCGGGCGACGGCGATCCCGACGCCACCATCCAGCGTTGGGATCGCCACGTCCGGGAGGTGAAGCCATGAACCGGATCCGAGTCATGATCGCCGACGACGAGGAGACCGTTCGCGATGTGTTGCTCTCGCTCCTCAATACCGACGACGAGATCTCCGTCGTCGGTGCCGGGCAGGATGCCGACGAAGCCATCGCGATCGCCGTCAGCGAACGGCCCGACGTCGCGCTGCTCGACGTCCGCATGCCGCGAGGCGGCGGCCCGAGGGCCGCACGCGAGATCACCCGACTGAGCCCGGGCACGGAGGTCATCGCACTCTCCGCCGACGACGACCCGAAGGACATCCGCACGATGCTCCGAGCCGGCGCCGGCGCCTACCTCGTGAAGGGGGACGGCACCGAAGACATCGTGGAGCTGATCCACCGGAGCGTCGAGGGGTCGGATGGGCGTCGACACGCGGCGGCCGACTCCCGTGTGCCGACCGCTCGACCGTTCGTGAACCGGGAGCGTCGTCGACGGATCGAGGCGCTCGTCCGTGGAGAGGGCGTCGACATCGTGTATCAGCCGATCTTCGACCTCAGGAACGGCAGGCCGGTCGGGGCCGAGGCGCTCGGCCGCTTCGCGGTGACGCCGTTGGGAGGACCGGCGGCCTGGTTCGAAGAGGCGGCCGACCTGGGCCTCGGGGTCGAACTGGAGATGACCGCCATCCGGCTCGCGGTCGGCGCGCTGGACGGCCTCGAGCCCGACCTGACCCTCGCCGTCAACGCGTCCCCGGAGACGTGCTGCTCACCGGAGCTCCGCGAGCTGGTCGAGTCGGTCGAGGCCGAGCGGCTGGTCCTCGAGATCACGGAGCACGCGCCGGTGGCCGACTACGGCCGGCTGCTCGCCGCGCTCGCTCCTCTGCGGGAGCGCGGCGTGCGGCTCGCGATCGACGACACCTGCTCCGGATACGCGAGCCTCCGCCACGTCCTTCATCTGCGGCCGGACACGATCAAGCTCGACATCACGCTCACGCGCGGCATCGAGACGGACTCGGCCCGGCGGTCCCTCGTCCAGGCGATCGTGGCGTTCGCACCGAGCGTCGGCGCCGACGTGCTGGCCGAGGGCATCGAGACGCCGGAGCAGCTCCGGGCCCTCACCACGTCGGGCGTGGCGCTGGGCCAGGGCTACTACCTCGGCCGGCCGGCACCTCTTCCGCCGTCGGGCACATGGGGACGAGGGGGTTCGAGGCGGGGAGCCGGCGACCAGCCGATGAGGCTGGGCGCCGGGGCATAGATCCCGCGACGACCGATCAGGTCGCGAACATCCGGCTCGTGAGCTCGACGGCCCGCCCGCCGCCGTCGGCGACCAGGGTCGTGCCGCTCACGATCGAGGACTCGTCCGAGGCGAGGAACAGACAGCAGAAGGCCATCTCGTCGGCGGTCCCGGCGCGTCGCAGGGGCACGTCTGCGCTGGCGAGGTCGTAGGCCTCCTGACGGCCGATGCCGCGGGCGGCGCCCAGCTCGTCCATGGCCTCGTCGCCCATCGGCGTGATGATCCATCCCGGGCAGAGCGCATTGGCGCGGATCCCCTGCGGGCCGTAGTCGACGGCGATCGCGCGCGCCAGCGCGTTCAGCCCGGCCTTCGAGGCGTCGTAGGCGGCCGATGCGGGAGCCGCCGCCATCGAGTTGGTGCTGGATACCAGCACCACCGAGCCGCCGCCGCGTTCGAGCATCACGGGCAGCGCGGCTCGCGTCATCATCATGGGGCCGGTCAGGTTCACGTCGAACACGCGCCGCCATCCCTCGTCGTCCATGTCGGCGACGGGCGCGTCGATGCCGACGCCGGCGCTCGCGACCACCACGTCGAGGCCACCGAAGTTCGAGACGGCGGCGGCCACGGCCTCGGCCGCGTGTGCCGGATCGCTGGTGTCCCCGGCGACCGACACGCCCCCGACCTCGGCCGCCACGGCCGCGATCGGTTCCGGACGCCGGCCGGTGACGACGACCTTCGCGCCCTCGCGGGCGAACAGTCGAGCGGTCGCTGCTCCGACGCCGGTGCCACCGCCGGTGATGAGCGCCACCTTGTTCTCGAGTCGCATCTGGACCGTCCCTTTCATGGGTTCGTGGGGTGCCACCGTATCGAGATGTCATGCAGATGGGCGAGCGCGAAACAGGTGGTGGTTCGCGATAGCCTCCAGGACCGTGGAGACCGGGCGGCTCGAGACCTTCTCGGATGGCGTCTTCGCCATCGCTGCGACGCTGCTGATCCTGAACGTCGACTCGTCGGTGCGGTCCTGCACCAAGGAGTTCGGTCTCGAACACCACCTGATGTGCGGGTGGCCCTCGTACATCGCCTACATCGTGAGCTTCCTCACGATCGGGATCATCTGGGTGAACCATCACACGGTGATGGACCAGATCGCCCGCGCCGACCGGACGTTCCTGATGCTCACGGTCGGCTTCCTCATGGTCGTGGCGTTCATCCCGTTCCCCACTGGGCTCGTCGCCGAGAACATCAATGGTCCCGGGGCCCGCGCCGCGACCGTCACCTACGGGATCACGCTCACCCTGACGGCAGTGATGTTCAACGCCATCTGGTTCTACGCGGCGAGACGGGGACGGCTCCTGCGCGACGACGCCGACGACCGCACCGTGCGAGGTATCTCCAAGACCTTCATCTTCGGGCCATGGATCTACCTCGTGGCGACCCTGCTCGCAGCGATCGCCCCCAAGCTCGGCGCGATCGCGTTCATGCTCTTCGCGCTGTTCTGGGTGATCGAGAGTTCGGTGTTCGGGCGCGACGAAGTCGGGGCCGAGGGCTAGCTTCGACCGCCGGCCTCAGTTCTGCGCCTGTATCTTCCCGAAGAGTCCGTGGGTCTCGTCCTCCGGGCCCGCCGTGAAGAACAGCGTGTTCGTCGGTCCCGCAGCCGCACCGTTGCCGAACTCGAGCGCCCACAGGCCGTCGATCGACAGGACCTTGCCGCGCAGCCGGTGCAGGGCTCCCTGTGGCTCGAAGCCACCAGAGGCCTCGGGTGCGAACGCATTGATGGTCCCGTCGCCGAAGTTGCCGATCAGCAGGTCTCCGCCGAACTCACCGAAGTCAGCCGGCGCCTTCGCGAGTCCCCAGGGCGCGTTCAGCGCGCCTCCGCCGGCGACCCGGCCGAGGAGGTTCCCGCCACGGCTGTACATGTCGACGTAGCCGAGCCCCGGCCCGGCGACCTCGTCCTCAGCGTCCGCGTCCTGCATCGCGTAGGTCACGAAGATGCGGTTGTTGATCGTCTGGATGCCGAACGGCGCGAAGCCGGCCGGCAGGTCGGGATCGACGAACGCGCCCGGCCGGTTCACCGGGTCGAAGCCTTCGTCGAAGACGTCGACGCGGGCGTTGTGGAAGTCCGTCGCGTACAGGAAGTCGTGGTTCTCACCGGAGGCGATCGCGAGGCCCTTGTAGATCGCGCCCTCAGCCGAGCGATCGACCACCTTGAACGCTCTCGTCGAGGGCGCCGGCGGCGGCACCCCGGGGTTCCAGCCCCGGATCGTGCCGCGCTCGGTGGAGAACAGGAAGAGCGACGGCGCCGAGGCGCCGTTGTGGGTGACGACGAAGCCGGAGCCGCCGTTGAAGACGGTGCCGGTGGGGGCGCCGTTCACCTGGACCACCAGAGGGATCGTGTTGCCGTCGCCGTCGTAGAGGGTCGAGACATCGGTCCCGTTGTCGGCCACCCACCACGGCGTCGACGGACCGGCGACGAGCCCCCAGGCGTTCACGAGGTTCGGGTCGAGGACCGGGGCCTCACCCGCCTGGTCGGAGACGAGCGGGCGCAGCCGGTAGGCGTTCTCATCACGCCGCGCCGTCCTCGGCGAGCTCGAGGCCTGAGCCGATGCGCCGAGCACCACCAGCGCGATGACGGAGAGCGTCCAGAGCGAGCGCTTGAACATGCGAGACCTCCGATCCTTGACCGAATGCGAGGTACTACGGACGAGGGGCGAGCATGGTTCGGTCCGGCCGTATTTCCGCCCTCGATGACGGGGACGCAGTCGGGCGCTACGCTCGCGCGATGGCCGACTGGTCGACGGTGGCATCGCTCGCGACGGCGTTGGGGACGCTCGTGCTCGCGCTCGCGACCTTCGTGGCGGTGCGTGCCGCCAACCGGGCCGCCCGCGTCGCGGAGACCTCCATGCTGATCGGTATCCGGCCGCTCCTCATGCACTCGCGGCTCGGGGATCCCGACCAGAAGATCATGTGGGGAGACGAGCATTGGGCCAAGCTGTCGGGCGCCGGCGCGGTCGTCGAGGAGGTCGACGGCAACGTCTACATGGCGATGTCGCTCCGCAACTCGGGCTCGGGCATCGCCGTGATCCACGGGTGGCACCTGGCGCTGGAGGACCTGCACGACCTTCATCCCCACGCCGAACCCGACGCGTTCCGCCCGCAGATCCGGGATCTGTTCATCGCCGGCAGCGACATCGGCTTCTGGCAGGCCGCGATCCGCGACCACGACGACCCGCAGTACGGCCCGCTCCTCGAGGCCGTGCGCTCGTCCCGTGTCTTCGCGATGGAGTTGCTCTACTCCGACCACGAGGGCGGACAACGCACGATCGGGAGGTTCGCGCTCGCGCCCGCCTCCGAGGGACGATGGCTGTGCTCGGTGGTCAACCACTGGAACCTCGACCGGCCCGATCCCCGGGATCTCCGGCCCGCGCGCGTGAGCTTCGAGGTCGCCGCGGATGCCTACGACGCCTACATGGGCCGGCACTCGGCCGTGCTGGCACCGGCGCTGGCCGACCTCGCGGGCGTGGACGCCGGGCAGACGGTGCTCGATGTCGGGTGCGGGCCGGGCGCGCTGACCACGGAGCTCGTCCGGCGGCTCGGACCGCCGGCGGTCGCCGCCGCCGATCCGTCGGAGCCGTTCTGTGCGGCGGTGCGTGCGCGGCACCCGGGCGTCGACGTCCGGCGTGCGTCCGCGGAGGACCTGCCCTTCCCCGACGGCGTGTTCGACGCCTCGCTCGCCCAGCTCGCCGTGCACTTCATGGCCGATCCTGTCGCCGGGCTCGCCGAGATGGCTCGCGTGACCCGCTCGGGAGGGGTCGTCGCGGCATGCGTCTGGGATTTCGCCGGCGAGCGAGCGCCGATCTCCGTGTTCTGGCACGCGGCCCGCGAGCTCGAGCCCGGCGCCGAGGACGAGTCCGGCCTCGCCGGCGCACGTGCCGGGCATCTGGGGGAGCTGTTCCGCGCGGCCGGTCTCCGCGATGTCGAGGATGCCGAGATCTCCTCGACCGCCCGGTACGCGAGCTTCGACGAGTGGTGGGAGCCGTACACCCTCGGCGTGGGACCGGCGGGCGCGTACGCGCGAGGCCTTCGCGAGACCGAACGGTCGGCGCTGCGCGAGCGCTGCCGACGGTTGCTGCCGGAGGCGCCGTTCACCCTGACCGCCGCCGCGTGGGCCGCGCGAGGTCGCGTCATCTGATGCAACCTCTCGAGGGGGTTGGGCGTCCTAGCACGCATGAGCCGGGTGGGAACCCATGAGGATGTCGAGGTGACCGAGGCGGAGGGCGGTGGGCGCCTCGCCGAGCTCTACGCCCGGCACGCCGCCGAGGCGATCCGGCTGGCCTACTTCCTGACCGGCGACCGGCTGCTGGCCGAGGACCTGGTGCAGGACGCGTTCGTGAAGCTGGCGGGGCGCCTGGTGCATCTCCGGGATCCCGGTGCGTTCGACGCGTATCTCCGCCGCACGGTCGTCAACCTCGCCAACTCCTCATTCCGTCGGAAGCGGGTCGAGCGGGAGTACCTCCGGCGTTCGGCAGCGGAACCGGCGGCGGTCGCGGACGCACCGGACACCGACCGGCGCGACGAGCTGTGGACGGATCTCCAGCGGCTCCCGGCGCGTCAGCGCACGGCCATCGTGCTCAGGATCTACGAGGACCTGCCGGAGGCCCGCGTGGCCGAGATCCTCGGGTGCCGTCCGGGAACCGTTCGTTCCCTCGTCTCCCGAGGGCTTGCCCAACTGCGCATCCACGTGAGGAGTGACCGTGATGGATGACGATCTGACGACGCTCGAGCAGGTCCTGCGGGACCGCGGCGCGGAGGTTCCCCACCTCCAGCAGGCGCCCCCGCGGATGCTGGTTCGGGCGCGGCGCAGGGTCGTTCGCAACGCGGTGGCGTCGGCCGTCGCGGCCGGGATCGTCATCGTGGGGGCATCGGCAGGGCTCGCGGGACTGCGCGCGTCGAGCAGCGGTCTCGGGGGCCCGACGCCGACGCCGTCGACCTCATGCACCGCGGGGGACCTGCAGGCGGCGGCGAACCTCGATGGGGCGGCCGGATCGCTGGTCGGCTCGATCGACGTCACCAACCACGGCGACCGGACCTGCACCCTCGAGGGCCGTCCGTCCGTGACGCTCGCCGGTCCATCGGGCGCGCTGCTGTCGCTCGAGGTCCATCCGGACGACGCGCGATGGCAGGTGGACCGGACACCGCGTCCTGCCGGATGGCCGGTCGTCACCCTGCCCCCGGGGTCCGTCGCCTCGATACGGATCGACCTGTCGAACGTCTGTCCCCAGCTCGACGGCCCGCCGCGGTGGACGATCGACCTCACGGACGGGAGGGGGTCGCTCGAGGTCGCCGGCGCCGACTCCATCCCGACCTGCAACGGAGCTGCCGAGCCCTCGACCCTGAGCGTGGGCCCGTTCGAGCCCGGCGGCGAAGGGTAGGAGAGGACGGTTGGTTCGTTCTCGACGTGCTGCCCGTGAGCGGCCCCACACCCGGTGGGGCCCGGGCACCGAGTCAAGGGAGGTTCGATGAGACGGACACGCACCAAACTGATCACCGGGATCGTCGCCGCGGTCATCGTGCTGGCGGCCGTGCCGGCGGCATCCGCCGCGCTCCATGCACGTGGCGCCGCCAACTGTGTGCGGGCGCAGCTGGGGGTCCGCAACAACGGCACCAGCGGTGCGCTCGGCACGATCCACGGCGCCTGGGTGTTCACGAACCGCTCCGACACGTCGTGCACACTCAACGGGTACCCGGACCTCCAGCTCTACGGTCCCCAGGGGCGGCCGATGCCCACCACCGTGGTGCAGGATCTGCCGCCGGCACCGGCCGCGGTGATCCTCGCGCCGGGCGGATCCGGAACGTTCTTCTCCAGCTACAACGACGTTGGCTCCGGTTCGCACGCGTGCCAGACGTCGGCCGTCATCCAGATCACGGCGCCGAACGCCGACGCGCCTCATTTCATCCCGGCCAAGCTGCAGGCCTGCGGCGGGATGGTGCATGTCTCGGCCGTGAAGGCCGGCGTGCATCACGCATAGCGGTCGTCGGAGCGGCCGGCTCGCCGATCGGTGAGCCGGCCGCCGGCGCGCTCAGCGCAGGCGGATCTTCTCCGAGGTCTCGATCTGGATCACCTTGCCGTCCTGCAGCACGATGACGACGGTGCCGAACGCGATCTCGTCCAGCAGCTCGTCCACGTGCAGGAGCAGCGCCCGCCGCGCCGGCTCGAGGCCCGCGTAGCGGGCGACGTCGCTCGGAACCTCGACGGGTCCGTCCGCGGGAGCCACGGCGTGCAGTCGCATTGGCCCTGCCGCCGTCACACGGTCGGAGCCGACTCGGCGGCCGGCTCCCGACCGGCGTCCTCGCGACTGAACGCCTTCGGCCGCCGGAGGTCGACGGCGACGATGTCGCCCACCTTCGCCCCGTTCAGCTCGTCCTGCGGGATGTGCGCGACCAGCACCTGGTCGTCGGGGAGTCGGAGCGTCAGGCGGGTCAGCCAGCCCAGCGAGGTCACCCGCTCCACCTGCGCCCGTACCGAGTCGGTCGCGTTCGGATCGGCCAGGCGGATGTCGTGCGGGCGGACGTAGGCGGTGGCGGCCGACCCCTCCTCGAGGTGGCTCGCACCGGGCACCCGCATGGCCCCGAGGTGCACGTGGCCGTCGGTCACCCAGCCGTGCAGAACGTTCGCCGATCCCACGAACCCGGCGACGAACGACGTGGCGGGCGCGTCGTAGATCTCGTCGGGCGTGCCGACCTGCTCGATCCTGCCCTCGTGCATCACGACGATGCGGTTCGCGAGCTCCAGCGCCTCCTCCTGGTCGTGCGTGACGAGCAGGCTGGTGACGCCGAGCTCGCGGTGCAGCTCGTCGAGCCAGCGCCGCAGGTCCTGGCGGACGCGGGCGTCGAGCGCTCCGAACGGCTCGTCGAGCAGCAGCACCTGCGGTCGCGGCGCCAGCGCCCGCGCCAGCGCGACGCGCTGTCGCTGGCCGCCCGACAGCTGGTCGGGGTAGCGCTCACGGTAGTGCGCGAGCTGCACGAGCTCGAGCAGCTCGTCGACGCGCGCGCGGGTGTCCTTCTTCGACTCCTTGCGGACGTCGAGGCCGAAGGCCACGTTCTCCGCCACCGTCATGTGCCGGAACAGGGCGTAGTGCTGGAACACGAAGCCGACCCGTCGCTCCTGCACGCTGACGGCGGTGAGCTCCTCCTCGCCCATCCAGATCCTGCCCGAGGTCGGCTCCTCGAGTCCGGCGATCATCCGCAGCACCGTGCTCTTGCCCGATCCGCTCGGACCCAGCAGCGCGGTGACCGCGCCCTCCGGTGCGGTGAACGTCACGTCCGACACGGCGGCGAAATCGCCGAATCGCTTCGTCAGCTCCTCGACCACGATCGGCTTCGTCATTCCTGGTCCTCTCTGGTGATGCGTCGCTTGAACCATTCGATCGCCACGAGCAGCAGGATCGAGATCGCGGCCAGCGTCAGCGCCACGACGTAGCCCTGCGCGGTCTGACGCTCCTCGACGGCTCGGAAGATATAGACGGTGGCGGTCTCGGTCCGGCCCTGGATCGCGCCGGACACGATGAGGACGGCGCCGATCTCCCCGATCGCACGCGCGGCGGACAGGGCGACACCGTACAGCAGCGCCCATCGGATGTTCGGCAGCGTCACGCGGAAGAAGCTCTTCCACACCGACGCGCCGAGCGTCCGGGCCGCGTCCTCCTCGGCGGTCCCCAGCTCCTCGAGGACCGGCTGGACCTCGCGGATGACGAACGGGATCGAGATGAACACCGTGACGAGGATCATCGACGGCAGGGCGAACAAGATCTGGATGCCCCGGCTCGAGAAGAAGTCGGCGAACCACCCGTTGAGGCCGAACAGGATGATGGCGGCGAGGCCCACCGTGACGGGCGAGAGCGCGAACGGGAGGTCGACGAACGCGTTCATCAGGCTCGCCCGACGAATCGCTGCCGCACGAGCACCCACGACACCACGACGCCCATCACGGCCGTCACGACCACCGTCACGACGGCGATGATGCCGGTCAGCAGGAAGGCATGCTGCACGTCGGGCTCGCGGAACGTCTCGGCGACGACGTGCCAGCCCGGCTCGAGGGCCGTCCACGCGATGCTCAGCAGCGGCAGCAGCAGCAGCGCGCCGACGTACAGGACGACGACGGCGATCAGTCCGCCACGGACCAGCCGCCTGCGCCGCAGGTCGGTCCGCGCGGCCGGCGCGGCGGGCGCGGTGCCGATCGCGCTCATTCGCTCGCCGCCTCTCGCGGCCGCGTGAGGCGTGAGGTGATGAGCACGAGGACGAACGCGATCGCGAACAGCAGGGTGGCGACGGCGGCGGCCTCCTCGGGCCGGAACTGGCTGGTGAGCTGGAAGATGAAGACCGGCGCCGTCAGCGTCTTGCCGGTGATGTTGCCGCTCAGGATCACGATGCTGCCGAACTCACCGGTCGCCCGCGCGAACGACAGCAGCGCACCGGCCGCGATGGCGGGCCTGATGGCCGGCAGCACCACGCGGCGGAAGGTCGTCCACCCGTTGGCCCCGAGGGTCGCCGAGGCCTCCTCCTCCGCCGGATCCAGCTCCAGCAGGACCGGCTGCACCGTGCGGATCACGAACGGCAGGGTGATGAACAGCAGCGCCAGCTCGATGCCGAGCGGCGCGAAGATCACGTGGATGCCGAGACGCTCGAACAGGCGGCCGATCGGCGCGTTCGGTCCGTAGAGGGCCACCAGCGCGAGTCCGGTCACGAGCGTCGGGATCGCGATCGGCAGGTCGACGATCGTCGACAGCAGGTTGCGCCCCGGGAACCGGAACCGCACGAGGACGTACGCGATGAGCGTGCCGATGACGGCGTTGATCACCGCCGTCAGCGCGGACGTGATGAGGGTGAGCCGGATCGCAGCGGTGGCGCCCGGCACCCCCAGGGCAGACCGCAGCGATCCGAGCCCGTCCCCGTACCCCTTCGCGATGATCGCCGCAACGGGAAGGGCGACCATCAGCCCGAGGTAGGCGAGGGCGGCGCCGCGGAGACTCAGGTGACGCAGCCGTGCAGCTGACCTGGGGGAGAACCTCCGGGTCCGACTACGCACTGAGACGTCCGCGACGCCGCCCATCGCCGGCTCTAGCCCCCCGCGATCGCCGTGGTGGCGATGCCCGTGTCGCTGAAGAGCTTGTCGTTCAGGGCACTCCAGCCGCCGAAGTCGTCGACGGTCCAGAGGTCCTTGATCTCGGGGAACCCGTTCGCCGGGTCGCCCTTCTTCGCCTGCGCGAGGTCGGTGGAGCGAAGGAACCCGACGCTCGTGTACATGTCCTTGACCTCGGGCGTGTGGAGGAAGTCGACGAACGCCTCCGCCACGGGGCGGACGCAGTCCTTGTCGACGTTCTTGTCCACGAGCGCCACGGGGTTCTGGATCAGCACGGACGACGGCGGGTACACGGCCTCGTCGGGCAGGCCGGCCTCGTTGGCGGTCTTCACCTCGTTCTCGTAGGTGACGGCCACGTCGCCGTTGCCGGACTCGAAGTTCTGGATCGAGTCACGCGCGCTCTTGTCGAACGTGAGCACGTTGCCGAGCACCCCTTGCAGCAGGGTGGTGGCGCCGGCCTCGTCGTCCTTCGAGACGCCCGCGTAGCCGTGCAGCGCCGCGCCCCACGCCGAGACGATGTTCCAGCGTGCGCCGCCACTCTGCGCCGGGTCCGGCGTCATGACCTTCACACCGCTGGCCGCGAGGTCGTTCCAGTCCTGGATGCCCAGCGGGTTGCCCGGCCGCACGTCGAAGACGACGACCGAGCTCGAGACCATGCCGCCGTCGGGCGCGGTCGTCCAGTCGTGCGTGATCAGACCGGCGTCCTTGATCTGGTCCACGTCGGGAGCCAGGGACAGGGCCACGACGTCGGCGGGCTGGCCGCCCACGACGTTGCCGGCCTGCGTGGTGGAGCCGGCGTAGGACTCCTGGAAGATCACGCTCTGGTCGTTGTGCTCTTCCTTCCACATGGACTGGAAGGCGGGGATGATCTTGCCGTAGACCTCTCGCGGCGTGCTGTACGCCACGAAGTTGATGATCGGCTTCTCGGCCATGGTGCAGGGACCGGCGTCGAGTCATCGGTGCCGCCGTTGGACGAGCAGGCGCCGAGCACGATGACGGGCAGCGCCACCGCCGCGATCGCACGAAGGCGGGACCTTCGTGAAGAGAACAGAGACATCCGAGCTCCTTTCGGTTGTCCGACGCCATTCGCCGGAGACCTGGATCGAGGGGCCCGGTCTCCGGTGGTCCGGTCAACCGAACGGTGCCGCTTCGTCGCCCCAACATCGGCGAGCTGCAAAGCCGTCGTCTGGAGCGGAGCTTGTGCGCGCTCTCCGGTGGTCCGGTCGAGCGGCGTACGTGGACAGATGTACCGGCTGGGGGAGGGAGTGTCAAGCCACCCGACGGCCGGATCGCCGGTGTTGCAACGGGAACGTCACAACTCGGGGTCGGGAACGCCCGGGTAGCGCTCGTAGAGGTCGCTGGCCGGGTCGAAGAAGCCGCCGGCCGGCCGGGCATGGGCGTGCCAGTGGTCGGGGATCCGCCGACGCTCACCGTCCACCCAGTACCCGTCGTCGCCATAGCGCTCGGCGGCCACCTGTTCCAGGCGCGTCAGGAGGCGGGCCTCGAGCTCGGGGTCGGGCAGTCCGTGCGTGCGCCACACGACCATCGGGGTCGCGCACACCATGCAGTCGGCGACCCAGCAGTCGTCGTCCTCGAGGTGCCACGGCGTGACCCGTTCGGCCGAGCAGAGCAGGCAGTCCGTCGTCACGACGCCTCCAACAGGAGCGCCTCGTCGCCGACGCCCACGCCGTTGGCGCCGAACCACCCCGCGTTGGCCTCGACGGCCAGCGTGTACGGGCCGTCGGCCGCGTAGGTGGGGCACGGGTCGGTCCGGCAGGGGGTCATCTCGGTGATCGTCAGGATATGCCCGTCCTCGCCGACGAACGCGATCGCGAGCGGGATCTGCGTGTCCTTCATCCAGAACGTCGAGGTCACGGGGCCGTCGAACACGAAGGCCATGCCGTCATCGGCGGGCAGGTCGCCGACGCCCATGAGCCCGCGTTCGCGCTCGGCCTCGGAGTCGGCCACCCGCACGGACAGGGACCGCTCGCCGGCGTCGGTGCGGACGACGACCTCGGCGCTGGGGGAGGAGCCCCCGGCGTCGGGCGTCGCGGAGGAAGACCCGGAGCAGGCGGGCAGGACGAACAGGACGAGCAGGAGGACCGCGCGGCGCATCCCTCCATGCTCGCAGGCGCCGGGACCATGGGCGAGGCGCCTGGTGCGTCTTCGACGGACGCGCGCCGGTCATGCGACTCCCGACCGGCCAGGGACCGGTGATCCGGTAGTCCGTGAGCGATGAGCGAGGTGTCTCCGTCCACTCCTTGTTAGGGTTCTGTTCCGACAGCGACAGGCTGGAGTAGCTCAGTCGGCAGAGCACCTCCATGGTAAGGAGGGGGTCCGGGGTTCGATTCCCCGCTCCAGCTCCACCCATCAATGGGCTTCGATGAGGTGCCGACCGGCCGTTGCCGCAGGTAGACTGGGCCGCTGGAACGCGGCGGCGTAGCTCAGAGGTAGAGCAAGCGGCTCATAATCGCTGTGTCGGTGGTTCGAGTCCACCCGCCGCTACGCAGGAGACCCACGGAGCACCTCGGAGGAGCAAACGGCATGGCCAAGAAGAAGTTCGAGCGGAACAAGCCCCACGTGAACATCGGCACGATCGGCCACATCGACCATGGCAAGACCACCCTCACGGCCGCGATCACCAAGCGCCAGGCCGACAAGGGGATGGCCGATTTCACCCCCTTCGACCAGATCGACAAGGCCCCCGAGGAGCGCGAGCGCGGCATCACGATCGCGATCGCCCACGTGGAGTACGAGACCGAGGCTCGCCACTACGCCCACGTGGACTGCCCCGGCCACGCCGACTACGTCAAGAACATGATCACCGGCGCCGCCCAGATGGACGGCGCGATCCTCGTCGTATCGGCCGCCGACGGCCCCATGCCCCAGACCCGCGAGCACGTCCTGCTCGCCCGCCAGGTCGGGGTGCCCTACATCGTGGTGTTCCTGAACAAGGCCGACATGGTCGACGACCCCGAGCTGCTGGATCTGGTCGAGCTCGAGGTCCGCGAGCTCCTGAGCTCAGCTACGAGTTCCCCGGCGACGACGTGCCGGTGATCGTGGGCTCGGCGCTCAAGTCCCTGGAGGGCGACGAGACCTGGGGCCAAAAGATCGACGAGCTCATGAACGCGTGTGACACCTACGTCCCCGAGCCCGAGCGCGACGTCGACAAGCCCTTCCTGATGCCGATCGAGGACGTGTTCTCGATCACCGGGCGCGGCACGGTCGTCACCGGCCGCGTCGAGCGCGGGACCCTCGCCAAGATGAGCGAGATCGAGATCGTCGGGATCCGCGACACCCGCAAGACCACGGCCACCGACCTGGAGATGTTCCGCAAGCTCCTGGACGAGGTCCGCGCCGGCGACAACGTCGGGATCTTGCTCCGCGGCATCGACAAGGACGACGTCGAGCGCGGCCAGGTCCTGGCCAAGCCCGGCTCGATCACCCCCCACACCGACTTCGAGGCCCAGGTCTACATCCTGTCCAAGGAGGAGGGTGGGCGCCACACGCCGTTCTTCAACGGCTACCGCCCCCAGTTCTACTTCCGCACCACCGACGTCACCGGCACCGCCAACCTGCCCGAGGGCGTGGAGATGGTCATGCCCGGGGACAACGTGGAGATGACCGTGGAGATGATCGCCCCGATCGCCATGGAGGAGGGCCTGCGCTTCGCGATCCGCGAGGGCGGGCGCACCGTCGGCGCCGGACGCGTCACGAAGATCGTGAAGTAGGGAGCGACATGGCCAAGGGTGACAACCGACCGAACATCACGCTCGCGTGTACGGAGTGCAAGCGGCGCAACTACAACACGGTGAAGAACCGCGTGAACGACCGCGACCGGATCGAGCTCATGAAGTACTGCCGATGGGATCGCAAGCACACGCT
Organism: uncultured Actinomycetota bacterium; assembly: GCA_963828995.1. Taxonomy (GTDB): domain Bacteria; phylum Actinomycetota; class Actinomycetes; order Actinomycetales; family Dermatophilaceae; genus CAVRTM01. The sequence continues at coordinate 490,496 of CAWHHB010000006.1, forward strand.
GCACCGCGAGACCCGCTGACCGGGTCCGCAGCTCGCCCCTAGACGATCTCGGGTGCGAGGTCCCCGTTCGGCGGCGTGTTCGTCGTCACCTTGCCGTAGCGGATCGCCGCCACGATCGCATCGAGCTTGGAGTGCACACCGAGCTTCGTGAGCACGTTCTGGGTGTGCGTGCGAAGCGTATTCGGACTCATCTCCAGCTCGGCGGCGATCTTCGCGCTCGTCTCACCGTTCGCGATGCGCTGCAAGATCTCCAACTCCCGCGGTGTGAGGCGCTGCATCCGCTGCTCCAGGTTGCCCTCGCTCGCCCGCCGGCGACGGAGCCGGCTCAGGGACTGGTTGATCTCGTCCTCGGGGTTGAGGGCGTCGCCGTGGAAGGCTCGCCGGATGGCGCCGGGGAGGTCACCGACCGCGTCGGTCTTGCGCAGGTAGCCCCGGGCCCCCGCCAGCACCGCACGGCCGACGCCGAGGTCGTCCTCGGCCCCCGACAGCACGATCACCTGGGTGCCGCCCGCTCCCTCGCGGATCCGCCGTGTGGCCTCGATGCCGTCCATGCCCGGCATCGTCATGTCCATGATGACGACGTCCGGCTCGTACCGTTCGACGGCCTCGATCGCGGCGGGACCGTCGGTGACGACCTCGATCACCTGCAGGTCGGACTCCTGCCCGAGGACGATCTCCAACGCTTCCCCGAAGGCAAGGTGATCGTCGGCGATCACGACGGTGATCGCGTCCGCACGTTCGGTACCGATTCCCCCTCTTCCCATCGCGGCCGATGGTAGGGCGGGTGACATGTCGAAGCACGTACCTCGGACGGGGGATTTCCCGGCATGCCCCGTCCGGCCGACAGGGAGTGGCGAACGCCGGGACCGAACGGTAGCGTCCTCGTCGATGGATACGACGCTCGCCGGCAAGACCTACCCGACGACCTCGTTCGAGGTCGACGCCGCGCACGTCGAACGGTTCGCGTCCGCCGTCGGTCAGACGGTGCCGGGCGTACCGCCGACGTTCCTCACGGCGGCCGAGTTCGGCGTCTTCGATCCGATCGTGTCCGATCCGGAGCTCGGTCTGGACTTCTCTCGCGTCGTCCACGGTGACCAGGAGTACGTGTGGCACCGACCGGTGGTGGTGGGGGAGACGCTCGAGGTCCGGCCGCGGATCGCCGCGATCCGCGAGCGAGGAGGCAACGGCTTCCTCACGATCGAGGTCACGCTGTGGGGCGCCGTCGGGGAGCCGGTCGCGACGACGCGCGCGACCATGATCGAGCGGGCGGCCGAGTGAGGCTCGACGACGTGAGCGTCGGCGACGAGCTCCCGACGCTCACGCGGGAGGTCACCCGCGAGGACGTCCGCACGTACGCGGAGGTCTCGGGCGACCGCAATCCCCTTCACCAGGACGACGAGGTCGCCCGCCGGGCCGGGTTCCCGGGCATCATCGCGCACGGCATGTTCACGTTCGGTCACCTCGCGTCGTGCCTCGTGTCGTGGGCCGGCGACCCGGCAGCGGTGACACGGCTGCGCGCCTCGTTCCGGTCGCCGGTCGCGATGGGCGACACGATCGTGGCCGGCGGCCGCGTGCGGGCGCTGGACCGCGAGGCCGGCACGGCACTGCTCGACCTGTGGGTGACGGTGGAGCGTGACGGCGTGACGGAGCACCCCGTCAAGAAGGGTGAGGCGGAGGTCCGCCTGGACCCGTGAGTCGCTCGCGGGCCGGCTGCCCGGTCCTCACCGTCAGAGGTCGAACGGCTCCTCGCGGCGCGGGGCTCCCGACATGGCCTGGATCGCATCGCCCATCCGGTCGATCACGACCTGGATGTCGTTGCCGTACCCCTCGTCGATCCGCACGGAGAGTCGATCGATCTTCTGGCCCATCACCTCGGCCACCTTCACCATCGCCTCGGCGGTCGACTGCGTCTCCTTGTGCAGCTGGTCGGCCATCGACTGGAACCGGCGATCCATGCTGCCCATCACGTCGCCGGCGAGGGTCGCCTGCATCTCCTTGACGGCGCGGAGCACGAGCTTGGTGCTCTCGACGCCGTCGTCGACGGGCGCCTGCGGGGCGGCCATCCGTTCGTTCAGGACACGGTTGTCCGCACGGATCATCTTCGCGAGTGCGGTGAGCCGGTCGTCGATGTGTTGTTCGAGCCGCTCCGAGACCTCGACGCCGGCCGAAGAGCCGCCCTCCGGCCCGCCGATCTTCGAGTCGAGTCGGTCCGACAGCATGGCCATCTCCCGGTCGACCGCGGACGAGAGCTCGTCGGAGATCGCCTCGACACGCTCGCCGATCAGGCGCTCCACTCGCTGCATGCGCTCCTCGGTCGTCGAGGCGTGCTCGACCATGGCCTCTCGCATCTGGGCCGCCATGCCGGCGAGCCCCTCGCCGATCGCCTCGCGGAGCTCCGTCTCCTGGTTCGCGCCCATCCGCTCGATCAGGGAGCGGATCGTCTCCGAGTCGGATCGCACGAGCTGCGCGAGGCCGTGCACCCGCTGCTCCAGCGCGTCTCGTAGCGCCAGCGACGCCTGCCGTACCTCCCGTCCCTGCAGACCGATCCGCTCGAAGACCTGATCGACCTGTCCGGCGAAGGTCTCCTCGATCTCGGTCCGCACGGCCTCGCGGACGCGCTCGATCGCCGTGTCGTCCAGCCCGCCGATCGTGCTGATCTGCGCGTCCACTCGCTGCGCGAGCTGTCCCATGGCCTCGACGCCGCCCTGCACGTATCCCTGCATCGCCTCGACGATGCGGGTGGTCTCCTGGGTGATGAGATCGCCGTGCGACACGATCTGCTGCTGGATGCCGTCCACCAACGACCGCTCGCGCTCGTCGAGCAGGTTCATCGTCTCGGCGATCCGCTGGTCGACCTCCTCGAGCTGAGCGCGTACGGCCTCGACGCCCTGCAGCATCGGCGAGTTCGCGGCCTCGTGCACCACGCGCGCGCTCTCCGCGAGCGATGCCCGCATCGCGCGGCTGGATTCGGCGGTCTCGGCCATGGAGTCCTCGAGGCGGGCGGTGCGCACGGCGAGGGTCTGGAACCGCTCGTCGCTGGACGCGATCAGGCTGCGGATCGCCTGGTCGCGCGAGAGCAGGGAGATGATCCGCTCCTGCTCGGGCCGGGCGTCCGCTCCGGATGCCCTCCACATCTCGGAGGCGATCTCGCGCATCAGCGCGGCCGCCTGCTCCTCGATGGCGCGCATGCCGTCGTCGAGCCGCTCGTCGAGGAGCAGCTCGATGGAGCCGCGGAAGGTCTCACGGGGCGTGTCGGCGGGCGGTGCGGTGGGAACCGACCGACGGGGGAACAGACCGCGGGTGCGGCCGTGCGCCTCCGGCGGGTGTGCCGGGGTGGTGGGTTCCTGCATAGCGAGCTCGCATTCCGGGGCCGGCGCGAGGCTTCGCGCTCGAGTCTAGGTCAGGCACAGGTCGTGCTCACGCACATCCGCAGGGTTTCCCGTGCTCACGTCGAGGGTGAGTTGGCGAGGATCGAGACGAGGGGCAGATCGCCGGGGAACCGGGCGAGCTGCTGCTCCAGCCATGCGCGAGCGCCGGCGCGATCGTTCAGCAGCGTGTCGACGCGCGATGCGGCGATGCGAGCGTCCGGGTCCCACGGCCTGAC